>CBDBVC010000047.1:0-13240 GCA_965212525.1 Lysobacterales bacterium
CACCTGCGCGATCTGTCTGTGCACTGCCTGGAACAAAGTGCAGACGTGGCGTCAGATTGTCCACGATGCGAACATCATGCAGATCGTAGTCACCTGTGTTGATGAAGCGGATCGTGAAGTGAATGATGTCACCGGCTTCAGCCGTTTCGCGATCGGCCAGTTTGACGATATGGATCTCACTTTTTTCAGCTCGCTGATCGATCCCGATCGAGGCCTGAGCGGTCAGGCGTCGATGAGCCTCGGCCGCCTGGGAAGTCGCGGCCGAAAGTCTGGGGAACAGGTCACGCGACCAGATTGCGGCATTTGCCAGCTCCTGGTGGAACCCTGCCACCTTGTTGTCGTTCGAGAATCTGCCGTCCGTTGATGGATTCTGCCTGCAGGCCCTGATCCACTTTGTCGTTTCGTTGTGGGCGAACAGTCGCAGTGGAGTGAATGGGGTTCTGATTTGCTTCCGCGCCATCCGCTCGCTGACGTGAGCCGACTGCGACAAATCCGTCCTGCTTGACCGATTGCCTTCACCCTCTCCTGACGTTCCATGCTGCCAGCGGTGGAAAACTCAGTCGTTTTGATGGCGTGAGATACCCGGATTCCGGAATTTGCCCCTTCGACGACCTGTACAGAACCGAAGCGCGGTGCGTAGACGGCAACTCGATTGGACGCACGAACATGCGGTTGGCCGTGGTGGTCCCGAGTATTCAGCGATCGTGTCTTCGGTGTCGAAGCCCTGACGAGCTCCACCGTAGTAGTGAACCGGCAATCGACGATCACCGCCATCTGCCAGGTATTCGTCAGGATACCGATCAGCTGGCGACATGCTTCCGAAAGCTGGGTCCAGCCGGTTTTCTGCGGGAGTGAAATAATGACAGTCGTCGTGTTGGCTGCCGGTATTCGCCCGGTGCGAAAGTGGAATGATTGTTGGAGATGACGTGTCGCTGGCCGAGGTCTTCTGTCAGGACAGCCGTCCGAAGAGACGAGTCTTTTTGGAAGGCTGTACCCAGTCGAACCAGGCCGGCGGATTCATGATCGTTGGTTTTTCTGACTTCGAATGTGCTGTTGGCATCGCGAATGTGGTTCGGCGAGAATGCCGGGCGACTCGCTCTTCTGCTTGTTTGCTGTCGGCGACCCGGATCCGACGTCAGCGGAGCTGAACACGACTGGCGGCTGGTCGGGCACAAATGCCATTTGAGAGCTGCAGGCTGGCAGAAAACGACAATGCAGAAATTGTCATCACTCGCAGGGGCCACCTGAACTTCAGCTGTGCATCAGGGCGGGTCGATGTCGCGTCACATGTGCTCATGGTAGTCGCCAACTTACTTGAATTTTCCGGCATGAAATTCATCGAACGCGTAGTGCAGTTCTGGTGGTTTGAGGCGGCTGCGGTTCCTGGTCTGCGCAGCGCCAGCCGAAAGCCGCGCAGCGCCTCCCGTGCCAAAGAAGATCGAGGACGAGTGAAATCTCGACGGCCCGTCGACCTCCAATACGGACAATGACCATGGGTCTTCCGAGGCGGTCTGCTTCCTGCAGCACATTTTCTGAGGGGACAACGGATTGCGGAATCTCACGATTCAACGGATCCAGTTGCTGGGCCAGTTGAGGCTGTTCGAGATAGATCACGCGCGTGACAAGGCGACCACCGAGGGCCAGTCGGATATCATCTTCGGAAAACGGAATCGGAATCGGATAACGATACTCTTCTCCGGGCGGTGGGTGCAGTCGATCGAGGATCTCGATTGACGGATACAATTCAGCGTCTGGGAAATGGGGCATATTTGCGAGTCGAAGCCGATAGGTGTGACCTGAATTGACGGCGACTGTTGCGGGCGACGCTGTCACCCCAACTGGCTCGCTGGTAGCCGAGTAAACAGATACCGTACCGCCGCCAGGTACTGTAATCTGCACGGGCTGCAGCCAACTGCTTTGGTGACCACGAATGTGGGTCAGCCATGCGGCCGATTGACCGAGCGGTGTGCGCTGGTTAAGTGGCTGGTGAAAGGTCGTGTCCTGACCGTTGACGGATGCTGTCAACAGAGTGGTCGAAGCGACTGCGGCAACAAGCGTCAGAGATCGTAAGATTCGGTCGGCCATTAGCTGCGTTCCGTGATGTAGAAGAAGGGCGATCAGGGAAGTCCCCGATACGCCCCTCTGCGTTTGGTCCGTTTTGAAGGCTGGTACCACGTTTCAAGGTACGGATCAGCCTGTCTGATCAGTAGCTGATAACACCGGCCTGTGACACTGGATGAGCCAGCTCACCCGGAGCGTGCGTCGGATGAGTTTCTTCATACTGGATGTGACGCACCGGCTCAGGAATGTTGTATGCAGGGTTCTGCTTGACATCGATCAGGAGATCGCTGACTGGTGACGGGATCCGGTGGTGGCTGCGATCTCGAAGAGTGTGAGACTGCAGACCGGCCGGTGCCCCAAGCGGCAGGTGAGGTGGACCCGGCAGTCCGATTGGTGTGCCGACACGTGGCATGCCCCAGGGTGGAGTCATTCCCATCCCGGCGACAGGTCCCACGGGCTGTCCAGGGATTCCGCTTCCGGCCGCAATCGTGGCACCTGGGACTCCATGGATGCCTGTTGGCAACATTGCAATCGGCATCGGGGGAACCCACTCGCCCTGCTGACCAGTATAGACTTTGTGGGACACCTGCTGAAAAGTTCCGTTGGAGGCGACACTTGCCGTAGGCATTTCCAGATTCTTATTCCCGAATCGGAGAACAACCATAATGGTGCCCATGCGTTCAGCCTGCTGTACCGGATCAATTCCCGGAGCCAGCTTGGTGGAGATCAATGTCTCAACTCCGGCAATTGCTCGGGATTGGTTTTCCGGATCCGGCAGGTAGATGACCTTGGTCACCATGTTGTTGTGCAGCACGTTTTCCAGATCCTCTTCAGTCACTTCGACGGGAACAACGCTGTGTTCGAGGTATTCCCGCGTTCTCGGATCAGTGCCCCGAACCTCAAGGGTCGGATACAACTGCAGTTGTTCGTAACCGTCTCCGGCAAAGCCGCTGAATTTCAGCTGGTAAACGGCGTGCTGTGGGAAGTCAAACCGGCTTCCCGAGAACAATTGGTCGTCTGCCCAGCCATCCGGCACCTTCCAGCCGATGATCATGCCCGGCTGACCGCTGAATTTGACCTGGGTCAGGGATACTGGGTATTGGGGGGCCGGCTGAGCGATCATCCCCAAAACTCCTGGACCCGGACCACTGACACCCGGACCCGGGTGGCGAAAGCATCGAAGCCGGCGGATTGACGTAGTCGTTCGACTTCAGCACGCTGCTGGCGCCTCCGTCATGCAGACCCGCACATCCCATTGAGACAGCCGTCAGGGGCGCCCAAAGCTAGAAATTTAAACCTCATTGGAAACCCTTTCCGTGAGATGTTGACTGTTCGCACCAACGTTCACCGACCAGCCCACCGTACTTGACTGTGAGTACTTGATTCATTGATCCGGACGCGGTCTGGCAGTTTGCTGTCGACCAGAACTCATCACCCGAGATAGAATTCGTCCTTCCGTATGACCCCCCCAAAACGCATGGGGCGCTTCAACGAACAGAAAACGCTCTGTCACTCCTAGATGTCGGGTTGGAACGACCTAATTCTTTCGCAAAACCAGTACTTTCCATACATGAAGCACAAACCACACAGATTCACAATCCGTTTGACCAGCAATTTTGCGGCAATTCCTGCCGTTGCCGTGTTCCTGGCCAGCTTATCCTCTCCGTTGCTGGCCTCAAGATGCTGCGGCCGATGCTTCAGCAAAGCCGGACCCCACCGTGGTGTCCGTCGTGACTGAACGAAATGCATTGGATGTCCTGAAAGACGTGCGTCATCGTTTGGAATCACTGCAGTTTCTGGAGTGCAACCTCTATGAAACCGTACATTTGTCGGATTTGCGGTTCTACGCAAAGGGGCGTTACGTCCAGGCCGAGCGGGAATCGCATCCGATTGGAATTCCAGATCTATCCAATTCGTGGTCTTCGACGAACTGACGAAGCGACACTGAAACTGGACGGCGAACCGGAAGACACAGGTAAACAGCAGCCAACGGGTGAATTGACACAGGTCAGCGATGGAAATGCACTGTGGTCGTATTGGAAAAACGGGGATTCTGCGCGTCTGACGCGCCGGAATATTCAGGAGATCCTGAAGGTTGCTGCCGAGGCAGAGAACTTTGAAGCCGGTCAGATGCTTGAGGATCTGGGTGCGGGCGGAGTGCAATCGCTAATTGCCCGTCTGCAGGTTGGCATGGAATTCGGAAAAGTTCACGAACAGTCGATCGGTGACTTACGGCTACTTGTGATTACCGGCCGATGGACGGCAGAGTCACTGGCACAGTATTTTCAAGTCAATGATCCGGATGCGCCTCGGCCAAATTGGATGCCCGAATACATTCGCGTGTACGTCGACGCCGATGCAATGCTCCCGCGACGCATTCAGTATCTCAAGAAGCATCCCAATCCGGAATTGAAACAGGTCCGCCCGTTGATCACTCTGGACTTTCGCGGCATGACCGTCAGCGACACCGTTGACGATAGTCAGTTTCATTTCGAAGCACCCGAGGGCCAGCTGGAACTGGATTTGACGGAGCCCACAATCGAAGCGATTCAGAAAGCGGCCAATCCCGAGGCAGCCGCAGCAGCTGGTTCCGATTCGCAGGATGCTCCGGCAGGCCAGGGCGCTGATTCACCGGATACTCCGGCAACAGATGCCGATTCCGCGGCATCCGGCGACTGATCTCTTTTTCGGTCTCGGCGGCCGTGCAGGCAGCACAATGCCATCCCAGATTTCACCGACGCGAGATCCTGAATCACGGACTGCTGCAGTCTCTGCTGCCGAGCAGCCTCGCGTCGATCTTATTTCACGGCATAATCATTGCCGCAACGGTCCTTGCCGCGCGGGGGTGTGAGAAAGGTGTGCCGGTCGATGCAGGCGGCAATGAATACCGAACCATCGGGCTGACACAACTCCCGGATGATGCGACCGAGCAAACAGATTCAGAACTGCCACCCGCTGCAGTTGTGGATCCGGCCCAGGACGGCGAAGTTGAAGCTGTTCCCGACGTTAATGTCGCTGTACCAGAGAGTGTTCCGAGCGTCAACAAATTGCTGGAGCACGTGGACTCGCCGAGCCCAAACACATCAATCGAACTGCCGGATGTGGTCGGCGTCGGTGCGCCATTGCCGGGTATGGATCTCCCTTCTCGCTTGGTTCCTCCAACCGGTGGCCGATTGTCCGGCGCGTTTCAGAGACACCGGGGCCTGATGAAACAGCATTCATGGACATCGCTGACAGCGGGAAACGATTTGTCTATCTGATCGATACATCAGGCAGCATGCACAACGGTGGTCGCATGGAACTTGCCCAGTCTCAGCTGCTGGCAAGTCTGCGGATGCTTGAGGCACATCAGGAGTTCCAGGTTCTTTTCTACGGTGACGAAACGATACCAATGCGTCTGAAAGGCGGAGCGAAAGATGTGTACCGGGCAACCGCGGCGAATCTTATTCTGGCCAAAGACGAGATCGAAACGGTCGATTCCGGAGGAGGTACCAAACATCTGCCGGCGCTCCTGGCGGCGTTTTAACTGAAGCCGGACGTTGTCTATTTTTTGACCGATGGCCAGGATGCCAGTTTGACGAGAGACGACCTAAGGAACCTCCTGGGGCAAAACTCAGCTGGTGCCTCGAGTTCATGTTGTGGAGTTTGCTCCTGGTGCTCCAGAATCGCGACGCCTCACCTGGCTGCATTCTCTGGCGAGTGAAACCGGAGGAAAGTACCTTCGTGTCCAGCGGTGATCTGTGCAGCATGGGCGGTGCCAGGAAATTTCACCGGATAGCAGCCTGCTTATCGTGCTATCAGTTCAGAAGATGACGTCTCAATGCCATCCCAGGTCTCCGCATCACCGAAGGCGCAAAACCCGAACCCTGCAATCCCTGTTGCCGGGAAGTTTGGGGTCGGTGTTTTTGCATGGTTTGATCATCGGCGTCTTGTGTCTGTCGCGGACGAGGTTGCCACCGACCAGTCACGACCGATGTGCAGGGGAAAGAATTCCGCGAAATCAGACTGATTCAATTGGCCACTCAGCGATTTTGGACAGACCGATCAAGTGCTGCTGCGCATGTCAGATCTGGAAACAGCAGCCGATCAGAGAGACCGACACTGCCCGGGATGCCAGGAACGCCAAGGCTGACAGCTCACAGGAAGCTGATGCCATGCCGACGAACCACGATGTTCTGCAGCGGTCCCGAATGTCGCAATCATTCGACCGCATTGGCTCTGCTGTCGAGAATCCGAAGGCGGAGCAGTCAAGGATTTTAGTGTCCCCGGATGGCCATCATGTGGCCGATCGATCACGGAATCCTGACCTGTCTGAGTTGCCCGTCGTGAACTTTATGGAAAGCGGCCGTCGCCGCGTCTACCTGCTCGATGCGTCAGATAGCATAGCTTCAATGATGGGAACCGCGGATCGAGCAGTAATCCGGATCAAAAGCTTGCTGAGTCTGTTGGAGCCTGATCAGGAGTTTCAGATTATCTTCTACGGAAATGAGCCGCTGAAAATGCGTTTGAGGGGTATCGATGAGGACTACCATCGGGCCACAGCGCAGAACATCGGACTGGCAACACACGAACTTGATGCCGTAGATTCGCTTGGTGCGTCAAATCACCTGAGTGCACTCAGGAATGCTTTGGCTTTGAATCCGGACGTAATCTATTTTCTAAGCGATGGTCAGGACAGCGCCCACGCAAGTGGGGATATCAGACGTGTATTGATCCGTCACAAGTCGCATGTGCGAATTCATGCTCTACAGTTCGCTGTCGCTGCTCCGGAGTCGCGAGGACGTACATGGATGCAACGGCTGGCCACTGAGACTGGCGGCAAATATGTTCGCGTGGAAGAGATCGAAAGGTTAGGTCATTGACCGATTACGGAGCCCAAACCCGGACTGTCGGAACGGCTGGCTGCTTGCGGGGATGTCTGCCCTGTCCACAGGGCAACTTTCGTGGGGATCACCTATACTGCTGACTGTCTTGTAGTCAATCGGTTTTCCGGGTCACCGGTCATTCATTCAGAAGACTCAGCTATGCCTGATGTGCCGAAATTCGTTGGGCGGTTTCCACAGTTGCGACTTCGCAGGAACCGCCGGACCGACTGGTCTCGGCGGTTGGTGCGCGAGAGCCATCTGACTGTTGACGATCTGATTTTGCCAGTGTTTGTGATCGACGGAGACAATACCGTTGAACCTGTGTCATCGATGCCAGGAGTTAACCGGCTGACGATCGACCGACTGGTCGATCAGGTCCGTCAGGCAAATGATGTTGGCATTCCGGCGGTTTGCGGTTTTTCCTGTGACACCTTCAGACCGCAAAACAGACGACGGAAGAGAAGCGACCAACCCGGATAATCTGATCTGCCGCAGTCTGCGAGCAATTCGCGACGCCGGAATCGAAATCGGCGTCATTGCCGACGTCGCACTGGATCCTTACACCAGCCACGGACAGGATGGAGTGTTGCGAGACGGCTACGTGGCCAACGATGAGTCTCTGGACATTTTGGCGCAACAGGCCGTCGTTCAGGCCAGCGCCGGCAGCAATGTCATTGCACCTTCGGACATGATGGACGGGCGTGTTGGAGTCATCCGTGCAGTGCTGGATGCTTCCGGACACGACCACGTCGCGATCATGTCGTACGCTGCCAAATATGCGTCGGCGTTTTACGGTCCGTTCCGTGATGCTGTTGGCTCGGCTGGAAACCTTGGGAAGGGTGACAAGCGGACGTACCAGATGGACCCGGCCAACACCGACGAAGCGCTGCGCGAAGTGGAACTGGATATTGCGGAAGGTGCCGATATGGTAATGGTCAAACCGGGAATGCCTTATTTGGACATCGTGCAACGGGTTCGTACAACATTCAACGTGCCGACATTTGCGTATCAGGTGAGCGGCGAATACTCCATGTTGAACGCGGCGGCCGAACAAGGCTGGCTCGATCGTGACGCCGTGATGCTGGAGAGCCTGCTGGCATTCAAACGTGCAGGGGCCGACGGAATCCTGACGTATTTTGCGCTCGACGCCGCCCGATTGCTCATTGGATCCTGAATACCCGTCAGTTGCTGCTCGCGGTCACGTGCGAACATGCTGGTGCAGCCCGGCCTGTGTTGCGGAGACTTGTCAGGAACCATCGTCATGTCGCATCACACAATACGGCTCGCCGGCCCATGGCAACGGCGTTCGAATGACTCGGAGCCGGGTCCGGGTTTCACTGCCGTTTCAGATTCCGGGCGGTTGGTTCTTCCTGTGAACTGACTCGGAGATTTCATCGGCCGACTGGTCTGACAGAATCCTCTGAAGTCCTCATCATTCTCACGACTGACACAGTGTCGCTGGATGTCAGGCTCAACAATCATCAGGTACCGGTTTTCCGACAGCCGTGACTCTGCCGCGTGGATCGAAGTGATTTTCAATGTCACAGCTCTGCTGGAGCCATTCAACACGCTCAGCATTCGCGGCACCGAAATGAGCGGTCTCACGATACAGTCGGCCGTGATACAGATCCGCGACAATACATGACTACAGCGTATTACGCTGATTCGTGGCCGCGATGAACGTGCCAGAGCCCATGATCCATTGCCCCCGCGAGCCAGAACCGGCCACGACTTTTCGAAAACTGCTCTATCGTAGAAGATCGACATCGTTGAACTGTTCACCCGGCATGTTCAAGGGGTTCAGTCGAACGGCATGTCCGTCGGGAAAACGGACTGAGTACTCCGAGAACCGTTTGTCAGGTTCAGGGTAGTCTGTGCTGATCAGCTGGGCACCGCTGTCGAATGCTTTTTCCCGGCGAGTCGTGTCGTTCGTTCGAGCCTGCTCAGTCGCTGCATCGGCACGTGTCCGCACGATAAAACCTGCCGAAACAAGTCGCCGGATGTTGTCAAACTGTGACTCAGGATCATTGAGCTTGAAGAACGCGGCCTCCGGATCAGTTTCCTGTTTCGGTGTGGCGAATAACACACGTCCGTTCAGGGATGGATGACCGTCGACGTACATGTCGCGATGGTGTCCGGCGTTGTCGAGTGCAAACATCACCTTGCCTCGTGCGGCTTCCAGAGTTGGCCAGCCGGCCTGAAGCACTGCTTCGCGCAGTGTCTGATGTTGTGCTCGAACTGCATCCGGAGTGATTAGCTGACTGTCGTCAAAAACTGCTGAGGATCTCAGCGTCCAGGGCATCGAGTTGGCCGGCGTCAAACTTCACTGGCGTTGTTAAGAGTGGTGATGCTGCATCGTCCTTGAGTTCCAGCAGGACAAACAAAGGCACGTGTTTTGGATTACGTGCCGACCAGGAGTGGATTTGTCTGAGAGCTCCCTGAAGTGTTCGCACTGTGGTCTGATAGTCGATGTCCTGTATGTGCAGGATTTTGAAACCAGGATTCTTCATATCTCCATTTGGGTCAGCATCCGGTCCCTGCGGCAGTTTTTTTGACGCAAGAACGGCACGCCCACGAGGGTTCGCATAGAGCCCGCCATTCGGGTCGGCGAACAGGTCGATTTCGATCTGCCGCATGCCAAGTTTCGCGAATTGTTCCGGAAGTGGCCGGTGTGTGTATTCCAGAGTTCCGGGCAGGTCTTTATTCGTCATGCCGATGAGAGTCAACATGGGTTCGGAGGGCTGAACGTGGTAGGAATTGTGAGTTCCGCCATCACCTGAATCTGGTTCATCCGGAGCTCATCGGGCATAGCCGGCGTCCGGCAAACGAATAATAGAAAAAGAAGCAGGGACCGGTTCATTGTGTTCTCAGTTGGTATCGGAAAGATGCTATCGCGGACGGGTGAGATCCATGCGCCTGATGAGCAGGGCAAGATGGGCAGGCAGCCACTCGAGCGTGGTGGCAACTCCATGGCCAAACACACTTGTTTCGATTGCCTGTCCGGGCATTGTCGGATCGGTCGGCTGGTAGTCGACCAATAGGTTGTGACCGTCAGTGTGACAGCGCGTTTCCCGTTTTCCAGCGAGCACACAGGATCCGTAGACGTTTGATGGGGATCAGCCGCGTATCAAATGTGAGTTCCGGGGAATCAAGCCCCTGCAGAAGCAGCTCATTCATCAGGGTATCCCTTTTCATTGGACCGGGTGCCGGAGGTACCACATCTGTTCCCGCGATCGCAAACGCCTGAACCCAGTCACCATAGGTCGCGTTCAGTATCTCATTCAAGCGAGGAGGGAACACCGGTTGAGTCGTGATCTGATCCGGGTCAATTCCGCCTCGGTCAAACAGGACATGGAAACAGTTGGTTGAACCCATCAGCATCCCAGCCATACCGAACCGGCGTCCCGAACGTCGCTACTGTGAGGTGTTTGGCCAGTGGGTGAGGCGACGCGTTCATCTTGAGTGTCTCATGCGCGCGCCGCCAGTGATCGGCCTCCGGGTAGCCGCAGGCTTCAAAAAACCGATCGACCGACTGCCGGTGATTTGCCAACAGATTGCTGAGCAACGCAAATCCATTGCCAGCGTGTGAGTGTCCCCACAGAAGGATCTGTTCCTGGCCGAACACGTCCCGGCCATCCAGATAACTCACACAAGCGCACCGCCAGGTCGGCACGTGCAAAATGATGGTTCTGTCCGGTCCCAGGTGGGATCCAGCAACGCTACCTGCGGATCACCTCCAACCAGGTCCTCGAAACGTCGAGTGAACTCATCCGTGTAGTTGCCCGTGTCTTCGGCGACAGCGCTAAAGATGTCCTGTGTTGCGTTCTCAATGCTGTCGGCGGCACTATGAAGCTGAGCACCGATCACCGGCAGGTGTTCCGGCACGGCCCTAAGAGTACCAGCGATGTTGAACGGATCTTTACCGGCAAAACGTGCCTGGCACGAGAACGACCTGTTGCACGTCATGCTGAGTATGCAGGCGGCCGAAGTCCACAGGTTCCGGATCAGTGCGCAGCACATGCCGCGTTGGTTTGATTTGAGGGATCGTGGGGTACGACTGATGTCGAAACTGATTGTGTCGCGGCATGACAGGTTCCATTCGACATAGGCGCAAAAAGTTTCTGATGCGTATTGTCGGTAACGGAGATGTGATCTTCCAGCATGTAAGCATGCTCAATTCCGGCGAGCCGGTTCCGACACGCAACACCAAATCACCAGGTCGTTGGGAGCCCGCTTATCGGTGGACAACCCGGCCCATCCTTCATGGATCGCGTCCGCCTCGGGCCCTTTGCTGCCCGAAGCACACCATTTCGGCCTTAGAACCGGCATGACCGGATTTCTTCCGACCTCCTGCGGGTTTACGAGCTAGGCTCACATCGTGTTGCTTTTTCTCACCGTCAGGTGGACACAGTGAGCTGCAGGAATGAAATCGTCTTCCACAAATGGCGAATCGCGCGTTGGGCGGTATTCACGCGTTGTCTGGTTGACCGCCATCGTGTTGGCAGGCCTGCTGGTCATGTCACGCAGCAAGGCCGATCCGGATCTTTGGGGACACGTACAATACGGTAAGGAAGTGATTTACGACGGGCATCTGCACTCGACGACAACATGGTCGTACGCGGTCCAGGGCTACCGCTGGATCAATCATGAGAATGTGGCGGAACTGTTGTTCGCTGCTGCCGACACCGCCGGTGGTCAAACAGGATTACTCCTGCTGAAGTCTGTGCTGACGATCCTGCTGCTCGGACTTCCTTTGTGCTACGCACGCCGCTGCGGAGCAGGTTTGGCAACGAGTGCAGTTGTGGGTTGGCGTGGTTGCCCTGGGTACTTCATTTCACTGGCTCATTCGGCCTCACATGCTGAGCTACGTGAGCGCCGCCGCACTCATTTGTCTGCTGGCGACAGGCGCGCCGGGTGTCGTGAGGCATCGTTCAGGTGAGAATGCCGGAGGCGGACGGTGGTTATGGCTGATCCCGGGCCTCATGTGTTTTTGGACCAATTCACACGGTGGCTACCTTGCCGGTATGGCTATTTCTGGCGGCCTGGCTGGGATTGGATGTTATTGACCTGCTCGCGAGCCGTGACCATCGATTGGTTCGTGCAGTCCGTCATCACCGCGGCACTGTTTGCGGCAAGCTGCATTGGGTGCATGCTCAATCCCTATGGGTTGGAGTTGCATACATGGATGCTTTCGTCACTCGGTCGACCACGACCGGAAATCTCTGAATGGGCTCCGCTGCCGATCTTTTCTGTAGAAGGCCTGCCGTTTCTGGATCATTGGTTTCGGAACGATCCTGTGTCTGAATCGAACCAGACTGCCACGGCGCTGGCCAGGCTTCGTCATAATGGGATTGCTGGCCTGGCAGGCTTTGTCCCACCAGCGACATCTGCCGTTTCTTGCGATCATGGCGACGTTCGTGCTGGCGCCACATATCGAATCGATTGTTCGTCAGGTCGTGGAATACTTCACAGAACGTGTGCGACGACCTTCAGCGACTTTGCCCCACCGTCGCGGCAGCACCATGGCTCTATTCGCAGGCTGTATCATTGTCGCAGTGCTCACGGTGTTGCAGTATTCGAGGCAAGCGAAGTTGCACGTTGATCGAGGGTTTTATCCGGTTTCTGCGTTGCAATACATGGCAGACCATCAATTGCACGGTCGCGTCCTGGTGACCTTCAACTGGGCCCAATATGCTCTGGCGACGTTTGCTCAGACGGACTCGGATTCTCAGATTGCCATCGATGGTCGATTTCGCACATGTTACCCGCAGTCGATCATTGACATGTACTTCGACTTCATCCTGGGTGAGTCGCCTTCAACCGGACGTTATCGTGAACCCGCTTCCGGTCCCTTCGATCCGATGCGGGCACTGGAGTACAAGTCACCCGATCTGGTGCTGTTAGAACGCAAACGACACCCGGATGCCACCGCTGCAATTCGTTCGGCGCCTGACTGGAGCCTGTTGTATCAGGACAGTCTGGCTGAACTGTGGGGAAGGGCGAGTCGCTTCAGTGATCCCGATTCGACAGATTGGCTGCCGGAATCATCGAGACACGTGAGCGATGATCCACAGGAAGGCAGCAGCTGGACTGGCCAGCCTACCCCGTGAGCCACGCTGCATCTGCGTTTCCAGGTCGCCAGCTGGCGGTTGCCCAGTTGGTCACAGAATTCGCAGTGACGGTTGCCTATGCCCCGTCTGCGCGTTTTCGTTTGATGTTGTCGATCAATACGGCCACCAGCAGAACAACTCCCATGATGATTCGTTGATCGTAAGAATCGACGCTCAACAGATTCATTCCGTTACTGATCACTG
>CBDBVC010000048.1:0-57284 GCA_965212525.1 Lysobacterales bacterium
CATCGGGCGATTCCGTGTCAGTGCCTTCTACCAGCGTAATCATGTGGGCATGGTGCTGCGGCGTATCGAGGGCAAGATCCCGACCGTTGAGAGCCTCAATCTCCCGCCCATCCTGAAAAACCTGTCGATGACCAAGCGCGGTATCATCATCTTCGTGGGTGCGACCGGTACTGGTAAATCGACATCGCTGGCGGCCATGATCGGCTACCGCAATCTGAATTCCACCGGACACATCATCACCATCGAAGATCCGATCGAATTCGTGCACAAGCATGAATCCTGCATTGTCACGCAGCGTGAGGTTGGACTGGATACCGATTCATTCGAGGTGGCGCTGAAAAACACACTGCGTCAGGCGCCGGATGTGATCATGATCGGTGAGATCCGGACACGCGAGACGATGGAACACGCCATCGCCTTCGCCGAAACCGGTCACCTCTGTCTGGCCACGTTGCACGCCAACAATGCCAACCAGGCGATGGACCGGATCATTCACTTCTTCCCCGAGGATCGACGCTCACAACTCTACATGGATCTGTCACTCAACCTGCGCGCAGTCATCGCCCAGCAGCTCATACCGACGCCAGACGGCAAGGGCAGGCGAGCCGCTGTCGAAGTGCTGCTCAATTCACCACTGATGTCAGAGCTCATTCGCAAGGGCGAGATTCACAAGATGAAGGATCTGATGAAGGAATCGCTCAATCAGGGCATGAAGACCTTCGATCAGGCCCTGTTCGAGCTGTACCAGGCCGGTGAAATTTCATACGAGGACGCATTGAGGCACGCCGATTCGGCCAACGAAGTCAGGTTGCGTATCAAGTTGAGCCAGGGCGGCGATGCCAATTCACTGTCGCAGGGCATGAGCGAGATTGGTCTTGTTGATTCGGACGAAGACGACGGCATGCTGTAAGGCAATCCGTGAGCTGGCTTCTATGCCGGCTCGCGTCTGAATACGCGACGGCCCTTGAGGCAGCTCAAGACCACACGTCCATTGAAATTCCATCCCGTGAAGGGGCAGTGAGGGCTGCTGCTCGTCAGTGTTTCTGCAATGCATTCGAAATCCAGGTTCGGGTCAACCAGGATGTAGTTCGCCTGTGCACCCTGACTGAAACCTATGGACTTGAGCCGAAGTATTCTGGCCGGATTGATGTGACTGAGTTCAACCCACTTCTCAAGCGTCATGACTTCATCCTCGATCAGTCGCAGGCCCAGTGCCAGAAATACATCCAGCGTGGACATGCCGGGTTCGGTGGACGGGAACGGTGCCAGTTTGGCATCACGGTTGAGCGGCTGATGCTCACTGCAGATGGCATCGATCACACCGGTACGAACCGCATCAATCAGTGAATCGCGATCTTCGGTCGACCTCAGCGGCGGCAGGACGTGACAGCGCGAGTCGAATCCGCTGACATCGTGCTCAGTCAGAAACAGGTGTGCAATCGAGGTGTCCGCCGTGACTGGCAGACCGGACTGTTTTGCCGTCTCGATCTGTCTGACGGCAGCTGCCGAGGTAACACACTTGATGTGCAGGCGAGCCCCGGTTTGTTCAACCATGGTGAGTAATCGAGACAATTCCATGGTTTCGGCCACCACGGGTATGGGGTGCAGGCCCAGCCGGGCTGCTGTCATGCCGTCATGAACACAGCCATGTCGACCCAGCTCACAGTCCTGTATGTAACTGTGAACGGTCATGTCATGAGCAGCGGCGGCCCTGAATGCCGACAGCAACTCGGCTTTATCGCCAGGGTTGTAGAGGCCGTTACACAAATGCCGAATGCCGTGAGTTCTCATGCGCCCGGCATCATCGGCGGCAGAAATCGACATGGGCCCGATGGGCAGATAATCCAGCATCGAATCCGATTGTGTCAGATCTGTTTCTGTCGCAACCGGGCGCATTGACTGCCAGACGGTCGAGTCGGTGGCCAGGCACACACCGCCGAAGCCGGCAGCGATGGCGGCCGCTGATTCATCGGCAGCAGCTTCAGGTGGCCGGTAATCACTCTGGCCAAACCACAATGACAGGTCGATAAGGGCGGGCAGGGCAAGCAGGCCGGTACCGTCGATGACAGTGTCGTTAGCCTGCTCGTCAGCGGGTGCTGCGGCAAAGTGACCATCACGCACGTGGAGGGTCTCTGGCAATTGGGTCTGGGATGGGTCGATGAGTCGGGCACCCTGTAATCTGTGATTGCTCATGTTCACCCCAGTATCATCGACAACAGCGCCATGCGCACGGCAACGCCATTGCTGACCTGTTCGAGTATCACCGACTGTGGCCCGTCGGCAACGGCTGAATCGATTTCGACACCCCGGTTGATTGGCCCCGGATGCATGATCATGCAATCGGGTTTTGCCATCGCCAGTCGTCTTTCCGTGAGCCCGTAGCGCTGGTTGTATTCCCGCGGTCCTGGCAATTGAGCATGACGTATTCGTTCGTGCTGCACCCGCAGCATGATAATCACATCCTTGTCGGCAACGGCTGAATCCAGGTCGGTTTCCACATCCACGCCCAGTGCGGCAATGCCGGTGGGCATCAGCGTGGGTGGTGCCAGTACCGAAATGCTGCGAACACCCAGCGTGTTGAGCGCCATGATCTGCGATCGTGCCACGCGGGAATGCAGGATGTCTCCGACGATCAGAATACGCAGGTTTTCGAAATCCGGCTTGTGTCGGCGAATGGTGTAACAATCGAGCATGGCCTGGGTCGGGTGTGCATGCTGGCCGTCACCGGCATTGAGCACAGCGACGCCATCCTTCACATGAGAGGCGATGAAGTGGGCTGCACCGCTGTCGCTGTGCCGCACGATGAACATGTCACAGTGCATGGCCTCAAGCGTTCGCAGTGTATCCAGCAGAGATTCGCCCTTGCTGGTGCTGGAATGATCAAGATTCAGGTTGACCACGTCGGCAGACAGTCGCATGGCGGCCAGCTCGAACGTGGTCAGCGTTCGTGTGCTGGACTCGAAGAACAGATTGACGATGGTCTTGCCGCGCAACGTCGGAAACTTGCGTACCTGCCGGTCTGCAGCCACGGCAAAGGTCTCGGCGTTGTCCAGTATCTGTATCAGCAGGTCACGTTTCAGTCCCTCGATGGTGAGGAAATGATTCAGCCGCTGATGCTCACGGTCATACTGTTCAACTGACATCGGGCTCACTCCATTGCCAGCCGAGAGGATCAGGTCCGTGCAGCTTGATGCGCTTGTTGTCGGGCAATTGCAGACTGGCAGCACAGTAATCGGGTTCGATCGGCAGCTGTCTGCCGGATCTTGACACCAGCACGGCCAGCTTGACACAGCGTGGTCTGCCGTATTCGAACAGATGGTTCAGTGCTGCACGGATGGTGCGACCGGTATGCAGCACGTCGTCCACCAGAATGACGTCGCGACCTTCAAGGTCATGGTTGATGCGTGAGGGCCGGACCACGCCGCTGCCCTGTGTCGCTGCACTGCGCTGATGATGATCATCTCGATGAAAGCCGATGTCGATCGAGCCAGTTGGTTCACTGAAATGAATCTGTTCGGCAATGCTGTCGGCGACCCACAGACCGCCGGTCAGGATGCCGACCAGGACGGGGTTTTCGACTTCACCGGCATCGATCGACGTGCGTATCTCATCGATCAGCTCATCGAGCGTCTGTTGGGCATCAGGCAGGTTGTTGTTCAAGCCAGTTCTCCAGGATGATCTGAGCCGCCACCGCATCCTCGCGGCCGGCCGCGCCGCGCCTGGCCGCACCGGCCTTTCTCATGTTCCGGAACCGGTCCTGCGCGGCACGCGAACTGTACCGTTCTTCGGCAAAATGTACAACATGGCCGAAGCGGTGCCTGAGTTGCCTGGCAAAGCGCCTGGCCCGGGCGGTGGTTTCCTGTTCAGTGCCGTCCTCGGTCAGCGGCAGGCCCACCACCAGTGCCGCAGGATTCCACTCCTCAATCAGGGCGGCGATCCGGTCATAATCAACCCTGTCTCTCGGGTAGTTGATGGTTTCCACCGGTGTGGCGGTCCGCGTGAGCAACTGGCCAACGGCCACTCCGGTCTTGCGTGCCCCGTAATCAAAACAGAGATAGGTGGTGTTTGCAGCGATTGTGTTGTCCGGCTCAGGCGAAGTATTGTCGCTGTCAGGCATGGCCGGAGTAGGGAGACAGCTTGTTGACGTCGACGCCGATCATGGCAGCAGCCATGTCCCAGCGGTGTTCGACCGGGCAGTCGAAGATGATGGAGGGTGTCGCCGGTGCACTCATCCAGCTGTTTTCAAGGATTTCATGTTCCAGCTGACCGGGCCCCCAGCCCGAATAACCCAGCGCAAGCAGGGTGTTGGCCGGATCCACATCGATGGCGATTGCCTCGAGTATGTCCTTGGATGTCGTCAGCGTGATTTCATCGGAGACAGGAAACGAGGAGTTCCAGTCATTGCCCATGTTGTGCAGAACAAAACCACGGTCCTGCTGGATGGGGCCGCCGATCATGACATTGCGGTGAGCCCAGATCTGGTCATCGTGCTTGATGTGCAGCTGGTCGAGAATTGAAGCGACGGCCAGATCGGATGTGCGATTGATGGTGATGCCCATGGCACCGGCGTCGTTATGATGGCAAATGTAGGTTACGGAACGTTCAAAGTTTGGATCTTTCAGTCCCGGCATTGCAATAAGCAGATGATTGTTGAGATAACTGTCATCACTCATGTGACGATCATAACCTATTGTGAAGGCTCTGTAACCTCGAGCGTGCAATCGTCAACTTACTCGCCCTTGAGGCCGTAGTCCGTGGTGAAGATCCAGGTACGCGTGATATGCAGCAAGTCGACCTTGTCACGGAATGTCTCAGGGAATGGCGCATAGGGCTCGCCGAGCCTGATCAGTCGCACGGCGGCCTCATTGAGTATCTTGTAATCGGAAGGCTTGATAATGTCGATGCTGTCAATCAGTCCTGCACGCGTCAGCGCCACGGTGATGACCATCTGTCCGTCGAGGTTCCTGCGCTTCACTTCAGCCGGGTAGTTCAGGGTCGACAGCCGTTCCACTTTCTCGACCCAGGCCTGCATGTAGCCTGCGAATTCATACTCGCGGGTTCTCGCATTGATGAATTTCTTGCGCGGGCGCTTGGCATAGGCTTCCAGTTCCTTGCCTATTTCGGCTTCAAGCCGGGCAAGCTCCTGGGTACGACGCAGCAGTTCGGCTGCAGTCGGATTGGGCCTGTCGGGCTTGTCTTCCCTGGGTTCAACCGGTTCAGTGGTCTGTTCCGAGGTGGCCTGTGTCAGCACCTTGACGGGTGTGCGTTCTGCGGCCGTGGGCGTGGTATTGGGTACGGGTATTGGTGCTTCACCGCGCTCGAGTTTGGGAATCGGACCACTGGTCGGGCTGGTCGGGCGCACCTGATCATTGACATTGCCGCCACCATCCTGCGACACCTGAGCCAGATAGTCGGCATCATCCGGCGTGGTCTCGCTCTGTTTCTGCACCAGTATGACTTCCATCGAAGGCAGGATGTTGGGGTCGACCGGTTCGTCGTAGGTGAAGGTGACGCCAAAGATCAACACCGACAGGAACAGGATTGCGAACACCAGGGTGACGCTGAGCCGGTCTGAATTGTTGATCGGTGAGGGTTCGTTCATCGAAGCGATGATTCAATACTATCCATGAGTTGTCCAGCGATATTCAGGTCAAAAAGTTGATCCAGTTCACGAATGCAGGTCGGGCTGGTGACATTGATTTCAGTCAGGTAGTCGCCGATGACATCCAGACCGGCAAATACGACACCACGCTCGGTCAGCAGCGGGCTGACCTGATTGGCTATCCACAGGTCACGTTCGCTCAGCTCGATGCCGTGACCGCTGCCACCCTTGGCCAGGTTGCCCCGGAAATCGTCAGCTGCCGGAATCCGAGCCAGTGCATAGGGTACGGTTTCGCCATCGACAATGAGAATGCGCTTGTCGCCCTGGTCAATCTCGTGGATGTAGGACTGAACCATGATCATGTCGTGCCCCTCGTTGCTGACTGTTTCCAGGATCACATTGAGGTTGGGGTCATCTGCCTGCACCCGAAAGATGGATCGGCCTCCCATGCCATCGAGCGGTTTGACGATCGCATCACCGAGTGATTGTATGAATGCCTTCAGCGACGCCGGGTTCCTACCGATCATGGTCTCGGGTGTGCACTGCGGAAAGTGGGCAATGACGGCTTTTTCATTCATGTCACGCAGGGCGGCCGGACGATTGACCACTGTCAGTCCGGCCTGTTCGGCGATACCCAGGACATAGGTGTCATTGATGTACTGCATGTCAAATGGCGGGTCCTTGCGCATCAGGCAGTAGTCGAGAGAGGTCAGCGGCTGGACGGACTGATCGATGATGCTGAACCAGTCCTCGGGCTGATCGCGAACCTCGATTTGGCTCATCAGTGCACGGGCTTCGCCGTTCTGAACGGTCAGGTTGTCGGCAGTCATGTAGAACAGGCTGTTGCCACGAGCCTGGCACTCCAGCAGCATGGCAAAGCTGGAGTCCTTTCTGGTGTTGATCGACTCGATCGGGTCCATCACCATGCCCACTCGGTATGACATCTTCTTCTCCTCTTGCCTTAACCGGTTCTGTACCAGCCCGAATTATACACGCCATCGCCAGGGCTGTGACGTCACTGATACGGGCTCCGTCACCATTTGCATCAGACCAGCGGTACCTGGATTTGTTCAGGGGGTACCCGGATTGTGTCAGATTGTTACAATTTCCTATTCCTGTGGTATTAAGTGGCCAAAAGAGTACAATCAAATGGGGCACAGTCGACTTTGCACTGAATCACGGGTGGTTTTTTCAGGTCTTGCAATCAAAATGGATTTTGTACTATTTGTAATGACTTAGGCAAAAAACTTGACAAAACAGGTGATGATTAGGTAATACAGACTGTGAGTATGGATTAATCTGAATGATGACTTCACGGGAGTGATTGTGGAAGCTGGATCTATTGATGGCCTCAAGGTTTTGGTTATCGACGATAGCAAAACCATCCGACGCACGGCCGAGACCCTTCTGAAAAAAGAAGGATGCCATGTCATAACTGCTAATGACGGCTTCGAGGCACTTGCCAAGATTGCCGATCACAAGCCTGACATCATCTTTGTCGATATCATGATGCCGCGCCTGGACGGTTACCAGACTTGTGCGCTGATCAAGAACAACAGCATCTTCAAGACAACCCCCGTGATTATGCTCTCGAGTAAGGACGGATTGTTTGACAAGGCGAAGGGCCGGATCGTCGGTTCCGAGCAGTATCTGACAAAACCGTTTACCCGGGATGAGCTTCTCGGTGCTATCCATGAACATGTAGACAGCGATTCGTTCGCTGTCAGTAGTGGCCAGCTGATAGAGGATGATGACTGAAAACTGAACTTGTGAACCAAAATGCCCAAAATACTGATTATTGATGATTCCCCGACCGATGTGCACATCTATACCAAGATGCTGACATCGAAAGGCTTTGAAGTTGAATCTGCAGAAGATGCCGAAAGCGGTATCGAAAAAGCATCCAGCTGGCAGCCGGACCTTATCCTGATGGATGTGATCATGCCGGGCATGAACGGCTTCCAGGCGACACGAAAGCTGTCGAAGATGGATGACACCAGTCACATTCCGGTCATCGTTGTGACCACCAAGAACATGGAAACCGATCGCGTATGGAGTTTGCGTCAGGGCGCTCGGGATTTCGTCACCAAACCGGTCAAGGACGGGTTGCTGATCGAGAAGATAAACGCAAACATCAACCAGGGCTAATATGGAACAGGAACAGAACAAACAGATCAGCTCACCGTTCGAGATGCTGCGCGATTACGAAAAGCGCAGTCTCATGCACACTGTTGCCTTGCCGCAGCAGCTGATGGCCGAGGGTGTCTGGTCCGGTATTGCATTCAGACTGATGGATGCCAACCTGGTTTGTCAGATTCACGAAATCGTTGAAA
This sequence comes from Lysobacterales bacterium, assembly GCA_965212525.1. Lineage (GTDB taxonomy): Bacteria > Pseudomonadota > Gammaproteobacteria > Xanthomonadales > SZUA-38 > SZUA-38. The sequence goes on from CBDBVC010000048.1 coordinate 7,936, forward strand.
TCCTGCACATGCAGGATTTGACCGGTGTCCCTGGTTCAAAAAACTGGATGATGGGCATTGCCAATGTCCGAGGCAACCTGATCGCCTTTGTCGACCTGCGTCTGTTTCTGACAGATCGGCCAACACATGTGACCCGTTCAACACGGGTCATTGTTGTTCAGCAACCAGGCTCTGTGGTGGGGCTGCTGGTTGATGAAGTGATTGGCCAGCGCCGATTCGAACCGGAAGATGAGTCCGGTGACAGTCAGTTCGAAGAGCATCCGGTTTCAGACTTCATCATTCAGGAATATGACAAGGGTGATGAACATTGGGGGGTTATTGACTTTCAGCGACTGATCAATGATCCGAATTTCCTGCAGGCTGCAACCAGGACGTCAACGATCATGCCGGCAGCGGTAGAGTTAACTGAATAACAGTACATAAATAGGGTAGTCACTTATGAGCTCAACAGCGGGTAGTATTCAAACCAGAGAATCCGGTAGTCTGGTGTTGATTGTCGGGATTCTAGCATTGATCGCGTTCATTGCGTCGATCACCAATTTCTTCCTTCTGGCTGAGAGTACCCAGTCTCAAACAGACCACAACAGTACGATCAACGACATCAAGTTCGATACCTCGCAGATCACGAAATTTGCCACGGTTGCTGCCACAGGTTCAATGGAAGAGTTCGAGGATCTGCGTGACACACGTCAGGTAATCAGGAGGAATCTGAGTAACCTCCGTAACGGCAATCCTGAAATCAACATGGTGCAGTTACCGGGTACCGAGGAGCTGTTGCAGGGTCTCAAGGATCTGGAAGACACATTTACGCTGATTGATCAGGATGTTGAAGTCATCCTGGCCCAGTCAGAACAGATCGAACCACTGGACGATACGTCCCGTTCTCTCAATTCCAGTGTGGCTCAGCTCAGCGGTGGCCTCGATGAAGTGGCCACAGTACTGGTTGATATCAATGCCCGGCCCAGGGAAGTCTATGTGGTCTCGAGTCATATCGCCATTGCCAGCCGGCTGGTTCGAAACCTGAGAGAAATTCTTTCTGGGGGTATTAACGCCCAGACCGCTGCCGACAGTTTCAGTCGGGACATCATTCTGCTCGGCGATATGCTGGAGAACCTGCTGAACGGAAACCGGGATGCCGATATCCGTGAAATCACCAACCCGGAAGCCGCAGAATTGCTCGGCGGGCTGTTCACGATCTTCAGTGACATCCGGGCGGACAGCGAATTCATTCTGAACAACTCCCAGACCCTGGCTGACGTGCAGTCAGCTGCTGATAACATCTCGTTCAATTCGGAGACGATGGTTGAATACGCGGAAAATCTCCTGACGAACTACAAGTCATATGTGGATGAGGCGCGACTGTTTCCATCTGTAAGAGCAGGACTTGCACTGATTGGTGCAACCATTCTGCTTATTGCCATCATGGCATTCATGACATTGCGCGGCAGGGCACGCCGTTACCGTGAAACACAGAACCTCAACCAGAGAAACCAGGAAGCTATTCTGAGACTGCTGGATGAGATGGGCTCACTCGCTGAGGGTGATCTGACAGTAACCGCGACCGTAACCGAGGATATCACCGGGGCGATAGCCGACTCCATCAACTTCGCGATCGAGGCGCTCAGGTCCCTGGTAACCACGATTAACGACACGGCGGTACAGGTATCATCTGCTGCGCAGGAAACGCAGGCAACAGCCATGCACCTTGCGGAAGCCTCCGAGCATCAGGCGCAACAGATTACATCGGCTTCTGCAGCCATCAACGAGATTGCGGTTTCGATTGACGAGGTATCCAAGAACTCCTCCGAATCTGCCGACGTTGCGCAACGATCGGTATCGATTGCTGCCAAGGGCGCCAATGTGGTACGTCAGACGATTGACGGCATGGACAACATTCGCGAGCAGATTCAGGAAACCTCGAAACGAATCAAGCGACTGGGTGAAAGCTCGCAGGAAATTGGTGACATCGTAGAACTGATTAACGATATTGCTGAACAGACGAACATTCTGGCTCTGAACGCTGCGATCCAGGCCTCGTCGGCTGGTGAAGCGGGACGCGGTTTTGCGGTGGTTGCGGACGAGGTACAGCGACTCGCTGAACGTGCATCGAACGCGACGAAACGAATCGAAACCCTGGTACAGACGATTCAGGCCGATACCAACGAAGCGGTAACCTCGATGGAACAAACCACATCAGAGGTTGTGAACGGTGCGAAACTGGCTGAGGATGCCGGTGAGGCGCTTGGCGAAATTGAAAAGGTATCGAATGACCTTGCTGACCTGATTCAGAACATATCCGAGGCATCACGTCAGCAGTCGGCAGCGGCGACCAACATTTCCGGCACCATGAACGTGATTCAGGAAATTACCCACGCAGACTTCTGCGGGTACCAGCCAGACGGCCGAGAGTATTGGTCACCTTGCTGATCTGGCTACGGAACTGCGTCGATCGGTTGCTGACTTCAAACTGCCAGCCTAACGTGATGAACCGATGGTTGCGCTGAGGCATAAGATTTCAGAGACAGAGATCGTTGCATTGTCGCAAGGGACGCAACAACAATTTGATGATGGCATCTATCAGCAATGGGTGTCATTGCTGGAAAAACGAACCGGTGTCGTTGTTCCACCTCAGCGTCGACAGTTCCTCGAGAGCAAGATCAGGCAGCGTATCCGGGAAATCGGAATCGACAGCCCGGAAGCCTATCTGGAATCACTGACCGAGGGGCCGCTGGCGGCACAGGAATGGGCCACACTGGTCGATCGCCTGACCGTCCACGAAACTCATTTTTTCAGACATCTGCCCTCTTACGAGATTGTCCGTGATCGCATTGTCAGGGATTATCTGAAGGCATCACGCAAGGGTTGTATCGATCACCCGTTTCATGTCTGGAGTATTGGCTGTTCCACCGGAGAGGAAGTCTTCAGTCTGGCCATGATGCTGGATCAAATGAGTCAGTCCCAGGTTCGCCCCTTTCATTATGGGGTGACCGGTACCGATGTCAGTCAGCCGTCGCTGAAGGTGGCCAAGAATGCTGTCTACAGCCTGGATCGTATCCTCGAAGTGCCTGAGGTCTACCGCGCTCGCTATTGCACAGAGCAACAGGACGGGCAGTTCAGAATCAACGAATCGATCAGGAAGCGGGTTGGCTTTGCTGCGCTGAATCTGATGGAAATACGCAGTTTTCCAATTCAACAACTCGATCTGATCTTCTGTCACAACGTGCTGATTTACTTTTCGGTACTGCGGCGACAGGAGATCCTGCATCACATGGTCCGCTATCTGCGGCCAGGTGGCTATCTGGTTTTGTCGCCCGGAGAAATTCCCCATTGGAACCATCCGGAAATGCAGCAGGTAAAACATCACAGAACTCTGGCCTACCGGCGTCTGGATGAGGAAACAATAGAATGAGATTGCACAACGACATTGATTTCACAACACTGAATTGGGTGAAACAGGAGCTCGATGACATTCTCAAGCAGGCCAGGCAGGCGCTTGAAGTGTTCGTCGAGGATAATTCTGACACCAGCCAGATGCGATTCTGTGTCACCTATCTGCACCAGGTCCAGGGCACCCTGCGTATGGTCGAGCTGTACGGTGCAGCAATGGTCGTTGAAGAAATGGAAAAGGTGGCCGCTGCACTGGCCGACGAAGAAATAACCGATCGTGAAGTGGCCTACAACGCCCTCATGCGAGGCATTGTGCAGCTACCGGATTATCTGGAACGGCTGCAGAGCGGTTTTCGTGATATCCCCCGTCGTTCTTCTGCCGCTGCTGAATGACCTGAGGTCGTCCCGCTCAGCGAAACTGCTGACTGAATCTGCCCTGTTTACGCCGAATATCTCGATTCCCCTGCCAGACAGTGTAAAGGGCGTCAAGGAACCACTGGATGATCGGACACTGCGTGCTGCGGCCGCAAAACTGCGCAAGCGATTCGAGGCCGGGCTGCTGAAGTGGTTCAGTGGTGGTGATTCAGCTGCAGCAGAACTGAACACACTGCGCCTGATCGTCGACAAGTTGTGCGAACTGGGCAGTGAAACCGAGGCACGTCGCCTGTGGTGGGTGACCGAAGCCATTCTTCAGGGTGTTATCGATGGTAATATCGAAATCGAGAACAGCCTGAAAAAACTGTTTGGCCGGGTCGATGCCAGTATCAAGCGACTGGCACTGATCGGGGAGAAGGAATTTTCGGAAGATCCGCCGCATCAGCTTATCAGAAGCCTGCTGTATTACGCCGCGCATGCCGAACCGGGTACGGCTCAGGTTGATCTTCTGACCGCTGTCTACTCACTCAAGGAACTGCTGCCTGACATCACCGAACTGGAACATGCAGTGGGTGCCATGAAGGGGCGCAACAAGGAACTGCTCGAGACTGTCTCCGAAGCAATCAAGGACGACCTGCTGCGGGTCAAGGACAATCTCGACCTGCGTGTTCGCAAGGCCGACATGCGCAATGAGGGCTTCGATGATCAGGTTGAGAGCCTGGACAGCGTGGCCGATACCTTCAAGATGCTGGGTCTGGATACCTCATCCAAGATCATCCAGGAACAGCGTGAAATTCTGGCTGAACTGGGTCGTGGCGAAAAGGATGTCAGTGAATCCGTACTGATGGACATTGCCGGTTCACTCATCTACGTCGAGTCATCAATCGACGACAATCTGTCGCAGATCGGTGGTGGCGCGATCTCCGAACCGGCAGAAGACAGCGATGGTGTTGACCTGCCTGCAACGGAAGTACAGAAGATTCTCAATGCCCTGATGAAGGAAGCATCGACCAATCTTCAGAAAATGAAACAATGTGTGGTTGATTTCATCGAAACACCGACCAACAAGCAACTGATTCAGCAAACACCTCATCTGCTCGCCGAAATTTCCGGTGCGCTTAAGATGCTCGATCTGGATCAGGCCGTCGATCTGCTTGACGGTGTTTCGGCATTCACCATGGTTGAACTGCTGGGTCAGACTGAACTGCCGGATGCTGACAAGCTGGATATGCTGGCTGATGCAGTGGCCAGTCTTGATTATTACCTCGAAGCGGTGCGTGAGCGTCGACCTGGCCGTGCCAGAATTCTGGAAGTGGCCAAGTCCAGTCTCGACAAGCTGGGTTATCTTGACCAGCTCAGTCGTCAGAAACGTCTGGATGAGATGGATTCAAGCATCGAGGAAGCTCTCGAAGAGATTTCCGAAGCGGCAAGTGAGAAAGCAGTTGAGAAGCCGGCAGTCAGCGATGAGCCGATCGAAGTGGATGCCTATGATGCACCAGAATCGGATGTCACCGATTCAGCAGAATCCACTGCACAGCCGGTAGTCGAGGCAACACCGGTTCAGGAAAGGAAATACATCAGCGGCGACAAGGCGATCGAGCAGTCGTCTGCAGCGGATATCAGTGACGATGTCGATGACGAAATCCGTGAAATCTTCATCGAGGAAGTCGAAGAGGAATTATCCCAACTCAAGCAACTGGTTCCGCAATGGCGGCTTGATCTGACTGACCTGGAAACACTGACGACCATCAGACGTTCGTTCCACACGCTCAAGGGCAGTGGCAGACTGGTTGGAGCTCTCACGATTGGTGAGTTCAGCTGGCAGATCGAAAACATGCTCAATCGCGTGCTTGACAAGTCAATCGAGCCGAATCCTGCGCTGGTTAATGTCATGGGGCATGCGGTCAATGCATTGCCTGAACTGCTGGCCAACGTCAAGGGTGAAGGCCTGCCCAGCGCCGATATCGAAGGCATCAAGATGGTTGCCGAATCACTGGCTTCCGGTGAAGAGGTCTGGCTGAAGTCTGACGCTGATGAAGACGTTGCCGTCGAGGAAGTTGAAGAAACTGAAGAGGTTGCGGAAGTCGAAGAGGAGACTGCCGCTGCCATTGAAGCGGAAACGGCAGCCGAGCTGGGAATTGATGCCGATGAGCTGGAGGCAGCCATTTCATTCGATATGGATGAAAGCGAGTCACCGGCAGAGGTGCCGCTTGCAGAAGACAGCGCTGAGCTGGAGCTGCAGGAACCCGAAATAGAATTCGAAACCACGGATTCGGCAGATGCCGATGTCAGCAGCCTGGAAGAAACCGAAGATTCCGGGGCCTGGGAATTGAGCCTGGTCGATGAAGACGAGGAATCAGATGAATTGCTGAGCTTTGAGGATCTTGATGAGAGTGTCTCTGGCGATGAAGTGACCGAGCCGATAGAAGCTCTGGACACAGAAGCAGTTGCCGATGACGCAGATGAGCTCGAGCTCAAACTGGAAGATTCCGATGCTGAAGAAGCATTCGATCTGTCCGATGACATTGAAACGACAGAATCCGGTTTGTCGCTCGATTTGTCCGACGATGACCTGCCGGACGAGAGTGAGCTGTCACTGGAACTGGATGATGCACTTGATACCGAAGACAGTGAGTTGTCTCTCGATGTTTCCGATCTGGACATCGGGGATGAGTCGGCTGAACTGACACTCGAAGACGTGGATAGTGAGCCGGTCTTTGATCTCGATCTGGCAGAGGACACCTTGCAAGATACGGCATCAGAGACAGAAGCTTCTGATGCGGAACTCACGCTCGAGCTTGGTGGTGACGACCTGTCACTTGAGCTGGAAGAAGACGATCTGTCGCTTGAACTGGAAAGTGATGACCTGTCACTGGAGCTCGAAAGTGATGCAGTATCACTGGAAGAGGATGAGCCGGACCTGTCCCTTGAGCTGGAACAGTCCGATCCGGTTGTAGACCTTTCAGGACTCGATGCCGACAGCGCAGAAAGCGCTGATCTGGACATGGAGCTGGAGATGACCGATCCCGATGAAGAGGATGACTTCAGCCTTGATCTGGAAGTACCGACATCCGAGTTCGATGTGCTTGTGCCACGTATAGATGACAGCACTGAACCGGTTGAAGAAGAAACCGAGGCCGAGGCAGCTGTATTCGATCTGGCAGATCTTGAGGTCAATGATCTCGATCTGGAGGTTGCCGATTCGGATCCTGAACATGAGGTTGCGGCCGTCTCAGAGGAATCATCCCCGGTAGCCGCAGACGAAGAAGAAGCCGTCACTGACTTCGAACTTCAGGCTGTTGAAGCCAAGATCTCGGTTGATCCCGTCCTGATGGATATCCTCAGAGGTGAGGTCAGCAATCATCTGTCAGTCGTGAAAGCCTATCTGGCAGAAACAGAATCAAGCGAGTCAACTCCGGAAGCATCCGAACCCCTGCTTCGTGCAGTGCATACGCTCAATGGCGCCATCGCAATGGTAGATCTTCCGGCATTGTCGGCAGTAACCGGCCCGCTTGAAGGATTTGTCAAACGACTCAGATTGAATCATCTTGCTCCCGATGACACCGGTATCGATGCGATCAGGTCCAGCGTGGATGTCGTTAATGATTATGTGGATCAACTGTCCAGTGATCAGCCCGTTTTCCCGGAGACAGAGCAGATCAGTACAATACTCTGTAGCCTGCGTGATCAACTGCCTGAAACCACAAACCTGCATCAGCTGTTTGACGAGACCACAGTGGAACAGATGGCTGATGGAGAAACGGCGGCACAGCCTTCTTCAGACGAGCAATCAGTCGCAGATGACGCCGATGCAGCGCTGACCGTTGAACCTGTTGCAACTGAAGAGCAGGCTGATGAAGACGTCGCGCTCATCTTTGACGATTTTGTTGATGATGATCTGGTGCTTGAATTCGATTCTGCTGAAGACAGCCTGACTGAGTCGTCTGAAATATCCGACGATGAAGTTACCCTGATCAGTGATGAAGACGATCTGTCCTTCGGTGATTTTGTTGATACTGATCTCACTGAAGCGACATCATCCGTTACTGACGAAACAGAAACTGCAGAGGCAGCCTTGACGGCAGCAGCCGAGGAAGCTGAAGCCGAAGCCGAGGAAGCCGAAGTCGAGGAAGCCGAAGCCGAGGAAGCCGAAGTCGAGGAAGCCGAAGTCGAGGAAGCCGAAGCCGAGGAAGCCGAAGCCGAGCAAGCCGAAGCCGAGGAAGCTGAAGCCGAGCAAGCCGAAGCCGAGCAAGCCGAAGCCGAGGAAGCTGAAGCCGAGGAAGCTGAAGCCGAGCAAGCCGAAGCCGAGGAAGCCGAAGCCGAGCAAGCCGAAGCCGAGCAAGCCGAAGCCGAGCAAGCCGAAGCCGAGCAAGCCGAAGCCGAGGAAGCCGAAGCCGAGGAAGCCGAAGCCGAGGAAGCCGAAGCCGAGGAAGCCGAAGCCGAGGAAGCCGAAGCCGAGGAAGCCGAAGTCGAGGAAGCCGAGGAAGCCGAAGCCGAGGAAGCCGAAGCCGAGCAAGCCGAAGTCGAGGAAGCTGAAGCCGAGGAAGCTGAAGCCGAGCAAGCCGAAGCCGAGGAAGCCGAAGCCGAGGAAGCCGAAGCCGAGGAAGCCGAAGCCGAGCAAGCCGAAGCCGAGGAAGCCGAAGCCGAGGAAGCCGAAGCCGAGGAAGCCGAAGCCGAGGAAGCCGAAGCCGAGGAAGCCGAGGAAGCCGAGGAAGCCGAGGAAGCCGAGGAAGCCGAGGAAGCCGAGGAAGCCGAGGAAGCCGAGGAAGCCGAGGAAGCCGAGGAAGCCGAGGAAGCCGAGGAAGCCGAGGAAGCCGAGCCTGTCGCTGCCCGCAGTAGTGCAGCCATCTCTGCGTTCACAGACACATCAACCATCAATATCGAGGATCTTCACGATGTTGATGAAGAATTGCTCGATATCTTCCTGCAGGAAGGTATCGAAATTCTTGACAGTTCAGATCACCAGATGGCGACCTGGCGGGAAGATGTTGAAGATCTAGATCCGGTACAGGCCCTGCAGCGTGATCTGCACACACTTAAGGGTGGTGCCCGAATGGCTGGACTGTCACCTGTGGGTGATCTGAGTCATGCCATGGAATCACTGTTCGAGCAGATCACAACCGACCAGAAGACCACCAGTGATGAAACCATCGATGTTCTGGAACATGCATTTGATCGACTGCATCAGATGCTCAGCAGTATCCAGGACAAGACCCCGATGCCGACCGGCAAGGAAGTCACCCGATATATCGAAAAGATCATCAGTGGTGAAACACCTGAGTTCGATGTGGCTGATGAAGCTGTTGATGAGGCTGCCCAGGAAGAAACAGCCAGAAGCAAGCGCAAGAAAGCCAAGCCGGCTGCGGCACCCACGTTTGTTCCAATCAGTGAGAAGACAACACAGCTCGACCAGCTGGAACAGACGGCTCCGCAGGCAGTGCAGTCTGCACGGGAACTTATCCGCGTACGCTCCGATCTGCTCGACAACCTGGTCAACTACGCCGGTGAGGTCAGTATTTACAGGACTCGCCTCGAACAGCAGATTGGTACGTTCCGATTCAATCTGGTTGAATTCGACCAGACGGTAAACCGTTTGCGCGAACAGCTGCGTAAGCTCGAACTGGAAACAGAAGCCCAGATCCTTTCACGCTACCAGCGTGAGGCCGACGAGATGTCAGCCGATTTCGATCCGCTGGAAATGGACCGATTCTCGACACTTCAGCAGCTCTCTAGAGCGCTGGCGGAATCGGTATCTGACCTGGTCAGTCTGCAGGGCATGATGGACGACCTGACTCGTCAGTCAGAAACTCTGTTACTGCAGCAGTCACGAGTAAGTTCCGACCTGCAGGAAGGTCTGATGCGTACCCGTATGGTACCGTTCGATTCCCTGGTGCCACGTTTGCGTCGGATTTTGCGCCAGACCTGTCAGGAACTGGACAAGAAGGCCCGATTGCAGGTCGTTGGTGCGCACGGTGAGATGGACAGAACCGTACTGGAGCGCATCACGGCACCGCTTGAACACATGGTTCGAAATGCCGTTGCGCACGGTCTGGAAACAACCGAGGAACGAGAGGCCAGTGGCAAGGCGGAAGAAGGTATTGTCCTGATCGAAGTCAGTCGTGAGGCCACCGAGGTGCTGGTCAGGATTTCTGACGATGGTCGCGGAATTGATCATGAGGCCATTCGTGCCAAGGCCATTTCGGCAGGACTGCTTGCAGAAGATGCCGAACTGGGCAAGCGTGATCTCTATGGCTTCATCATGGAGTCCGGTTTCACTACGGCCGAGAGTGTTTCGAAGATTGCCGGTCGAGGCGTTGGCCTTGACGTGGTGAACAGTGAAATCAAGCAGCTTGGCGGTTCGCTGGATATTTCATCCGAGCAGGGGCTGGGTTCGCAGTTCGATATCCGGCTGCCATTCACACTGGCGGTTGCTCAGGCAATCATGGTCAAGATCGCAGATCACCTGTTTGCCATACCACTGACCAGTATCCTGGGTGTATCGCGGATACGCCGCAAGGATCTCGAGCAACGCAACGAGACTGGCGACATGGTGTATGAATATACCGGTGAGGAATACCAGATTACCGATTTGTCAGGATTGCTCGGCATTGAATCCAAACTACCGGCTGATGCCGACATGTGGCCGCTGCTGATGGCCCGGGCCGGCGACCAGCGGGCCGCGGTACGAATCGATGAGGTGGTTGGCAACCGTGAAATCGTGGTCAAGTCCGTCGGGCCACAGGTGAGTAGTATTCCGGGTATCTTCGGTGCCACCATTCTCGGTGATGGTAGTGTTGTCATGATTCTTGACCTCGCTCCACTGATCAGAAACGCGGCTGCACACCAGTTCGAACAGGAAGCCATGATCGAGCAGGTGGAAGTGATCGAGCCAGACGAGGAAACACCACCACTGATCATGGTTGTGGACGACTCCATCACCATGCGCCGGGTCACATCCCGTGTACTGCAGCGCTATGACATGGAGGTGGTCACCGCCAAGGATGGAGTGGATGCAGTCGAGCAATTGCAGGACACCATGCCCGACCTGATGCTGCTGGATATCGAAATGCCGCGCATGGATGGTTATGAACTGGCCACGCACATGAAGAATGATCCTCGACTGAAGAACATCCCGATCATCATGATTACATCCAGAACCGGTGCCAAGCACCGTGACCGGGCCATGGAAATCGGTGTTGAACGCTATCTCGGCAAACCCTATCAGGAGCCGGAGTTGCTGGCCAATGTCCAGGAACTGCTGAAAGAGAACGTTGCTTCAGGATAACAGCCAAACCGCTGGCGCAGAAATCGTTCTCCTGTTCGAGGACGAATCCTGTGTCAGCCTGGTCAGGACTGTGATCGAATCAACCGGTCAGTACTGTCTGCGGCCCTATCACTATGTTGATCTGGCCCATGCCGACGCGCCATTCGAGGGTGCCAGTCTGGTTATTGTCAGCATCGAACCCTGTCTGGACCGTTATCCTGAATACCTTGATACGGTGTTCAATCTCGATGCTGACCTGCCAATCCTGATGAACGACCCCCAGGTGACTCGAAAGCTGGCGGGCACCAGCCTGATGCGCTGGCAGCGACAATTCATCGAGAAACTCCACGAACTGGTTCCCGTTACAGACATCGCTGTTGCACCTGTTGCCGAGTCCGGGCACGAGTTTTCTCCTGGCCTGGATGAGCTCGGACTGCCACCTGAGACGGACATTTCAGTTGATGACACAGCTGAGGGTGACAGCGAGTATGAGATCGAATTACCCGAGACCCCGTCCGCAGTGACTCACGACAGCGATCAGCCAACAGAGCCGGATCTGGCAGACAAACCGGTTGAAGCTTCAATGCAGCAGGAAACAGCTGAAGAAAATGAAGCAGGACAGCCAGACCGCCAGTACAGCATCACCGATGATGATTGTCCGGTGTGGCTGTTTGCAGCATCGATAGGCGGGCCAGAAGCGTTGAGACAGTTTCTGGCCGAGTTTGAAGACAAGCCGAACTGCGCCATGATACTGGTGCAGCACATTGGCCAGGATTTCATTGACCTGATGACACAACAGCTGTCGCAATCCTCTCAACTTGATGTGAGGCTGATACAGACAGGTCAGAAAATGACAACGGGCGTTGTTCACGTCACTCCCGTTGGTGTTGATGTCAGCGTTGATGCTCACGGCAGATTCGTGTTGACCCCCGAAACAGAACCCGGCATCTACAAACCCTGTATCGACCGGGTGGCAGGCATGTTGCTGGATCGATTCCCGGGCAATATCAATGCCATCTATTTCAGTGGCATGTCATCGGATGGCGTCGACAGTGCCAGCACCATCGCCAGTCAGGGTGGTCAGATCTGGACACAGGACCCTGGCAGCTGTGTAGTCAGCTCAATAGTCGACGGTGTTCACAAACTTGGTTTACAATCATTTACCGGCACACCGACGGATCTTGCGATCCGTTTCATCGGGAACAGTGCCAACAAACACGAAGGTGAAATTAGACATGGCTACAGTGGCTGATATTCGAGGCTTGATGATTCCTGCAACGGCAGTGAAACTGCTATTGCCTAATACCACCGTTTCCGAGGTGATCACCTTCTCGCAACCGAAGGAGCTGGAGGATGTACCAGACTGGATTTATGGTCTGATTCAATGGCGGGGATGGAATGTGCCTCTGTTTTCATTTTCCAAGCTTTCCGGCAAGGCACCGGATGAATCAACCGATGGAGCCAAGATTGCCATCGTCAAGGCCCTCGGTGGCCACTCGAAAATGCCCTATACCGCCCTGCTTGCGCAAGGATTCCCCAGACTGGTAACACTGTCAGATGAAAACGTGCTGCTGGACGGCGAACAGGATGAATTGCCACAGGGCACCTCCTACAGTGTCAGTGTCAATGATGAACAGGCCTATGTGCCGAACCTTGAGGATATCGAGAGCAAACTGGCTGAAGCCATCGGCGTCTGAGTCATCGGCAGATCCTGGCTGCTCTACATATCACCCCACATCAGCTGGCAGGCCGTGATGGCTACCGGTCCCGCTGTTTCCGTACGCAGGATTCTCGGTCCCATCAACACCCTGTGCATGCCTGATGCCGTTGCGGCATCGATTTCTGACTGCTCGAGCCCGCCCTCCGGGCCGATCAGGAATTCAACCACACTGGGTTTGATCTCAAGTTCACTGAGTGGCGTGGTCGCTTCGGGGCAACAGAGAATACGGTCGGCATCCGAGTCAGTAGCAAGGTAATCTGCAAGATCGATCGGGGCGTGCAGTACTGGCAGTCTGGTTCGGCCCGATTGTTCACAGGCGGAAATGATGGTCCGATTCCAGTGCGTCATCTTTCTGCCGAGCTTGTCATCGCGGAAACTGACCTGGCACCTGGCCGTGTTCAGCAGCTGAATTCTGTCCACGCCCAGCTCTGTCGCTTTCTGAATGCTGTAATCGAGTCGTTCGGCGCGAGTAACGGCCTGAACGAGTGTGATGCTGAGTGTCGAGGACGGTTGAGGGGCCATTGTTTCGGTGACCATGACCGTGGCTGCCTTCCGGTCCGGTTTCGTGATCACCGCCGACACCTCGGATCCACGGCCATCAAACAGGCGAATCTCGGCGGATTCAGGAAGCCTGAGTACACGACACAGGTAATGCGACAGTTCAGTCGGGCAATTCAGGGTCGTGCCAGTCTCGAGTTGGGCGTCTATATAAAAGCGATGCTTATGAAACTGCACGACCAAGACCTTCGATAGCTACCGCCACCATGCGGTCAATCTCATCATTGGTCACGATATACGGTGGCATGAAGTAGATGGTGTTGCCCAGTGGGCGCAACAGCACACCCTGAGTGAGTGCGTATTCATAGACGCGAACACCACGTCGTTCCGTCCAGGGAAACTCCTGCCGGGATGATCGATCTCGCACCATCTCGAAGGCAGCGATCATGCCAGTCTGTCTCACATCACCTACATTGGGATGATCGTTCAGTGGTGCCAGTTGCTGTTTCATGCGCTGGGCGAGAAGCAGATTGTTCTCCAGTACCGGTTGTGTTTCAAAGATATCGAGTACCGCCAGTGCCGTGCGGCAGGCCAGTGCATTGCCGGTGTAGCTGTGTGAATGCAGGAACGCCTTGAGGCTCTGGTAGTTGTCGTAAAAGGCGTCATACACCGTGTTCGTGGTCATGACGGCAGACAGTGGTAGATAACCGCCGGTCAGTCCCTTGGACAGACACATGAAGTCAGGGCTGACATTGGCCTGTTCGCAGGCAAACAGAGTACCGGTCCTGCCAAAACCGACCGCAATCTCATCTGCGATCAGATGAATATTGTAGCGATCACAGGCCTCACGAAGCAGTTCGAGATAAACCGGGTGATACATGCGCATGTAGCCGGCACACTGAACCAGCGGCTCAAGGATGACTGCGCACGCCTCATTTGCATGCTCCCGCAGAGCCTGCTCCATGTGTTCGAACATCTTGCGGCTGTGCTGTTCCCAGCTGACGTCTTCCTCGCGATGATAGCAGTCCGGTGAGGCGACGGTGATGGGTTTCAGCAGCAGTGGTTCATAAGTCTGCTTGTACAGTTCGACATCGCCCACCGCAAGCGCGCCGATGGTCTCACCATGATAGCTGTTGCCCAGATTGATGAAGCGTTTGCGCTCCGGCTGACCGACGTTCTGCCAGTAATGAAAACTCATCTTCATGGCGACTTCAACCGCCGACGAACCGTTGTCAGCATAGAAGACCTTGTCCAGACCAGGTGGTGTCAGCTGTACCAGGCGCTCAGCCAGTTCGATTGCGGGTTCGTGGCTGAAACCTGCCAGAATGACATGTTCGAGCTTCTCCAGCTGGTCAGCAATCGCCTCGTTGATTCCCGGGTGGCAATGACCAAACAGGTTGACCCACCAGGAGCTGATGGCATCGAGATAGACGGTGTCATCGTAATCGGTCAGGTAGGCACCCCTGGCAGAACGGATAGGGATCATCGGAATCGTTTCGTGATCCTGCATCTGTGTACACGGATGCCACAGTACCGCCAGGTCACGACTGGATAAATGCTTATTATTCATAGATGAGTTCACGTATACTGTTATGATCCGGTGTCCTGATGCCTGGTTGGTCGAGTCTCGCAGGCTGGCGACATGCTGACAGGCGACACTGTCATGCAGGTTTGCCAGCTTTATTCCATGGCCGGGACCCGGGCATTCTAGCATGATGACACTCTCAGGCGATGAGAACAGTCAACTCAGGATGAACTGAGTGGTTGAATGCAGGACAAAGGTATCAGACAGGCAGAGAGTTTCCGTTAAGGTTCCCTTCACAATGAGTAAAATCAGTCGCAAGCGTCAATCAGGCTTTACCATCATCGAAATTCTGGTGGTGATCGTCATCCTCGGAATTCTGGCGACCACGGTAACCGTCTCCGTGATAGGTTACACCGATGAGGCCAAGATCACACGCGCCAGATTCGATATAGGTGAGCTGGAGAAATCCCTCGAACTGTACAAGATCCAGAATGGTCACTACCCGACCACCGAACAGGGGCTCAATGCCCTGGTCAACCGTCCGGCATCGCAGCCTGTCCCGCGAAACTGGAAGAAGGACGGTTACATCAAGCGACTGGAGAAGGATCCATGGGGCAACGACTACCAGTACCTGCAGCCTGGTGTACGCTCGGCTGTCGACGTGTTTTCCTATGGGGCAGACGGGCGCCCCGGCGGTGATGAGGACAATGCAGATATCGGCAACTGGAACAGCTGATCCAGACCGAGTCCTGGGCATGCCCGGCATCAGACAACAGGGCATGACCCTGATCGAAATCCTGGTGGTAATGATCATCATTGCCATCATGTCCACGCTGATGCTGATTTCGGTTGGGGGACGAGACAGTAACTGGAAACTGTCAGAAGAAGCCAGGCGGCTGATGGCGCTCACCACACTTCAGTGTGAACAGTCCCTGCTAGAGTCACGTGAATACGCCTGGACACTGACCTCGAACGGCTACCAGTTTCTGGAGTACACCGGAGTCGAATGGCGTCGCAGCAGCAGCCGATTCCTCGAACCGCGAAACCTGCCAGCCAGCATAGTTCCCCTTCTTGAAATGAACCAGCAACCCGTATTACCTGCCGAAGCCGAAGTCCCCCATGTGATCTGCTTTTCAAGTGGTGAGATGACACCGTTCAGCCTGACTCTGGACAGTGGCAGCAGTTCCGTCAGGGTCATCGGGCTGGTCAATGGCGACCTGGCACTCGAGGTCAGACAGGATGATGGCCGATATCTCGGAGTCGATGGTTCGGGCTGAGTCATGATGAGCTCACATGTCAATCGAAATCGTGGATTCAGTCTGCTCGAGGTGCTGGTGGCCATGCTGGTACTCGGTCTGGCGCTGGCTGGCATGATCCGGGTGGCAACAGAAAATGCAGCGGCCCGATCCATTCTCAGTGAACAGACGCTGGCAACCTGGGTCGCGGCCAATGCGGTGGAATCGATCCGGCTGCTGCCAGCACCGCCGCGTGCGGGTGTCCAGACTGGTCAGCAGGTGATGGGTGCCCAGACCTGGTACTGGAGCATGGAGATCAGTCAGACGGCCGTCGACAGTATCCTGCGGCTTGATGTGACAGTCTATGCCGAGGCCGGTCGACAGCAGGCCGTGGCTGAACTGAGTTCATTCGCCGGTACGGGAACATGATCTCGAACGCGGTATCAAGTGATCTCCAGCACGGCTTCAGTCTGATCGAGCTGCTGGTGGCGATCGGGGTGTTTGCCATCATCAGCGTGGTGACGGTGACCAGCCTGCAGAACATGACGACGACCAGCGAGATCATTTCCGAACAATCCGAACAGTTGTCATCGACACAGTTCACCGTATCCCGCTTCGAAAAGGATCTGAGGCAAGCCATACCCAGAACCATTCGTGATCAGCTCGGTGACCGACTGCCTGAGTTCGAGGGCTCGTCTCAGCGAATTTCGGTCACTGTGACTGGTTGGCAGAATCCCACAGCGCAGGCACGCGCCAGTATGCGTCGGGTCAGTTATTTGTGGGCAGGAAATCAGATTCTGCACAGGGCATGGCCAGTACTGGACAGGACCCAGTCCAGTCAGCCGGATGAAACAGTATTGCTGCAGCAGGTGGACAGGTTCCAGTTCAGGTATATGGACAGACAGAATGAGTGGCACCGCGAATGGCCACCGAGTGGATCAGATGAAGATGAGCGTGCCTGGCCTCTTGCCGTCGAGCTGGACATGGATATCACCGGGCTTGGCAGAATCATCAGGCTGGTTTCCCTGGTCAGTGAATCGAATCCGCCGCAGGCGCCGATACAACTGGGAGTTGAGCCGTGAACCGGCAGAGGCAACAGGGTGTGGCGCTGGTGACCGTTTTGCTGGTGGTTGCGGCGGTCGGTATCCTGACGGCATCGATGACACACGAATTACAGATCGATATCCAGCGAACCGCTGCACTTAAACGTATGGCGCAGACCGATCACTATGCCTATGGTCTTGAAGAATGGGCAATGGTCATACTGAGGGAAGATCATGAACGCACCGGCTTGCTGGATTCGAATCAGGAGATCTGGGCCCAGTCCGTGCCCCCGATCGACCTCCCGGAGGGTCGATTGACCGGCCGCATGACCGATATGGACGGGCGCTTCAATCTCAACAATCTGTTTGCCGGTGGACGTCAGCAGAGTCTGCAGCAGACTCGATTCAAGCGCTTGCTCTCACTGCTCGAACTAGAGGAATCCATCGCGGAAGCCGTCATGGACTGGCAGGATGCTGACATCGCACCGCAGCAGGGTGGTGCCGAGGATCCTGCCTATCTGAGGCGAACACCGGCATACCGTGCCGCCAACCAGATGTTTCGACACATCTCGGAACTGCGGCTGGTAGATGGTATTGATGAAGAGCGATACCAGCGATTGCGTCCACATGTTGCCGCACTGCCGGTTGCTGACGGGCCGACCGCAATCAACGTCAACACGGCAACACCCGAGGTGCTTCAATCGATTCATCCGGCCATCACCGCAGTGCTGGCCCAACGTCTTCACAGGGATGGATTCGCCGAGTACAAGAATCTGTCGGAGTTTTTCAATCAACCTGAGTTTTCTGGTCTGCTGTGGCAGAATCTCATCGGCACCATTTCTGTAGACAGTCATTATTTTCTGGCCCATGGCATTATTGAAATTGATGACAGAGTGCAGCATTATTTCAGCCTGGTGGAGCAGGGGCCTGCGACATTTCAGGTCATAGAGCGGATACGCGGACAGTATGAGTAAAACCTTGACCATTTACCTGACCACGGAACAGCAGGGTCGTCAGTACTGCTGGTTCGACGGTCAGCACAACAGCAGTACGGATGCATCAGAGCTGCCCCGGCTGGCCAGCGGATATGCCCATGTCGACATCGTCGTTCCAGGCGAGGATGTGCTGCTGCTGAGCGCAGACTTGCCGGGCAGGAACCGGGCAAGAATGATACAGGCAATGCCCTATGCCGTTGAGGATCAGCTGGCCGAGGATGTTGACCGTTATCATTTTGCACTGGGTCAGAAACTCGATGGATCCAGATACCAGATCGCGGCCATCAACCGGGACGTGATGCAGCGCTGGATGAAGCAGCTCGAGACACTTGGTATAGCAGCCCGCAAGATCGTACCGGACATGTTATGTCTGCCGCTTGCCGAGGGGCACATGACGATCGCTCTGGATGGTGATCGTGCGATGGTCCGAACCTCACCTGCCGATGGCTATGTCATCAGTTCAGACGAAGTCGCCGTGGTCTGTGGAATGGAACCGGATGAAAAGCCGGTGGACGTGCTCTCTTCATCCATCGTCACATCCGACAGCGACACGGCCAGCAGTGACAATCATGATATCATGCGCAATGTTGCCCAGGCACTGAAAAACGCTGGCAAGCAGGTGTCGGTACGCTCCGGGCTTGGTGATGCAGGCCGGCTTTTCGGGCCCACTACCATGGCGAGTGTGGAATTGAACCTGCTCAGCGGTGAGTTCAGGGCTGGTGGCGTACGTTCCGGGAGAGCATTCGGCGCCTGGCGCTGGGCCGCAGTACTGCTTGCTCTGGCAGGGCTGACCGAACTGGTTTCCCGAGGTCTCGAACTGTCTCGAAAGAATGATCAACTGGATGCGATTCAAGCACGACAGGTCGATATCGTCAGGCAGACATTTCCTGAAATATCCAGCGTCCAGTTTCCACGCGAGCAGATGGAGCAGGCCTATGAGCAGCAGGGTTCCTCATCCGGATCCGGTTTTCTCGGCTTGCTGGCATCCATCGGCAACAGCGTCAGTTCAAATCGGGCTGTCAGGCTCGGTGGCATGAGCTTCCAGAGCAACGAACTGGTACTGAAGCTGTCAGCGCCTGATCTGGCAACGATTGATCAACTGCGTGAGGCGATCATACAGAGTGGTGGTGTCGAGGTGACTCTCGACTCTGCAGTGACACTGGCTGACAGCGCTACAGCCGACATGAGGGTCAGGTCATTATGAGTCGTCAATCGTCTTTAAGCTCATGGTGGCAGGGCCTGCTGCCAAGAGAGCGAAGCATGATCGTGTTGATGCTGTTTGCGCTGAGTATGTTCCTGCTATGGTTCCTGATATGGCGTCCGGTGAGCCGGGAACTGGTGCAGGTCAGTACTGCACTGGACTCGTCACAGAGTGATCTGGAATGGATGCTGGCAGCGCAATCCAGGATCAGTGCAAGCCCAGGCTCGTCACGACTTCCCATAGCCGATCGTGGTAATCAGTCGATGCTGGCTGCCGTTGAGGCCTCAGCAAGGGCACACAGCCTTGGCGAATCGTTCAGGCGTGGAGAGCCGTCCGGTGATGATCGCGTTCGTGTCTGGCTGGAGGAAGTCAGTTTTGATGCCATGATTGCATGGGTGCAGGCTATGCAGGAGAACAACGGTTTCATGATTTCCGAGGCTGATATCACCCGCCTGGATCTTCCGGGCCTGGTAGATGCCCGCATTGTCCTGTCAGAACGTTGACTGCCGGGAGGATTCTGAAACGAACACTGCTGGTACTGGCTGGCTTGCTGGTACTGCTGTTCTTTGTATTATGGCGATTGCCCCCGGCACAGCTGCTGGAGCGTACACTGCCGCGTGATGTCAGCTGGACATCGGTCAGTGGCAACCTGTTTGATGCTTCGGTTTCCCGGCTGGCAATTGAACAACAGGCTCTGGAACAGGTGGACTGGCGCATCAATCCGTTTTCACTCCTGATCGGCATGCCGAAAATCGATGTCGAGATTATTGATCCGGGCATGGACGTGACTGCCAGGGTCAATCACAGCCTGTGGTCATCACAAACCTCATTCGAAAGGATTGCCGGTCGCGCAGACAGCCTGTGGATCCAGCACTTCATCAATCAGCCCGGATTGCGGCTGTCTGGAGACCTGGAATTCGATCTTGCCAGGATCGGGTTCAGTGATGCCGGGCGAATCAACTCGATCGAAGGTGAGGCTCGCTGGGTTGCAGCCGCCATAGAATTCGATTCCCGTGTTGAGCTGGGCACGGTGCTGAGCGACTGGCAGACTGAAAACTCCAGAATCAGGGCCAGTATCTCGGATCAGGGTGGTGTGCTGGAAATTCTGGGTAATGTCCACTTTGATGAGGACAGTTATCATATCGAGCTTGATCTGAAGCCGCGCTATCCGAGAACCGATCTGGTTCGAGCGCTGGCCCTGTTCGGCTCACCTGATGAATCTGGTGTTACCCGGGTGCGTATATCCGGTCCCCTGTTATCAATTTTCGGAACCTGGCAATGACAACAACAATCACTCCCGATGAGCTGACGCAATGGCTGGCTGCGGCTCACCGAGCTGCCGATGCCGCGGAATCGGTGATCAATCATTATTATCAAGGGCAGTTCGATGTCATGTCCAAGCCGGACAACACACCCGTCACCGAGGCGGATATCGAGGCAGAAAAACTGATTCGGCAGGAGTTGCTGGGTGCGTTTCCCGATCATGGCTGGTACGGCGAGGAAAGCGGCTCTGTGGCATCGGAATCCGGTATCACCTGGCTGGTTGACCCGATCGATGGCACCAAGAGTTTCGTGCGTGGCTATCCGTTCTTTTCAACACAGATTGCTTTGATGGTTGATGATGAGCTGGTGCTGGGTGTATCCAATGCACCGGCGATGAATGAACGCTGTGAGGCAGTCATGTCCGAAGCGCTTCAGTTTGCCCGCATGAACGGGGCAGATATCGGCTGCAGTACAATTGGCTCACTGGCCGATGCCACATTGTCCAGTGGCAATATCGCCACGCTGGCCGGTTCACCCCGGTGGTCATCATTTGGCAGGCTGCTTGGTCAGGTCAGCAGAACCCGCGGTTATGGTGATTTCTGTCATTATCACATGCTCTCATCCGGCAAACTGGACATCGTGGTCGAATCCGATGTGAACATACTTGATGTTGCCGCGCTCACCGTACTGGTTCGTGCGGCAGGCGGTATCATGACCACCCTTGACGGTGGTCCTGTCAGCATGGAGACCACCAGCATCCTGGCCGCCAATTCGAATCTGCACCCTCAGGTGCTGGAGATGATCAATGAAACCTGAATGGAATCAATGGCTTGAAGATGTGGTTGAGATAGCCCGTGAGGCAGGTGAGAAGATCATGCAGGTGTATGAAGGCGATTTCGATGTGGCCCACAAGGATGATCGTTCGCCACTGACCGAAGCGGATCTTGCATCTCACCGGCATATCGAGGCCGCTCTGGAACGGCTGACGCCTGATATTCCCGTGCTGTCAGAAGAGTCCGATGACATCGACTATGAAATCAGACGACACTGGCAGACCTACTGGCTGATTGACCCCCTGGATGGCACTCGCGAGTTCGTCAAGCGCAATGGTGAATTCACGGTCAATATCGCCCTGATTCATCAGCATCGATCCGTGATGGGGGTGGTCTACGCGCCGGTTACCGAGGACAGCTTCTATGCGGTCACTGGCAGCCAGGCATGGCATCGGAAGGGGGCGGGAGAGGCCATCCGCATTCAGTGCAGGACCGGTTTTGACATTCCTGTCATTGCCGGATCACGCTCCCATGCCAATGAAAGAATGCAGGCGTTTCTGGATCAGCTTGAAGACTATGAACTGATCAGTCTCGGCAGCTCGCTGAAATTCTGTTACATCGCCATGGGTCGGGCCGACCTGTATGTTCGGCTCGGACCCACTTCGGAATGGGATACGGCAGCGGCTCATTGCATCGTCACAGAAGCCGGTGGACGGGTCACGACAACCGATTTCGAGGAACTTGAGTACAACACAAAACCGTCGTTACTCAACCCGGACTTTCTTGTTTTTTGTGAACTGCGTCACACTTTATCATCTTATTTCGACAAAAAATCATAGATGAATTGTATTCATTCATTCATTTTCTGGCTGTGCCAATGGTGATATTAATAGCATAATTAGTATTTATATCAATGAGATATATAAATTACTGAGGGTATCGCATGATCACGATTTCACGCTTTTTTCACGAAATTTCACAGGGCGACACATTTGTTTACATTTCTGTTCAGGCTGTGGTACTGTCCAGCGTCGTTATGCAGTAGGGAATCCTGTTAACGACAACAAAACAACAATAATCAGAAGCAATAAGATTCCCCCCAACTGAATCTTCAAGAGGATGCCCGACGAGGCACCCTGAGAGAGATGTTGTGTTCAACACAACGGGGATGCCGGTCTTAACCAGTACCGGCAACACAGCAAAACAGTATTACCTTGGGAGGGATACTCAATGAGAAAGAAGCTCTTGTCGAGCTTGGTCGCAGGCGCATTTGCAGTAGGATGCATGGCTGCTGGCGCTCAAGACCTGGACCGTTCAATCATCGGTGCTGAAGCAGAACTGGATCCACAGTTTCAACTGCCTGTCGGACAAACACCGCAATTCATCATCAAGTACAAGGATGTCAAATCGCTCGATGGCGAAATGAAAGACATTCGCGACACCCTCAAGACTGCCGGTGTCAAGGGGCTTGAACTGTCAGAAATGCTGGAAGCAGAGCGTCAGCTCCTCGATCGTGAACTGAATGCGAGCAGCATGCAGCGTGTACGTGATATGAGCACGCAACTGCCAGTCAGCGTCAAGCATGATCGTCTGCTGGCGACCGGTGCTGACCTGATCAGCGTCGATCTGGAAAAGTCCGGCCTGTCCATCGAGGACATGAAACGCGAACTCGAAGCCATGCCAGGCGTCGAGTACGTTGATTTCAACCAGATGATGCGCCCGCTGTTCACTCCGAACGATACCTACTACAACGCGCAGTGGCACTATTACGAAGCCACAGCCGGTCTGCGAGCTGATGTCGCATGGGATACGGCAACCGGTGCTGGAGCTGTGGTTGCAGTACTCGATACAGGACATCGTCCGCATGTCGATCTGGACTCCAACATTATCGGCGGATACGACTTTGTCTCCAATGCATCCAATGCGCGTGACGGCAACGGCCGTGATTCAAATGCAGAAGATGAGGGTGACTGGGTCGCCAGTTCCGGTGAATGTTATCCGGGCTCACCGGCTTCCAACTCTTCGTGGCACGGGACTCATGTCTCCGGCACGATCGCAGCCGAAACCAACAACAATCAGGGTGTTGCCGGCGTCGCCTACAATGCCAAGATTCTGTCTGTCAGGGTTCTGGCCAAGTGCGGTGGCAGCACGGCTGACATTGCCGATGCCATCATCTGGTCATCAGGCGGCTTTGTTTCGGGTGTGCCATCCAACTCCAATCCGGCTGACGTGATCAACATGTCACTGGGTGGCGGCGGATCATGCGATTCAACTTCCCAGAGTGCGATCAACACGGCAGTGAACAACGGTACAGTCGTTATCGTTGCGGCAGGTAATTCGAATACCAATGCTTCGAATGCCAACCCTGCCAACTGCAGCAACGTTGTGACCGTTGCAGCCAGCGACCGTCAGGGCAATCGTGCCAGTTACTCGAACTACGGATCGGTAATTGACGTGACTGCACCTGGTGGCGAAACTGCGACATCCAGCAATGGCGTGGCCTCTACCCTGAATGCCGGAACAACAACACCGGGTTCAGACAATTACGTCTATTATCAGGGTACCTCGATGGCGACACCACATGTTGCCGGCGTTGCCGCATTGATGAAAGGACTGGATTCCAGCCTGACACCGGCACAGATCGAGAGCACACTGAAGAGCACCGTACGTCCGCTGGCAGGTAGCTGCAGCGGTGGTTGTGGTGCCGGTCTGGTTGATGCAGCCGCAGCAGTCGCAGCCGTTTCCGGCGGTGGTGGCGGTGGCGGCGGTGGTGGAGGCGGTGGCCTCTCCAACGGCGACTCTGTCAGCAACATCTCCGGTTCTTCAGGCAGTTGGCAGTACTGGACCATTGATGTTCCATCAGGCGCCAGCAACCTGAGTGTTGCCATGTCCGGTGGTAGCGGTGATGCCGATCTGTACCTGCGTGCCGGCGCCCAGCCGACAACCAGCAGCTACGATTGCCGTCCGTACCTGAATGGCAATAACGAGACCTGTGATGTGGCTTCGCCCAGCGCAACCACCTACCACATCGGTATTCGCGCCTACTCCACCTTCTCTGGTGTCACGCTGAATGTCAGCTATGACGAGCCAGGTGGTGGTGGCGGCGGTGGCGCCGGTGGCGGTGGAACCGTCAACAACGTCTCTGCATCACGTCGTCAGTGGGCCCGTTACACCATTGATGTACCGGCTGGCATGTCCACACTGGACATCGATATCTCCGGTGGTACCGGTGATGCCGACCTGTACGTACGTTTTGGTCAGCAATCAACCACAAGTCGATATGACTGCCGTCCATACCTGAACGGTAACAACGAGTCCTGCTCGTTCAACAATCCGGCAGCAGGTACCTGGTATATCGACATCAGGGCATACAGCGCCTTCAGTGGTGTCACCCTGGATGCCTACTACAATCCATGATTTGATCCATTGAAATCGTGACTGAAAAAGCCGGGCCCAGCCCGGCTTTTTCTTTGTCCGGAGTGTGATCGATACAATTGGAATCGGACTTGCGATTGGTTACAGTGACGGCTTGAGGGACTAGCGCAGTGTGACAATCAGGTGGGAAGGATCTTTCGTTTTGACGACTGTGTCGTGGACACCCAGAAACGCAAGCTGACCCGGCAGGGTCAACCCGTTGATCTTCAGGGTCAAACCTGGGACCTGCTGGTTTTTCTGCTTGAGCATCCGCAGGTGCTGGTCACCAAACAGGAATTGCTCGACGCTGTATGGCACACACCACACCTGACCGACAGTACGATCGCGCAGGCTGTGATGAAGGTCAGGAAAGCAATCGGTGATGACGGTCGACAGCAGCGATTGATCAAGACGCATCATGGTCGCGGCTTCGAGTTCACTGGCATGGTTCGTGTTGAGGATGCTGATCCAGTCCGGCAGGATCAACGTCAAGACACTCAAGTGCCTGCGCGCCTGATACGCATCGTCATGATCATGGCAATCATCCTGATGATATCGGCGTTTGCCCTGATAATCTGGCAGGGCGTCGATCGCGATTCTGAGGTGCCAGTGACTGATGCTCAGTCCGGTCCTAGGGATTCGATGACAACAGCTCAGGTGACCTGGCTGATCGGTGAATTCGTCAATAATACGGATGATCCGGCACTGGAGTGGCTGGATCAGGGGCTGTCTGCTGCATTACAGTCGACCCTGAGCCGTGATCGGTCAATCTCGCTGCTGACTGTCAGTGATGTGGAAGCGATCAGTACGGGTCCTGCTGATTCAGTGACGTCAATGACGGGTGCAGACTATCGACTGACTGTCGAACTGGACCGTGAGGACAAACAGTACCGGCTGTCCTACGCCATCGATATCGTTGCCACGAACAAGCGTGATGCGGGTGTGATTACCGGTCCGGACCCGGTGATACTGACGCGCGAACTGATCGAGATCTGTCTTTCCGTCAGCCATCAGGCCCCGCGTCCTCAGGTGCCGGGTTCGACCCTGTTCGACATTCCCCTGGTGGCAGAGCTATACGCTCGCTCACAGCACGCCATGTTCCAGAATCGTCATGCTGACGCCATTCGATTGCTGCAAGCCGCTCTCACGGATGCGCCGGACAATATCGACATACTCATTGCCCTGATTGATGCCCGACACCAGGGAAAGAATCTGGATCAGGCCATCACCGAGCTGAAGGCGGTGCAGCAGAGTCATGGCGATGAGCTGACAGATCGGCTGGGTGCACGTCTGCTGCACCGAATGGGTGACAATTACTGGTATACCGGTGATATACAGGCCAGTCGGCAGCTGCTGAGCGAGGCACTGGCCCTGACCGATGGTTTTGATGACCCTGTGCTGAAGGGGCTGATCCTCAATTCACTGGCTGCGGCCATCCAGTCCTCCGGTGATCTTGAGTCGGGCTGGGCTCATGCGATGCTGGCGCTGGAGCAGTTCAGGCAGGCAGGTGACGACTATCATCGCAGTGTGGTGATGACCAATCTGGCTTACATGGCTGATGACTTCGGTCGTGTGGTACGTTCCGGAAAACTGCATGAGGATGCGCTGGCGATTCGAGAAAAATACGGTTTCCCGGAACTGATTGCCGCATCACGCTATGGTGTCGGCCGGATCATGAGACGGTCGGGACGTTTTGATGAAGCAGAACCCTTGCTGCGACAGGCACTGGAAGCGTCCACGGTACTCGAGCTGGGATACGACATGTTCGATAACATGCAGGAACTGGCCGAGCTGAATATCGAGATGGCGAAATTTGACGAGGCGTCAGACTGGATCATGCAGGCACAACAGCTGGCCATTGAGGCCGATGATCGACTCGGACAGGCCTGGGCGCTTGAGGTCATCGCCATGATCGACATGGCAAGGGGACAGTATCAGACCGCCAGTGATTCACTATCCCAGGCACATGAGATCTTCATCAAGCTTGATGAGGTGCAGGAATCCCAGACCGTGCTGTATCTCTGGATCAGGGCCCTGCTTGGCAATGCACGAATCGACGTGGCGTCTGAAAAGCTTGCACAGCTTGAATCGAGTCAGGACAGTGACGTCATCACCAATGTATCTGTCAAGGCGGGCCATGCCCGGGGCTGGATTCATGCCTCTGCAGGAGAGCATCAACTGGCGCTGGATGCTTTCAACCAGGCACTGTCAGATGCCCGCACAACCGGCGCCATTGACCTGGAAGCCCACATTGCACTCGACATGATTCCACTGCTGCTGCAATCGGGTGATCACAAACAGGCAGAACTGTTACTGGCCACGGCCAAGGGCTGGCGGCGGGACTATTTCAGAACACTGCAGGCAGAAGCACAGTACTGCCTGAAGATGCAGCAGCGCGCCTGTGCAGAAACTGCACAGGCTGAACTGTCGCGTCTTTTCCCCGCAGCTTGAAAAGGCTGCCTCGGGCAACTGACAGTGATACTGCCTCTGTGTCACTCGAATCCATCGGCAAACAGCATGTCTGTGCCAAACCGGGCCGTCACTGAGCGATCAGCAACCAGTGCCACCTGACAGCTGGTACCATCGCCGATGGGAGTGCAGTCGCCCTGCCAGCCGATAAAGAACTGTTGCGCATCGGTTTCCTCGGCGGTCAGTACGAATGTCGAAAACTGATCAGCCGTGACTGAACAGCTACCAGGGCAGTCGATGGCTGCCGGATCAGAAGTGACCCGGCCGGTTCCTGTCAGCGTGACATCGAGTGTGCGCTGTGCCCGGAAATCTGCCGTCACCGCCCTGGCCTGATCCATGTTGACCACACAGGAGCCGGTACCGCTGCAATCCCCGCTGAAGCCGAAAAACAGATCATCGCCCGATGCCGTGGCGATCAGTTCCACCATGCTGCCTGCCGGATAGTCCTCGCTGCAATCCGGTGCGCAATCGATGCCACCTGGTGTGCTCGTGACTGTTCCCGTACCTGAACCAGTCACACTCACCATCAGCGGATAGTCCTGACTGACGAAGCTGGCAACGGCGGTCTGTGTGATCTGGTCATCAATGGTGACCTGGCATGTGCCGGTGCCCGAGCAGACACCAGACCATCCGGTGAACACCGATCCGGTCTGGGAAGTTGCCGTCAGTGTGACGGTCTCACCCACCGTGAAGATACCCCGGCAGACGGCACCACAGTGAATGCCCATGATGTCCGAGGTGACCAGGCCATCACCAATGCGGCTCACATTCAGCACCGATGTCATAACGCCCCCAAGAAACTGCGCGCCCACCGTTTTCTGCTCGTCGACAATCAGTGTGCATGGCTGGTCCATCGAAGCTGCACAGTCATCGGTCCATTGATCGAAACGGTTGCCAGCGGCAGGAAGACCGAGCAGGAATGCGGTCTCATCAGCTGGAATGGCCATGGTACAGTTGCTGTTGCACAGAATGTCGTAGTTGACTTCATAGACTCCACCTGTGCCCGTCAGCAGAATATCCAGGCGTTCCGCTGTCGCTGCCTCGATGGCACCACTGTCACAATCGAAATTCAGGTCGGCATCACCATCCATCGGCAGCCCCGTGTTTGTATCACGACGCAGTCCGATCATGTCTGTCTGCAGCGGCAGGGCATCGAGCTCACATTCGGCATCCGGCCAGTGTTCGATCGCAATGCTCCCGGGCAGTGGACGAATAATCAACGGAAATCGCGGAGTTGGTCCGGCTGACTGAACCAGCCTCAGGCTACTCTGAACGGTGTCACTGGCAGCCGTGACGCAATCAGCATCATTGCTGACGTTAAACCCGCTGTCTGTGAGTGCGCTGGTTCCGCTCAGAGCACAGGCATCATCCGAGGCATTGGAAAGATCGCTGGCAATCAGGTTGGCCGCATAGCGGTTGATCGAGCCTGCTGTGTCCATGAATGACACAGTCAGCTCCTTGGCCACTGTGAATGGCGCACCGGCGCCACCGATGTTTTCGTAAAATGTATTGGCCACCAGTTCAGTCTGTCGGTCGCCTGAAGTATTACCAAGGCTGATCGCGCCGCCGGAAAACTCGGCCTGGTTGGCGATGAAGGTATTGTTCACCAGAACCGTGTCCAGATTGACTGAGCGGTAGGCGCCACCGGAACCGCCATTGGAGAAGTTGGACAGAAACAGGTTGCCTGCCAGATGAACAAGCACGGCATCAGAGCCTGCCTGTCCGGCTGCTGATATGGCGCCACCGGTATCATTGGCCGTATTCATCTCGAACAGCGAATCGGTTGCGATCAGTTCAATCCTGCTGCTGGCGTCAAACGGCAGGATAAACACGGCGCCCCCGGCATTGGACTCGGCGGTGTTGTTCGACACGATCGACCCGCTGATACTCGTATTCAGCTGTGGCCCGGATGCACCGGTCGTCGTCAGTGAAATGGCCCCTCCCCGGGGGGCGGTATTGCCGCTCAGCGTCGAATCAGTGATCGTCAGATTGAGCGACTGATTGATGTTCGTGCTGATGGCACCGCCTTCCTGGTCGCTGTGATTGTTCAGCAGCATGATCTCATCGAGACTGATGTTGCTGACTCCGGGCTGAATCTTGATGGCCCCACCGTCGAACATGGACTGGCCATCAGCGAGTATCAGGCGATGCAATTGCAAATCGGCAGCAGTATCGAGATCGACCCGAATCAGTCGCACACTGTCCATGCCGTTGATCTCCAGAAGTTGCTGTGCCGGGCCCTCGATACGCAGGTCATCGCCCGTCAGGTTGAGCGTGGACTGAAGGTCGATTCTGAGTGGATCACCGTTGATCGGGATGATCGACGGATCAATGACAATCGTGTCCAGGCCACTGTCTCCGGCCACGCAGCTGTCGACTGCAGCATTGTTGCTGGCAGCTGCGACCGCATCACGCAGGGCACACAGGCCATCCGCTGCTGTACCAGTGTCGCTCAGTGTATCGACCGTGATCGTGGCGGCACTGAGTTGCTGTGATCAGGCACAGTTGAGCTGCCAGGACGCCCAGAGTGGCACTTGTCCGGGAGTGATTCATACGCTTTCCCCAAAGTTATTTAATGTCGGGAAAGGCTACGCCGGAACAGGTTGGCAATCATGATCAGATCATGAACAGTTATGATCTGGTGAATTGTGGCTGAAATGAGGGTGAACCAGGTGTTGTCAATCCGACAGCAGGGCAGCAATTTCCTGATCGATGTCTTCATCAGTGAACTGATTGTTCGGATTGTCTCCGGTGAGGCGGACCCTGAGTGCCCCACCGGGTTCATAGATGAATACGGCAGGGATGCCGAGCAGATCGAGCCATTCGAACGAATCCATCATGTTTTCCTGCATCATGAAGTGTTCAAAGGCTGCATTCTGTCGCGCGAGAAATTGCCCGGCCATTGAAATGGCCATGCTGTCATCGGGGTCTTCCAGCAGCATGGAGACGAAACGAACCCCACGATCTCGGTATTTCTGATCCAGTTCCACCATCCTGGGGAACCGCTTTATACAGGAATAACACCAGGTGGCCCAGAAATCCACCACAACAATGTCGTCCTTCCATGATGTCAGGCGCTCTTGCCAGTCGGAATAACTAACGCGGGTGATCAGGTCGCTGGTCGGCTCTTCGTCTGCCTGGCTGCTGTGTGCAGCGAGCAGGATGGCCAGAGCGGCCATCATGCAGATCCTAGCTTTCATATTTGACGCTGCAGCCATGGGCACGCGTTTCACTGATGGCAGGAGCCTGACCTGCCAGAACGGCATCGATGGCATCGCTGACATAGAACTCGCTGGGTTCGCCGTTGATGTGACGCCGGGTACCGTCTGCGTTCTGCTTTGCGGGTGAGTTGTACAGCAGACCCATATAGGCCAGTTTGCGTGATTTGTCGAAGACAAAATACTCGGGTGTCCGGGTGGCGCCCAGATCGCGGCCGAGCTGCTGCGACTCGTCGAAAATGTAGCTGAAATTGTAGCCGTTGGCTTCACCATGTGTCTTCATGGCCGGTAACCGGTCATCGTCGCGAAGATTGACTGAAAGCCCGATGACGCGAACAGATTGTGCCCTGAACGAATCAGTCAGTGAAACCAGGCCGGGATCCATGCCGCGAACCCAGGGGCAGTGATTGGCAAGCATCACGATCACCACCACATCCTCGTCCAGGTCTGCCGATGACAGGCTGCTGCCATCAGTGGCCGGCAGGTTGCTGAATTCAGGCATGGGGTCACCGATACTGATGATGCTGTTGTATTTGCCGGCCTGTGCAGCACAGGTCAGTGCCATCAACACCAGGCAGGACGCTATCAGGCTTGAACGCATAATCTGGTCTCCTCAATCAGTCTTGGGTCAGGCCCAGTACGTCGAGCCCCTGTTCGAATACGATGTCGACGGGTATGCCGGCACTGGAGAGCCTGTCCAGGTCGGCCTGCAGCGCAGGTCCGATATTGCCATTGTCCGCCAGCAGTCTGACCGCAGCGTCATAGTCGCCATCACCCTGTATGGTAAGAATCAGGCGTGAAAGTTCCGTCATCGCCAACTTCATGGCATCGAAGTCGACCCGATAGGTCTTGCTGGCCTCATCGTAGGTGAACGCACCTGCATCGCGGAAGTAATTGAAACGCACCATGTTTGCCCGGCCGTGGGCGCTGGAGGCGCCGAAGCGGATGGATCGGAAAATGCTGGCCAGGAAGGTGACGTAATTGTCTTCCAGGCGACCTTCCGTCAGATCGCCACGATTATATAGCTCGGTAACCATGTACAGGCCCAGAATGTCGGCCTTGCCTTCCTCAAGTGCCGAGGCCGTTTCCTTGAGGGCAGAACGTACCGTGCCACTGCCGTCGAGTGTGTTCTTGATGCCCAGGCCATGTGCCACCTCATGGAACATGGTGTTGGAGAAAAAGGCATCAAAGGTGATGTGCTGGCGCTGATCCTCTGCGATCAGTTCGCCGGCCAGCGGTATCAGGATCCTGTCGAACTTGGCACGCATGGCATTTTTCAGCTGCAGCCTGCGCGTACCCTTCTCCAGTTGCACACGCTCATCATTGGGCAGGTTGATGGCAATGGTCTTGGATCCAGCATTGCAGTCGCCGGCGTAGTAGATCACATCGTAGGCGTTGAGGTCGGCATCACTGCCGGGTTCTTCCTGCCTGTATTTTTCCTCGACCGGCAGACCACGCTGAAGTTCGGGCAGCACGGCTGCAAAACGTGACAGTCGTTCACTCCATGCCTGATCCTTGATCAGGACATAGGATTCGAAGGCGGCCTTGTAGCCATAGAGCTGATCTTCATAGGTTTCGATAGGGCCGTAGACCAGTTCGATCGGGTTGCTCTTGTTGTCCATCCAGGCCATGTCACTGGCCAGGTAATCGTCCGTGGTGAGTGCCCTCGCGCGCAGTCGCAGGTAATCGGCAAAGCCCTCGTCATCGGCCAGGTCCGCGGCCTGACGCAATAGCTCAGCAGCACGATTGATCTGCTCTGGCCAGGCCTTGCTGTAGGGCAGTGTCACCAGCGTACCGGCATCGTCGCGCCTCAGTAGGGTATACAGGCTGTCCTTGTCAGTCAGTGTGGAGGCTTCAAACTCGGCCTTGGTCATGTCAGAAGGATAGAACTGCGCACCGGCCGGTTTGTTTCCTGTGTCGGCGACAAACGGGGCATTGGCGTCGAGTCGATCCCAGGGGCCGTAGTTGATTCTGATGAACTGGCGCGTCGCCTCATCGCTCTGGGCAGCCATCAGCGAAGCTACGTCTCCATAGGCCTGCTCGGCAAACAGTTCATCCATGATGTCAGATGCCTCGATCAGCACGGCTATCATCTGTTTCTGATTCTCGCTCAGGTGTGACAGGTCTGCCGTCAGCTTCACCGTGGCATATATCTCGGGCCGTGCCGAGGCTTCAATTGCAGTCGAGCTGTCCGCGGCTACGGCTTGAGTGTTGCTGTCGGCGGCCTCAGTAACCGGTTCGGTTGCCTGTTCTTTCTGATTGCAGGCGGTGATCGAGGCCAGCAGCACAAGGATAAGTAGGTGTCTTGAGCACATGGTAGCGTCCTGATTGGGTGGTTGGTCGTTTAGTCGCCGGCGAAGCGATCGTCATCCGGCCATTGCTGGCGTCCCTGATTCAGCCATTGTTCTGCCTCGGCATTGTTGTTGCTGGCCTTGAGACAGTCGATCAGGTTGAGCATGGCCGAGGAATGCCCGGGTGCGCGCTTGAGTATCTTGCGGAAATGACTGCTGGCCTCTTCGTAGTGACGCTGAAGATGCGCAATGGAGCCGAGACCAAATCGGGACTCGATGTCATTGTGATCGACTGACAGTGCAGACAGGAAGGCATCCTTCGCCTCGTTCACCATGCCAGAGCGGAACAGGATCATGCCGAGATTGGATTGCAGTTGCGGCACTTTGGGTTGCAGCTCTGCAGCATGTCGAATGTGGGGCAGTGCGGCCTCGAAATTCTCGTGTCTGGCCAGCAGGGTGGCCAGTGAGTTCAGAGCCATCACATTGTCCGGATCCTGATGAACAACCGTTTCCAGACGATCGATTGCGGCTTCATGCTCACCCATGCCATACAGTGACTGAGACAGCACTACCGCAGATTTGTGGTGCTCGGGCTTCAGTTCAATGGATTTTTCCAGTGCCGGCACCGCTTGTTCAAGTTGCCCGGAATTGGCGTAGGCATTGCCGAGGTTGAACCAGGCTGTCGGTGAATCTGGTTCTGACTCGGTCAGTTGCGAGAAATAGGCGATTCCGGTTGGGAAATCCTGTTGCTGACAGGCGATGACACCGGCCAGTTCCAGTGCCGGTGAAAAACCGGGGTCATCTTCAAGTGCCTGTTTGCAGGCAGAGACTGCAGTGGCTGCGTCGCCTGACTGCAAAGCCTTGCGTGCCACGTCGTAATGCTGCCATTTGGGTTCGTCGGTTGACACCGATTCGTCACGATGTCCGTTCTGTTCCGTCATTGGATTTTCCTGTTCGTTAGCTGAACTGATCGGGTGCGTCCTGTATCGGCTGATACGGGGCACCGGCAGGTTTGCTGGTTGCGGCCAGTTCTGAGGGTTTCGGATAATTCATTAAGTATAAAGCAACATGAATTCAAGTCCACGAGATTGCTCAGTCGTCGCGATGATGAAATGGTTGGATTCATCCAGCGCGGCTTGCTGCACAATGGCGCCTGACGGTCCGTGCTAGACTGCCGCGAAACAACCCCCTCTAGGAGCTCGTCATGGAACTGCCTTCAGTCGAAGAACTGCTGAACAACGTCATTTATCCCTGGTCTCTCAAACTGGCTGCGGCACTGGCAATATTCATCATCGGCCGCTGGGTCGGCAAGCTGCTGTTGAGGCTGGTGCGGGTCGCCATGCAGAAAACCGACATGGATCAGATGCTGATCGATTTCCTGTCATCGATTATGAATGCCCTGTTTTTGCTGGTGATTGTGGTCGCGGCACTGAGCAGTCTTGGGCTCAACACCACTTCGCTGGTTGCGTTACTGGGTGCCGCTGGCCTTGCCATCGGTCTGGCACTGCAGGATTCACTGAAGAATTTTGCTGCTGGTGTCATGATGATGATCTTCAGGCCCTTCGAGGATGGTGACTATGTCGAGGCGGCTGGCATTGCCGGAACGGTGTTGCGTATCAATGTGTTCGAGACCATTCTGAAAACACTCGACAATCGCAAGATCATCGTGCCCAATGCGGACATCATCGCCAATGCCATCGTCAATTACTCGGCTCATGATACTCGCCGGATCGATCTGGTGATGACCATTGGTTATGACGATGATATAGCTGCAGCACGCAAGGCTATAGCTGCTGTGCTTGAGGCGAATGACAATGTGCTGGACGATCCGGCGCCGTTCATCGGTGTCATCGATCTTGCGGATTCATCGGTGAATCTGGCCGTACGCCCCTGGTGCAGGACAAGTGATTACTTCAGCACATCCTGTGAACTGCGTGAGCAACTGAAACTGGCCATGGACAGTGCCGGTATCAGCATACCGTATCCGCAGATGGACGTTCACATGGACAGCATGCCGGCTCAGGCTGCCTGATCAGTGATTGGGCAACACGGGTGCAGTTGTGAGTCGCAGCGCATGAACAGCGTTGCCGGGCACAAATTTCAGGCAAAAATAAAGCGTACCAGGCTGAGGGAGGGGGAGGGTGCCAGGTACGCTTCGAATAAAACCAGTTTGTGATCCCGAATCAGTTCAATTGTTGCTCTGGGCTATGCCTTGTCTGAACTGAATGGCTTCGAGATGCTGCGTATTCTAGGCGTGCCCGAAGAGATTGACAAACGATAAAAATCACTTATAGATGAATATTATTCATCCATAACTTGCCTGGCGGCAGTATTGTACTCATCAATAACCTGAGTCAGCCAATCGATGAAGCCCTTTATTTTCGGACGAATGGCGTCAGATTGGCGATAAACGACGTAATAATGATCGAGTGCTTCCTCGGTTTCCTCGAAGGGACATACGAGTGAGCTGCGTTGCATCCAGCTGTGCGCTATGGGCAGTGGTGCCATGGTCAGGCCCAGGCCACGATCGGCTGCACGCAGTGCCGAATGCATGCTGTCGAGCGTCAGTATGTGCTTGGGTTCAAGTGGATCGAT
Organism: Lysobacterales bacterium; assembly: GCA_965212525.1. Taxonomy (GTDB): domain Bacteria; phylum Pseudomonadota; class Gammaproteobacteria; order Xanthomonadales; family SZUA-38; genus SZUA-38. Next base: position 43,202 of record CBDBVC010000048.1, read on the forward strand.
TCCCTTGATCCTGGCCCAGTCGTGCCAGATGTTCTGCTTGAAGGCAAAATCGATCAGCGTCTGTCCATTGACGTCCGTTGAAATGTCCGGGGCGAATGCCTTCGGCCAGTTCGGGTGCGCAGACCACGGCCATCTTCAAAGTCATGATGCGTTTGCTGACCACCCCCGGCCAGGAACCCCGACCGAACAGGATGGACACATCGATGTCATCGGGGTGGGCATCGGTTCGGCTGAATGATGATTCCAGGTTGAGGTCTATGTCCGGGTGCTGAGCCTGGAATTCCGGCAACAGCGGCACCAGCAGTTCACTGGCGAAAAACGGTGGCACGTGCAGCCGCAATTTCTTCTGACCGTAGCGGTCATGTAAACGATCGGTTCCGGTTTTCAGTCGTGCAAACACGCGATGAATGTCCTGAAAGTAGGAGCGACCGGCTGGTGTCAGCCTGATCTCCCGGGTCATGCGCTGAAACAGCACGATACCCAGCTCCTGCTCGAGTTTCCGGATCTTGTGGCTGATCGCCGATGGCGTGATATGCAGGTCTTCGGCGGCAAGCTTGAAGCTCCTGTGATAGGCTGCGCGCTCGAATGCCTGTAACAGATTCAACGATGGGATACGATAAGCCATAATGTCCTGTCAATTAAGCCATGCCTGTTGATACGATTAACGGGCAGCACAACCGCCACATTCGGATGAGGAAAACATGAAACAATTCTGCACCACTCTACTCGCCATGCTGATTATAGGCTCTGTTCACGCTCAAAGCAGTACTTTTGATTTCGACAAGAGCCATACGGAAATCTATTTCAAGATCAGCCACCTTGGCTATTCGACCACAATCGGACGTTTTGACACCTTTGAAGGGTCGCTCAGTTTCGATGAGCAGAACCCGGCCAATTCCAGTGTCGAAGTGACAATACCGGTCAGCAGTATCAACATGAATCACAAGCCGAAGGAAGATCACATGCAGAAGGATGATTTTTTCGATTCGGCCAATCATCCGAATATCACCTTTGCCAGCAGCTCGGTGACGGTGGTCGATGATTCCACTCTGGCAGTGAATGGTGATCTGACCATTCGTGGAACCAGTCTGCCCGTGACGCTCGATGTCACCATCAACAAGGTGGGCAAGCATCCGTTCAAGGATGATTATGTGGCGGGTTTCACGGCGAACACAACGATCAAGCGTTCTGATTATGGTGTCAGTGCCTATCTGCCCCTGGTGGGTGACGAGGTGAAGATCACCATCAGTACCGAGACCGTGCGCAAGGCAGACTAGGCCATGTCTGATCGGCAAAGCTGGAGCCTGTTCAGCCGTCTGATGCACTGGGTCATGGCGATTGGCATCATCGGCAACCTGATCTACGGCAAGGTGGTTGACGGCATGCCGCTGTCTCCCGCCAAGTTGGGTGCACTGAAACTGCACAAGTCAATTGGCATGACCCTGCTGTTGCTGGTGGTGATCCGGCTGATCTGGCTGTTGATCAGGCCGCGGCCCGAGCCCGTTGCGGGAACCCCGCCGTGGCAGCTTCGAGTTTTCGAAGCTCAGTCATGAGTTGCTGTATCTGTGCATGATCATCATGCCGATGAGTGGCTGGGTCATCAATTCGGCCGCCAACGTGCCGATGAGCTGGTTTGGTCTGTTCCAGTTGCCGAATATTCTCGGCCCGGACGAGGCCATCAAGAATACCGCTGCAACCATTCATGAGGTGACGGCCTGGGTGTTCATTGCCCTGATCACGGTGCACGCACTGGCAGCGCTCTATCATCACTTCGTGCTGAAGGACAGCACACTGAAGCGCATGATCAGGCGGAACCATGGCGGTAATGACAGGGAGAACGGAGAATGACACCACGAGTATCAGTTTGCCTGCTGTTGCTGGCCTGTCTGCAGGTGAATGCCGCTGACTGGGTCATGTACTCAGCGGAAAGCAAGCTTGGATTCACCGCCAGCTATGATGGCGGTGGTTTCAGCGGCGAGTTTGAATCATTCGAGGTGTCGCTGGACTTCGATACGGACAGTCCGGCAACTGCGGTTCTCGAAGTCAGTGTGGATGTGACCTCGGTCAATACACAGAACAGCGATCGCGATTCGGCGCTGGCCGGATCCGACTGGTTCGATTTCGATACCCATCCGGTGGCAAGCTACCGTGTCAGTGGATTTCAGCACCGGGGTGGAAATGACTACGTGGCCAATGGCGCACTGACACTGAAGGGCGCTATCCGGGATGTGCCGATCGAGTTCACCTACACTGTGACTGAGGATGCAGTCAGTGTCAGGGGCAGGGCGATCATGGCCGGCCATGCGGAAATCAACCGGATGGATTTCAATGTCGGCTCGGGAGACTGGGAAGACCCGGATCTGATCGGGCATGAGGTGTATGTCGAGTTCGATCTGAAACTGACCGAAGCTGAGGGTTAGACTGTCGCCGGGCGTTGTACCCGGCGACTTGAGTCTATCTGACTAGAACCGTGCACGAACACCCACGCTGAGAATGTCCACATCGATGTCCTCGTCGGTCTCGTAGGCCAGGTTGACGCCCCAGGTCTGGTTGATCTTGAACAGAGCGTTCACGCTTGCCGCAAAGCCGTCGGCATCATCACCGAAATCGATGTAACCAACCTTGGCACCCAGTTCGAGATGCTCGTTGATGTTCGACCTCAGACCAATTGCGGCACTGTAGCCGTTCTCGTCAAAGATGCCGATCTCGGCACGTTCGTAGCTGCCTTCCACCAGGAAATCCGTTCGTTCACTGATCGAAGTATGCCAGCCCAGTCCGGCGGAGAAGCGTTCGAAATCGGGCCCGCCCAGGTCCACGCTTCCATAACTGCCGGTGAGGTACCAGGAGTCACCCAGTGACAGGTTGCCATTGATATCCCAGCCATTCTCGGAACCACCGCTGTCCGGGTCGATCCTGATGTAATCCACCTCGACATAGGTGTAGCTGATGTCATCGGCCAGTGCCGTCAGTGGTGTCAAAAGTACTGTTGCCAGGCCCAGTGTTGCTGCCAGTTTCTTGGTCTTTTTCATGTGCTCATCCTCACTCTTGTCAACGGATTGTGTCTGCTGCTCACCGTGTGCAACACGATGGCGGTGACAGTGATCGCCGACGGCGGGGAAAAGGAAGATTCAGGTACGAAATCGAACCGTCAGCGACACTGTCGTGTGCAACGATATGACCTGCTGAATGAATCGTAGCTGAATGGCGAGCCCATGATGACTTATGGCACAGTACGGCAGGGACTTGTCCTGAGCGGAGAATATCTCACGATGTTCGACTGAGGTTGATCCCCGGCATCAGCCGGGGTCTTCGGCTTTCTTGTGATGCAGGATGTCCTGCTCGATGACACCCGCATTCGGGTCATCGAACACACTCTGGTCGAAATCCTTCTCGCTCTTTGCAACGATGCAGGTGACGGTAGCATCGCCGGTGATGTTGACCACGGTTCGCATCATGTCGAGCAGCCGGTCAACGCCGATGATCAGACCGATGCCTTCGACCGGCAGACCTACCTGGGCCAGAACGGTGGCCAGCATGACCAGGCCGACACTGGGTACGCCAGCAGCACCGATCGAGGCCAGCACCGCCATCAGGGCGACCGTGATCATCTGGGCCACGGTCAGGTCCTGAGCGTAGAAATTGGCAATGAAGACGGTAGCCACACCCTGCATGATGGCCGTGCCATCCATGTTGATGGTGGCCCCCAGCGGCACCGTAAATGATGCAGTCGAGTTGCCTGCACCGAGTCGCTCTTCAGCCGTCCTCAGTGTGACAGGTAATGTGGCATTGGATGAGGATGTGGTGAAGGCGACTGTCATGGCCGTTCGCATCTTGCTGAAAAACGTCAGCGGGCTGAGGCCCGTAAGCGTCTTCAGCAGGGTAGGGTAAACCAGCGAACCGTGGATAATAAGCACGATGGCGACCGTGAGAAAATAGCCCAGCACACTCTTGATCTTGTCAAACCCGAGTGTGGCACAAAGTACGGTGATGATGCAGAAGATACCGATCGGGGCCAGTTTCATGACGATGACCACCAGTCCCATGACCACTTCATTCATCGAGAGGAAAATTTTCCTGACCGGCTCGGCTGCCTTGCCGGCCAGCGTGATGGCCAGGCCCAGCATGATCGAGAACAGGATCAGTGGCAGCATCTGACCTTCAGCCATGGCCTTCACCGGATTGCTCGGAATCATGTCGATGAAGACCTGCTTTATGGTTTTCTCGTCCTTGGGTGTGAAGGCCTCAGCGACCGCATCGGAGCCCGCACCGACATTCACCATCGTCGCCACCGTGAGCGCCAGTGTAATCGCGATGGCGGTGGTAAACAGATAGAACACGATGGTCTTGCCACCGACACGTCCGAGTTTCGAGGGTTCGCTCAGAGATGAGGTGCCGCACACCAGTGTCACCAGCACCACCGGGACCATCAGCATCTTCAGAAGGTCGACAAACATCTTGCCGACGGCGTCAAGAAAGTTGCCGACCAGATTGACCTGTACCCATGAGCCGGGATCGGTGGTCAGGTTGAGTATGGCGCCGACAACGGCACCGGCAAGCATGGCAACAACGATCTGAACGGTCAGCTTGGAACCAAGGTGATGTGAAGGACTCATGGGCAGCACTCTGTGTCTGTGACAATCAGTGGGCATTATGCGGGCATCATCACGCGATTGCCAAATACTCATGCTATGATCGCTGGCTCAACTCAACCCTTGGTGAGGGAAATATCATGATCAAAGGAATTCTTACTGCCGCGCTGTTGCTGACTGGCGCCGTCCATGCACAGGACTGGTCTCAGGTAGAGGTGACTGCAGAACAAGTCAGGGACGGCATCTACATGCTCAAGGGCAGGGGCGGCAACATCGGCGTATCGGTGGGTGAGGACGGTGTGTTCATCATCGATGATCAGTATGCGCCGCTGTCGGACAAGATCATGGCCGCCATCGGCGAACTCAGTGAGGACAAGGTGCGCTTTGTCATCAACACCCACTGGCATGGTGACCATACCGGCGGCAACGAGGCCTTCGGCAAGGCCGGTGCCGTGATCGTGGCACATGACAATATCTATGAGCGCATGAGCACTGACCAGGTCATCGCCTTCTTCAATGCCGAGGTCAAGGCCTCGCCGAAGGATGCGCTGCCGGTGCTGACCTTCAATGACCGGGTGACACTCAGGCTGAACGGTGATCATGTCAGCGCCATCCACGTGCCGCATGCTCACACCGACGGTGACTCGATCATACATTTCAGGGAAGCCAACGTACTGCACATGGGTGACATCTTCTTCAACGAACGGTATCCGTTTATTGATCTGGGATCGGGTGGCGGTATCCATGGCCTGATCGATGCCGTCAACAAGGGTCTGATGCTGGCGGATGAAAACACCCGTATCATTCCAGGTCACGGCGTTCTCACCGACCGCGCCGGACTCACGGTGTATCGCGACATGCTGGTGAGCGTGCGTGACAATGTGCTTGCCATGAAGGCCGAGGGCAAGTGTCTGGAAGACATCATTGCGGCCAGACCCAATACCGAATTCGATGAGGCTTACGGTGGCGGGTTCATCAAACCGGACAGTATCATCACGTTCATTTACAACAGTCCGACGGCCGGACGTGAATATCTGGAAGAATGTCTGGAAGATCAGTAAGTTGTACGTCAAGTGATCTTCTGCCACATGACGCCGCAGAGTCAATCGGGTAAGCTGATCGCATTAACTGTATTGCACGAGGAAACAGTCCATGGAATATGTATTTCTGGCTTTGATCATTGCTGCCATTGTGTTTGCGATTTCGCTCTACAACGGCCTGGTGACCAAACGCAACCGTTACAAGAATGCCTTTGCCCAGATCGATGTGCAGCTGACTCGCCGTCATGACCTGATTCCGAATCTGGTCGAGACCGCCAAGGGCTACATGAAGCACGAAAAGGAGACGCTCGAGGGCGTCATCAAGGCACGCAACCAGGCCATCAGCGGGCTGAAGAATGCATCGGCCAACCCGGGTGACCCGGAAGCCATGAAGCAACTGGCTTCGGCAGAACAGGGACTGTCCGGTGCACTGGGACGCCTGTTTGCCCTGTCCGAGTCCTATCCGGATCTCAAGGCCAACGAAAACATGATGCAGCTGTCAGAAGAGCTGACATCGACTGAAAACAAGGTGGCCTTTGCCAGACAGGCATTCAATGATGCCATCACCACCTACAACAACGCCGTGGAAACCTTCCCTGGCAACCTGCTGGCCAGCTCATTCAACTTCAAGCTGGCTGAACTGCTGGAAATAGATGACGAGGTCAAGCGCGAAGCGCCCGAAGTGGAAGTTTTAACAGGAGCCTTCTGTCATGAACTTCTTCGAACAAACAGGACCGGGCGAAGAAACACACCAAGCGCCTGATTTTCCTGTTCGTGATTGCCGTGCTGTTGATCATCATCGCCGTGGATCTGCTGATTCTCGGCATCTTCGGCTACAGCAGTCAAGAGATGACGGGCGAACCGATCGGACTTGACTGGCTCAAGGACCAGACCGGACTGATCGTGAAGTCTTCGCTGGTGGTCCTGGCAGCCATCATCTGTGCCATGCTGTACAAGATCGCCACGCTGTCATCGGGCGGCGGTGCCGTGGCCCGTGCCATGGGTGGCACGCTGGTGCCCGGTGATGTGACCACGCCAAAACGCAAGCAGCTTCGCAATGTAGTGGAAGAAATCTCCATCGCCTCCGGCGTCGCGGTTCCGGGAATCTATGTGCTGGAGAAGGAATCCAGCATCAATGCCTTTGCCGCCGGTTACACGCCTGGGGATGCCGCCATTGCCGTTTCCAGAGGGGCTCTGGAGACGCTGACCAGGGCCGAACTTCAGGGCGTGATTGCACACGAGTTCAGCCACATCTTCAACGGCGACATGAAACTGAACATACGCCTGATGGGTGTGCTGTTCGGTATCTTCATGATTGCACTGGTGGGGCGGCAGATCATCCATTCCACCCGTTATTCGCGATCCAGTCGCAAGGAAGGCGGCGGCATCATCATGGTGGGCGTCGGTCTGCTGGTGATCGGTTCAATAGGCCTGTTCTTCGGTCGCATGATCCAGGCTTCGGTGTCACGACAGCGCGAGTATCTGGCTGATGCCTCGGCAGTGCAGTTCACGCGTGAACCCGAGGGCATTGGTGGTGCACTGAAGAAGATTGCGGCGCATTCGCATCACGGACTGATCGAGGCCTCTGATGCCCAGGAAGTCAGTCACATGCTGTTTGCTTCGGGACTCAACAGCATGTTCGCCACACACCCGCCCATTGGCGAGCGCATCAAGGCCATCCTGCCCTCATTCCAGCCATCGGAGCTGAAACAGATCAGGGCCCAGATGGAGAACAGTCCACCGCCACTGGCCGAGGAGCAATCGGGTGGCCACGCAGCAGCGATGGGTTTTGCTTCTGCCGGGAGTGGCAGTGACGCAGCAACAGCCGATCAGGCGGGTGCAGACATCAGTGTGGCGGATGTCGGGCTACCCACATGGGATCACGTCGATTATGCCGAACAGCTGATCGGCAACCTGCCGGCTGAGCTGGTGGATCAGGCACATTCGGTCAACAAGGCCGTGGCTGTGATGCTGGCCATGCTGATCGATGACGATGAGCAAACGCGTCAGCGCCAGCTGGCGATGGTGCAGGAGGCAGCCGGTGAACATCGTGCCGAACAGGTGCGTGAATTACTGGCACTGACCGATACACTTGAGCCGTTGCAGCGCCTGCCGCTGGTCGAGATATCCTGCCCGACGATCAAGCGTCGCCCGGTTGAGGACATCAAGCAGGTGCTCGGGCTGATCGCCAGACTGATCCGGGTCGATGGCAAGGTCACCGTGTTCGAATTCGCCATGTCCAAACTGATCACCTCGTACCTGAATGAATCGATGTACCCGGCGCAGTCTGCGCGTCGGCAATCAGGGCTCTCGCTGTATCAGGTCAGGCAGGATGTGGCCGTGCTGATGTCGGTGATAGCCGGGCTCGGACAGACCAGTAATACAGAGATAGAACCCGCCTATCATGCCGGCTATTCGGAGGTCTATCCCAGTGACCCCATGCCTTACACCTTTCCCGAATACTGGGTGGCATCGCTGGATGACGCGCTCAACAGAATTGACAGGTTGGAACCACTGTTCAAGCAGTCGGTGATTGAAGGCATGCTCAAGTGTGTACGCTATGACCGCACCATCAGCCTGGAAGAGGTCGAGTTGCTCAGAGCCATCTGTGCCGCCATTCATTGTCCCATGCCACCCAGAATACAGGTCTAGGCAAGTCGTGATCATTCTCATGGGCCACACGAACTGGCCTGAACAGGAAACCCGATACTGATGGAACTTGGAGCCAGTCTGAAACAGCAGATTGCCGAACTGTGTCATCAGCCCGAAACCAGTCCGTCCTGGATGCTGTCGAGGTTCTGGACCGGCCTGACGGCTCACTATGGCAAGCTGGTCGTGGGTTTTGCCTGTGACGTGCGTGGTGAACCCGGGCGAATCCAGCTGACGGGTCTGTGTGACATGGACGGCAATACCGTATTGCCGATACGAGAGCAGTTCACACCGGCACGCGATTACCCGGTTATTGCGGCCGACAGCCTCAATCTGGAACAGTGGTCGGATGTACCTGCCCTTGAGAGTTGCAGCAATGACGCCATCACCGGCTGTTTTGACCGTTGTCGATCGATGTTTCTGGTCGACTGGCTGATTGATCAGCCAGCACACTGGTATCTGCTGATCATGAGTCCGATCGATGCCCCCGTGGGCGGTCGAAGTGATCGTGCGCTGAGTTTCATTGCCAACATGCTCGCCGTCAATCTGTTGCGTGCCCTGGACAAGAAACGACTGGAAGAAGCCAATCGCTGGATCGATCGCGAACTTGATGAGATATCAAGGCTGCAGCACCTGCTGAGACCGGTGGATCCGCATGCGCTCAATGGTGTCACTATCGCGGTACATGCCGAGAGCTATCGCTATGCCGGTGGCGACTATTTCGACCTGCCTCGCCTGACCCATCTGATGAGTGAGCAGGATCGGCATGAGCAGCATGACCATTTCGGAGTCATGATTGCCGATGTCGCCGGACATGGTCCATCGGCAGCTGTCGAAGCGGCGATGCTGGATGCGATTCTGCGTACCTATAGCAGCCAGGATGTCGGCAATCCTGAGCAGCTGGCCGAGTATGTCAACAAACACATGATCACGCAGCGACCAAGGACAGCGTTCATATCCGCCATCCTGTGCGGATTCAATCCGGTGAACCGTGAACTGCGACATATCAATGCTGGTCACCCGCCTGCGATGTTGATTGCAGCAGGTGATAGCCGGGTTCAGGGGCTTGACAGCAATGTCGGGATTCCACTGGGTGTTGAAAAATCAACCTGCTGGACGATGTCTGTCCGAAAGATGAATCCCGGAGACATACTGGTACTTTATACCGATGGGCTGCTCGAGACCCGTAACCGTGATCAGGTGCACTTTGGTGATGCCCGACTCAGATCAGCGATAGAATCGGGTTCCCCCGAACCCGAAGCCATGATTCAGCGTGTCAACGAGAGCCTTGATGAGTTCACCAATGGCCATCCTGTGCAGGATGACCAGACCATGCTCGTTATTCGCTTTGACTGAGCAGGGTTTCCTCTGTGGCAGCTGAAAGGTCCTCACACAGGCTTGAGGTCGCTGGCAACAATCGAGTGATGGGTATGGTACCGCTGAGGCCGTCATCCGGCAGATCGAAGTCGACACTGCCATTGCTGCAGTCTGTAAAGCTGACGGTTGCGGTTCCGACCTGATCGGTCATCACCGGTGCAGAGTCATTGAACTCGCCTCCACTGGTGTTGAAGATGGGTATCGATGCGCTCGGTCCATTGAAAGTACCCTGCATGGTCAGCCAGCGCTGACCGTCAGAACCGACCTTGGTTTCCGAGGTCGATGCCAGATAGGTGAACCAGGCGATGAAAATGAAACTGTTTTCAGTGTCGACATCGACAAGAAAGCCCTGGCCGGCGGTAGCATTGTTGAACCAGGCCCCCGCAATTCCCTGGTTGATCAGGAAATTGTTCGGCGCTTCAACATTGATCCTGCCATTCATGAAAATGTTGATGTCTCGGCCGGCAGCGCTGTGAACGGTGCAGTGATAGAAGATTTCACCCGGATCATTGAAGGTGCGCTCGAAAACCCAGCCCGGACCAGCAGCCCCACCGGATGAAAAGGCGGCATTGTCTTCAACGACATCGTGAAAACCCTGATTGTTGGTCCAGCGCACGGTATCACCGGGTGCGATGGTCAGGTCATTGGGTTCATACCGGTTGCTGATGACCGAGACATCGAATGTTTCTGCCAGTGCAGTCGCGGTTGTCAGGCAAGCCAGTGTTGCTGTAACGAGTCGTTTCATGTGCCAGTTTCCTCAACGTAATTCTTCGTAGTTTAAACCGATCTTTTACTCAAGACGAGTATTTTCTACATATTTTCCATCAAATACGCGTGAAAGACGCTTTTGTCTTGTCTGGTCCTGTGAATGCAGCTATGTTTCGACATCGGCAATCTGAACCACCAACACGGAGCTGGAGATGAGATCAATGATGAGCAGAGGTCTGACACGCTTACATTCACTGCTGACGGCTGTCATGCTGAGCATCGTGCTCGCTGGCTGCGGGACAGACAGTGACTCCGGCCAGGAAACAGCCGACTCGACTTCGACAGAATCAGTCAGCCTGTCAGGACAGTGGCGCGGCGTGCTGTCATCACCCGGTGGTGAGTTGCCGTTTCTGTTCGAGCTGCATGAGACATCCGGGGCCTATCGCGCTGTCATCACCAACGGCGACGAGGCAGCGCCGGTCAGCAGTGTAGCGATCAACGGTAACGAGATCGAGATTGATTTCGACTGGTACGATTCGGAAATTATCGCCACACTGTCGGATGATCGGAGCGTCATGAAGGGGCGCTGGCGCAAGACCTCTGCCGACAAGGACACCGTGCTGGACTTTGCCGCAACTCGCGGTGTGCCGGTCCGATTCATGCCGCAGCAGGGTTCTGCCAACGACGCAGTTTCTCTTGAGGGCGTCAACATCGATGGCAGCTGGCGAGTGGAGTTCACCGATGAGGATGGCACCGAGCTGGCCGTGGGTCAGTTTCGGCAGCAGGGTGAAATACTGACAGGAACCTTCATGACGCCAACCGGTGATTACCGTTTTCTGGAGGGGGATTTCGTCAACGGCCTGCTGAGACTGTCGACCTTTGATGGTGCCCATGCCTTTCTGTTCAGTGCCAGCATCAACGCAGATGGTTCGCTGACAGGCGACTTCTGGTCACGAGATACCTATCACGCCACCTGGCAGGCAACCAGTACGCGCGATGTCAGTGACATTCTTCCGGATGCCTGGTCAATGGTTGAAGTCACTACCGAGGACAAGCGCATTGCATTTTCATTCGAGGATCTGGACGAGCAGATGGTCAGCCTGTCTGACGATCGCTTTGCCGGCAAGCCGGTGCTGGTGAATCTGTTTGGCAGCTGGTGTCCCAACTGCAACGATGAAGCTCCGGTGCTGGCCGACATTCATCGCAAGTACGCACCACAGGGACTGGAGATCATTGGACTGGCTTTCGAATATACCGGTGATGTGGTACGTGACAGAGAGCAGGTGGGCAAGTTTCGTGACCGTTACGGCCTTGAGTATCCCCTGTTACTGGCTGGCATGACCGACAAGGCCGGTGCCGCCGAGACGCTGGGCTTTCTGGACAAGGTCGTGGCCTATCCGACGACCATTTTCCTCGACCGCAATCACGATGTGGTGGGTATTCATTCCGGATTTGCCGGCCCCGGCACCGGCGAATATTTCGACCGGCTGGTTGCTGAACTGAATCATCAGGTCGAGCAACTGGTGGCTGACCCGGAATCATCGGCATCACCCTGATGGCAGGTCTCAGACACTGCCGATAATCAGGTCGGATGCCTTTTCGGCGATCATGACGGTCGGCGCGTTGGTATTGCCTGAAACCAGAGTCGGCATGATCGAGGCATCGATCACACGGCAACCTTCCAGTCCGCGCAGGCGCAATGTTTCATCAACCACCGAGTCGTCATCCTGACCCATCTTGCAGGTACCGATGGGGTGATAGATGGTTTCTGCCTTCTCGCGAATGAATGCGATTTTCGATTCCCTGGTGGTGGATTCGGGGGACGGGAAAATGCGCTTGCCTCGCCCAGGGTCTGAACGCTTCGGTGCGGAAAATCTCGTCACAGATCTCGTGCGATTCCACCATAAGGTCCAGGTCATGTGACTCATCCAGATAATTGGCATAGATCAGTGGCTGGCCTGACGGGTGTGACGGATCAAGCTCGATGCGTCCTCGACTGCGCGGTCTGAGTGGGCAGCAGTGCAGTGTCATGCCATTTCCGGGTAACTGATTGCGGCCGTGATCATCTAGCAGTGCGGGTACAAAGTGAAACTGGATATCGGGCCGTTCATCCTCGGACAGCGATGAGACCATGAAGCCGCCGGCTTCAGCCACGTTCGAGGTGCCCGGGCCTTCCTTCTTCAGTACATAGCGAATGCCGGTGAGGATCTCACTGATGCGGTCATAGGTGATGTTTTCAGTGCATTCATACAGTGTACAGATGTCCAGATGATCCTGCAGATTCTGCCCGACACCCTTCAGTTCATGAGCCACTTCGATGCCGGCAGCTTCGATCTGCTCCGGATTTCCGATGCCCGAAAGCATCAGCAGCTGTGGTGAATTGATGGCACCGCCGCTGAGCAATACTTCAGATTCGGCATGCACAGTCTTCAGTTTGCGACCCTGTCGATACTCGACACCCGTGATGCGGGATCCGTCCACAAGCAGGCGCTCGGCCCTGGCTCCGGTCTCGATGGTGAGATTGGGTCGTTTTCTGGCAGGATTCAGGTAACCAACCGCTGTACTGCAGCGCGAACCATTGTTCTGTGTCACCTGGTAGAAGCCGAAACCGCGTTGCGCCGCGCCGTTGAAATCATCATTCTGCGGGTAGCCGAGCTCACGCGTGGCATCGAGAAAGACATCGGACAGGGGATTGTGGTACTTCAGGTCCTGAACACTGAGCGGGCCACCTACGCCATGATAGCGGGATTCTCCGCGAGCCTGATCCTGTGACTTGCGAAAGTAAGGTAGCACATCGGCAAAGCTCCAGCCGTCGTTGCCACTTTCTGCCCACAGGTCGTAGTCCATGCGATGACCACGGGCATAGCACATGGCATTGATGGAGCTTGAGCCACCCAGCACTTGCCGCGCGGCCAGTAAAGCCGACGGTTATTCAGATGTGGTTCGGGCTGAGTGTAGTAGTTCCAGTTGATGCGCTTGTTCTTGACCAGTTTAGCCAGTCCGGCAGGCATGTGAATGAACGGATGCCAGTCCCGACCGCCTGCTTCAAGCAGCAGAACCCGGGATTGTGAATCGGCCGAGAGCCGGTTCGCCAGTACACAGCCAGCCGAACCCGCCCCGATGATGATGTAATCGTACATAGACGAGGTTATGTCTCTTGCCCTCATTGAATAACCACATTATCAGACAGGCTGCGTGAATGTGGTGTCCAGGATTGGACTGCTGCCCTGAAATGCTGCACCAATCGGTCCAGAATATCAAGTGAGATCAGTGGCTGGATCGCATGGTTCATGACTTGCAGATCATGATCATCGATCCGGTACTTAATAGAATGCTAATGAAATTTTAAAGCGACGGGCACTAACATCAGTTGTTCTTCGAATGACAGGCACGACCGACAACAGGCCGTAAAACGTTGATATCGACAACACAATCACATGCCCGGCTTGGGAACACCTTCGTTGCCGTGATGCTGCTCATGCTGCTGATAGTGCAGTACCTGCCAGTGCCCGTGTGGTATCTGAAACCGGGTCAGTGGCTCAGTCCGCGTGGTCAGCTGGCTGTCGAGTTGGTGCAGGAGCGGATCGTGAAAGCGTTGCCGCCGGAACCCGAAACCATTCAACCTGAACCGCAACCGATGACGCAATCGGTGCCTGAAACTGTCAGGGCAGAGCCTGCCGATGAGAATCCTGTTGTTGCTGCGCTGCCACCAGACGAGTT
>CBDBVC010000049.1:0-204648 GCA_965212525.1 Lysobacterales bacterium
TATTGTCGAGTGAGAATCACCAAGTCCTTTCTGGGCAAGATTAAGCGACGCATCAGAAAAACCATCGCAAGAAGGCAATTGAGAAAAGGCATGTCTGATGACCAGGGCCAGATGTCAACATTCGAATGCAGCATCTGCGGTGAACAGATACGGCAGAAACTCGATCTGATCATGGATCGTGAAACGCCCTCATGCACCGTCTGTGGTTCTAACGCAAGGTTCAGAACCATTGCGGCCGCACTGAGCCGTGAATTGCTGGGCGAGGCTGTTCCCCTCACTGACCTCATGCCACAGAAACACATCACCGGCATAGGCCTCAGTGATACGGGCACCTATGCCGACGTACTGGGCAAGGTGTTCAGTTATACCAATACCTTTTACCATCAGGAACCCCGGCTGGATATCACGGATGTTTCAGAACGATGGATCGGCTCTTGCGATTTTCTCATCTCCAGTGATGTATTCGAGCATATTGCGCCACCGGTTGATCGGGCATTCCAGAATATGTTCGACATCCTCAAGCCCAGGTGGTCTGTGCGTGTTTTCGGTACCGTACAAGCTGGAAAGGTGAAACAGACGAGCATTTTCCTGAAATACATGACTACGAAATCAGGCAGACTGAAGCAGGCTATGTGCTGATCAACCGTACTGTCGATGGCAGGGTTCAGGAATTTACCGATCTGGTCTTCCATGGTGGGCCTGGTGAGACCCTGGAGATGCGATTGTTTTCACTGCCGGAGATGATCGGCATCATGGAATCGGCAGGGTTTGTCGACATCCGTATGATCGACTGGTCGGAGCCTCATCTGGGCGTGATCAATGAGGTGGGCATACACCCACAGCTGATGACCATGCGCAAACCGGCACTGCAGCCACAGTGATGTCAATCAGATAACCGAATAATGGCAGGATTGCTGAATCCCTCCAACAGGCGCCAGCTCGTGTCATACTTGATCAACACATTCTGGAAGTCATCACATGTCCCGATTGCTGAGTACCGTCCTGCTGCTGTCATTCTCTGTAAGCGGAATGTTCACACTCATGAATAGTCCGATTCCGGCGTCGCTGGAGAGTGGTGGCCAGAGAACCGTGGATGAGGTTATTGACTCGATCGGCGAATCATCAGAGGGGCGCCTGAAGCCGTGGTTCGATGAGGCCGGGGTGAGTTATCCTCCAGAGGCGATCACCCTGCTGGCATTGAAGGATGAACTGCGCATGGAGCTGTGGGCAGATGAGCCGGAAGGCGCCGTCTTCATCCGGGACTATCGCATTCATCGCAGCAGCGGGAAATCCGGGCCGAAATTACGTGAGGGTGACTTTCAGGTGCCCGAGGGCCTGTATCGCGTCAGCTGGCTCAATCCGAACAGTGCCTATCACCTGTCGATGAAGCTGAACTATCCCAATGCATTCGATCTGGAACATGCGAGAGCCGAGGGACGTGATCAGCCCGGTTCAGATATCTTCATTCACGGCAAGGCTGTGTCCATCGGTTGTCTGGCCATGGGTGATGAAACCATCGAGGAGTTGTTCTCACTGGTGGCCCGAATAGGGGCGAACAATGTCAGTGTCGTGATTGCGCCTTCCGATCCGCGCCTCAAGTCTCTGGATGCCGACCAGCCCGGTTACGCAGACTGGGTGAGTGAACTGTATGCCGATATCACTGCGGCCTTCGACGGTTATCGAACAATACCCTGATGATCTGCTCCGATTGATTCGGTCATGGCAGGCCGATCGCTGGGTTCAGCAGTGTCAGGCAAGGTCAACGTCAATACTGAACGAGTCATTCTGTTCTGCATCTGTTGCAACGGCAGACAGCCTCTGGGTAACCTTGTCAGAATGCGAGATATCAGCAGCAATCCATCATGAATCGTACAGATACACTGGCCACACTTGGACAGGAAATTCGTCAGTGCCGTCTGTGTGAAGCCCATCTGCCACTGGGCCCCGGTCCCGTGCTGCAGATCAGTGACCGCGCTCGCCTGCTGATTGCCGGTCAGGCACCGGGCAGTAAGGCGCATGAGTCGAGAGTGCCGTTTGACGATGCCAGTGGCGAACGACTGCGCGACTGGCTCGGACTGAAAAACAGCGAGTTCTATGACGAATCCCTGGTCGCGATCCTGCCGATGGCGTTCTGTTATCCCGGACGAGGGAAATCAGGCGACCTGCCACCGCGTCGGGAATGTGCGGATACCTGGCGAGATCGGGTGCTTGATAAGATGACTCAGCTCGAGCTGACTGTCGTCATCGGTCAGTATGCCAGAGTCTGGCATTTCAGAGGGTCATCACTGCTTGATCTGAGTCTGACCGAGCATGTCAGGGCACAGGATGCAGCCCAGGCATCGACCGTGCTGATGCCGCATCCGAGTCCGAGAAACAATATCTGGCTGAAACGAAACCCCTGGTTCGAACAGGAGACTGTCCCATTGATTCGCGACCGAATAGGCCTCCTGTGCCAGAACTGAAGCAGACCGTTTCGTCAGCTCAATCCTGCTCTGTTACCATGCAGTTGCCTGTGGACAGGAAACCTCAACATGTCAGTGACATCGCACTCGAAATTTCCAGCACGAATCAAGCGCAGGGCGAGCAGCCAGATCGGATTGTCTGTCGTCGCTCTGTTGCTACTGCTGTTCATGACCGCCTGCGATCGTCAGCAGACCTCAGATGAGCCTTCAGTGGCAACAACGGAGGCAGAATATGATCTGCTGATTCGAAATGGCCTGATACATGATGGTCTGGGCGGCGATCCTTATACTGCCGATCTGGCGATCACGGGTGATCGCATTGCAGCCATTGGCAAGCTTGCCAATTCGAGGGCTGAAAACACGATCGATGCCAGTAGCATGGTTGTGGCGCCCGGATTCATCAACATGCTCAGCTGGGCCCCGGTTTCCCTGATCGAGGATCCCTTGTCTCAAAGCGATATCCGTCAGGGCGTGACCCTTGAAATTTTTGGTGAAGGTCAGTCGATGGGACCCTGGAATGATCAGATGAAGGCCGAAGTGATCAGACGGCAGGGCGATATCCGCTACGAGATTCACTGGACCACGCTCGGGGAGTATCTTGATTACATGGCATCAAGTGGCGTGTCACCCAACATTGCCTCATTCGTCGGTGCGACAACAGTCAGGATACACGAGCTGGGTCAAGAAGATCGCGAGCCCAGCAGTGATGAACTCGAACGAATGAAGCAACTGGTGGCCACAGCCATGGAGGAGGGCGCACTGGGTCTTGGCTCATCTTTGATCTATGCACCGGCATTCTTTGCCGATACGGCAGAGCTGATCGAACTGTCACGTGTGGCTGCTCGTTATGACGGTGTGTACATTTCACATCTGCGCAGCGAGGGCAACAAACTGGTCGAGGCCGTTGATGAGCTGATCACTATTGCCAGAGAATCCGGCATTCGTGCAGAAATCTATCACCTCAAGGCGGCCGGCAAATCGAACTGGCGCAAGCTCGAGACAGTAATCGAACGGGTCGAAGCTGCGCGTGCCGAGGGGCTCGCTATTACCGCAGACATGTACACCTACACGGCTGGCGCCACCGGCCTGGATGCGGCCATGCCACCCTGGGTGCAGGAAGGCGGCTACGATGCCTGGGCCGAACGTCTGAAGGACCCTGAGATCAGGAAACGAGTGGCCGAGGAAATGATAACGCCCACTGACGCCTGGGAAAGTCTCTACCTGGCTGCCGGTTCGGCCGACAAGGTCATTCTGTCAGGGTTTCGCAATGATGCACTGAAACACTACACGGGCAGAACGCTGGCTGAGGTTGCAGCGGATCGCGGACAAACACCAGAAATGACAGCGATGGACCTTGTGGTTGAGGATGGCAGTCGTGTCGGTGCCGTGTATTTCCTCATGACCGAAGAGAACATCGCTACTAAGATCAGGCAGCCATGGATGAGTTTTGGCTCTGACGCCGAATCGATGGCGCCTGAAGGTACGTTTCTGAAGTCCAATCCGCATCCACGTGCCTACGGCAATTTTGCCCGACTGCTCGGTCATTATGTCAGGGAGAAGAAAGTGATTGATCTCGCCGAGGCAATTCGGCGAATCACCGACCTGCCGGCCACCAATCTGAAACTGAAGCACAGGGGCCGGCTGGCCGAAGGGTATTTTGCAGATGTTGTGGTTTTCGATCAGGCAAAGTTTACTGATCACGCCACGTTTTCCGAACCGCATCAGTACGCCACAGGCATGATCCATGTCTGGGTTAATGGCGTTCAGGTACTTGCGAACGGAAAACACACAGGGCAGACGCCTGGTCGTGTCGTACGCGGGCCGGGTTGGCGTGCTGATCAACCGCAGTGAATACAGAGCGCTGACTGTATTTTTACAGTGCGAAACCGTAAAATACCGCAGTTTTTTAGCGAACTGGAATCATGAAGACAATCCATCTTTTGATACTGAGTGCATTACTTGCTGGCTGTGCCACAAGTCCGAGTGAGCCTGAGCCTTCGGCTACTGAAGAGGCGGCGGCTCTGGCACAGGAACCTGTTGACAGCGAGACGGTTGTTCCTGAACCACAACCCGAGCCCGAACCTGAACCCGAACCTGAACCCGAACCCTATGAATCCATGCCGCTACTGTCACCCGAAGACAATACAGCCAAGGCCTTCGAGGTAATTCAGTCCCTGTCAGGTGTGGCTTGTTCGGATTATGACGCTGCCGAGGAACAATGGGGTGTCGCCATGTCAGCCGCACGCAATCTGCAGATCCAGGCCTGGGATCTCAAGGCCGATGCAGTCGTCAATGTGGTGTGCAGTCCATCACCGATGAAGCGTGGCTGCTGGCGTACAGAAAAATGCACGGGAGACGCCGTTCGATTCACCGAGTAGTCGTTCTCTGGCGCAAAGTCTGATTTGCGTGTCATTTCAGACACGCATTGCTTACAATGGCGCATCATCACATGAATTCTGCGGGGGGCGTGACATGAAACTCGGATTCCTTACCGGCCTTGGGCTGGCGGCTGTTTCGGGCATGCTGGCCTGGCCCATGTCGGAACTGGGCCAGTGGCTGGCACCCATCATCGATCTGCCATTTTCAGACTGGCAGACCATTCTCATCGGTGTCACCTTTGGTGCTCTGGTCATGGTGCCACTGAACCGCGCCGTATCCGGACGCATGCTGCGAAACATTCTGCTGTGCATTGCCAGTTTTCTGATCTACATGCTGGCGACACGGCTGGCCATTCACCAGTTCTATAT
This sequence comes from Lysobacterales bacterium, assembly GCA_965212525.1. Classification (GTDB taxonomy): domain Bacteria; phylum Pseudomonadota; class Gammaproteobacteria; order Xanthomonadales; family SZUA-38; genus SZUA-38. The sequence continues at coordinate 5,210 of CBDBVC010000049.1, forward strand.
CGAGAATCTTTCCACTGAATTGTCGATGGTGCTTGCCGGTGCCACTGGCGGTTTGCTCGTTGCGCTGGCCGTTTCAATTCTGGCAAACCACCCATGGAAAGTGCAGGGGCCCCTTCTGGCTGCCATCGCCGGCGCTCTGGGAGGCATACCCTTTGCCATCTTCATCTATGGCACATCCGACTGGCTGACAGTGCTGTGTTTTGTCTGCTGGCAGACACTGGTGTACATCGCGCTGTACCTGGCTTACAGAAAGCCTCAGAACCGCTAGAGATATTGATAAATCGGCTCAGTCATGATTGTTGAAGCATTACAGGCACTGCTGATGGCCGCAGCGCCGGTTGGTCTGGCAACCTTTGGCATGGTGTATCTGGCATTGAACAGGGGATACCTGCAACCTGGCACTGATGGTGCGGCTGGCATCGGTGCCGAACTCAAGAAAATGTCGCGCAAGGACAGGAAGAAACACGACAAGAAGAAGGATTTCCTGCATCACAACTGGCTCAAATTCGGTGGTGGATTCTATGGCATCGTTGCCCTGGTCACCTACGCATTGGTAGAGCTGGAGGAAATCATTGATTTTTTCAGAAATTTCGAGAGTTTCAGTCATTTCATCGATACCATCGGTATTAGTCTGATCATCAATTTCTTCATCAACTCATTGCTCAATTTCATTACTGCCATTACCTGGCCGGTCCACTGGATGTCGGAGATTGACACCGACCAGAAATTGATGTGGCTGCTCGCTGCCTATCTGGGCTACCTTGCTGGTGCGAGGCTGGCACATGTCTTTGTCGAGCGTTCAGCATCACTCGATGCGAACAATGCCGATAGAGATTCCGAACATTCTGAAGACACCGCAGAGGAGAATCAGGACGCCGGATCCTGAGGATCTGATTCGGTGCTTCATCCTGTTTATGCGGTGATATACTGCGGACATGAAACGCAGGTCACTTCTCAAGGCACTGTCGCTTGCCGGGCTGTTCTCGATACACAAGCCGGGTACTGCAGCTGAAAATCATCCAGCTGCTCCAGCCATTCAACATTCAAAACCCAGTGTGATTGTGGTGGGTGCCGGCATTTTTGGCAGCTGGACAGCGCTTCGCCTGCTACGCTCGGGATATCGGGTCACGCTGATTGATCGCTGGGGGGCAGGGCATTCCCGTGCCAGTTCAGGTGGCGAACACCGTGTCATTCGGCATGCCTACCGTCAGGCCCGTTATGTCAGCATGGTGTCACGTGCCTTTGAACTGTGGGATGAGTTCCAGGCAACCACGGGTAGAAAACTCTTCCACCGAACCGGTCTGCTGTTCATGGATCAGAATTCGCAAAGCGAGTATCTGGATGCCGCACAGTCTCACATGCAGGACATGGGAGTTCAGGCTGAACGCCTCTCTCCCGACGTGCTGGCTGCGCGATATCCAGAGCTGTTCACTGCTGACATCGGTACCGCACTTCATGATCCCTCTGCCGGTTATCTGATGGCGCGCGAAGCAACACAGGCAGTCGCATCTCAGTTTCAGGCCGAAGGCGGTCAGTGGCTGCAATCCCGGGTGCAGCCGGGCCAGTTCTCTGGGGGAAGCATGTCAGCGCTGTCACTTGTTGACGGCAAACAGCAACTGAAAGCAGATCAGTATGTGTTTGCCTGTGGTCCGTGGCTGCCCGAACTGTTTCCCGAGCTAATTTCACCCCATCTTACAGTGAGCCGTCAGACGGTGTACTTTTTTGGTGGGCTCGATTCACAATCCAGTCGGCTGATGAATGGCAGTTTTCCGGTCTGGGCCGATCTGGGTGATGAACTCTGGTACGGTATCGCCGCACAAGGCAACAGGGGGTTCAAACTGGCCAACGATTCGCGAGGTGAGCCATTTGATCCCGGCACTTCGGACAGGGTCGTCAGCAAACAGGAGATCGCGGTCGCACGTGAATATCTCGCCAGGCGTTTTCCTTCGATGGCTTCAGCGCCCCTGCTTGAATCACGTGTCTGTCAGTACAGCAACACAGCGGACGGTGATTTCATCATGGACGTACATCCCGAGGCTTCCAACGTCTGGTTGCTGGGTGCCGGTAACGGGCATGGATTCAAGCATGGCCCGGCCGTGGGTGAACTGATGTCGAATGTAATCCAGTCAAAAACACCACGACCAGACTGGTTGTCGCTGTCGCGATTCACGGCTGAAACGGGGTAGGGCCTGTATGAGGATAATCCTGCTGATACTGCTGGTCTGTCTTCTTATTTCCGGGATTGTTGCCTGGGGTGTGGTCGAGGAGATACCGGTGCTGAAGTGGCTGGGTTTTCTGTTTATTCCAGCCTACCTGTTCACCATCTTCCTGCACCAGAGTGCGGTGGATTTGCCCCTGATCCTGCTGACCGCCACCATGTTCGTGCAACTGGTGACGATCGTGTTCGTGTCGCTCTACCTGATGCGGCGTTTCCTGATTCGGGAAACGCGCTAGACATTCTGATTGACTGTCCTGGACGATCAGACCTGTGTCTGCAGGTAGTTTTCCCTGCCCAGACGCTTGACCAGATCCAGTTGTGTTTCCAGCCAGTCGATGTGTTCTTCCTCGGCATCGAGAATGCTCTGAAACAGATCGCGGCTGACATAGTCCTGCACAGATTCGGCGTGTTCCACGGCTACGATCAGATCCGGATGCGCCTGCTGTTCCATCTTGAGGTCACACTCGAGCATCTCCACAGGGTCTTCACCGATCATCAGTTTTCCCAGATCCTGCAGGTTGGGCAGGCCTTCGAGAAACAGGATTCGCTCGATCAGCTGATCGGCATGCTTCATCTCGTCGATGGATTCTTCGTATTCGTGTTCCGCCAGTTTCGTGATACCCATGTCACGCAGCATGCGTGAATGCAGAAAGTATTGATTTATGGCGGTTAACTCATTGTAAAGTATACGATTTAGATGCTTGATTACAGTCTCATTGCCTTTCATCATGAATCCTTTATATGTGAATCAGGAGCGTGTATTCGGGAATTTTTATACAAAAAAAATTATAGCCTATATCAACCCGGTTGGGCAGGCTTGGCAGGTGCTGTCTTGTCAGGACAAGAGGTCCTGTTACGAGGTACTGATGCTCAACACAGGTAGAAAGGGGTGTGATGCTGTGCTGGACAGTTCATCGTTGAGAATTTCATTGGCCAGATCACCACAGGTTCCGCACACCGTTGAACAACCCGTGTTCAACTGCAGTTCAGACATCGATGTTGCTCCGTTTTTCACGGCAGCTCTGATCTGTTTGTCTGTAATGCCCTGGCAGATGCAAACGTACATGATGTGGTAGTAAAACCTGGATGTTCCTTAAGTTAATGAAAGTATAAATGCAAATGAGAATGATTGTCAATTACGTTTCTGTGCAATTCATGCCGTTTCAAGCCACTCGATGTCACCGTTGACGGTTTCAGTCAGTATTGCCTTGAAGTCGTTCTGCCTGTCCTGGCGGACACAGATTGTGAGAACGACGCCGGATTCGAGATAGTTCATTTCAGTTGGCTCAACGGCATGTGATGTCAGGATGCGACGACAGGGGTCGACGGCTGCAAAGCTGATGCGAAATCGAAGCTCGATGGTGTCATGGATTTCTTCAAGTTCTGCCCCACGAATCAATGCGGATGCAGAACCGCCGTAGGCACGAATCAGACCACCCGTACCCAGTTTGATACCACCAAAGTATCGGATGACCATGATCACGGCACGATCAATCTGTTTCTGTTCCATGGCATGGTAGATCGGTTTACCGGCCGTGCCTGAGGGTTCGCCATCGTCATTGAAACGGTAGTTCTGTCCCAATCGATAGGCCCAGCAATGATGACCGGCATCGGCATGCCTGTGCTGCTCGATGAAATTCATCGCCTCGTCAACAGATGTGATCGGTGCGCCAATGGCGATAAACCGACTGCGCTTGATCGTCTCTTCGACAGTTTCAGTTCCGAGCAGGGTTTTCATCCGGATCCGGCTTGATGAGTTTTTCCGGATCGATACCCAGATCAATCGCCCATTTTCTGATCTCTGCGGTCAGGTCTGCCTCGGGAAAACGCTTTTGGTAATGGCGAAACACCTCGGTAAAACGTGATGCATCATGACGTTGCCAGGCAGTCAGCAGATGTTCCAGATAGCCATCTTCATCCAGTTGCGTCAGCAAGCGTGAGTCCGATGACTTCGCAGCCATGGTTCCGGCAGGCTGGTCTGTTTCTGAACTGGATGAAGCTGACACGCTTGCCATGGATCGATTTGCAGCTTGCTGTTCCCGCTGCCGCATGCCAGCGTCATTACTGTCAGGCTGAAGCGGTGATTCCTCGAGCGACTCCTGAACCTGATCGGTGGAAGATACAGATTCATGATCAACCATGGCCATGCTGTCACTGAACCGAGCTGGACTTGAGTCCTGATCAAACGAATCTGGTGCCTGTCTTCCTGTTACCGAATCAGCAACTGCGTTGTCGACGCTTTGCTTCGCCTGGATGGTTGCCGGCGCTGCGGGTCTGATTACAGCTACAGGTGGGTCCAGAGACTGTGGAGGAGAGGCCGCAGATTCGGGCATGGCGATTGTGTCCTGCTCTGAGCGATTGACCGTCATGGTCTGGCCATCTGATTGTCCGGCCAGTGAACTCTCATCTTTGACATTGCCGTCTGATCGATTCACGGTGCGTGTCAGTTCGAAGCTCTCGTTTTCACTTACATGGGTCATCCTGTCGTTCGATGTGCCAACAGGGACATCAACTGGCCTGAGTTCGGGGGCATCCAGTACAATGATGGTATCTGCGCCTGACAGCTCTGCCATCGGTACCGCAGAGGCATCTTCGGCAGATTCTGCGCTGGTGCGAGCTGCTTCGGGAACCTCGGCCATCTCCGGCGGTGGCAATGAACCCATCCGTGCCAGGAATCCGACAGTCAGCAACAGGCTGGCAGCAATGCTCACCGGCCATATCCAGCGCTCGGGTCGACGTGTACTGGCGCGCGCATAATTCAGAATGGCGTCATCAAGCTCGACAGAGGGGCCGCTGTCATCGATCTGGTGATAACGCGCGATCAGTTCATCGGTCTGTTGCTTGTGGTCAGGCGAGTTCATGTTTCTTTCCAAGCAGGTCCCTGAGTTTTCCGGTGGCATATCTGAGCCGGCTCTTGATGGTTTCACGTCCGACGCCGCTGATACTGGCGATTTCGGCCAGCGACATGTCGCGTTCGGCACGCATGATGAAGGCGGTTCGCTGTTCCAGTGGCAGTTCCTTCAGGGCATCTGCAAGTGCGGCACTGTTGCTTGCCTGGTCGATCGGATGTGCCCTGTGCTGTGTGTCTGTGTGGTGATCCTGTGCCGGCTCGAGATCCGGGTTTTCCAGCAGTGCAGGGGCGTGTTTGCGGTAATGATCTATCAGACGGTTTCTGGCGATCCGGTAAAGGTAGGTCTGAAACCTGGCCGTGACCTCGTAGCGATCGCGTGCATCGATAAGCCGGGTCCAGACGTCCTGATACAGGTCTTCGGCAGTACCCTTGTCGCCGACCGAGCGATACATGAACCGGTACAGTGACTGACGGTGACGCCGGTATAGCACTTCGAATGCATCGGCGTCACCGTCACTGAACCGTTTCATCAGTAGCTCGTCTGCCAGTTGATCGAGAGACTGACTCAAAGTGTTACTGCCTGTGACTGATAACCCGCTGATTATCCAGTGTTGACGCCAGCTGTACAAGCTGGACGAATTCGCTGCGATAACCGTCCGGGTCGGGTCCGCGTGCGGGACGTGCCAGGGCAAGAATGTCGTCGTAGTCAAAGTCATGAATGTAGTCACTGTTTCGCAGCAGCTGGCCGAAACCTGCGACGGCTGCGGAGAACCGGAATGCCCTGGAGGCACTGTCAATGTTTGTCGATAATGCTTGAGCGATAGACTGGAACCTGCAGCAACTGACTGCTGGACTCACCAGGTGTCTTGTACCTCAGTTTGAGGAAGGCCAGTTCTGACGTGCTTGCGTTTTCTGTTTCCGGCACTTCGTTGCCATATCGCAGCGGATCAACCATGCCGGGCTGACCGACCAGGCTGATCTCGTAGAGTGCGGTCACGGTATGGCCTGCACCGATTTCACCGGCATCAACCTTGTCGTTGTTGAAGTCCTCGCGCCTCAGTGCCCGATTCTCATAACCGATCAGCCGATATTCACTGACCACAGCCGGGTTGAATTCGATCTGGATCTTGACGTCGCTTGCGATGGTCAGCAGGGTAGCGCTCAGTTCCTCAACCAGTACCTTGCGGGCTTCCTTGAGTGTGTCGATATAGAAATAGTTACCGTTACCGATATTGGCCAGCTGTTCCATCATGGCATCGTTGTAGTTGCCACGACCGAATCCCAGGGTGGTCAATTCGATGCCGGTCTTGCGTTTCGTTTCAATCATCGACTTGAGGCGATCAATATCAAAGTTGCCGACATTGAAATCACCATCAGTTGCCAGGACGACACGGTTGATTCCCTCTTCGATGAAGGCAGACTGGGCCAGTGCATAGGCCAGTTCGATGCCGGCACCGCCATTGGTTGAACCGCCTGCTGTGAGTCGGTCGATTGCCTGTTCGATGATGCGGGACTCATCACCGGCTGTGGGCTCCAGTACGGCACCGGCAGCGCCGGCATAGACCACAATGCTGACCCGATCTGAACTGTTCAGTTGTCTGTTGAGCATTTTCATGGCGGGCTTCAGCAGCGACAGTTTGTCCTGTGACTGCATCGAGCCCGAGACATCAATGAGGAAAACCAGATTGGATGGCGGGCGCTTATCCTGTGGTGGCTGATAGCCTTTCAGACCGATGTGCAGCAGGTAGCTCTGATCACGCCATGGATTGGGTGCCAGCTCGGTGATCAGGTTGAATGGTGCTTCACGGTTGTCCGGAAAGTCATATCCATAGTCGAAGTAGTTGATCAGTTCTTCCACGCGGATGGCATTGGCAGGTGGCAGCTGACCGCTGTTGAGCATGCGGCGCATGTTTGAGTAGGCACCGGTGTCGACATCAATGCTGAAGGTGGAGACCGGATCGTCAATAACGCGCCTGATCGTGTTTTCCACCAGCTCGGCATAATTCTCACCGGCCAGGGGGTCAACCGGTTGCACATAGGGCGGGTGGGGTGGTGCGATGAATGTCAGTGGCGCTGCGCTGGGTTGATGCCGTTCCAGTCGCCCCGGCGACTTGCGCATGGCGTTCTCGCTGATGATTGCCGGGTCGTTCAGTGCCGGTCCCGGTGATGCAACGGATTGTTCTGCCTCGGCAGCAGATTCAGTATCGCCGCTGGCGACTGTGTCTGCCTGAGGGCGAGAATAGCCGGTTTTGTCATCATCATCGCTGCGCTGACCCTGTTGGTCCCTGTTGTCATGACCACTGTCCTTGTTCTGCTGCACGCAGCCGGCCAGCAGAGTGATCAGGGCAATTATTGTTGCCAGCAGCAAACGCTGTACCGATGAACGATGAAGCCGGAATTGACTTCTGTCCGAGTAGTTGGATCGATTGATTTTCCCTGACATCACATTTCTCCTGATGTGTGCGTTCCTGATCTGACTAACGACCCGCATGAGCGATCGGGGTTAACCTTTCAGCATGCTTGATGCACAATGCGTTCTCGTCATGGCACAGCCGTGACTTTTTTCAGGACAGCCGTCAGGAAGATCAGATGAGTTATGCACGTTGCTATCGGGGATTGGCCTCCGGTACCGAATATCCGATGGATCAACCCATGAATCTCGATCCGGTCGATCAGCGTCCGGTTGAAATCGTGATTGATATCGATCGCCCTGAAGCACGATCAGCCAGCCCACGACTGGTATCACCCTGAGCGACAGTCCATGTGGCGTTTCGGCAGCCTGCTGGCACTTGACTATGATGATCCCTCCGATCACCAGTACATTGTCAGTCTGGGTGAAGGCCATACGCCGATGTTGCCGTACGATGATTTCGGACCTGTCTCGGCTGCGGGGCTGTCACTGCAATTGAAGGATGAAGGCCAGCACTGGCAAGGCTATGGCGGAAATCCAACCTACAGTTTCAAGGACCGTGGCATGGTGATGACGGTCTCGATGGCAAAACGCTACGGGATCGGGCGGCTGGTCGTGCCAACACAGGGCAATGCCGGTGATTCTCTGAGCGAATACGCCCTTCAGGCAGGAATCGACTGTGCCGTGATCATGCCGGAGGATACGCCTATGCCGATTCAGGGCAAGGTTGCCGCCTATGCGGCACGCTACCCGGGGCATTCGATCGATTTTGTCGAGGGCACCATCCGGGAAGCTGGCGAGATGATGAAACAGCGCTATCTGCCTGATGGTTATTTCAATGTGGCCACATTTCAGGAGCCGGGCTGGCGGATCGAAGGCAAGAAAACCCTTGGTCTGGAAATTGCCGAGCCATGCCCCGGCAAGGATTCGTGGGGTCTTCCAGATGTGATCATCTATCCGACCGGTGGCGGCACCGGGGTTCTGGGCATGTGGAAAGCCTTCGACGAGCTCGAGAGCACTGGGGCTGATCGGCAAGCAGCGACCTCGAATCTACTGTGTTCAGAGTGAAGTGACCTCGCCGGTGGTGAATGCGATCGTGCAAGGCAATCACGACACCACACCGGTCGATGCGGGACAGACTCTGGCCGTTGGTCTCAACGTCCCTGGTGGTGTCGGTCATTTTCGTGTGCTGGACATCATTCGTCAGAGCGATGGCGGTGCCATCTCGGTCTCCGAGTCTGAGATTGCAGCGGTGATGAGTCAGGTCTGGAAAGACAAGCGCTGGTGGTTGGGTCCGGAGGGGGCAGCCTGCCTGGCGGCGATTGATCCGCTGCTGGAGTCAGGCAGAATAGAACCGGGCGAACGAGTGGTCGTGATCAATACCGGCTCAGCTGAAAAATACCTGCCAGAACTCAGGCATCTGTTGATGTGACTGTGGTGACAGTCGACCGCAGTTCGCCGTCTGTCAGCGTGGTTCTGATTTCATCCCCGGTTCTGACCCCATCGATACTCTGAATCGTCGTGTCATCTGAATCCCGTGTCACCGAATATCCACGTTGCAATACTGTCATCGGGCTGATGGCCTCCAGTGTACGCAGTTGCGTCTGTAATCGACTGCGGGATGCTTCGATTCTGTGCTGCATGGTTCGTTCCAGCATGGTGTCGAGATCGGCAAGCCGGGCGCGTGTTTCGACCACATGTCGCTGTGGACTGTTGGCTTTCAAATTCGTTTTGAGTTGATCCAGCCTGTCCTGAGTCCGAATCAGTCTGTGGCCGATAATCTGCTGAAGCCTTGACCGATAAATCACCAGACGGTTGTGTGTCAATTCCATGCGACGCGCCGGGTGTTGCCCTTCAAGCCTGCTCGAGAGGATATCGAGTTGCTGTGACTTCAGTTGTAGTCCTGTGACATGAAGACGCTGCAACTGTTTGATAATACGATCAAAAGTAAGTTTCAGGTCTGCCTTGTCCGGCGTGATGAGCTCGGCCGCTGCCGAGGGTGTGGGGGCAGCCATATCGGCTACCATGTCGGAGATCGAATGATCAGTCTGATGCCCGACTGCAGAAACCACCGGTATGTGGCAATCAGCGATAGCCCGGGCGAGGCCCTCATCGTTGAATGCCCACAAGTCTTCCAGGGAGCCTCCACCTCGTGTGATCAGAATGAGGTCGGGCACCTGAGATTCGGCACGGCCCAGCGCCGAGATCAGCTCGGCCGGCGCCTGCTCACCCTGCACCGAGGCATGGCAAAGCGATATCTGCAGTAATGGCCATCGTCGCCTGGATCACGTTCAGTACATCCTGAACCGCAGCTGCCGAGCGCGATGAGACGATGCATAGCCGTCGCGGGTACATGGGTAGCCGTTGCTTTCTATCACTGTCAAACAGTCCGGCGGCCTTGAGGCGCTCGATACGCATGTGCAGTTCGCGTTGAAGGTCTCCAGCACCGATCGCTTCCACTCGCGTCACAATCAGCTGATAGTCACCGCGTGGTTCGTAGAGGCTGACCTGAGCCATGACCCTGACCTTGAGTCCGTTTTCCAGCGAGATTCGTGATCGTCCGATGCGTTGCCTGAACCAGGCACACCTGACCTGAGCCTGACTGTCCTTGAGCGTGAAATATCGGTGCCCAGAGGGCGGCGCGGCAAGTGAGGAAATCTCACCCTCGACCACAATCGAGCCGATTCCTGACTCAAGCAGCTGCCTCGCCTTCTGGTTCAGGCTACTGGGTGTGTATACGCTGGATAATGTGTCGGTCAGGCTGGTGTTCATGTGTGTATGATAACGCCGCAGTCAGGTTGCTGACCAGCCACCTTTTGCTGCTGATTAATCCATCATTTAGTGTGTTCTTGAATCCGAAAGCAGATATAATGGCGGGTTTATATCGGTCTGCCAGGAGTCGCCCCGCATGAGAGTGGTTGAAGAAGCCTTGACGTTTGACGATGTATCACTGGTACCGGCGTATTCAGACATACTGCCCAGTGATGTGTCACTGAAGACCCGACTCACACGATCCATCAATCTGAACATTCCGCTGCTGTCTGCTGCCATGGATACCGTGACAGAATCCCGACTCGCCATCACCATGGCGCAGGAAGGGGGGATCGGTGTGATCCACAAGAACATGTCACCGGAAGAACAGGCAAGACAGGTCAGGCAGGTCAAGAAATACGAAGCCGGCGTGATACGCGATCCCATCACAGTAGGACCCTACACGACGATTCGTGAAGTGCTTGACCTGACACGGGAAAAGAATATTTCCGGTGTGCCTGTGGTCGAAAATGAAAAACTGGTGGGCATTGTCACCAGTCGCGACATGCGATTCGAACGCAAGCTGGATGACCCTGTTCGCAACATCATGACGCGTGAAGACAAGCTGGTCACCGTCAAGGAAGGCGATGACCCTGACAAGGTACTGCAGCTGCTGCATGAATTCCGCATTGAGAAAGTGCTGGTCGTCAATGACGATTTCCAGCTGCGCGGACTGATCACAGTCAAGGATATACAGAAGACCAAGGAACACCCGAACGCCTGCAAGGACGAACAGGAGCGATTGCGGGTAGCTGCCGCGGTGGGCGTTGGAGGAGATACCGAAGACCGCATTGCGCAGCTGGTCGATGCCGGCGTTGATGTGATCGTGGTGGATACCGCTCATGGTCACTCGGAGGGTGTGCTGTCACGAATCAGGTGGGCCAAGCGGGAATACACCGACCTGCAGGTGATCGGTGGCAATATCACGACGGCCGATGCCGCGCTGGCACTGGTCGATGCCGGTGCCGATGCCGTCAAGGTTGGCGTCGGTCCCGGTTCAATCTGTACCACACGTATCATCGCTGGTGTTGGCGTTCCACAGGTCACGGCCGTCGGCAATGTCGCCAATGTCCTGCGTGAACATGATGTGCCACTGATTGCTGACGGCGGTATACGTTATTCGGGTGATCTGGCCAAGGCCATAGTGGCCGGAGCACACACCGTCATGATCGGTGGCCTTCTGGCCGGTACCGAGGAAGCACCGGGTCAGGTGGAGCTTTACCAGGGACGCTCGTACAAGAGTTACCGTGGCATGGGATCACTTGGTGCCATGCAGAAGGGATCATCCGATCGATACTTCCAGTCTGATGTGGACAGTAACAAGCTGGTGCCGGAAGGCATCGAGGGCAGGGTGCCCTACAAGGGGCTGATGACACACGTGATCCACCAGCTGACCGGCGGGCTCAGGTCCAGCATGGGTTATTGCGGATGTTCCGATATGGAACAGATGCGCACGCTGCCCAAATTCGTTCGCGTTTCAAATGCCGGCGTACTGGAAAGTCATGTACATGATGTGACCATCACCAAGGAACCACCGAATTACAGGCGCGACTGACCGTTGTCGTGAAATCGGGCTCAGGCAATCAGGAACAAGAGCAACAATGACTGATATACACCAACAGAAACTGTTGATCATTGATTTTGGATCGCAGTACACACACCTGATTGCACGGCGTGTCCGGGAAATCGGGCTGTTCTGTGAAATCTATCCGTGGAATATCGATCCGCAGCGAATTCGGGATTTTGCCCCCAACGGCATCATTTTTTCCGGAGGACCTGAATCGGTTCATGCAGAGAACGCACCCGTGGCCCCGGATCTGGTCTACGAGCTCGGTGTACCGATTCTTGGCGTGTGCTATGGCTTGCAGCTGATTGCACGCCATTACGGTGCACGTGTCTCTGGATCAGAACGTCATGAATATGGCTATGCACGGGTCGAGGTCATTGCCCAATCAGGTCTGCTGGATGACCTGACCGATCATGAGGGCAGTAACGAACTGGATGTCTGGATGAGCCATGGCGACCAGGTTGACTCGTTACCCGAAGGTTTTGTCTGTGTGGCACAGACCGAGACGGCACCGTTTGCTGCCATCATGGACCCGGAACGTCGGGTCTACGGACTGCAGTTTCACCCGGAAGTCACGCATACACGACAGGGCGAAATCATACTGACTCGATTCATCCGCGATATCTGCGGCTGTGAAACCGAGTGGACAGCCAGTCATATCGTTGACGATGCCATTGAGCGCATCAGGCAACGGGTGGGCTCGGATCACGTGCTGCTTGGCCTGTCTGGCGGCGTTGACTCGTCGGTGGTGGCTGCATTGCTGCATCGGGCGATCGGTGACCAGCTGACCTGCATCTTTGTCGATACCGGATTGCTCAGGTATCAGGAAGGCGACCAGGTCATGGCAACCATGGCTGAACACATGGGCGTACGCGTGGAGCGAATCAATGCGCAGCAGCGATTCTACGATGGCCTGGCCGGACTGACCGATCCGGAAGACAAGCGCAAGAAGATCGGTGGTCTGTTCATCGAGATCTTCGAGGAAGCGGCCGAGCGACACAACGACGCCAGCTGGCTGGCACAGGGCACGATTTATCCGGATGTGATCGAATCGGCCGCTGCCCAGCATGGCACTGCACACGTGATCAAGTCACATCACAACGTTGGTGGACTACCGGAGAAGATGAATCTGAAGCTGCTCGAGCCGCTCAGAGAGCTGTTCAAGGACGAAGTCAGGCGTGTCGGTCTGGAGCTGGGTCTGCCACGCGAGATGGTGTTCAGACATCCGTTTCCTGGCCCTGGTCTGGGCGTTCGAATACTCGGTGAAGTCAACGCAGCATTCGCCGACATTCTGGCAAGAGCCGATCATATTTTCATCGAGGAACTCAGAAAGGCCGAGCTGTACGACCAGGTCAGCCAGGCCTTCGCCGTATTTCTGCCAGTCAAATCCGTGGGTGTGGTCGGTGATGCACGAAGCTACGATTATGTGATTGCATTGCGCTGTGTTGAAACCATCGATTTCATGACGGCCAAATGGTCTGAGTTGCCCTATGATCTGATCGGGCATGTGGCCAACCGCATCATCAACGAGGTACGCGGAATCTCCAGGGTGGTTTACGACGTTTCCGGCAAGCCACCTGCAACCATTGAGTGGGAATAGGGCGGGCAGATGCCGTCACGCCAGTTTCTGTTGTTCTGCATCGCAGGCACAGCCGGATTTCTGGTCGATTCACTGGTGTTGTATCTCTGTCTCCAGCCGCTGGGCATGAATGCCTATCTGGCTCGAGGGGTGTCATTCACGGCGGCAGTCCTGTGTACCTGGAGCTTCAACAGACACGTTACCTTCGCCAACCGGCCAAGACCCGATGGGATCGGTCGGGAATGGCGCAATTACTTTCTCGCCATGTGTCTGGGCGGGCTGGTCAATCTGTCGGTCTATTCGCTGCTGATACACAGCATGGGGCGAGACTGGCTATGGCCCTGGATCGGCGTGGCTCTGGGTAGTATCGCCGGATTGCTGGTCAACTTCCTGCTGGCCCGAAACTGGGTGTATGCCGATGAACGATCCTGATCTCAAATGGATGGCACTGGCGATCGAACAGGCCGACAAGGCTGGTGATATGGGCGAGATTCCGGTCGGCTGCGTCATTGTCAGGCATGGCGAGCTGCTGGCCAGCGGCCATAATCTTCCGAAGACCAGCCATGACCCGACTGCCCACGCAGAAATCGTGGCGCTGCGTGCTGCTGCACGAGCCGTTCACAATTATCGCCTGAACGAGTGCGATCTGTACGTCACACTGGAGCCCTGCGTCATGTGTGCCGGCGCAATCGTGCATGCGCGTATCAGGCGGGTGATATTCGCTGCCTGGGACAGTAAAACGGGCGCCTGCGGCAGTGTATTCGATCTGCTGGAATCTTCCCGTCACAACCACGAAGTGCATGTACGTGACGGGGTACTGGCCGACGAGAGTGAAAAGCGCCTGAAGGCCTTCTTTGATCAGGCCCGTCGCTGATGCTGTTCAACAGTTTTTCCTTTGCCCTGTTTCTGCTTGCCGTACTTGTCATTGCGGCGGCACTGCGCCACTGGTGTCGCCCTGTCTGGGTTGAACGGTTGTTTCTTGTCCTCGCCTCTGCATTCTTCTATGCACAGTGGAACTGGCACTATCTGATCCTCATCTACATCACCATCACGACCGATTTCCTCATCGTCAGATACCTGATTTCCAGGGCACGGCCCAGGCTCGGTCTGTGGATCAGCATGATCGTGAACCTCGGCATTCTTGCCGTGTTCAAATACGCCGGTTTCATCGGTACCAGCGTCAATGATCTGATGACGACAGTGAATATCGATTACTCGGTAACGGTGCTGGAACTGTTGTTGCCTGTGGGTATCTCGTTCTACACATTCCAGAGTCTCAGCTATACGATTGACAGTTACCGTGATCAGATGAAACCGCGACGTTCACTGATCGATTATGCGCTGTTTGTCTCCTTCTTTCCTCAGCTGGTGGCTGGCCCCATCGTTCGTGCCAGTGAATTCTTCCAGCAGCTCGACAGGGATCGTCGCATCGATTTCGATGCTGCGCAGACGGGTCTGCTGCTGATTGTGATCGGCTTGTTGAAGAAAGTGGTTTTTGCCGATCAGCTGGCGCTGATTGCCGACCCGGTCTTCGCGTCACCAGAGACGGCATCATCTTTTGAAATACTGATTGGCACTTATGCCTTTGCATTCCAGATCTATTTCGACTTTTCCGGCTATTCCGACATCGCCATCGGTACGGCCGCCTTGCTTGGTTTTCGCTTCCCGCGAAATTTCGCGCATCCGTACATTGCACTTTCATTCCGTGATTTCTGGCGACGCTGGCACATGACGCTGTCACGCTGGCTGCGTGATTACCTCTACATCAGTCTTGGCGGTAATCGAAAGGGCAGGTGGCGAACCTCACGAAATCTGTTCCTGACCATGTTGCTGGGTGGACTGTGGCATGGTGCATCCTGGAATTTCGTGTTCTGGGGCATGTTGCACGGCCTCTATCTGGCAGCTGAGCGGTTATGGGTTGCACTGAGTTCACGGATGAAGGGTACATCGAGGCAATCCGATGTGAGCGGTGATGAACGACACGGTGTCATGATTCAGCCGGTGCAGAAGCTGATCAGGTGGCTGCTGGTATTTCATGCAATCTGTTTTGCCTGGATATTCTTCAGGGCCGACAGTTTTGCGGACAGCCTGCTGATGATCCAGTCATTGACGCAGTGGCAGTCATCCGGCACAGCGTTCGCCGGGAATTCATTTGCCGTTCTGTTTGTGCTGGCCATGCCGGTGTTACACTGGATTGGTTCAAGTCTTGACCTGACCACCCGGGCCGGACAGATGTCGACGCTACAGTACTCTGCCGTGATCGTCACTGCCGTTATCATCATGGTTGTGTTTGCACCGGGTCAGTCCGATCCGTTTATCTATTTCCAGTTCTGATATGACAGATTTCCTTACGCATCCGAAATTCTACCTGCCGCTGCTGCTGCTGTTGCTGATCGAACTGTTTTTCCGCAGCGGTTTCTGGGGGGTATTCACCAAACCCAACAGTTATGCAGGTCAGGCCCATGATGTGATCTCTGCGGCGAAGACAGCCGGACCTGAACCACTGAAACAGATCACAATTGGTGACTCGCGAACGCTGCTTGGCCTTGATCATCGTCGCATTCTTGCCGAGCGCAGACAGCAGGGGGGTATCCATGCCAACCTGTCTATACCAGGATCACACCTGGCGACCTTTCACAGTCAGGTTGACTGGGTAAATCGCGAGCTGCCACAGATCGAAACAATTACACTTGGCCTGACCGACAGCATGCTGGCCAGTACCCGAAATGGTCTGTACGAGATGTCCATCGCCGGACCTTTCCAGCCATTTCTGCCCGATGATCAGTTTGTCAGTCACTTCAGACACTACAGCGAAGAGCTTGATGTGCTGGGGCTTTATTCCTCGTTCTTTCAGTACCGCGATGACTTGCGAAGCCTGTTATCGGACCCGATTCATCGCGCACGGGAAATCAAGACACGATTTACACGTGGCAGTGATTTCTCGCTGTTCAGAGTCAACACGACTGAAAATGATCTGTGTGGTTTCGATTTCTCTGACATCAACGCCTGCCGTGCCAACCGGAACAATCCAGATTGGGATGATCCGGTAAATCACACGCTTCGGCATGTGGTCGAGACCGAATGTTATTCGGCGCGGGCGGAAATCAGGCTGCAGTCACCTCAATCCAGAGATCAGCCCACACCCGACAGGGCGATAACCGTCAGTGCCTGGCAGTCTCTGATTCAGCAGGTGATTGAAGCTGGTCTGAGTCTTGAAATTGTGCTGTTGCCCGAACATTCACTGCTGACCGATCATTTCAATCAGGCTGATGCCAGCACTCTGATCACCGAGATCATTGCGCCGTTCCGGCAAACTTCAGGGCTTGTCGTACTGGATCTGAGAACACTGGGTGGTCAGTTGGGGGAGGGGGGTGAGTGTGCTCACTATGCCGACCTGCTGCATGCCAGCCATCGTGGAATGCAGACACTCACGGACGCCTATCTTGCCCAGTCACTGGTAAGTACCGATGATGAGCGGGATGTGAAGTGACTGACCGCCTGGTTACTGTCCGAAGCGTACCGGTGTTGGCCGGGAGGCATTCTTCTCAAGATATTCGATCAATGCATTGAGCGGCAGTGACTGCGAGATCAGGAAGCCCTGAACCTCGTTGCAACCCAGATCCATCAGATACTGCAATTGCTCTTCGGTTTCGATGCCTTCTGCCGTGACCGCCAGCGAAAGGGAATTGGCCATCTGGATCACGGCACGGATCACTGCTCGTGAAAACTTGTCCGACTCCATTCTCATGACGAACGACTTGTCTATCTTGATGTGATCAATCGGCAGCTGGTTGAGGTAACTGAGCGATGAATAGCCGGTGCCGAAATCATCGATCACGATCTTGATGCCGATCTCACGCAATTGCTCGAGTACCAGTATGGTGTCCTGACCATGGGACAGGAACAGGCCTTCGGTCAGTTCGAGCTGTACCAGCTGACCCGGGTAATCGTGTCGGGACAGTTCCTTTTCGAGTGATGCCACAAACTCGGGTGATTCGGTTTGCCGTGGCGAGACGTTGATCGCCAGCGGTACCGGTGGGAACCCCATCTTCCTGAGGTTGCTCATTTCCTCGATACTGGTTCTGATCACCCATTGACCGATATCAAAGATCAGTCCGCGTTGTTCGGCAATCGGAATGAATTCATCCGGCCGTATTGCGCCGTATTCGGGGTGATCCCATCGAATCAGGGCCTCGACGCCCGAAATGGAACGAGTCTGGGGATGAACCTTCGGTTGATACTCGATGCTCAGCTCATCACGATCGACGGCGGTTGCCAGTTCCTCTGCCAGTGTGATTTGCCTGACGATGACGGTACTCTCACCGGGATCGTAGATGACGGCCTGGCGGTTCTGGCCCTCTTTCGCCTGATACAGAGCCGTGTAGGCGTTGCGAACCAGGGTGTCACCCTGATCACAGTGATCCGGGAAGCGGCTCACGCCGATGCTGGGGCTCAGTCTTAGATTGCGGTTGTTGACCCGGATCGGGAAATCGAAGGCCTGGTAGATGTGTTCAAGCAGATGATCCAGGTTATCGTTGCCCGAGACCGTTTCCAGCAAGATGGCAAACTCGTCACTGCGAAGTCTGGCCACGGTGTCCTGCTGGTCGACAACGCGCTGCAGGCGTTCGGCAACCTTGAGCAGCACCATGTCTCCGACCAGGTGACCCATGGATTCATTAAGGCTCTTGAACTGCTTGAGATCAAACACGATGACCGACAGACTCTTGTCTGTTCGCTTGGCCTTGATCAGGGCATGACTGAGGCGCTCGTTGAACAGTGTCCGGTTAGGCAGCCCGGTCAGTCCATCGTAATTGGCCAGATGGCGCAGATCATCCTCGGCCTGCTTGCGATTAGTGATATCGGAAAAGATGGCAACGTAATGCGTATGCTGACCGGTTTCATCATAGACCATGCTCATGTGTAACTGACACAGAAAACGCTGGCCAGATTCCTGGAATGCCCAGAATTCGCCAGACCACTTGCCGTCATCATGCAGAGATCGATAGAAACGGTCACGGAATGACTTGGGATACCTGGGTGAATGCAGCAGGTCCGGCTGGTGTCCGCGGATATCGCTGTCGCGGTAGCCGCTGATGCGTTCGAATGCACTGTTGACAGAGATGAAACGCAGCTCGAGATCCAGGATGGCGACAGCATCGTTGAGATTTTCCAGCACCCTGGCAGCGAGCAGACGGTCGGTTTCGGCCCGCTTGTTTTCACTGACGTCCTTCATTGTGCCGGTGGCTCTGAGGACCTTGCCGTCATCATCAGTCGAGACAACCTTGCCACGTACCGAAATCCAGGATTCATGGTTGTCCTTGTCGATCAGCCGTGCCTGGTAGTTGATCTGGTGTCTGGATGGATCAAACCCGTCGTCTGGATTTCGCATCAGGGTGTACTGATCAATGGCAAATTGCTGATCATCCGGGTGCAGGGCTTCGAGATATTCCCTGTCGGTGACCCAGCCATTGGCTTCATTGACGCCAAGCATTTCACACAGCTGAGGGCAGTAGATGCGACGTTCTTCCAGTGACCAGTCCCACAGCAGGTCGCCACTGCCCCAAAGGGCCAGCTGCAATCGTTGCTCCCGCTCGGCGATTTCAGCATGATGTGACAGTTCAAGTTTGCGACGTGAACGGTAGATCAGGTATGCCGTCAGCAACAGACCTGCCAGTACGATCATGTAACCCAGATAGGCCAGTGGCGTATTCCAGGGAGCAGGGCTGATAATGATCGATGCCGATCGGGTCACCGGTCCCCAGTCCAGTGTGGCGTATTTGGCGCGTACCTCGAAGGTAAAATTCCCCGGTGGCAGGTTGGTGTAGCGAGCCGTGCGATTGTTCTGCCCGGTCTGGGTCCAGGTCTCCTCGTAGCCATCGAGACGGTACTGATAGCTGATCAGATCGATGTCAAAATACTGCAGGGCGTTGAAATCGAACGTGATGTTCTGCGAGGTGTGCGGCACTTCATACACCGTTGCATTTTCCAGAAACGGAACAACTGACCACAATGCCGTGGTGATGCTGGAGATATTTACCGTCGGTGAGACGTACTCGGGCGCATCGTGAGTCGGGTTGAAGTGGAACATGCCGTTCTGGGAACCCACCCAGAATTCGCCATTCTCGTCTCGTTCGAATGCGCCCACATTATACGCACGACTGTTCCAGTCATTGATCAGGCGCACCGATTCAAAGCGATGGTTGCGGCTCGCAAAACGTGCCAGACCATGATCACTGCTGATCCAGATATCACCGGACTCGTCTTCATTCAGGTCACGAATGAAGGGGCTGGGAATGCCACTGGATTCGGTAAAGTGCAGCACAGTGCTGGCATCCTGATCAACGTAATAGACACTGCCGCCACGACTGGCTACCCACAGGGCGTTATCCTTGTCGATCATGAGCTGGTTGATGGGAAAATCGGTGGCGTTTTCATCAATCTGCAACGGCTGCCGAAAGAACTGGGGTGGGTCGGCGTGAATGTCATCGGTGTACCAGAGCCCGGCGTAATAGGTGCTGAACCAGATTCTGCCATTGTGGTCCTCGACAATACTGGAGATATAGTTGTCGCCGATGCTGTTCTCGACCACCACATCGGGTTCCAGATTCATGTAGGTGCGGAAATTATCGGTTTCAGCCTGGTAGATGCTGACGCCGCCACCTGCCGTACCAAACAGCAGGGTTCCATCAGAGGTGATCAGTGACGTCCATACCTCTTCGGTTTGAAGTGAATTCTCATCTGTGGGGTCGAAACGATAACTGTCAATGATCTCAAGGTTGTGATCAATGTGATAGATACCGCGGGTAGTCGACAGCCACAGATGACCCTCGGGGTCCTTGATGATGTTCCAGATTCTCGGCCGGTTTGATGACATGCTCGAGAACGGGTCGATGACGGTGACCTTGCGGTCGTTCAGCGTCATCCGGTTCAGATAGCCATCATAGGTGCCTATCCATAGAACGCCGGCTTCCTGATCGACTGTCAGCGCATGAATATTGTTGGAACTGATGGTGGATGGGTCAGTCGGGTTGTTGAGGTAAAACTCTGCCTGGTAGATTTCCGGGCGTATCAGGTGCAGGCCGCCACTGTAGGTGGCCACCCATATCATGGCATTCAGATCCCGGTAGATCCGGTTGACGTAGCTGTGATTGAGTGTGCCCGGTGTCTGACTGGTGCTGCTGTGGTGGGTGATCTTGCCACTACTGACATCCAGTGTGTCCAGTCCGTCATAGGTTCCTATCAGCAATGTGTTGCCGTCTGCCATCAGGGTGAAGATGTCATCCGACGCCAGTGATTCGACGGTTGTCATGTCGTGTCTGAATTTTGAGATGACACCGCTTTCAGGGTTGTAGGAACGCAAGCCCCTGCCAAGGGTTCCTATCCAGATCAGCCCGTTGTCAGTCTGCGCGAGATCACTGATGGTGATGTACTGTTCAATTTCATCATCAGTAAACAGCCCCTCGACTTCGATGAACAGGTTATGGCGACGGTCATATCGCAACAGTGTGGCGAGGCCGCCCAGCCAGAGGTCGCCATTCGCATCGAGCAGGAAACTGGTGGGTTCGGTATCCAGTTCAATGACATCATGGGTTCCTGAATCAGGAAAGTAGTGGATCACGGTGGTAAAGGATGACAGCCACAGACTGCCGTCGTGATCGATCAGGATATCGAACACGCCTTCATGGTTGATACTGTCAATACCGAGATCCGAATTGTGGGTAAAGACTCCGTCAGCGGGGTTAAAACTGTTGATGCCTGCACCATCTGTCGCAATCCACAGCAAACCGTTGCTGTCCTGCTCCAGATCAGTGATGTTGTTGAACGCCAGTGAATTGGGGTCGTTGCTGTCATGCTGGAATCGTACCGTGTTGATTCCGTTGTAGAGCACCAGTCCGTTCTCGGTGCCGAGCCACATCATGCCGGATGGGTCCTGAACCATGGAGGATACCCGGTTGTTGGCCAGACCACCCGGTAACTGGATGCGATCGAAGATCAGCTGGGTTGCCGAGAGGGGTGTCAGAATGATAAAGGAAAGCAGTAGTACGAAACACTGAGCCGTGTTGGTTCGACGCCCCGGTCTGGGACGATTCTTACCCACCAACAACAGGTATTTCATTTTTTTCAATCTAAACCTTTATCTTAGCCCTATCTAAAATCAGGTTTACCGAGTTCGCTTTCTGACCAATCCCGCAACTCAGATCTCAATGACAGAAGACATGCCATGAATTCAGCTTAGCAAAGTCTGTTGCACAGTCCAACTAATCTGATGGGCTTGTGATGAAGTTCAGAAAACGTGACATACGGTTTGTCATGACCTGCATGCGATTTGTCATGATTCAACAGGGTTTGGTTCAGGCACGCTGCAATCCCGAATCGACCTCATCGCGGCATGATCTGCCTGCCAGCACCTCGATCAGTTCGAGGGCAAAATCCATGGCCGTTCCCGGCCCTCTGGACGTGATGACGCTGCCGTCCCTGACCACGGCTGCTGTCGAGATCTGATCGTGCCCGCATTGCTCCAGTATACCCGGGTAGGCCGTAGCCCTGTGTCCGTCGAGAATGCCGCACTGATGGAGTACCCGCGGTGCGGCACAGATTGCTGCGCACCACCGGCCAGCTTCATGCATGGATCTGAGACGATCTCGCAGGCGACTGTCAGCGGCCAGATGATCGGCTCCAGGCAATCCACCAGGCAGCACAATCATCTCGTAATCCTGCACGAGCGCAGAATCCAGACTCCTGTCCGGGATAATCCTCACGCCGCGACTTGCCTTGATGGGGTTGCTGTCGAGACCCGCGACGGTAACCGTGATGCCAGCGCGTCTCATCAGATCGATCACGGTAACCGCTTCAAGCTCTTCACAGCCCTGAGCCAGTACGATCAGTACCTGAGCATTATCGGAATCATTCATTACAGACCTCTGCAGGATGATACAGTGCAATGACGATCATGAATGCAGATCGCCGTGGTGTAAATGATGTTGTGTGTCTGCAATGGTCAGGGGAATCCACGTCTACAGGCGGATGCATGTGGCGGACCTGATGCAGCATCGCCATGGCAATGGAATCGCTAATTGTCTAAGATGGCGCGAGCCGGATGTCAGCAACCCCGAGGAATGGACAGTTGCTGGTGTCCACGGGACATCACAGGCAGCTGAAAGCATGACAACGTCAAACACAGCACAGAACAGCAATGGGGATCAGTCTCAACCTGTCAGCAGGGGTCGCGAGTGACCCTGTCCGTGTATTCAGTGCTGATTGCATTGTTCAGCGCCTCATCCGACTGGGCCGGATCAAACACCTGCCTTACCTGCCATCGTGATCAGCATCGAAGCTGGCAGAAAACCTACCACAGTACCATGACACAATGGGCCAGCCGCGAATCCGTTCAAGGTGATTTCAGTGGGCAGACGCTGACATACTTCGGTGAATCCGTTCGTCTCGAATCAAGCGATGATGGTTATTTCATGTCCTACATCAGCAGTGATGGGTCTGTGTCTAAATCACTGCCCGTGGTCAGAACCACGGGCAGTCATCGTTACCAGCAATACTTCACGCAGGACGATGCTGCGGGCGTTGGCAACTACTGGCGACTACCGCTGCTGTGGCTGACTGCAGAACAGCGCTGGACGCACATGAATGCTGTCTTTCTGGGCACTGACGCTCAGGATTTCAACGCACACCTGAACCTCTGGAATCAGAATTGCATCTTCTGTCACACCACGGGACCTGTGCCCGGAGAAACCAACCTCGATGAACTGTCCAGACGAGTCGCGATGGGTGAACGAATCGACTATCGATACGAGCCGCGCTATGAGTCCAGGCAGGCCGACCTTGGCATTGCCTGTGAGAGCTGTCATGGGCCGGGAGCGGAACATGCCCGGCTCAATCGCAATCCCCTGCGACGTTACCGTCTGCATCACGGTGACGAACCGGATCCCTCGATTGTCAATCCTGCAAGACTGGATGCCGAACGGTCGAGCAGTCTGTGTGGCCAGTGCCACGCACAGCGTGTGCCGTTACAGACACAGGATATCAGGCAATGGCTCAAGTCCGGTCCGACGTTCAGGGCAGGGGACAAACTCAGCGATCATGTGCAGCCAATTCATGCAGGCATGAGTCAGTTCGAACTTCGTTTCTGGCCAGATGGTGTGCCACGACTGAGTGCCTATGAATTTCAGGGCATGACAGAGTCAGCCTGTTATCTGTCTGATGAATTGAGTTGCATCAGTTGTCACTCGGGTCATGAAGGTCGTCCTGAAGGCATGATTACTGAAACCGGCTTGAGCAACACGGCCTGTGCTGGCTGTCATGAATCGATCGGTGAGAACGTGTCTGAACACAGCGGTCACTCTGAAGATTCACCCGGATCACTGTGTTACAACTGCCATATGCCCAGAATGGTCTATGGTGTCATGACCTTGCATCGATCACATAAAATCGAGATTCCAGAACCCATGGAAGCGGTATTCATGGAGCGCCCGGATGCCTGCAGTAACTGTCATGTGGATCACTCGGCAGAATGGGCCGCGGATGCCATCGCAGCTTCCTATGCACCGGATATTTCAGATGCGCGAGGATCTCGACTGATCAATGATTATCTTGCCGGTGATGTCGTCCAGCGTGCAGTTGCGCTCTATCATCTGGGGCGGTTCGACAATGGTGACACTGTGAAGGAAAGGGCCTTTGTGATTCCGTTTCTGTTGCATGCACTGGATGACAATTACCCCATGATTCGCTGGCTGGCTCGTCAGAGCCTGCTCAGTTTTTCTGACCGCGATCGTGAATTGAGTGCATCACTCAGGCTGGATGTACTGCAGGACTACGACTACATTGATGACAGTGATACTCACAGCCAGACCGTCAGAATACTCGTTCAGAACTGGTTGAGTCTGAACAAGACAAACTTGAATCTGTTACCCGCATCACGCTATGTCAGTGCGGATGGCAGATTGAAGCCGTCCGAAGTGGCAGCCAGACTGGCACTTCGAAGCAGCAAGGAGTTGGAAATTGGCGAATAGCAAAACTACTGGGAATAAGGCACAAGAATCTGAACAGAATCATCAGGCGGCACTTCAGCTGGCCATCGGCTGGTGGGCTCTGGCCTTGTTCATGCTCGGTGGTCTGGGGCTCGAGGCATTGCACCTGTTCAAGAGTTCGGCCTATTTCGAGATGGCCATCCGACGCGAGCTCTGGGTTCTGGCTCATGCGCACGGTGCGCTGCTGGCCATCATCAATATCGTCGCAGGACTCTGTATCCGTGGAAAGGTGAATCAGCCACGCTGGCCACTGTGGTGTCTGCGACTTGCACTGGTGCTGATGCCTGCCGGATTTTTCCTCGGCGGAATCAATCCCTTCGAATCAGATCCATCGCTCTGGATCGTGATGACACCGATCGGTGCACTGTTTGCCATTGCGGCCGCATTTTCACTGGGGCGCTGGCTGCTCAGATCTTCCTGACTGCAGATACAAAAAATCGCTGAGGCTGGTTTTTTATCGGGTGGAGGTGACGTCTACCGGTCTCATCATGTAAGAGTCTGAAAATAATACGATTTTCATTTATCAATATGCCCCCCTGGTCCCCTGAGCCCAGATCGGTTACGTCATGGAAACGCTCAACGAATCAGTCCGATGGTGCCATTTCATGAATTTTCACCTGCCACGTGATGTCTGCACCGATTACACTCAGTATCACCGAGACGCTTTGCATACGTGCCGCGGTCCAGTTCATAATGAGGCATCACATCACGGGTTCACACACAGCTTTTCATGGAATCACTAAGAGCCAGATACACGAAGTCATACCTGATATGGGCGCCAATCAAACCCGAATCAGACGAGTCACCAAGACATCCGGACTACAAGGAAATATCACTGACGGAGCACAAGCAATGGGAAGCACTCGTCCGCCAACTGGCAACATTGCCAGGGTTTGATCCAGTTCGTTCAACCGAACCGTTCGTAGAGCGCCAGCAGAATCCCAGAGGCGATCACTACGGCAGCGTGTGTGTCTTCGGAGTCGATGCTGAAGATCAGTTGAACGATTTGTGGCAGTCGATATCACAGATATGTGAACGTTCACATTTTGAAGTGGAAGAGGGGTTTCTGAGCTGATCCGAACACATAATCTCTTAAAGTACATGACCCATATATCACTCGATTCCTTTACGGTTCAAGCACAACGGGATCGAATATGTCGTGTGACGAAACACATGAAAGTACGAATGGATGGGTTGGATTCTCGTGGACCGTTTGCGAGTCTGAATCATAAGGAGGATCAACAATGAGCGTGGTGCGTGCGATACAGTTTGACGGATCGAGTTATCAGGAACTGTATGCCCTGGATGAAATACCGTTCGTCAGTGATCAGGGGTGGTTGTGGATAGACTGGTTCGGTGAGCCCAATCAAGCCCTTAAGGAGATCATGACGCGGTTTGGCATGGAGTCAGCCTTTGAATTGGTGCAGCAGACCGAGAATGTCCCATCCAAGCTGGATGTCACGGATGAATTTCGCTGGCTACTGATCAAGGGGCTGGATGCCCATAGCAATGATATTGACTTTGGCACGGTCAGGATCGGATTCCTGATGGGAAAAAACGTCATGATCGGCATTCATGACCGACAATCGGTGAGTACAGAAGGTTACTGGAAGGCAGTCCTGTCGGAGGGACCACCCAACCCAACCACTCTGCTGGAAGTGGCGATTGGTGTGTGCCGACGGGTGTTTGACCGTTACCTGCCCATCCTGACGAAGCTCGAAACCGAATTGGACCAGATTGCTGAATTGCCCTCTGAAGAGATGAACGATGATCATCTGAATGATCTCACCAACTACCGTTTGAAACTGAAGAGAATGCGACGGTATGCGACCTATCACGCCGAGACCTTTGCCGAACTCACTGTGGATGAATCGTTGATTTTCACAGACTACGCGCTCTCGCGAATTCAGCACATCAAGGAATCGATCGAACGACAGAAGTCGCTGAGTCAATTGTTTTATGAGGACTGCAGGGACCTGATCGAGGGCTACCTGTCTTTGTCCTCACACCGCCTGAATCAGATCATGAAGGTGCTGACCATCGTGACGGTGCTGTTTGTGCCCCTGAGTTTTCTGGCTGGCATCTACGGAATGAATTTCGAGTTCATTCCTGAGCTGGGTTTCCGATACGGTTACTTCGTTCTGCTCGGCGTGATGTTGTCGGTCTTTGTGACGCTGCTGATCTGGTTCAGACGGAAAAAGTGGTTTTGAAGCGTTCGTTCAGGTTCGTTCTGGGCCTGATGGGGTTGTGCATTCACGGCTTGAATCACGCCGCTGAGATTGAACTGGCAGTCCATTCCGTCACGGATGAGCAACGTGCCAACCTGATCGCTTTCCTCAACATTGCCACAGAGACCTGTGACAGCCCACGCTGGCGAGTACAGCGGCAATGGAAAAAAGCGGATGCTGATGTTCGAAAGGCGCTGGAACCCCTGGGTTTTTTCAACGCGCGCATTGCAAACCGATCGTTGAAACGCAATGACAATTGCTGGCATGCATCGCTGACAATGGATATTGGGCGACCCACAATCATCCAGTCGGTGGCATTGAGTGTGAATCTTCCAGAACAGTATCGAGACGAGATGATCAATGAAATTGCCGCTGTTCAAGACCTGCAGGGGCAGTCGTATCATGCTTCACGTTATGAATCCGCCAAGACTCAACTCGCTGTTCGTGCGATTGAGCAAGGGTATCTTGATGCGGTATACCAGACGCAACGTGTTGATGTATTCCCAGACCAGGCGCGAGCAGAGGTTGTGCTTCAACTTGATGTGGGCCGCCGCTATCAGATCAACGATCGTCGCATCATTCAATCGGAAAACAGTCTGGATCACCAATTCATTGAAAACCTCATTGCGCTGGATGAAGATGCAGTTGCATCCACAGATGAAATCAATCGAATCCGAACACGATTGGTGAATTCGGGGTATTTCGACGATGTGGATGTCAGGTACATGCAAAAAGAGGCAGCGGATGGCAAGGTTCCTGTGGAAATACGGCTCGTGCCAGTGGCACGCTACACCTATTCGGCCGGATTGGGCTATTCAACTGACACAGACGGACGCGTCCGATTCGGAACTGACTTTCCCAGATTAGGCAAACTCGGGCGCAAATTCAGTGCCAAGGCATTACTCTCTGGCATTGAATCAGAGATTACAGCGTCATACCACCTGCCTTCTGTACAACGACCTGACCGGCGCTGGTTCACACTCGAAGCGGGTTACAGAAAGGAAGACACTGAAACAACAGACTCGGAATCGATCCGAGTGGGTTGGAGCAAGCATCGCCAGCTGGGCAGCGGATGGCGAACTGCAGTCTACGTTGATGCACTAAGTGAATCTTTCGATCTGGGCAAACTTCGCGATCGATCCAACCTCTTGATACCTGGCACACTCTGGCAGAAAACACTGACACCAGGCATCACGTATCCCTTGAACGGTTATCGCATCTCCATGGAAATGAAAGCGGCGTCTGATTCGATCTTGTCAGATGTCTCGTTGCTGTCCATGAGTGCCAAAGGAAAATTGCTGTATGGTTTGAGCGACTCGAGTCGTCTTATTTTTCGGGGTGAGCTGGGTGTGTTGCTATCCAGTGATTTTGATCAGGTGCCTTTATCGCTTCGTTTTTTTGCAGGCGGGGATCAGAGCATTCGAGGCTACGACTACAAGGAAATCGGCTCTCTGAACGCGTCAGGCGAAGTGATTGGTGGCGATCGACTGCTGACCGCGAGCGTGGAGTGGGATTTCAAGCTGGACAATCAATGGGGCGGGGCTGTTTTTGTGGATGTTGGCGATGCCTTTGAAGACAGCCTTGAGTTGCGCAGAGGCGTGGGCGCTGGACTTCGCTGGTACTCACCACTTGGACCCGTTCGACTCGATGTGGCTCATCCACTGGATTCGGATACTTCAGTGCGAGTGCATGTCTCTGTTGGAGCGGATTTGTGAAGCGACGACTGTTGATGCGCAGTCTTCGGTGGACTGGTGTCCTGCTGATACTTGTCACATTAACTGGCGTCATAATCGTCAACACACAGACAGGATCAAAATGGTTGATTGGTCTCGCGTTGTCTGATCTGAACGAACTCCAGGTTGAGGGTCTCACAGGAACACTGGCAACTGTAATATATGCCGAAAAGATCACCTGGGAGGATGCGGACAGTCGAATCGAGTTGAATCAGGTCGACATCGACCATGACTTGCTGGCCATTCTCTTCAAGACGATACGCATCAATCAACTCAGCGTCAGAGAGGTCCAGTATGTGTTGAAACAAACTGCTGAACTCGAACCCAGTGACTCAGTCGAGACGACGGTCTCGGGCTTTGAGATGCCAGTGAAGCTGGATCTTGAGTCGGTCACGATTCATCAATTGATGATTTATCCATCAGGTGTTGATTCGATTGCGCCGCAGATTTTCAATGATACCAGCGTCTCATTAACAGCCGATTCAGATGAATTCAGTCAGATTTCGATTTCAAGGTTCACGACGCATGCGGGTCTGAATGGGACTGAGGGCGAACTGTCCCTTACGGGAGAACTCAACACTCGACAGCTGAACGCATCCCTCTACACGGATTCAAGAATTCAGACCTCGAATCAGGCCATGTCCAGTCAGGGGTCAATTGAGATTACACCGCAAAATCTTTCAGTCGACCAAACAGTACAGCTCACTGGGTTGCTCGACGGTCAGTTTGATCTCAAAGCACACTTGAACTATCAACACAGTGAACTTGAGCTGTCGCTGATATCGTCGAATGTACGCCTTGATACGCAGAGTCATGATGTCTATGACTTCAGTGAAATTGAGATTCAAATGTCTGGGCCGTTCGACACACTGAATTTCACTCTATCCACAGCTGTGACGCTGCCAGACAGTTTGATTCACCAACTGGAAGATTCAGATGACAATACACCGCTTAATCAATCCATGTCCATCACTGCGTCTGGAGTGTTATCTGGTGATGACCTTCAAGTGAATCACTACGAAGTCAACACAGGTGTGGGATCGCTCTCGGGACAATTTACAGTCTATGAGCACGGTGAAATTGTGATGAATCACCGCCTCCTCGATTTTAATCCGCAACTGCCCATGATGCTGGCATCGGTGGCCTCACCGACTGTTTCGTTGCCTCAGTGGACAGGGCGATTGAATGGCCAGATTGTAGCCTCAGTTAAAGATCCGGGAACAGACTCAATACAGGTGATGCTGGAGCAACTCGCTCTTGAAGGCGTCTTGAATGATCAGGCATTCACGGCAAGTGCGTCAGGACATTACGATGCGCATCAGTTGGTCATTCGAAACGCTCTTGTCGAGCATGGAAGTGATCGACTCACAGTGAATGCAGTGGTTGAGTCCCAACACGTAACAGGTGATGTAAACCTGCAAATTGACGACATCGCACACTACCACCCGAACGCGTCAGGTTCGGTTCAATTATCCTCGACACTTTCAGGCTCGATCAGTCAACCCGTTGTCGAGTTCGATCTGGCGTCTGCAGATGTCCGATATGACGAGATCAGCGTTGACGAACTGGGTGTTCATGGTGAGATTACGGTTGACATTGACCAACCGCAGAACTCATCAGTTGATCTGACGATTGAATCGACCAATCTGGCAGTCCTGAATCGTGATATCAACACCGTCGACGTATCGATCCAGGGCAGCCTGGATTCACACAACATGCAAATTCAGCTTGATAGCCGGTACCTTGGAAGTGAATTAAGCGTGTCTGGTGGGTTTGAGTCACAGACCTGGCGTGGCGACGTCGATTCCCTGCTGCTGTCCGATCATCACAGCTCAGAGAGCTGGACACTCACCGAACCCATGCCAATGGTGGCTTCGTCAGCGCGAATTCAACCGGGCAAATTCTGTTTGCAGTCAGATGTGAGTGCAAGCAGGGTTTGCGCCGACTTCTCGCCCGATGACGGCCCAGATTCTGAAACGTTTCAGATCGCGATAGAACTGCTGCAGTTTGACGTTGGTCTGATCAATCGCTGGCTTCACGAGGCGTTGACTGTGGATGGTGTTCTGAACAACGTCATTACCATCACCCTGTCGACAGAGTACGAAATCATCAGCGCAGCAATCGACATGCGTTCAGATGCCATGAGTCTCACTCTGATGGAAGAGGGCGAGACAGTCACAACCCCGATAACGCTTTCAGGCACAAAAATACACGTCACAGATGACGCAATCTCGGCGAATATCAACCTGAGCCTGAACGAAGACGGCCATATCAGGGGCCAGATTGAATCGTCCGTCAACGGTCAGATCAATGGTTCGATGGATCTGGATCTGAGCAATGTTCACTACCTGTCAGCATTCAGCGCTGAAGTGGCTGACGTATCGGGCGCTGTCGAAGGTCGCATCGCTTTCAGTGGGGACTGGCAAGCGCCTGACATTACCCTGCAGCTCGATCACACGAACGGATGGGTTGTCCTGTCGCGATCGGGCACTCGACTCGTCAATAATCGATTGATACTGGGCATGGATCGAAACCGCAGGATCAGGGGCAGCCTGCAATCGGGTGATGAAGACTCGTTTTTGATTGTTGAGGGCCAGGGTGTGCTCGAGGCTGAAAAACCCTGGTATTTGAATGGCACACTGAAGGGGCAGCATTTTCAGCTGGTTCAATTGCCCGATATCGAGCTCCAGGTGTCACCTGACATTGCTTGGGCATTAGGTATTGAGCAATTGCAACTAAATGGGTCGGTTGCCGTGGATGAGTCACGGATTGCGTTCAGGGAATTGCCGCAATCTGCTGTCACTCAGTCGGGCGATGTCTTGATTCAGGGTGATACAGGGCAGATCAGTGTACCAACACGATTTGATGTCGAATACGACATAGACGCTCGCCTGCTTGAGCCACTGGACTTCAATGCACTGGGTCTCAAAGCAGAGATTGAGGGCGGACTCACTATCCAGGGGCAATCGGGACGACCTACCAGAGCGATGGGTCGACTGAACGTGAACAATGGCGTCTACAAGTTGTACGGTCAAACACTTGAAATCGCTGATGGCTCAATGAATTTCAACGGCCCGCTGAGCAATCCGACACTGGATGTCAAAGCCAGCAGACCATCTACAACGGGTGCCGAACAGGCGGGCATTGAGCTGACAGGGCCAGCAGATCGACTCAGCACACGTCTGACATCCGAACCCGTGATGTCCGATCTGGATGCCTTGTCCATACTGGTGACAGGACGTCGTGCCAGCACGATTGAATCCAGTGAGAAGGATGATTTGTCCGATGCGGTATTGCTCTTGGGTCTTAGAAATTCAGCCGGTCTGCTGGCTCAGCTGCAAAGCGAACTGGGCGTGGACGTGCTCACATTGCGCAATGGACGCACAGGGGAGGGCAGCGCACTAGAAGCCGGCAAATACATCGGCGAAAACCTGTATGTTGGCTACGCCTTTGGTATCTTCAATCGGGCTGGCATATTGCTCCTGAATTATCAGATCAACAAACGACTCAGCCTTGAATCAGAGTACGGGCAGCGTCAGTCGGTTGATCTGATTTATCGTGTCGAAAAGAGAGAGTGAACTGGTGTAACGTTCACTCACTGAGATGATACGACGCACTGTAAGATGAATTATTGTTTATTAGGTCAGAAGCGGCAGTGCCAGCGTTGCAAATCCAAGAACGAGTGCAAAACCACACATGTCCGTGATGGTCGTCAGAATTGGCCCTGATGCCAGGGCAGGGTCCACGCGCATCCGTCGCAAGATCAAGGGCACCAGACCGCCAATCGAGACGGCAATCATTGTGTTTAGGGCAAGCGCAGCGCCCACGACGGCACCCAGCCAGCCATTGCCGTTCCAGAGGTAGGCTGCCATGGCGATGAGTCCGCCGAGAACCACGCCATTGACAAGGCCAACGCTCAATTCCTTACCCCAGACGCGCAAGACGTCTTTGGGATTGATGATTCCAAGGGACAGTTCTCGCAGACTCACCGCGACGGCCTGATTGCCAGAGCACCCACTCATGTCTGAAACGATGGGCAGGAACACTGCCAGTGCAATCACGGCCGTGATGGTGTCCTGGTACAGTGCAATCACACTCGCAGCAATCAGATTGAGCACAATGTTCACTGACAACCATGAAAGTCGCCTTCGTGATCGCGTCAGCACGTTCATGCTTCTGAATTCGTCGCCCGCAACAATGCCTGATTGCTTCAGGTGAGTTTCTTCCGATATTTGTGATGCGTGCTCGGTCACGGTCTCGCGGCGAACAATTCCCAACAGCTTACCCGTATCGTTAAGTACAGGGATGGCACTGAGCGCGTGCTCATCAAACACATCCTGCATCGCATCCATTGACTCATCTGGGCTGAATGACAGGGCGTCAGTCATGACATCACCCAAG
Organism: Lysobacterales bacterium; assembly: GCA_965212525.1. Lineage (GTDB taxonomy): Bacteria > Pseudomonadota > Gammaproteobacteria > Xanthomonadales > SZUA-38 > SZUA-38. The sequence goes on from CBDBVC010000049.1 coordinate 38,047, forward strand.
CGGGTTTGTGGATCGCGAAAAACAATTTCACGCAATCGGACAACGCCCGCCAGTCGACCCCGATCGGTGACATAAAGGTAGGGCACGTAGTGCGAAGCGTATTCAGACTCACGAGTGCGAAGTGCATCGAGTACCGTTTTAATGGTGTCTCTAATGTTGAAAACAGTCAGTTCGGTCTGCATCAGGCCGCCCGCACTGTCCTCGTCGTATGTCATCAGTTGCGTCGCCACGCTTGCCTGGCTGTCTTCCATCTCCTCGAGAATGGCCTGAGCATCGTCACGATCCATTGATCCGAGAATATCGGCCTGTACATCACTCGCGACCGACTCCACAATTTGCGCCGCATCTTCAGCTGGCATATCGTCCAGAATCTCGACCACCTGCGATTCTGGCAATTCGTCGATCAAATCGGCAGCACTGCTGGGCGAAAGCACAGTCAGTAATGTCTTTTGTTCGTCGTCAGACAGACGAAATACAGACCGTATCAAGTCTTCTGGTGATAAAGCCCCGATATGCGTTTCGAGTTTCGCCAGTTCATTGTTCTGCAGGAGGGTCCGGATAGTTAACCAATGTTTTTCGTCGATTGTACTCATAGTGAACTTCATTTTTCTCAGGATATTAGGGCAGACAGTTCAATTAAATATCAGGTTTGTTGAGTGCATTGTCATCATCTCTCATGTGCGATCTATTTGTACAGAACAATCCATTTGTTAGGGGTACAATGCACTCAATATCGTAGTTCAATAGAATGGATATTTAGATTTAGCTTTGAGCACCGATCCAACTGTGTGAAATGCGATCCTTGCGTTGATGAATCAGGGCCCGAATAGATGGATATCAAGTTACTGACCACTTTTGTTGATCTGGTTGCCACACGAAATTTTAGTAAGACAGCAGAAAATTTGTACATCACTCAGGCTGCTGTAAGTCAACGAATCAAGCTGCTCGAGGAGTCACTCGACACTGCGCTTTTTGTCAGGAAACACAGAAACCTGATGCTCAGCGAGGCAGGCCATCGTCTGCTGCCCTATGCAGAGACGATCACCAGTGATTGGGCAATGGCAAGGCAGACGGCCGCACTTGTCGTGGATGTCCCGCTGATTACAGTGGCTTCAACTGCGGGGTTGTGGCGGTACTCAATTCAGGATTGGTTTTGTCAGTCAACACTACTCAGCGAAAATTCGATCAATGCACTTTCGCTTTCCCCAGTCGAGCTGGGGCGTCAGATTTTTGAGGACACCATCGATTTGGCTATCACGCTAGAGCCCAACCCAAACGAGGATTTCACTTCTCGCAAAATCCGTCAATTCAAATTGGGTCTATTGTCCAGCGTACCAGGACAGACTTTTCCAGGAGCCCTGGAGTCTGACTACGTGGTGGTCGATTGGGGTGATTCGTTCATGCGGTTTCATCTTGCCAAGATCAAACAGACAGCCAATACGTCCACGAACCTGTCGTCTATCGCTATTGCACTACTTCGCAGTCGTGGCGGGTCTGCCTATTTGCCGCTGACACTACTCGATGACGCGAATCCTGATGGATTTCACGTGGTTGATGGCGCACCGCTATTCAGCCGATGGATCTATGGCGTGTTTCGCAAATCCCATCGTTACGCGCATGCGTTGAACGGGTTGTGCGATGCATTGAGACAACACGACAAGCCAACTGAATAGCAATACAAGTGGCCGCTCACTGGCAGGTAATAGAATTCGCCCCAGCCCTCCCGTGCGATTGGCATAGAACCAGTGAACGGCCGATAAACTTCAAAAACTCAGTGGTGAAAATTCGTCGTAATCCTGTATATCCCGCTTGAGCTGCTTCAGCTCCTTGATGTAATCAATCCTCGAGCGGGCATTTCTTAACGAGCGATTCGGTACAAAAAACAGGGTTTCGTCCTCGTAGCGCCAGTCATGTCGATAGCCGTATTTATCAAGCATCGATTCGGTTTCATCGCCCTCGTCCATGTCGTCGATGTCTTCCATGTCCGCGTCTGCCCTGACGTCATCGATCGAATCAAATTCGTCGTAGTCGTTGATGTCGTCCGGATAGCGATTTGTGTTCATTGTCACGTCCTCTTGTTCAGGTGACTCGCCAGTTCATTTTGTTAGAAAACCGACAAAAGTAAAACGAAAGTTTTTTATCAGTAGTATTACAATCTCTTATTCGTTGAAACCTGCATTGGTATGTTTATAAAAATCATATAAATCAGTGACATGAAGATCATTCTCGCCCTGGTGTCTTCGCAAGGTTTCAATAGGAATTGAATGAATCTGACATGCATTTACAAAACAAACTCGGTAGTGGACCTGGCAGACGATCACTGAGAAAGTGTCACGCTCAATGGACTGGTCAAGTACTCATGATGTGACGCATAATGTCGTTGCACAGTCACTTGATCATCAACAAAATTCACAGGACATCGCCGAGGAAAGCCGATGCGTCACATCAACAGGTGGATTGAATCATGAAAATAGCCATTCTGAGCCGTTCAAGGAATATCTATTCAACACGACGCCTCAAGGAGGCAGGCATTGCCCGAGGCCACGATGTGGACGTGATCGACACGCTGCAGTGCTACATGGACATCACCAAAAGCCGTCCCGCCGTGCGATACAAGGGTGAAGAACTGCCGCAATACGATGCGGTAATCCCGCGTATTGGTGCCTCCATCACGTTTTATGGCACGGCCGTGGTTCGGCAGTTCGAAATGATGGGCACATTCTGCGTCAACGAATCGGTGGCGATCAGTCGGGCCCGGGACAAGCTGCGGTCACTTCAGTTGTTGTCACGCAAGGGTGTCGGCCTGCCGCGTACGGGGTTTGCCAGTCGAGCCGACAAGATCAAGGACATCATCCGGAATGTTGGCGGCGCGCCATTGGTGATCAAACTGCTTGAAGGTACCCAGGGTATCGGCGTGGTGCTGGCCGACACCAACAAGGCGGCCGAGAGCATCATCGAGGCATTCATGGGGCTGAATGCCAATATCCTGGTACAGGAATTCATCAAGGAAGCGGGCGGTGCCGATATTCGATGTTTTGTCATCGGCAATCGTGTGGTCGCGGCCATGAAACGACAGGGCGCCGAAGGCGAATTCCGATCCAATCTGCACCGCGGCGGCACGGCACAACTGATCAAGCTTTCACGCGAGGAACGGGAGACAGCGGTGAGTGCAGCCCGGGTCATGGGCTTGAATGTCTGCGGTGTTGATATCCTGCAATCCAACAACGGACCGGTGGTCATGGAAGTCAACTCATCACCCGGTCTTGAAGGCATTGAGGCGGCGACAGAAAAAGACGTCGCAGGCATGATATTCGAATTCATTGAAAAAAAGGCCAAACCGAACAGCACACGCACTCGCGGCAAGGGGTGAGACGTGCGTGAGTTGATCATCAACGGACAGTCGATCATACGGGGTATGCGCCAGGATCTGCGACTACCGGTGGCGAGTCTGTACACGGATCTGCCCGTTGATATCCCCGTCACGGTGATCCGGTCTCGCCAAGACGGCCCAACCGTGTTCGTGTGCGCCGCCATCCATGGCGATGAACTCAACGGGATTGAAATCGTGAGACGACTGATTCGAATGAAATCTCTGAAGCTGCGTCTTGGTACACTGATCCTGATTCCGATCGTCAACATGTACGGGGTGCTGAACCAGGATCGCTACATGCCAGACCGCCGTGATCTGAATCGGATGTTCCCGGGTTCTGAGAAGGGCTCACTGGCTGGTCGCGTGGCCAATCGGTTCTTTACTGAAATCGTCTCTCAGTGTGATATCGGCATCGATCTTCATACCGGAGCCATGCACCGATCGAATCTGCCGCAGGTCAGGGCGCAACTGGATGATCACGACACCTGCGTTCTCGCTGAGACTTTCGGTGTGCCCGTGTTGCTGAACGCCAATCTTCGCGACGGTTCCCTGCGTGAGGCGGCATCCAGAAACAACGTCAAGATGTTGCTGTACGAGGCCGGCCAGGCGCTGCGGTTTGATGAATTGTGCATCCGTATGGGCGTGCGTGGGATCATGAACGTGCTGAGTCATCTGGGTATGGTGAAACGGCCAATGCGCAAGAAGTCAGTCTTGCCGTTCATCGCCGACAAGAGCAGTTGGGTCCGTTCCAGCAGCAGCGGTATCGTGCATTCACAGCGCCAGCTGGGCGACGTTGTTGAATCGAATGACGTCCTCGCCACGATTTTCAGCCCAAATGGTAAACGAATCGACAGCGTGGCGGCGAAGCGCAGCGGTATTATCATCGGTAAACAGAATATTCCCCTGGTGCACGAAGGTGATGCCCTGTTTCACATTGCCTACTTTTCCGAATCGGACGAAGAGGTTGCCGAACACATCGATCGAATGGAAGCACTGCTGGATGAACCATTGAAATAAGGACAGACAACAGACAATGACGCTTGATCAGGACAAACTCATCATAGGCAGCCTCGAAATCTGTGATCTGCCTGAATTGGACATTGACAATCTGCAGGTGCGTATCGACACGGGCGCTCAGACTTCCTCGCTGCACGTGGATCACCTCAACAGCATCATTGTGCGCGGCAAACCCTGGGTCGAGTTCGAGATCCATCCCGACATTCACAATGTATCGCATGTGATCAAGTGTCGCTCACGCGTCAAGGACATTCGGCGGGTCAAGTCATCCAATGGTGAATCACAGCAGCGTTACGTCATCGTCACGCCGATCGTTCTTGGGCAACAGCAATGGCCGATTGAAATCACACTGACCGACCGTTCCGACATGAGTTACCTCATGCTGCTGGGGAGGGAGGGCATGGCTAACCGTGTGCTGGTAGACCCGTCGCAGACCTATCTGGCCAGAAAAGAGCCCTGAGCCGGCCCTGCGATCCGCGTGCGCTGTCAGCGTGACTCCCTGGCTGTATCAGGCTTCCATGTAATGCGACACAATGACCGTGATGTTGTCGTCGCCACCGGCCTCATTGGCTGCCTCGACCAGATTCTGGCATGCCTGCTCGGCCGATTCGGCCCGCTGGACAATCTCATCCATGCGATCATCCTCAACCTGGCCCGACAGCCCGTCCGAGCACAGAATGAGTGAATCACCGGGGCTCAGTGTGGCGCGATAGGTTCGGGGCGTGATCTCGGCGTCTTCCTTGGCAACGATGGCCTGTGACAGGACATGCGACATCGGGCTGCGTTCGAGGTCTTCCTCGTCCATCACGCCACGGTCAATCATTTCCTGTCCAAAGGTGTCATCACGGGTGATCTGATTGAATTCATCCCCTCGTTTCAGGTAACAGCGGCTGTCACCCACATGCACCACGTAGAGATCGGGCCAGTTGATGTAGGCCAGGGTAATCGTGGTGCCCATGCCAGAGGTGTCCTGGCTTTTCTCGAGCTGCTCTTCCATCACCTCCTGACATTGCCGCACGGCATCGACCAGCACGTCCTCGATCTGTCCGGCCTCGGCCTGGCTGGAATAGAACCAGGTCATGGTGCGGTGCAGGTAATGATTGATGGTCTTCACCGCCAGCTGGCTGGCCACATCGCCGCTGATGTGTCCGCCCATGCCATCGGCTATGATCAGCAGATCACCCTCGCTTTCACCCAGGGTGGGTGCATGCTCGTCCTTGGGCAGATTGGATGCGACCACCTCGATGGCCTTGTGCAGGCGTGCGACGAGAAATGAATCCTCATTGCGCTTGCGTTTCTGACCGACGTGGCTCAATCCATTCACATCGCATTGAATCTGATTCATCCGGCACACTCCAGAGCTGACTGTCGATCAATCCTAACGCATTCGCCGCAATCATTGAAATCGTTCCTTCAATGGCGTGATTTTGTACGGGATGTGGGCAATAATTGGCCCAATCACTGCTGACAGGGTCGTACAAGGCCTGAATTGTGACGCCACATGTTTGAATGGATCTACAGCCCTGAAGCCTGGGTTGCTCTGGGCACTCTCACTGCGCTGGAAGTGGTGCTCGGCATAGACAATATCGTGTTTATCTCGATCCTTGCCAATTCACTGCCGGAGGAGCAACGTGAGCGGGCTCGGCGCATCGGCATTGCCATGGCGATGCTCAGCCGATTGCTGCTGCTGTTTTCGATTGCCTGGATTATGGGCCTGACGGCAACGCTGTTCAGCATTGGCGGGCACGAATTCTCCGGCAGGGACCTGGTATTGATTCTGGGAGGCTTGTTTCTGCTCACCAAGGCTACCCTGGAGATACACAAATCGTTCGAGCCCACACCGTCGGCAGACAAGGCGCACACAGCCACAACCCTCAAATCTGTGGTCATTCAGGATTGCCATTCTGGATCTGGTGTTTTCGCTGGACTCGGTGATTACGGCAATTGGTCTGGCTGAACACATCATGGTGATGGCCATCGCCATCATCATCTCGGTGATCGTGATGTTGCTGACTGCCCGGGCAATCTGTGATTTCATCGAACGAAATCCGACCATGAAAATGCTGGCACTTTCCTTCCTGGATCATGCTGGGTCTGGTACTGGTGGTCGAGGGATTCGATCAGGAAGTGCCGAAGGGTTATATCTACTTCGCCATGCTGTTCTCAGTTTGTGTGGAGATGCTCAACATTCGAATGCGCAAGAAGACACCATCAGCCTCATGAATCCGTCATGCATCCAAAAAGCTGACTCGATACACGGTTACTCAGCTGACGCTGCTTGTTCCATGCGGGCGTCTGGTGGCTCGGCAATCCATTGCAGCGGGCCAGGCAGCGTCCCGCGCCTGACCAGGGAGAATCTGTTCCGGTGAAGACAAAAACCGTCATCCTGATCGTTCTGGCAGCGCTGGTTGTCCTGAGCTACCTGTTGCCTGAAGCACTACAGTCCGAACTTCAGGATGAGTGGTTCAACTTCACGCTGGGACGCTACGAACTCTCGCTGTACCGGATCTCCCAGTCGCTGCTGATCATCATCGTCGCGTTCTGGGCCATTCGCCTGCTGCTCCGCCAGATCGAATCGGTGCTGGTGCGCAGGAACGTGTTTCGGTCATCCAGCCGGCTGCTGTTGATCCGCTTGGTCCAGGGCGTGCTGTATTTCGTCCTGTTCATGATCATCCTGTCGAATCTGGGCATCGATCTGACCGCACTGGCCATCTTTTCGGGCACCATCGGCATCGGTCTCGGTTTCGGCCTGCAGAAGATTGCATCGAACTTCATCAGCGGCATCATCCTGTCATCGGAGAACGCCATCAACGAGGGCGATCTGCTTGAACTGACTGACGGCACGCTCGGTTTTGTGAGGAAGATTGGTGCCCGGCACATTTTACTGGAGGGGCTGGACAGCAAGGAATTCATGGTGCCCAACGAGGAGTTCATCAACAACCGTGTGGTGAACTGGACCTACAGTGATCAGCAGGCACGAATCGATATTCCATTCGGCGTCGCCTATGGGACGAACCTGCGACGTGTGCGCGAGATTGTGCTGGAGATTGCCGGTCAGCACGAGCGCGGTTCACAATCGACCCCGCCGGGCTGTTTCGTGACAGGCTTTGGTGACAGCTCCATCGATTTCATACTCTACTTCTGGCTGTCTGATGTCACCAAGGGCATCGCACCGGTGCGGGGCGACATCTATCTCAGTATGTGGGAGGCGTTCGAGCGCGAGGGCATCACCATTCCGTTCCCGCAGCGGGATGTACACATGATCCCGGTTTCCGGACAAATTGGTTCAGAGCAAAGCGGCCAGACTGGCGAGCACGACCAGACCGACACAAAAAAGCCGTCCTGAGACGGCTTTGATCTTGAGTGTGGTGGAGGCGGCGGGAGTCGAACCCGCGTCCGCAAGCCCTCCGCTTCAGGCTCTACATGCTTAGATTACGTCTTTTGGTTTCACGCAACAGGCTCCGACGTTCAGGATCCTGTATTGCTAGCCCCTAAGGGTTTTAGCGCCAATACCCGAGGCAAATATTGCCGCGAGCTTGTGTGAATGACGCCCATGGCTGACGCACAAGCACATCAGGTGGGCGGCTTTAAGACTGTTTTTTAGGCAGCTAAAGCGTAGTTGTCATCGTTGGCAACTATAAGTTTATAACGGGTTTAACGAGGTTCGTTATCTCCTCGGCATGCACCTGGAAGTTTTGTGACCCACGTCGAAGCCAGAACGCCCCCGGTAATCGGTACAGTGTCTGATCGGATGCCTGTGTCAAACTGTTCGATCAGACAATCTAAAAGATAGTGATAATTTGCTGTAAATCAAGGTTTTTCTGCTCAGTTTTGCAGATTGATTCATGTACAGCGATGCATCAGCTCTTCAGAATGCGCTGTTTCTCACGGTTCCAGTCACGCTCTTTCTCGGTCTTGCGCTTGTCGTGGCTCATCTTGCCCTTGGCCAGCGCCACCTCCAGCTTCACCTTGCCGTGTTTCCAGTAGAGGGCGACCGGCACCAGTGTGTAACCCTTCTGTTCGACTCGTCCGATAAGGTGACTGAGTTCCTTTCGGTGCATCAGTAGTTTTCGGGTGCGTACCGGATCGGTATTGACGTGAGTCGATGCTGTATTGAGCGGGCTGATGTGGGCACCGAACAGCCAGGCTTCACCGTCCTTGAGCGTGATGTAGCTCTCATTGAAACTGATCCGCCCCTGTCTGAGTGACTTGACTTCCCATCCGAGCAGAACCAGCCCGGCTTCGAATCGCTCTTCCAGGTGATACTCGAACCGTGCGCGCTTGTTCAGGGCGATGGTGGAGGAGGGAGTCTTTGATTTCTTTTTCTTTTTACCAGCCAAAATCTGATCCAGTGCGACAGCGTCTCGAATGCTTCCAGCGAAGCCTGAGATTCTGATATGGCGATCAATTGAACCGGACGCAAGTATGCCGCATGAAGCCGATCAATACCATGCTCGGAACGGGCAGGTCATCTGTGCGGCGATCATGAACACATCAGCTGACGCTGAACGATGCGGGTGGTGACAGGTCGAGCTGCTTCAGTGCCGTGATCACCTTGTGGACAGCGGCATTTGCGGCACTCGTCTGGTGATACAGGACGATATCGGTCTCAATGATCCATTGATCATCAGCAACCACACAGAGCATACCGCTTGCCAGCTCCTGCTCGATGATCAGACTGGGCAGCCAGGCGACGCCGACACCCTGCAACGTCAGTGACTTGATGACACCGACATTATCGCATTGCAGGCTGATATCGAATTCGGGTTTTTGCTGCCAGACCTCTCGCCGCATGAACTCGAGGATGCGGCGATTGTAGACATTGGGTGTTGAGGCGATTACCGGTATCGACGCGGTGAGGTCCTTCTCGAGCTGCCGATGGATCAGTGAGTCGGTTTTAACCACAGGCACCAGCAGACTCTGGCCCAGACGATGACTGGCAAAACCGATGTTGGTGATTTCCGGTTCCGAGTAATGGTAGTAGCCGAGCATGAGATCGACCTGACCGGATTCCAGGTCTTCTACCGAGTCTGCTACATTGCCGGAATAGATGGTACAGCTGATATGCTCCAGAATCATCAGTGCCGGCCCAGATTCTGGGGATCAGCGACAGGGCCAGCGAATGCCAGACCGATATCCTCACGCTTCCGGGGTGTCAGACCTCGTCGGGTCTGTAAACGGTGCTGTATGAGTTCACGGTGCCAGCGCTTGGCAAATTCGAGAAAATCGAGTCCGGCCGGTGTCAGTTTCATTGGACTGTGTTGCCGATCGACCAGGGTGCAGCCCATGCGCTGTTCCATGCTGGTCAGACGTCGGCTCAGAGTGGACTGTGATATGTTTCGGGCAGCCGCTGCCTGGCGCATGCTGTTGCAGTTCGCCAGTGTGAGGAAATCTTCGATCCACTTGAGCTCCATTGATCAGAGCTTATCGGCAGGCCCCTCACAAGGCAAATGAAAGACTCATGACGATGATAAAAAACGTGGGCAACTCACAGTGATATCAGAGCGATCAGCATATCACTGGAGTTGATCTAAGAAACTGCTTCCTGTTGGGAGGGGAACTTCTGAGGGAGAAGAACACAGCAGACAGATATTGCCGGAAACAGCCGGCAACCCCGGTTGAACTGCACAGTCATATCGGTGGTGAGCTGTACCGTTCGAGTAAAACTGGGCAGTCACAGTCCGGTAATGACCGGACGATTGATCGGGCGCTGGTTGTGGTTGGCCACTGCAAGTTGCACAGAAAACTTCCTGTGCCTGTATCAGATCAGATTTAAGCTGCAGTGACATGATGGGCACCAACGCTCCAATGCCTGTTATACCACTCCATGAAACCAGAAAATTGTATACAATTGTTTGCAAAATACGCAATGGAAATTGCGAATATCGGATCATTTCGTTGCAAATCAGCAGTCACTGTCCTGTTTAGGCGTTCATCAACCTTGAAAACGACACGGTATGATTGATCATCTGTCGCATGTCCTGTTGCTGACGTGATTTGGTGAAAAAGATATAGATCTCGAGAGGAATGAACCATTCTGACGAACCGGCCAGTACCAGTCGACCCGATCGCAGGTCCTGCTTGGCAGCACTGCGCGGTATCCAGGCAACGCCGTGGCCTTCGATGGCACAGCGTCCCAGTATATCAACCATTTCTGATTCGATATGCATGTCGAGATAAACGGCGTCATCACGGTTATTGATGATGTTCGAAACGATCCTGCCCAGGTAGGTGTTGAATGAATTGGCCAGCCACGGCAGCGGTGAATCGACAGAACCGGGTAGTGCATGCAGGGGCATCTGTTCTGAATCCGGTGCGCAGCAGGGCAACAGGACGTCCTGCCCGACGATCTGCTGTTCGAATTTCTGCTGGTCGTAGATCAGGTCTTCAGAGGGGTGCGAATAGGTGAACAGCATGTCGACAATTCCCGATTCCAGTGATCTCCTGTTGTGTGGTCCATTGCCGGTCAAAAGTACACAATTGGCATCCTCGTATTGCTGCTTGGCAAGTGACCACCATTTGGGAAAAAATGACCAGGCCAGCATGGGTGGTGCTGCGATCCGGAACGAATGCTGTCGCCGTTTCCCGGAAATGCGGTCACTGGTACGTTGCAGATCATTGATCCAGCGCTGCGCAGCATCCCTGAGTGACAATCCGGCAGAGGTCAGGCGATCCTGATTTGCATCCTGATTGATCAATTCGACATCAAACCACGATTCAAGCCGCTTCAGATTGCGTGAAATTGTCGAGACCGAAACGTGCCGTTGTTCGGCAGCCTTGCTCATGCTGCCGCTCTCTGCCACGGACAGAAAGTCCTCGAGCCAGTTGGTGTGCATTGGGGTATCCGATGTGCCTGGATCAGTTCACTGTCGCACAGCACTGGTGACAGCACAAGCCACGCGAACAGGCCTCTGAACAGACTTGATTGAACGGCGCTATTTCAAGGCGTGGCACAGACAGGTAAAATGGTTGCATGCATGAAGTCAGAACCTCCGCCATAGTGCCGTATTCCTGTGACCAGTTATTTGATCTGGTCAACGATATTGAATCCTATCCACAGTTTCTCAACTGGTGCAGTCAGGCTCATGTGCTGGAAACCGATAACGATCAGGGAATCGAGTGCATGAGTGCTCAGATGATGATTCGTTTCGGTGTGATCGAACAATCCTTTTCGACCCGTAACATTCTGGATCGTCCAGGGAGAGTGGTGATGACGCTTGAGGATGGGCCATTCAGCAGTCTAGACGGTGTCTGGCAGTTTTCACCGCTGGGTGACATGGGTTGCCGGATCAGTCTCAATCTGGGCTTCGAGTTTTCCAGTCAGTTGCTGGGCATTGCCTTCCGCAATGGGTTCACAGCGGTCAGCAAGCGACTGGTGAGGGATTTCTGCAACCGTGCTGATGCCTTGTATGGACAGAGAAAGACAGCAATCTGACAACGAATCACGGGTGGAAGTGGTCTATGCCTTGCCGCATGCACAGTGGCTGGTCGAAGTGTCCTATCAGGTGGGCATGACTGTTGCAGACGCGATAGAGGCCTCCGGCATCCGGTCAGAATTCATCGATCTTGAAATCAGTAACGACAATGTCGGGATTTTCAGCAGAAAGACGACACTGCAAGCGACGCTGAAACCGATGGATCGTGTGGAAATCTACCGCATGCTGATCAGTGACCCGAAGGAAGTCAGGCGCCGCAAGGCGGCTGAAAAGGCGGCACAGAAGAATCGGGATTGAAGTCTGATCGAGTCGGACTTACTGATTGTTGGCGACAGCTTCCTCTTCCTCGGTATTACCCGGTGCGTAATCGCCTTCGATCCTGATCAGTCGGTTGTCCTCGAAGTTGAGGGTCAGTACCTTGCGCTGGATACGCTCGCCACGTCGGTAATAGGTGTTGACATATTCCCAGGTGTTGACGTGAAAGGGGCTCTCGATGGCCGGCGTTCCCAGCACGATGGAGACCTGACGCTTGGACATGCCGGGCCTCAGCTCATCGACCATGTTCTGAGTCAGCACATTTCCCTGCTGAATATCGACCTTGTAGACCAGATTGCAGCCAGACAAGACCACGACTGCCACGATGAGTGACGCAATTAGTGATAAACGCTTCATTTCCGAATGTCTCTGCCTCTGGCTGTTACGGTTGTCAGACCACAAACAACCAGTGATGTTCGATAAATTTGTATGACCCAGTCCCAAGTGAATGCCGGGATAGGCATGATCAGGTTGGCGATGATACAATAATAACCCATTAGAATTCCATCATGGCATTGTTAATATCGTGCAAAACAAGGAACTGAAAGAAGCCGGTCTGAAGGTAACACTGCCACGGATCAAGATCCTCGATATTCTGGAATCGGGCGTAGAGCGCCACCTCACGGCAGAGGAAATCTACCGTACCCTGACTGACAGTGGTGTCGACATCGGACTGGCCACTGTCTACCGGGTGCTGACCCAGTTCGAGGCGGCAGGCCTTGTCATCAAACACAATTTCGAGGGTGGGCAGTCGGTTTATGAACTGGAACGGGGCACTCACCATGATCACATGGTCGACATCGAATCGGGTCAGGTGATTGAATTCTACAGCGACGAAATCGAACGGTTACAGAAGGAAATTGTCGACCAGCACGGTTACACACTCGAAGACCATTCACTGGTTCTGTACGTTCGCAAGAAATCCTGATCGCTTTTACTGCTGCACGGCGGCCAGCAACTCATTGGCGTGGGCGGTGGTCTGTTCGGTGATGGTCTTGCCACCGATCATGCGCGCCAGCTCCTGCACGCGACTGGCCTGATCCAGCGGCTGCGCCAGGGTCAGGGTGACATTGTCTTTCAACAGCTTGCTGATTCGTACATGCTGATGGCCACAGGCTGCCACCTGGGCCAGGTGGGTGATGCAGAACACCTGCCTGTCAGCAGCGACCGTGCGAAGTTTTTCACCGATGATCTGTGCGATGGCGCCGCCTGTGCCGGTATCGACCTCATCAAAGATCATCAGTCCGGCTCCGCTCTGATTGCCATCATTGTCAGCACCCAGCGCAACCTTGATCGCCAGTGCAATCCGTGACAACTCGCCACCGGATGCGATCTTGGCCAGGCTGTCCATGGCAGAACCGGCATTGGTACGAACCAGAAACTGCACACGATCCAGACCGCGTGGGTGTATGTTCCCGTCAGGGTCATGTTCCACACGAATGCGGAATTCGGCCTGCGCCATGCCCAGCTGACCCAGAATCTCGGTGACTGTTGCCGACAGGCGCCTGGCTGCCTTTTGACGTGCACGTGATAGCGTCAGTGACGATTTTCCGAACTGCTCCCTGTTACGCATGATCGAATCGCTCAACGCCTTTTCGACAGAATCCGAATCACGTGCTGACGCCAGTCGGTTCTTCAGGCTGGCCAGCTTGTTGATCAGCTCTTCCGGTTCGCACAGGTGCTTCTTGGCCAGCGCATGAAGCGAGACCAGCTGACTCTCGATGCGGGCAAGTTGTTCCGGATTAACTTCGATACTCTGGCTGTATCGTGCCAGAGACGATGAGGCTTCCTGAATCTGGATGATGGCAGTCTCGATCAGCTCGTGCGCTTCAGACAGTTCGGCATCATGTTCGAGCACCGCCTGCAGCGACTGCCGGGCAGCATCCAGACGATTGACGGCGCCATCATCGGCTTCGATCGACCGTGAAGCCGCAGTAGCGGATTGCTGCAGGTCGTCGGCATGTGAGAGGCGTTGCTGACGCTGGTGCAGGGAGGCGACTTCTTCGGCTGGAACGGCCACGGTCTCCAGTTCGTTGATCTGAAGATTGATCAGTTCGAGTTCGGCCGGTGACATTGAGCGGTTCTGCTGTACGGTGTCCAGTTCCTCGCTGAGCCGATTGTGTTCAGCGACACACGCTGCGATCCGTGATAACAGGTCGGCCTCGCCGGTCATGCGATCCAGCAGGGACAGTTGCTCATCGGACTGCGTCATGGCCTGGTGCTGATTCTGGCCATGAATTTCCACCAGATGAGGTCGTAGTGTTTTCAGCTGTGTGACCGCGATCGGTGTGCCATCAAGATAGGCCTTGCTGCGACCATCCTGGTTGACGACTCGTCTCAGATAGATGCGGTCAGACGATTCAATCCCCATCTCATCCAGTTGTCGGCTGAGTCCTGCGTCATCAGCAGCATCGAATACGGCCGTGACTTCCGCCTGACGTTCACCCTGTCTGACCAGACTGCTGTCAGATCGTCCGCCCATGGCCAGTTCCAGTGCATCGAAGATGATGGATTTGCCCGCACCGGTTTCTCCTGTGAACACTGTCAGGCCGGATTCGAAATCCACCGACAGGAAATCGATGATGGCAAAGTTCTTGATGGTCAGTTCGGTCAGCATGAATCAGGTGTTCCTCAAGCCTTGAATCACAGAATCAAGTCCACATTTTAGCAGTGGATAACGAATATGAACCAGTACCGTCGAGCGGTCTGATGAGACATGCGTTGAATTCGCAGTCATCGGGCAGGCAGACAGTAACAGGAAACGCAGTCTGATGACAAAACAACAACAGGCCGGAGAGCCGCAAAAGGACAGTCTGAAAGAGGATGCAGCCGAGCAGGTGGCTACCGAAACGGAACAGGGTGAGATGACACAAATCCCGTCTGATGAGCTTGAGGCCCTGAGAACATCACTGGCGACAGCCGAAACCTCACTCGCCGACAAGACTGAGGATTTGCTGCGCACTCAGGCGGAAATGATGAATATCCGCAAACGCGCGGCGCGCGATGTCGAGACGGCGCGCAAGTATGCGCTTGAACGTGTGGTGCCCGAGCTGCTGGAAGTGTATGACAGCCTCGAAAAGGGACTTGAGGCGAGCAAGGCTGAAGCGGCGACACCGGCAAACGTTCAGGAAGGTACCGAGCTGACACTCAAGCTGCTCGCTACAGCTCTGAAGAACAATGGTGTCGAGACAGTCGATCCCGCGGGCGAGTCATTCGATCCGGAATTTCACCAGGCTGTCAGCATGTTGCCCTCGGCTGACCATGAGCCCAATACAGTCATCGAGGTATTTCAGAAAGGTTACCGTCTGAATGGACGTCTGATCCGTCCCGCGATGGTCGTGGTGGCCAGTGCACCTTGAAATCCGGTGCCTGAACCGCAACTTCAGTAGCAGATAAAACATTACGAGTATCGGAGAAATCGATCATGTCAAAAGTCATAGGAATTGATTTGGGGACCACAAATTCCTGTGTTGCTGTCATGGATGGCAACACCCCCAAAGTCATCGAAAACAGCGAAGGTGACCGCACCACACCCTCTATTGTGGCCTTTACCAAGGACGAAGAGGTTCTGGTCGGCCAGCCGGCCAAGCGCCAGGCAGTCACCAATCCGGAGAATACACTTTACGCCGTCAAACGCCTGATCGGACGCAAGTTTTCCGAAGACGTCGTGACCAAGGACAAGGACATAGTCCCCTATAAGATCGTGGCAGCCGACAACGGTGACGCCTGGGTAGAAGCCAATGGCAAGAAAATGGCGCCACCTGAAGTGTCGGCACGCGTGCTGATGAAGATGAAGAAGACTGCCGAGGATTACCTTGGTGAGGAAGTCACTGAAGCTGTCATCACGGTGCCGGCCTATTTCAACGATTCGCAGCGCCAGGCCACCAAGGACGCCGGCAAGATCGCAGGACTGAAAGTCAGGCGCATCATCAACGAGCCAACTGCTGCCGCACTGGCATACGGCCTGGACAAGAAGGGCAGTGAGCGCAAGATTGCTGTCTATGATCTGGGTGGTGGCACATTCGACATCTCGATCATCGAGATTGCCGATGTCGATGGCGAGATGCAGTTCGAGGTTCTGGCCACCAATGGTGATACTTTCCTGGGTGGTGAAGACTTCGATCTGCGTCTGATCGACTACCTGGTGGATGAGTTCAAGAAGGACCAGGGTGTCGACCTGCGCAATGATCCGCTGGCACTGCAGCGCCTGAAGGAAGGTGCCGAGAGGGCCAAGATCGAACTGTCATCGGCACAGCAGACCGAAGTCAATCTGCCCTATATCACGGCTGACCAGACCGGGCCCAAGCACCTCAATATCAAGGTCACACGCGCCAAGCTGGAAGCGCTGGTCGAGGATCTGGTCAAGCGTACCATCACCCCGTGCAGAACCGCCATCACCGATGCCGGGCTCAAGGTGGGTGACATCCACGATGTGATTCTGGTGGGTGGACAAACCCGCATGCCCAAGGTTCAGGAAGCAGTATCCGAATTTTTCGGCAAGGAAGCACGCAAGGATGTCAATCCGGATGAAGCCGTGGCCATGGGCGCTGCCATTCAGGGTGGTGTACTGGCTGGTGACGTCAAGGACGTCCTGCTGCTCGATGTGACACCGTTGTCCCTCGGTATTGAAACCATGGGTGGTGTGATGACCAAGCTGATCGAGAAGAACACCACGATTCCAACCAAGGCATCACAGGTGTTCTCTACTGCTGAGGACAACCAGACCGCGGTAACCGTACACGTGCTGCAGGGTGAGCGCGACATTGCCTCAGCCCAACAAGTCGCTGGCCCGCTTCGATCTGGCAGGTATCGATTCGGCGCCACGTGGCATGCCGCAGATCGAGGTCGAGTTCGACATCGACGCCAACGGTATCATGCATGTCCGTGCCACTGACAAGGCAACCGGCAAGGAACAGAAGATTGAAATCAAGGCCGGCTCTGGTCTCTCGGATGAAGAAATCGAGCGCATGGTCAATGATGCTGAACAGCACAAGGATGAAGATCGCAAGTTCCAGGAGCTGGTCTCGGCCCGCAACTCGGCAGATGGTATGGTTCATGCCACACGCAGCAGCATCACCGAGCTCGGTGATGAACTGAGTGCCGATGAAAAGGCGCCGATCGAGGAAGCCATCGTCGCCGTTGAAGAAGCCATGAAAGGCGAAGACAAGGCAGCCATCGAGGCCAGTGTTGAAGCACTGACACAGGTATCTCAGGTGCTGATGCAGAAAGCCGCTGCCAAGGCCCAGGGACAGGCCGAAGCACCGACAGCCGAAGATGTATCCGAAGACGGTGACAATGTCGTTGATGCCGAATTCGAAGAAGTGAAGGAAGACGACAAGTAAGCTGGCATGATTGCCCGAAAAACCCGGGTGATTCACCCGGGTTTTTCAGTCATGCGAATTCAGAAGTACGATGAGAACCGAGTCAACCATGTCCAAACGCGTTTACTACGAAGTACTTAATGTCGAAAAGAGCGCAGATCAGGCAGAGATCAAGCGTTCAGTCCGTCGTTTGGCCATGAAATATCATCCAGACCGAAACCCGGATGACGAATCGGCCCAGGAAAAATTCAAGGAAGCCAAGGAAGCTTACGAGGTGCTCAGCGATGAGCAGAAGCGGGCAGCCTACGACCAGTTCGGGCACCAGGGTGTATCTGGCGGGCCTGGTGGTTTCCAGGGCGGATTCTCCGGTGATGTCGGTGACATCTTCGGTGACATCTTCGGTGATATCTTCGGTGGTGGAGGCCGTGGTCGCCAGGCACGCCGTGGCGCCGATCTGCGTTACATGATGGAGATTGATCTTGAAGAGGCCGTCAAGGGCGTCGACAAGCAGATCACCATTCCCACCATGGTGCAGTGTGAAGGCTGTGCCGGCAGCGGCTCTGAAGACGGAAACCTGAACAACTGCGGCACCTGTGGTGGTTCCGGGCAGGTACGCATGCAGCAGGGGATATTTGCCGTACAGCAGACCTGCCCCAATTGCCGTGGCGAGGGTCGAATCATCGAAAACCCGTGTCGGCGTTGTAGCGGTCGTGGCAAGGTCGAGGAACGTCGCACACTGTCGGTGAAGATTCCTGCCGGTGTTGATGATGGTGATCGCATCCGCCTGGCCGGTGAAGGTGAAGCTGGTGACCGGGGTACCCCTTCCGGTGATCTCTATGTCGATATCCGGGTCAGGAAACATGCCATATTCGAACGTGACGGTGACGACCTGTACTGTGAAATTCCCATCCCGTTTGTCACGGCGGCACTGGGTGGTGAAATCAAGGTTCCAACGCTGGACAATCATGTCATGCTGAAGATTCCGGCCGAAACACAGACCAACAAGATGTTCAGATTGCGTGGCAAGGGTGTGCAGTCGATCCGGTCACGCGCAACCGGCGACCTGATGTGCCGGGTCAAGGTTGAAACCCCGGTCAAGCTCAATGGCAAGCAGAAGGACCTTCTCAATCAGTTTGCCGCAACCCTCGATGATGGCGGCAGCAAGCACAACCCGAAAAGCACCTCCTGGGTTGATTCGGTCAAGCGTTTCTTCGAGGGCTGAGCATCTTCAGCACCGCTGCACTGGTCAGCCGAGCGGGAATCGGTAACAATCACTGCTGCTACACGGACAGAGGGTCTTGTGAATGATCCAGCTCATCATTCTTGGCGGTTCGGGACGCATGGGGCAGGCCATCAGTCGCCTGGCAGACGACATTCTGGATGTGACGATTGCATGCCAGCTGGGTTCGGCTGAAACACCTGAATCTACTGATCTGGAGTCCTGCCTTTCAGACGACATCCAAACCGTCCTGATCGACTTTTCTCTGCCTGGCGTCATTGAGCCATGGCTGCCGTTTCTGTGTCAGCACCGGATCCCAATTGTCAGCGGCGTCACCGGCATGGATTCATCTCAGCAACAGGCGTTGCACAGCGCCGCAGCCTCGATACCTGTTCTGTGGGGATCCAACATGTCTGTTGGTATCCAGCTGCTTCAATCGGCACTGCAGCAGATTGCACAATGGAACGCGGCTGACACGCCGGTCGAACTGCTCGATGTGCACCATACGGCCAAACGTGACGCACCCTCGGGAACTGCGGTCTCGCTGGTCAGGACATGGCTGGAGGCAACCGGTACAGAGACGGATCGAGTGCAAACCATGATCGAATCGATGGCACTCGAACAGGTTGGTGCAGGTCAGGTTGGGCATTGTGGGCCTGTTGATATAGAAGTCAGGCGTGAAGGTGATGTGGTCGGTGAGCATTCCATACGTATCGACATGGGGGAGGAAAGACTGACGCTGAAACACAGTGCACTCGATCGGGATGTCTTTGCCCGAGGTGCGATCAGGGCTGCACTATGGCTGGTTAATCGCGAATCCGGTTATTATCTGTTTGCCGACCTGTTCAGAGTCGAGTAAAATATCCTTCCAGCAAATTTGTGAACACGGGAGCACTGACAGGCTCCCGTTTTCGTGTGCCCGCAGTTTTCACCACAAGCGAATGCAATGACCAGGAACCCTCAAAACAAGGCAATACTCGCACTAGAAGACGGCACGGTATTTACTGGAATCGGACTTGGGTCCAATGCGGTTGCCACTGGCGAAGTGGTTTTCAACACCGCCATGACCGGCTACCAGGAAATACTCAGTGATCCGTCCTATGCACGTCAGATGATCACACTGACCTATCCGCACATCGGCAATACCGGATGTAACGACACCGATGAAGAAAGTGGTGCCAGCCTCGCAACCGGGCTGATCATTCGTGACAACGCCATGCAATCGAGCAACTGGCGCAGTGAATCAACGTTGTCAGACTATCTTGAACGGCACGGTATCGCCGGTATCGCCGGGATTGACACACGCGAACTGACCCGCAAGCTGAGAACCCAGGGCGCTCTTCGTGGATGCATCATGTCCGGCTCGATCAATGAAGCTGAAGCCATCGAAATGGCAAGATCCTGTGCCTCACTCGAAGGTATGGATCTGGCGATTGAAGCCGGGACCCGTGATGTATTCGAGTGGACCGAAGGTACCTACGAGCTTCTCGAAGGCAAGTGGCGTTCGTCGGCAGAGCGGTTTCATGTGGTTGCCTGTGACTACGGCTGCAAGCGCAATATTCTGAGGCTGCTGGCTGACAGAGGCTGCCGTATCACGGTGGTGCCACCGGATATGTCGGCCAATGACATTCTGGCGCTGAAACCGGATGGCCTGTTCCTCTCCAACGGCCCGGGAGATCCGGCTGCCTGTGATTACGCCATCGAGACTGTTCGTCAGTTGTTGCAGACGTCGATTCCTGTGTTTGGTATCTGCCTGGGTGCACAGATTATGGCACTGGCCTGTGATGCCGGGACTCACAAGATGAAATTCGGTCACCATGGTGCCAATCACCCGGTACAGGATCTTGATACCGGACAGGTGATGATTACCAGCCAGAACCACGGCTTCGCCATTGATGCAGACAGCCTGCCCGAGAATATTCGTATCAC
This sequence comes from Lysobacterales bacterium, assembly GCA_965212525.1. Classification (GTDB taxonomy): domain Bacteria; phylum Pseudomonadota; class Gammaproteobacteria; order Xanthomonadales; family SZUA-38; genus SZUA-38. The sequence goes on from CBDBVC010000049.1 coordinate 58,654, forward strand.
GCACAAATCACTGTTTGACGGTTCGGTACAGGGCATTGCACTGACTGACCGACAGGCATTCGGATTCCAGGGCCACCCCGAAGCGAGCCCAGGGCCCCATGACATACAGGGGCTGTTCGATCAATTTATCAACATGATGGACGAGAACTGACAAGCCCATGCCCAAGCGAACTGATATCAACAGCATTCTCCTGATCGGCGCAGGCCCCATCGTCATCGGACAGGCCTGTGAATTCGATTATTCAGGCGTTCAGGCCTGCAAGGCTCTCAGGGAGGAGGGGTTCCGCGTCATCCTGGTGAATTCGAACCCGGCCACCATCATGACCGATCCGGAGACGGCGGATGCCATCTACATCGAACCGATTACCTGGCAAGCCATCGAAAAGATCATCGAGATCGAGAAACCGGATGCCGTCCTGCCTACCATGGGAGGGCAGACTGCGCTGAACTGTGCGCTTGATCTGGCCTCAAAGGGTGTGCTTGAGAAGCACGGCGTCGAGATGATCGGCGCCAGACGGGAAGCCATCGACATGGCCGAGGATCGTGAGCTGTTCAAGAACGCCATGATCGAGATCGGCCTTGATGTGCCCTTTGCCAAGGTGGCACACAATATCGACGAGGCAATCGAAATCCAGCAGGAAATCGGTTATCCGACCATCATACGACCGTCGTTCACACTCGGTGGCAGTGGTGGCGGCATTGCCTACAATCGTGAAGAGTTCGTCGATATCGTCAGTCGTGGTCTGGAGCTGTCGCCAACCACCGAAGTGTTGCTCGAGGAGTCGATGCTGGGCTGGAAGGAATACGAGATGGAAGTGGTGCGGGATCACCGGGACAACTGCATTATTGTCTGCTCGATCGAAAATGTTGATCCGATGGGGGTACATACCGGCGACTCCATCACCGTGGCTCCGGCACAGACGCTGACCGACAAGGAATATCAGGTGATGCGGAATGCATCACTGGCCGTGCTGCGCAAGATCGGTGTCGACACTGGTGGATCCAATGTTCAGTTTGCCATCGATCCGGAAACCGGTCGAATGATCGTGATCGAGATGAACCCTCGCGTATCACGCTCATCTGCACTGGCCTCTAAGGCAACCGGATTCCCGATTGCCAAGGTGGCTGCAAAGCTGGCCGTGGGCTTCACGCTTGATGAATTGCAGAACGAGATCACCGGCGGTGTCACACCGGCATCATTCGAACCCTCGATTGACTATGTCGTGACCAAGATTCCACGTTTTGCTTTCGAGAAATTTCCTCAGACCGATGCGAGACTGACGACTCAGATGAAGTCGGTGGGCGAGGCGATGTCGATTGGCCGTACCTTTCAGGAGTCTCTGCAGAAGGCATTGCGCAGCATGGAAACGGGAATTGATGGATTCACGCCCATCATCGATACCGAATCGAGTGAGGATGCCGAGGAAATCCTGCGACACGAGCTGCAAAGTCCTGGCGCTGACCGGTTGCGTTACGTGGCAGACAGTTTCCGGGCCGGCTTCAGCCTGGAACAGATATTCCAGCTATCCTCCATTGATCCCTGGTTCCTGGCCCAGATCAGGCATCTCGTCGAAACCGAAACCATCATTGCCGAGCGGGGCCTGCAGGGTCTGGATGCGGACAGCCTGTATCGATACAAGCAGCAGGGTTTTTCGGATTCACGTCTGGCCACGCTGGTCAGGGTCAAACCGATTGTGGTACGCCATCTGCGTTACACCCTCGGAATTCACCCGGTGTACAAGCGTGTGGATACCTGTGCCGGTGAATTCGAGTCCTCGACAGCTTACCTGTACTCCTGCTATGAACAGTTCTGTGAATCGCATGTATCCGATCGTGACAAGATCATCGTGCTTGGTGGCGGGCCGAACCGGATCGGACAGGGCATTGAGTTCGACTACTGCTGTGTTCATGCTGCCTTTGCGCTCAGGGATGCCGGGTTCGAGACCATCATGGTCAACTGCAATCCGGAAACCGTTTCGACGGATTACGACACCTCGGACCGGCTATATTTCGAGCCGCTGACGCTTGAAGACGTGCTCGAAATCATTCGGCTCGAGAAGCCCAAGGGCGTGATTGTCCAGTACGGCGGACAGACTCCGCTGAGTCTTGCACGGGAACTCGAGGCCGAAGGTGTACCGATTATCGGGACCAGTTCGGATGCCATTGATCTGGCCGAGGACCGTGAGCGGTTCCAGAAGCTGCTCAATGATCTGGACCTGAGGCAACCGCCCAATCGTACAGCCAGGACAGAGGATCAGGCCGTTGCTCTGGCCGACGAGATTGGCTATCCACTGGTTGTGCGCCCCTCCTACGTGCTGGGTGGCAGAGCCATGGAAGTGGTCTATGGCAAGAAGGATCTCAGGCGTTATATGCATGCGGCAGTTCAGGTATCGCGTGAATCACCGGTGCTGCTGGACCGTTTCCTGGATCATGCCATCGAGGTCGATGTTGATGCCATCTGTGACGGCGAACGTGTCTTTATTGGCGGCATCATGGAGCATATCGAACAGGCAGGTGTCCATTCCGGCGACTCTGCCTGCTCAATTCCGGCCTTTTCCCTGTCAGATGAAATCCAGAATGAACTGGTGAGGCAGGTCAGGCAGATGGCACTGGGGCTCAATGTGGTCGGTCTCATGAACACCCAGTTCGCCATCCAGGATGATCGCATCCATGTGCTTGAGGTCAATCCGCGAGCCTCCAGAACCGTGCCGTTTGTTTCCAAGGCCATCGGCATGCCGCTGGCGAAGATCGCTGCGCTGTGCATGGCCGGCATCAGTCTGGATGAGCAGGGCGTGCCCGAGGAAGCGGCCAGACCGACCCATTACTGTGTCAAGGATCCGGTGTTTCCATTCGCCAAGTTCCCGGGCGTTGATCCCATACTGGGCCCGGAAATGCGTTCAACCGGTGAAGTCATGGGTGTTGGCAAGACCTTTGGCGAAGCCAGTGCCAAATCCAAACTGGCTACCGGTGTTGTGATACCGCGCGCAGGTACCGTGTTCATTTCGGTACGGGATGCTGACAAGGCGCGCGCAGCCGTGGTCGGCGCCGATCTTGCCAGCCGTGGCTTCAGGATCGTGGCGACAAGGGGAACCTGGGCCTATCTCACGGAACAGGGGCTGTCCTGTGATATGATCAACAAGGTCATGGAAGGACGTCCACACATTGTTGATCTGATCAAGAACGATGAAATCAACCTGATTATCAATACCACGGAAGGACGCCAGGCCATTGCCGATTCCTATTCAATACGTCGAATAGCACTGAACCGGCACGTCAATTACTACACGACAATTTCAGGTGCCGAGGCTACTGTACACGCCATCGACAACCAGCAGGATCTATCGGTCTATTCACTGAAAAGCCTGCACCCGGAGACAAGGACATGAGAAGACCACCGATGACCAAAAAGGGCGCAGAACGTCTGCGTGCCGAACTGGATCATTTGAAGAAAGTCAAACGGCCCAAGGTGATCGAGGACATCGCCGAGGCGCGGGCTCACGGGGATCTCAAGGAGAATGCCGAGTACCATGCAGCACGAGAACAGCAGGGCTTCATCGAGGGGCGTATCAAGGAACTTGAAGGCACGCTGTCTTCATCAGAAGTAATTGATATCTCTTCACTCAATGTGGGGCAGCGCATTGTCTTCGGTGCCACCGTCGAACTTGAGGATATCGACAATGAAACGACGGTTACCTATCAGATTGTGGGTGATCTCGAAGCCGATATTTCCAAGGGCCTGATCTCGGTCAGTTCACCCATCTCACGTGCGCTGATCGGCAAGGAAGAGGGGGATGAAATTGTGGTCGATGCACCAGGTGGCCAGCGCGAATATGAAGTCATCTCGGTTAACTATATCTGATACGGGATCGTCACGTGCCATCAGCGCAAGTGAAGGTTTGCCAGCGGGAGATTGACAGTTCTATCCCCTTTGTCGGTGATGTTCACCCGATCCTGAAGCGTATCCTGCAGGGACGAGAGGTCTACCGATGGCAGGTTCCGGCATACCGCCTGTCAGATATTCATCCACCCGATACACTGTCCGGTGTCGATTCCGCCGTTGCCTTGCTCGCTGAGGCGATATTCCACAAACATCACATTCTGATCGTCGGTGATTTTGACGCCGATGGTGCGACAGGAACGGCGGTTGCGATTCGCTCACTCAGGGCCATGGGGCATGACAGTGTCAGTTATCTGGTGCCAAACCGGTTTGAGCACGGTTATGGCCTGAGTGTGCCATTACTGGCAGAACTCGGACCAACTCAGCCCGATCTCATCATCACAGTCGACAACGGAATCTCCAGTATCAATGGTGTTCGTGAAGCCCGTAATCGCGGTATTCGAGTCATCATAACTGATCATCATCTTCCCGGTGAGTCTTTGCCGGACGCAGATGCCATCGTCAATCCGAACATGCCTGGGGATGAATTTCCGAGCAAGAACCTGTCCGGTGTCGGTGTCGTGTTCTATCTCATGGCAGCCTTGCGAGCAGAGCTCAGAGGCCGACAGTGGTTCGATGACAGACCCGAGCCGAATCTGGGCCGATATCTCGATCTTGTAGCACTGGGTACCGTTGCGGATGTCGTGACGCTTGATCAGAACAATCGCAATCTGGTCGCCTCTGGATTGAAACTGATACGTGACAAGAAATGTGTCGCTGGAATCTCGGCACTGTTCCGGGTATCAGGCAGGGACAGAGTGTGCGCCGGTGCCAGTGACCTCGGGTTTTCCATCGGTCCACGCCTGAATGCAGCAGGCAGGCTCAAGGACATTGCTGTCGGTATCGAATGTCTGCTCAGTGATGACGAACAGCAGGTCATGGACTATGCCAGCCAGCTGGAGGCGCTCAATGCGGAACGAAAGCAGATTCAGGAACAGATGCAGGAAGATCTGGGCTCGATTCTCGGCTCGGCTCTGGAGGAAACCGGTTCATCGAATCAGCACCCGGCACCGTGTCTGTATCGCCCGGACTGGCATCAGGGCCTGGTCGGGCTGATTGCGTCCAAGGTAAAGGAGCGACTGTACCGTCCGGTGATTGCCTTTGCACCTGCAGATGAGGCAGATGGCTCTGTGCTGAAAGGTTCTGCGCGATCAATCGCGGGATTGCATATCCGCGATGTCCTTGCGGATGTGGATACTGCCAGTCCGGGACTGATCGAGCGGTTCGGCGGTCATGCCATGGCAGCAGGCCTGACACTCGAACTGTCAAATCTGGATCAGTTTCAGCATCTGCTGGATCAGGCAGTAACGGCCAGGATGACAGATGATATTTCACGGCAATTGATCCGCACCGATGGTGAACTCGCGGCGGATGATATTTCGCTGGAACTGGCATCGATCATCGATCAGGCCGGGCCGTGGGGGCAGGGGTTCCCTGTACCCTCATTCGAAGGCTGGTTTACGGTACTGGACAAGCGCATCGTCGGTGGCAGGCATTTGAAGATGCAATTATTACCGCTAGGGACAGAGAATGCGGCGGCCGTTGATGCGATCGCTTTCTTTCGCGATATGACAGACCTGCCAGAGGACACCTCTCGAGTCAGGCTGATCTATGAGCTTCAGGTCAATATCTTTCGGGGGCGCAGTACGGCACAATTGATGATCACGCATATCCTGTCATAAATTACTTCAATTCATGACTTTACGAGGGTTTTATGATGTCAAGTCTGATAGTGGGAGCCGACAATTTTCGACTTCTAACCTTGAATGGTGAAACACTGTTCACGGTTCCAACAACCGGAGTCCTCAAGCCATGAAGATACCTGTCCTGGTCCTGATACTCGATCTCATCGGCCTGTTGCTGATTGCACTGGGCCTGTTTGAGCTGTTCAGCAGCTCATCAATCCTGCCGCCGTTTGCACAGTTCAGGGGCAGCAGCCTCGTACTGCTGCTGATTGGGGCGCTGATGGTCGTGCCGATGATCGTTGTCATGGTGCGCCAGATCGCCCTGCGCAATCGTGATCAGAAGCGAAGCTGATTCTGATTTTCCAGCCCTCTGACTTACTCTTCAGGAGTGTTTGCAGCAGGGTCTTAGATTACGCTGGCAATCCGACACTGATAGGGTAGAATGCCCGACCAGCCAGACTTTGAGAAACGAGGCCCAATCATGGAAGTCAATCCAATCCAGGAAAAACTGAAAGATCTCGCCGAGCGCGAAGCCAGCCTACGGAGGTATCTTTGACTACGCTCTGAAAAAAGAGCGACTGGAAGAAGTCAATCTGGAGCTTGAAAATCCGGAAGTCTGGAACAACCCCGAAAAGGCACAGGCCCTGGGCAAGGAACGTGCCGCACTCGAGTTTGTTGTGGTCGGCTTGAACGAGCTGCAACAGCGTATCGAGGAAAACAGCGAACTGCTTGAACTGGCTGTCGAGGAAGACGACGAAGGAACGGTGGAAGAGATCCGCAGTGACCTGAACCAGACCGAAAGCATCGTCGTGGATTATGAATTCCAGCGCATGTTCTCGGGAGAAATGGACGGATCCGATGCCTTTGTCGATATTCAGGCTGGGTCTGGTGGAACCGAGGCACAGGATTGGGCAGACATGCTGCTTCGCATGTACCTGAGATGGTTTGAAAGACGTGGCTGGGATGCCGAACTGATCGAACGTTCGGCTGGTGATGTGGCCGGCATCAAGAGCGCCACGGTGCATGTGCGTGGTGATCATGTCTACGGCTGGAGTCGAACCGAAACCGGGGTTCACCGGCTGGTGCGCAAATCACCATTCGATTCCGGAAACCGGCGGCATACGTCATTTGCCGCAGTATTCGTTTCTCCGGAAATTGATGATTCAATCAATATCGACATCAATCCCGCAGACCTCAGAATTGATGTCTATCGCGCCTCGGGTGCCGGTGGCCAGCACGTCAACCGAACCGAATCCGCCGTACGAATTACACACGAACCAACCGGTACTGTTGTGCAGTGCCAGAATGACCGTTCCCAGCACAAGAACAAGGATACGGCCATGAAACAGTTGCGCGCCAAACTGTATGAACTGGAAATCCAGAAACGACGCACAGAACAGCAGGCCCAGGAAGAACAGAAAGCGGATATTGGCTGGGGCAGTCAGATTCGCAGCTATGTACTTGACCAGTCTCGAATCAAGGATTTGAGAACCGGTGTCGAAACCAGCAACACACAGACCGTTCTGGATGGTGATCTGGACTCGTTCGTCAAGGAAAGCCTGAAACAGGGCCTGTGACCGATGGACAATCTAACAACATGAATGACACACCAGAAAACAAACTGATCACCGAACGTCGCGAAAAGCTCGGCAGGTTGCGACAGCAGGGGATTGCCTACCCGAACACCTTTCGTCCGGACAACCTGGCTGCTGATCTGCATGCCGCTCATGCAGACAGCGACAAGGAATCACTGGACAATCATCCGGTCGAGGTCTCTGTCAGTGGTCGCATGATGGCACAGCGTGTCATGGGCAAGGCAAGCTTTGCCACCCTGCAGGATCGCAGCGGACGCATTCAGCTCTACATCCAGCGGGATTCGCTTGCCGAGGGCGTGTATGCCGATTTCAAGACCTGGGACCTGGGTGACATCGTCTATGGCAAGGGCGTTCTCTTTCGTACCAACAAGGGTGAACTGTCGGTCAAGGTGAGTGAACTCAATCTGGTCAGCAAATCACTCAGACCATTGCCAGACAAGTTTCAGGGGCTGGCCGATCAGGAATTGCGCTATCGTCAGCGCTATGTTGATCTGATCGTGAACGAGTCATCCCGTGAGGTGTTTCGTACCCGATCACGTATCGTGCGATACATTCGCGATTTTCTCGAGCAGCCCGGGCGAGAGTTCCTCGAGGTGGAGACACCGATGATGCACTATATCGCCGGTGGTGCAGCAGCGAGGCCGTTTTCCACTCACCACAACGCACTTGATGTTGATCTTTTCCTGCGCGTTGCTCCCGAGCTGTATCTCAAGCGCCTGGTTGTCGGCGGGTTTGAGCGAGTCTATGAGATCAACCGGAATTTCCGCAACGAGGGTGTTTCGACGCGGCATAACCCTGAATTCACCATGCTCGAGTTCTATCAGGCCTATGCTGATTTCAATGACCTGATGAACCTCACCGAGACCCTGCTTCGCGGAATTGCCGAGGAGATTATCGGCGATACAGTAATCGAGTATCAGGGCAAGCAGATCGATTTCGGCAAACCGTTCAGGCGTCTCACCCTGACCGACGCAGTGCTTGAACACAACCCGTCTCTTTCGTCTGAACAATGCCGAGATCGAGATGCCCTGGCTGCCTATGCGAGGGACCGTAGCATTCCGGTCAAGGACAGTTGGAACTGGGGCAAACTGTTGCTTGAAATCTATGAATTCACCGTGGAATCGGAATTGCTTGATCCCACTTTCATCACCGCTTATCCAGCTGAAGTCTCACCGCTGTCGCGCCGCTCGGATGATGATCCGGAACTGACCGATCGTTTCGAACTGATCATCGCCGGTCGCGAGATTGCCAATGGCTTTTCCGAACTGAATGACCCGGAAGATCAACGAGATCGATTCCTTGCGCAGGTTGAGGAGCAGAAGGCCGGAGACGACGAAGCCATGTCTTATGATGCCGATTATGTACGGGCACTGGAGTATGCCATGCCACCGACGGCAGGAGAGGGGATAGGCATTGACCGGCTGGTGATGCTCTTCACCGACAGTGCATCGATACGTGACGTATTGCTGTTTCCGTATATGCGCCCGGAGAACTGATTCGCACCTTCGGATACACTCAGCCAGAGGGCACCGTCCGCCAGCACCAAAAACAGCATGAGCTCGCACAACCCCAGTCGCCGGATTCTTCACGTGGACATGGATGCCTTCTATGCCTCGGTTGAACAGCGCGACAGGCCGGAATATGCGGGCAAGCCTGTCATTGTTGGCGGGCTCGGCAACCGTGGTGTGGTTTCGGCAGCCAGCTATCAGGCACGTGCCTACGGAGTGCGCTCCGCCATGCCCATCGCGGAAGCCCGCAGACGCTGCCCGCAAGGCATTTATCTCAAGCCCGACATCAGTAAATACCGGCGCGACTCTGCCACCGTGTTCGGCATTCTTGCGGAATACTCCCCCCTGATTGAGCCACTGTCACTTGATGAGGCCTTTGTCGATGTCACCGGAAGTATCAGGCTCAAGGGCGATGCGCTGGATATGGCGCATGCCATCCGCCGCAAGATTCTTGCGACGACTGGACTGGTGGCTTCGGTCGGGCTGTCGGTGAACAAGTTTCTGGCCAAACTGGCTTCGGATTTTGACAAGCCGGATGGTCTTTTCGTGGTGCTGGAAGATGATGTTCAGGCCTTTCTGGACCCCATGCCAGTAGCGCGCTTGTGGGGTGTCGGAAAGCGACTGGCCAGGGTGTTCAGTCAGTACAACATCAGAACAGTGGCGGAACTGCGACAATTGCCAGTCTCATCGCTTACCCGGATACTGGGCAAGCAGGCGAGCCACTTTCACCGGCTTTGCCGGGGCATCGATGATCGTCCTGTGATTGTCGGTCATGCTGACAAGTCAATCAGTCACGAGACAACTTTTGATGAAGATCAGACCGATGATGCACTCTGTCAGCGCGTGATCATGGATCTTGCTCATTCGGTGGCGGCCAGATTGAGAAACAAGAAACTGGTGGCAAGAACCATACGCATCAAGGTCAGGGATCACACTTTCCGTACCTGGTCACGCTCACGCTCGATGGCATCCGGCATTGATGACAACAGCACGATTTACGCCTGTGCGCTGGAACTGTTCAGGCAATGGCGAACTGATCACGCCGGTGTGCCGATCAGACTGCTGGGTGTTGGTAGCGGTAACCTGCTGCAGGATGATGTGCAGATGTTCAGTTCCGGCTCACGCACACTGTCTGGTGTATCGGACAGCATTCATTCGCGATTTGGCAAGGATGCACTGAAACCGGCACGTTTGATCCGACCTGAAACGAAAGAAGAAGATGATAGCGACAGCGACTGATGGGCAGATACAGCGAAAACTGTCACAGAATCGTTTACAAATCGTGACATTTCTTTCACATACATGAAATCTGAAGGCGTATAATCAGCTCAGGGAATTCGTGGTGGAATGACAATGATCGACCAGACAGGTGCACGTAGCCAACGCATGAATCTCAACGCAGAAGTCCTGTTGTTGCGACAGGGTGAGCTGTGGGAAACTGAGGTGATCGATATTTCAGCTACCGGTGTGCTGATCAAGCGCCCGGAGGAATGGGATTGCCAGATCGGTGATCAGCTCGGGCTGGAGCTGCTGCTGGGTGAACACGATACCATTGGTGTGTTCGCCACGGTGTGCCGCATTGATGACGATGAGATTGCATTCCAGTACTCCAGAATTCCGGTGCGTAGCGAAATTCCCCTGTGGAATCTGCTTGGCATACACGCAGACACCACCGAAATTCATTCGGCTGAATCGGCCTGATCAATGTCCCGGAGATTGCCTCCGGGAACTGCCTACTGATCCCTCAGTTCACGTCGCAGAATCTTGCCGACGTTGGTCTTGGGCAACTCCTCCATGAATGTGATGATCTTCGGAACCTTGTAACCGGTGAGTTCTTCCTTGCAGTAGGCTTTCAGATCCGATTCGGTCAGTGTGTCATCTTTCCTGACCACACAGATCTTGACGATCTCGCCAGATTTTTCGTCAGGCACACCGATCGCAGCCACCTCGAGTACCGCCGGATGAGCCGCAACCACATCCTCGATCTCGTTGGGATACACATTGAATCCGGAAACCAGGATCATGTCCTTCTTTCGGTCCACAATCTTGCAGAACCCGTCTTCGGTCATGATCGCCATGTCTCCGGTTCTGAGATAGCCATCATCGGTCATGACCTTGGCTGTTTCTTCGTCCCGCTGCCAGTACCCCTTCATCACCTGCGGGCCCTTGATGCAGAGCTCACCAGGCTCACCGAAGCCAACTGAATTGCCTTCCTCATCACGAATGTCCACCACGGTCGATGAGATGGGGACGCCGATACATCCGTTGTACTCCTCCAGACTCATCGGGTTCATGCAGGCAGCCGGCGAGGTTTCGGTCAGCCCGTATGCTTCGATCAGCGGACAGCCGGTCACATCCTTCCATTGCTCGGCCACGCTGCGCTGAACAGCCATGCCGCCGCCCAGAGTCAGTGACAGACCGGAAAAGTCGACGTTCTCGAATCCAGGTGTGTTGAGCAGTCCATTGAACAGCGTGTTAACACCGGTAATGGCATTGAACTTCAGATTCTTGATGCTATTGACGAAGCCATCCATGTCACGAGGATTGGTGATCAGATGATTGTGGCCGCCGTACTTGATGAACACCAGGCAGTTCGCTGTCAGTGCAAAGATGTGATAGAGCGGCAGGGCCGTGATAATGACAACCTGCCCCTGATCCACGCGATGACTCAGCCAGGCCGAGGATTGCTGCATGTTGGCGACAAGATTGCCATGGGTCAGCATGGCACCCTTGGCCACGCCCGTGGTACCGCCCGTGTACTGCAGGAAGGCCAGATCATCGTGGGACATTTCGGGTGAGGTGTGCTGAAGTCTGCGGCCTTCGGCCAGTACCTGGTTGAAGTTGATGGTGCCTTCTATCGACCACGCAGGAATCATCTTCTTGACCTTGCTGAGCACGAAATTGGTGATTGCCCCCTTGGGAAAGCCGAGCATGTCCCCGACTCGCGCAATGATGACGTGTTCGACCGAGGAGTCTTCAATGACCTTCTCCAGGGTGCAGGCGAAATTCTCAAGCACCACGATCGCCCTGGCACCCGAATCGGTGAGCTGGTGTTTCAGTTCCCTGGCGGTATACATCGGATTGGTGTTGACCACGGTCAGTCCGGCCCTCAGTGCACCAAAAATGGCCACCGGATACTGGATCAGATTGGGCAGCATGATTGCGATCCGGTCGCCGGGCTCAAGGCCGAGCTTCTGTGTTAGGTAGGCAGCGAATGCGGCACTCAGTTCATCAAGCTGCCGGTAGCTGATGGTTCTGCCCATGTTCGTGAATGCCGGATTGTCCGCATAGGCAGAAACGCTCTTGTCCAGAATCTCGACGATTGACTGAAATTCGTCCATGTCCACCTCGTGGGGGACTTCTGCTTCATAATGTGTCAGCCAGGGGTGTTTTGCAGTCATAAGGCCTTCCAGAGAATCACTGATGTGTTGTATTCATTGGAGCATAGGACGCAGTCGCAGACAAGTGTGAACACGATCACTGAACTGACTTGTGCAATCAACGCTTCATTAACATGCGATATGGTTTACTATCGCCTGTCCAGGACATTGAAACCCAGAGTGCAGCCATGTGGAAAAAAGACGACACACGGAATGAAACACCCGCAACAGAAAAGGGGAAAGCGACCATGAGCAGACAGGATACAGATAACACAGCCATCATCTCTGAATCACTGAAAATCAACGGAGAGATCTCCGGCTCTGCCGACCTGCTGGTCAGTGGAACCATTGATGGTGAAATCAATCTGACCAAAAACACCGTTACCATCTGTGAATCGGGTTCAGTAACCGCTAAAATTCAGGCCGGCGTCATCATCGTCGAAGGCCGTGCCAATGGCGACCTGCACGGCAAGGAACGGGTTGAAGTCAAGCGCACGGGCAATGTCGAGGGTAATATCATCTCACCACGTGTGGGTCTTGAGGATGGCGCCAAGTTCAAGGGCAACATAGACATGACCACCGGTAACCCGACGCCCTTATTCGATCAGGACAGCAAGTCAACAGGTGGTAGCAACAAGCATAATGAGCAATCTGTTCAGCAGGATTCTTCAAAGAAGCATTAATGACGAGGATCGGGTCAATCAGACCATGCCATCGGCACAGCAGGACGCCGATGATGACCTGAGTCACGAATCACGGGCGCTGGCGTACTGCTTCGAGTCCCTGGGTGAACGTCTCGTCCGTGGTTCAGTGCTTCACCTTGGTGCCATAAAACCCGGCACACTGCAGTATCTGCAGGATTACTGCGTCAATATCACTGTCGCAGAGATGCCCGAGATTCTGGACGAGGAATCCGTATCCGAATGGTTGAAGCAGTACAGGACCGGACGTCGCTATGATCTGGTGCTGAGCTGGGATGTGATCAACTTCCTGCAGTTGGCGAGCATCGAACCCATGATCACTTTTCTTCAGGAATCGCTGAACGACGGTGCGACACTGTTCATGTCCGTGCACAACCGGACTCCGTATCCGGACAGGGCCTCCGTCTATGAAATGAAGTCCTCGAGCGAACTTTCCAGAATCAGTACGGGTGAGCTGACACGCAGCGATCTGTTCAACAGTGCAGATTTTCTGAAAAAATGTGCTGACAGTTTCGAAACCCGCTCGTTTCAGTTGCGAAGCGGGATGCAGGAAATCGTACTGACCCGGCAAATTCGTACCGCGTGATTTGACATCGTCAGTGACTCTGGGTCACTTGAAAATCACGCTTGATTTTTCCTGACCCCAGCACGAATAACTTGTGTTATGCTCTCACTGCACATCTGAACTTCAGGGTTGATTTTATGGGTGATCATGCTGTAAACAGGCAAACCGATGATGACATGATGCGCAGCTTCATGAAGGCGCTGCTGAATGATGTCCAGGCCCTGGAGCGAATGCTGGAGGAGGGGGCCTTCGAAACCGGAATCAGGCGAATCGGTGCCGAACAGGAAATGTTCCTGATCAACAAGGCCTGCTTGCCCGCCTCAACCGCTGAAGCCATCATGAAGCAGATTGATGACCCACGCTTCACCTATGAGCTGGCGAAGTTCAATCTCGAGGCCAATCTCACGCCACTGGTACTGGGTGGTGACTGTCTCAGGCAGATGGAGAAGGAACTGATCGAGGTGATGGCGATTGTTCGGGAATCCGCGGCGCGTGAAGACACCGATGTCGTGCTCTCGGGCATACTGCCGACTCTGAAGAAGTCAGACCTGTCGCTGGATTCGATGATTCCCAACCCCCGATACCGACAGCTGAACGATTCCATCATGAAACTGCGTGGGTCACACCTTGAATTCAGCATCAAGGGCACGGACTCACTCGATATCACACACGACAACGTCATGCTGGAAGCCTGCAATGCCAGTTTCCAGATCCACTTCCAGGTTGAGCCGGATGAATTTGCCCGTCTCTACAACCTGGCTCAGGTGGTAACGGCACCGGTCATTGCAGCCGCTGTCAACTCCCCGCTGCTGCTTGGCAAGCGGCTGTGGCACGAGACACGGATTGCGGTGTTCGAGAATTCTGTCGACGCCCGATCCGAGACTCACAAGGCCAGGGGCATCCAGCCCAGAGTCTATTTTGGTGACAAGTGGATTGACGAGTCAGTACTCGAGATCTTCAAGGAAGACATCGCACGCTTTCGGGTGGTACTGACCAATGAGGCTCAGGATGACCCGATGGCCATGCTCGATCGCGGTGACATCCCAGGCCTGGACGCACTGCGGCTTCACAATGGGACCGTCTATCGCTGGAATCGCGCCTGCTATGGCATCACCGATGGCAAGCCACATCTGAGAATCGAACACCGTACCCTGCCATCAGGGCCATCCCTGATCGATGAAGTTGCCAACGCGGCACTGTTTTTCGGTCTCATGTCCGAACTGGTTGAAACGTATCCGGATGTGCGTGACAACATTGCATTCGAGGATGCACGAGCCAATTTCCTGGCAGCATCACGCTATGGTTTGCAGGCCCAGTTCCGTTGGCTCGATGGTCATCAGGTGACGGCACAGGCATTGCTCAGGGAAGAACTGATTCCCGCTGCACGGCGCGGACTGGCCAGGGTCGGTATCAGAAAGGTCGATATTGACCGTTACATGAACGTGATTGAGGCACGTACCGAATCCGGACAGACTGGCGCTCGCTGGCTGCTGGATTCACTGAACAACATGCCCGAAGGTGTGACTGCCGATCAATCCCTTCGAAACCTCACCAATTCGATCGTCAGCAATCAGGTCAAGGATCGGCCCATTCACAAATGGTCGCCTGCCGAGGCCTGTGAGTCACAGGACTGGCGTGACAGTTATCGATCGGTCAGCCAGTTCATGACGACAGAGCTGTTCACGGTTCGTGCAGACGATCTGATCGATTTCGCTGCCAGCATCATGGAGTGGAAGCACATCCGTCACGTGCCGGTCGAAGATGATGAGGGTCATCTGGTTGGTCTGGTCTCGCACCGTGATCTTCTGCGTATTGTCTCCAGAGGCATGTCCGGCAAGGAACAGTCGGTCTCGGTTGCTGACATCATGACCCGGGACCCTGTGTTCATCGCGCCGGATTGCTTGACAGTGGAAGCCATCCGTATCATGCGTGAGAAAAAACTGGCCTGTCTGCCAATTGTCAGGAATCATAAACTGATCGGCGTCATCACCGAGGCAGATCTCATCACCGTGGCTGGAAAGTTGCTGGAACGATTCCTGGAAGAAGACTGATCATGTCGGCTGTCATCTCAAGAGTCTGTCTGACGACAGTGCTCATTGTGCTTTTACTGGCAGGATGCGCAGACGAGGGTTCACCTGAATTCCGCTTGCGTCAGACACTCGAAGCCATGGAAACTGCCATTGAGGCCGGAAAGCGTGATGAATTCATGGAATCGGTGGACGATGATTTCACCGGTTCCCAGGGGCGTTTCGATCGGCGCGGGCTGTCTGCGATGTTGCGGGTGCAGTTGATGCGACATACCCGAATCGGTGCATTGACTTCGAATGTCGAGATCACGCTGTATGATACCCGGGCCACGGTTACCATGAACCTGCTGCTGACCGGAGGACCTCGTGCCTGGATGCCGGAATCGGGACAGATGTATCGGGTTGATACGGGCTGGAAGGATGATGGCGGTGACTGGATGCTGATCAGTGCCGACTGGGAGCCAGTGTACTAGTGCAGCAGTTCAAGACGGTTGAGATCCAGTGACTGACTATCCCCCCCTCTACTATGCTGCTGCCTGCCAGACCGATTTCGCACCGGCACAGACCCGTGATGATATTGCCGAACGAACCCGCCGCATGTGTGACATGGCTCGCAACGCCATCATCGGTTATGAGCCCTTTTTTGACATCCGGCTGATCAGTTTTCCCGAATTCGCCCATGCCGTTCCCATCTTCGACACGCCTGCGGCCCTGCGTGAGCGCCTTGCCGTCACCATCCCGAATGAACATACCGAAGCCTATACACGTCTTTGCCGTGAGTACGGCTGTTACATACAGACCGGTACATTCCTGGAGATGGATGATGCCTGGCCAGATGCCGTGTTCAATACATCCGTGCTGATCGGACCCGATGGTGTTCTGGCCCGATACCGCAAGGTCAATCCATGGATTCCCTGGGAGGTTCATTCCAGCCCGCATGACTTCGAGAATTATGACGAGCCCCTGTTTCCGGTGGTCGAGACTGAAATCGGACGTATCGGCTGTGCCATCTGCTACGACTGGCTGTTTCCCGAAACCATTCGGCAGATGGCATTTGATGGTGCGGATGTGGTTGTCAGGATATCAGCCTACATGGACCCCTGGGGTGCAACCGAACCGATGGACTGGTGGACGCTGGTCAATCGCACGCGTGCACTCGAGAACATGATTTACGTGGTGGCATCCAATCAGGCGGCGCAAATGGAACATTATCCGCCGTTCAGCTGGCCCGGTGGCAGCATGATTGTCGACTACGATGGCAGGGTGCTGTCTCAGGCAGATCCGGGCCCGGGTGAAAAGGTGGTGGTTGGGCCCGTGAATATCGCAGCACTTAGGCAGGAAAGATTGCGAAGAGAAGGGCACAACATGCGTGCTCATCATCGCAGCACAGCGTATAATTACCAGTCCCGGGATTACCTGCCGCCCAGTGCAGACGAGACCAGTATTGAATCGCTCAAAGAACGTATTGCCAGGGCCAGCAAGAAGCTGCCCTGATCCATTAACTCTCATCCTATCACTGCTTTTTGTCCTGAGCCTGACCGGCTGTGGTGGCGATGGCGCGGACGAGGCAGCGCCCGTTGCAGACAGACCGTCCTATCTTCATTCCGAGTCTGTCATCTCGGAGCACAACCTGGCGGTCGCCCAGATGGGGGCGTTCGATTACAACGGTGCAGTCGACAGCTTCACTGCGCTGACTGAGCGCTATCCTGACTGGGAGCTTGCCCGTGTCAATCTTGCGATCTCCACGCTGAACCGGCAGCAGGAGGGCGATGAGGAACGGGCGCTTGCTCTTGCCGGGGCAGTGCTTGAACAGAGTCCTGATCACCTGCACGCCAGTTACATCTCTGGCATTCTGCTGTTCAATCAGGGTGACCTGGTCGGGGCACAGGCCTACTTCGAACGAGTCCATGCACTGGACCCCTCTGATGCCTATGCGGCCTATTATGCAGGTCAATGCATGATGCAGCTTGGTGATGCCGGAAAGGCGCTGTCGTTGTTCGAGCATGCCATCGAACGCGATTCTTATCTCAGGAGTGCCTATTACGGGGCATTCCAGGCACAGCAGCGTCTGGGCAATCGCGATGCCGCACGCAGAATGCTTGAGGTCTATCAGCGGCTTGATCTGAATCCACGCAGCCGATTGGCCGAGATCAAGTACACGCGCATGGGGCCTTATGCGATGGTCATGCCTGTGAGGGACACGCAAGCCGATGTCTCTGCATCAGCCAGTAGTGAAAAAACAGCGGCATTGTTTCAGCTGAGAACGCCACTGGAAGCTTCGGAACAGGAGCTCGCTGCCGCAGGTTCCCGTGCACTGATACTGGATGATGAACGTCATCATCTTGCTCTGATCATCACAGCGGGTCAGCTGAAATTGCTCGATCTGAAAACGAACAGCTGGCTCGCTGCTTCAGAGTATCCATTCCTCACAACAACCGATGTGCGCACTGCCAGTTTTGGCGATATCGACAATGACGGGTTGACGGATCTTTATCTCGGGCGTACCGGTTCAGACCAGCTGTGGCGACAGGATGAGACAATATGGACAAACGTGACCGAGGAGCATGCCATCTCCGAAGCCCGGGTCAGTCATGACAGCATGATGATTGATGCCGACCATGACGGTGATCTCGATCTGTTGCTGGCCACCAGTGACGGCATAGTCCTGTGGAGTAACAACGGCAATGGATCGTTCCGATCGTTAACCGAATCAAATCTGCCTCAGTGGCAACGAGCGGGTCTGACGCGCGTATCGGCCTGGGATATCGATTCGGACAGGGATCTTGACCTGATGGCATTGTCGGAATTGGCAGAGTCCGCCCTGTATAGCAATGACCGACTATGGAATTACCAGCTCTCCGATGAGCTCTCGCCATTGTGGCAGGTGGTACCGGTGAGTATCAACCTGCATGACAGTAATGTCGACGGTTTGGCTGAAATAGTCACCGTCAGTTCATCCGGGTTGATCCAGCAATGGGACAGGCAGGGCCGCGATGCCGACTTTTCGCTACGTTCAGATCTTGGCAAGGTGGCCATTGCAGACGATGTCACATCCTGGATACAGGATCTGGATGGTGATGGTCGGGCAGAAATACTGGTGTCTTCATTGGCGGGCTACACCGTGGTGTCACAGCAGGGTGAGGTGCTCCATCAGTCGACAGACGACCGGGTTCTGGCCGTCATCAATCGCAGTGCAGAACAGCGACCGGGCTTACTCGTCATCGGCTCTGGAGGCCTGGCAAGGCTGGACAGTGATATCCCGGCAAGAAATTTTGTCGCCATGGGTTTCAGTGGTCTGGAAGATCCGGGTCAGTCGATGCGTTCGAATGCGTCCGGTCTTGGTACAGCCTATGTGGTTCGCAGCGGATCACTCTGGAGTGCGGGTGCACAGCTCAGACACCACAGCGGTCCGGGCCAGCGGGCTTCAGCCTGTGGTTGTGGGCATCGGTCAAGCCCGGCAGGCCGATTATGTGGCGATCGATTGGAGTGATGGCGTATTCCAGACCGAGTCAGCCCTGGAAGCATCAACACTGCATCGACTCACGGAAACACAACGTCAGCTGGCCAGCTGTCCGGTGGTGTTCATGCACGACGGCAGCCAGTATCGCTTCGTCACCGACATACTGGGTGTGGGTGGCATCGGTTTCAATCTGGGTAACGGTAGCTATGCCACACCCAGACCCTGGGAGAATATTGTTCTTCCTCACTCCATTGTCGACATGTCTTCATCTGAGTTTCGACTGAAGATCTCCGAGCCCATGGAAGAGATCGCCTACATCGATGCCGTGGAGCTGTGGGCTGTTGATGTGCCTCCCGGGTATGCGATGGCGCTCAATGAAAGACTGGCGACGGCTGGCCCGCAGCCCGATGGTGCGCCTGTGCTTTATCAGCATGTCCATGCGCTTGAATCTGCCGTAGTCGTGCAGGGCAACGAAACCCTCGTTGTCACATCACCACTACTCGATGCAGACCTTGATGCCGTGCCTGTGGGAGAGATTCAGCCGCAGTTTGCCGGTCTGCTGCAGGATGAGCTGGTTGTTGAGTTGCATTGGGGACGGGATCTTTCTGCCATCGACGAACCGGCCCTGCTGATTGATGGCTGGGTAGAGTACGGTTATTCACAAACCAGTTTCGCTGCCTGGCAGGCTGGTCTCGAATACGATGCCTTAAGTCTCGACTATCTGGATTCGGACGGTCGCTGGACACCAGTGCACCGATCGTTCGGCTATCCGGCTGGCATGCCAAGATCATCCATGCTGAAACTCGAGACACTTCCACCTGGCACGCAATCACTGAGAATCCGCACGCATCAGCAAATCTACCTGGACAGGATTGTCATGGTTGAAACCGACAGTACCGTGACTGCTGACATTCATCGGCTGAAACCGTCGATGGCCAGGGTCACACAGGAAGGCTTTGCCAGACGCAGCACAGGAGAGCAGTATCAGCCCCATTATGATGACCGGGAGCGTCAGCCATTCTGGGATACGCGATACCCGGCAGGGTTCTACACCCGATTCGGAGAAAGCACGGAACTGGTGCTGGATCGTGACAATGCACTGGCAGTAATCGGACCAGGCGACAGTATCGAGCTGACCTTTGACAACACATTTGTGGACAAGCCAGAAGGCATGACACGCTACCTGGTCATGTCGAGTCACGGCTGGGCCAAGGACATGGACCTGTACACTCGTGATGGCGAGACTGTCGGCCCGATGCCGAAACACGATTCCGTCAGCGTCGATCGTGCCGATCTGTATCACCCGCTGTACAACACCCGCTATCAGTCAGGACGCTAGACAGATGAATCAGGACACGATCGGTTCGGCACAGAACAGCAAGCGCAGGGCAAGGCCTGTGGTCGGCCCGAAGCTTCGCAGACTGCTGCTGTTGCTGCTACTGCTGTTTTCACTGCTGCTGATCAATTCAGTCTATCTGGCGACACTGAGCCTGATGGAACACATCAGCGGTGAGCTGTTGCAGGATACCGGTTACCAGTTCATGTTTCTTGCGCACCTCGCGCTGGGCATACTGATCGTGTTACCGGTCATCATCTATGGCGTGATTCACTGGCACAACGCTCATCATCGTCCCAATCGACGTGCGATTGCCGCCGGCATGGCGACATTCGTACTGTCCATCATGGTGCTGATCAGCGGTTTTCTGCTGATGCGAGGATTTCCCTGGGCAGAAATCAATCATCCCGATACCCGGCGACTGGTGTACTGGCTGCACGTCATCGCACCGTTACTGGCAATCTGGCTGTTTGTGCTGCACAGGCTGGCCGGCAAGCGTTTCAGACTCAGGCCCGGCATGCTGGTCACTGCCACCTGTGTGCTCGCCGTGGCTGTCACGGTGTGGATGTACCGTACTGATCAGAATGCAGATGAGGAATACATCACATTTGAACCCGCATTGACCCGTCTGGTGGGTGATTCCTATCTCGATCCGGATTTTCTGATGGACAATGATTTCTGCGCAGAATGCCACGCCGATGTGCATGAGAGCTGGCAGGCCAGTGCGCATCATCTGGCCTCATTCAATAATCCGGCCTATGAGTTTTCCGTCGGCAATTCACGCAAGGCGTTTCTTCAGCGTGATGGGGATGTCAATGCATCTCGTTTCTGTGCCGCCTGCCACGACCTGGTACCGATGTTCACCGGGCAGATAGATGACCCCGAATTCGGTCTGGGCTCACATCCGAGTGCCGAAGCCGGCATTACCTGCATGGGCTGCCATGGCATCGTGTCGATTGATGGTAATCGCGGAAACGGCCAGTATACCTTCGCGATGCCCGATCGTTACCCGTTTGCCGATGCCGATTCATCGTTTCTAGCCTGGATCAACCGGACAGCAATCAAGGGCAAGCCGGCCATGCACAAGCAGTCTTTGCTGAAACCGGTACACCGTGAAGCAGAATTCTGCGGCACATGCCACAAGGTGGCTCTGACCACCGATGTCAATGACTATCACTGGCTGCGTGGCCAGAATCATTATGATGCCTATCAGTTGTCTGGCGTGTCGGGTCACGGCATTACCAGCTTCTACTACCCGCCTGAGGCCGTTGATGCCTGTCAGGACTGTCACATGAAAACCATGAGTTCTGATGATTTCGGCGCGTTCGAGGAGTTGGGTGAGCTCAGGGTTCATGATCACCAGTTCGCGGCAGCCAACACGGCTATTCCGATGCTCAAGGGCTTTGACCGGTCTGTACTGAGCAAGCATGACGCGTTTCTGTCAGGCAGTGTCACGCTCGATCTGATTGCCTTGCGTGAGGGAGGCGAAATCGATGGCGAATTACTGCCCTTGCCATCGTCGGGTTCCATGACACTCGAGCCAGGCAGCGCCTATCTGCTGGAGATGGTGGTCAGAACCAAGACTCTGGGTCACATCTTTACCCAGGGGACGGCTGATTCAAACCAGGTCTGGCTTGAGCTGGAGGCGATCGATGCCAATGGCGTCAGTCTGGGGCACAGCGGTCTGATCAACGAAGAAACAGGACAGGTGGATCCCTGGTCCCATTTCATCAATGCCTATGTCATAGACCGCAACGGAGATCGTATAGATCAGCGTGAAGCCGAAGACATCTTCACGGTGCTCTACAATCACCAGATTCCACCAGGCGCAGCCGATGTGGTGCATTACCGGCTCGAATTGCCCGAGCAGCTGGCACAGCCGGTCACCATCAAGTCGCGTCTGCGCTATCGCAAGTTCGACACCACCTATTTCCGCTTGTTCTCGCGTGATCAGCAGGCCGTCAATACTCTGCCCGTGATTGACCTCGACCACAGTGAACACGTTTCGATGCTGGCTGATTCCGAAAAGCCGGAGTGGATGCGCTGGAATGATTATGGAATAGGATTACTCAGAAAACCCGGCAAGGGGCAATTGAGACAGGCAGAGGAAGCATTCAGGCGCGTCGTTGAGCTTGGCCGTGTTGACGGCTACATCAACCTGTCGCGAGTCTATCTGAGAGAGGGCAGATTGACCGACGCGGCCGAAATGCTGAGTCTGGCATCCGCGGATGAGTCTCTGGCCGTGCCATGGACGGTCACCTGGCTGTCTGCCCAGGTTGATGAGCAAAACGGTTTCTTCGCCGAAGCGATCGAGCGTTATCAGTCTCTGGTGGACACACAATTCACGGATGCCCGCGAACGTGGCTTCGATTTTTCACAGGACTATCGCCTGCAGGAGCGATTGGCCAATGCGTGGTTCGAGCGGGCACGACAGCTTCGCAGGCGCCCGGCCGAATACACTCAGGCACTTGAACAATCGAGACAGGTTTACCAGAAGGTGCTGTCACTGGATTCTGAGCGTGCCAGTGCGCATTATGGGCTATCCCAGGTGTTCACTGCCCTGGGCGAGGAGACTCTGGCGGGCGAACACCGACGCTGGCATTCGGTCTACAAGATCGATGACAATGCACGCGATCGTGCCATTGCCGAGGCACGCCGCAAGAATCCGATTGCCGATCACGTCGCCGATGATGTCGTGATCTACCCACTCACCGTACCTGATACCGATGACACCATGCTGCGTGAGCCACTGCTGAGCACTCCGACGGCAAGTGCCGGTATCGACACCGGTTCGAATGAGGAGAGCCACGAATGACCCAATCGACCGGGAACAGGCCGGATCAGTCCAATGACCAGATCATCGCTACGGCTTTCCGCTATTCAGTGGGGGTGATCGTGCTGATTGTCGCTGTCGTGATGCTGGCCCGATATCTGCTTGGCCTGAAGCCTGATGAGCCGGTGATTGAAGATGCGACGGCGGATGCACCGACACAGGTTCCGGTCCGTGCTCCGGTGGACCCGACGACACCGTTATTTGTCAACATTACAGCATCCAGTGGTCTGGACTTCGTTCACCGCAATGGCGCCATCGGTGACCGCATGCTGCCCGAAACCATGGGTGGCGGCGTTGCCTTCATCGATCACGACGGTGACGGTGATCAGGATATTCTGCTGGTCAGTTCCAGTGACTGGCCCTGGGACGAGCCTGCTGGCGCCGCCGAACCGAGCGTCATGTTGTACGACAATGATGGCAACGGCAGTTTCAGCAGAGTTGCCGATTCCGGACTGGATACCCGTGCCTATGCCATGGGCGTTACCGTGGGTGATATCGACGCTGATGGTGATCCCGATCTCTACGTCACGACAGTGGGGCAGAATCTGATGTATCGCAATGATGGCAACGGCCGATTCACAGACATCAGTCTGGACTCCGGCACAGCAGGGTCCGGTGGATGGAGTTCAGGTGCGGCCCTGGTGGATGTGGATGCAGACCAGGACCTTGACCTGTTCGTCATCGATTATGTCATCTGGTCACGAGAGATAGATCTCAAGGCGAATTATCAGTTGACAGGTATTGGCAGGGCATATGGTCCTCCCACCAATTTCGAAGGCTCACAACCGGCCCTTTTCATCAATGACGGTACGGGCAGTTTCACTGATGAATCAATACAGCGTGGCATTCACGTCAGCAACGCAGCCACCGGTGTTGCGGTGGCCAAGTCACTGGCGATCATGCCACTGGATCTGGATGGTGATTCGGATACCGATCTGTTCGTGGCCAATGACACCACACGAAACTTTGCCTATATCAATGACGGGCAGGGTGTATTCGTCGAGGAAGGTGAGTTGCGGGGGCTGGCATTCGACAACATGGGCAAGTCAACCGGTGCCATGGGGGTTGATGTGAGCTGGACACCCGAGGGTGCACCGATGCTGGCTGTGGGTAATTTTGCCAATGAGATGACATCGGTGTATTCCATGGATCCGGCGACGGGGAATTTCTCGGATGATGCCGTGCTTCTGGGTATCGGTGCCAGATCACGCGCGGCGCTGACATTCGGCGTTCTCTACTTCGATTATGATCTGGACGGCAGGGAAGACCTGTTTCAGGCCAACGGGCACGTTGAAGATGAAATCAATCGTGTGCAACCGAGTCAGACACATGCTCAGTTGCCACAGTTGTTCTGGAACTGTGGTCTGGATTGCGATCGTGAATACCAGCCGATTGATGCCAGTCAGCTTTCCGCACTTGCCACCCCCCTGATCGGCAGGGGAGCCGCCTATGCCGACATAGACGGTGATGGTGACCTGGATCTGCTCATTGGACAGACCGGGGCTGCGGCACAGCTTTACAGAAATGACACTGAGAGCGGGAACTGGCTGAGACTGGACATCAGTCGCAACGATGCCAACACCGGGGCACTTGGTTGCAGCGTGAGCCACGATATGGGTGGTCAGATTCAGAAACGCCTGGTGCAGCCAACACGCAGCTACCTGTCTCAGGTGGAGACGGTGATCACCTTTGGTCTCGGTGCTGCCACCGAATCCGGAGTGGTGCTGATCGAGTGCCCAGACGGTACAAGGCATGAAGCGGGTCCGTTCGAGATCAATCGCCTGCACAGCATCCTCATCGAATGAAGCGGCCTGCATGATGACTGAACCTGCCCCAGCCAGCACAGCCCCCGGTACCGACTACGCGGTTGTCGAAGTCGTCAATCGTGGTGGCTGGGCCAATGGTGATGTCTATCTGGTCAGGGCACCAGTCGATGCTGCCAGACATGAGGCAAGCGTTCCTGAAGACAGGCTGCTGGTGGTGAAAACCTACAGTGACAAGAATGCGCTGATCAGACGACTGGGGCAGTTTCTGATTTCTCGCGAAAAACGCGCATACAGGATACTTGCTGGAAACCCTGGAATCCCGGAAATGATTGTCAGTCAGAATCCAGATGTGCTGGTGATGCAACACATTGCAGGGCAGCGAATGAAGCGACCGGTGTTTGAACGCGCCGGTCCGCAAGTGATTACGAGATTGCGTGAAGTGCTCGATGCCATGCACGACAAGGGCCTGTGTCACATGGATCTGAGAAATCAGGGCAATATTCTGGTGACCGATGACAATCAGGTCTATCTGCTGGATTTTGCTTCGTCGGTAAAATGGCGAGGTCGCTGGTTTCTGACCCGCTGGCTTGGCCGCCTTTATCGTCGCTTCGATGAATACGGCTTCCGCAAGTGGCAGTCAAAATCTGACAATATCTACGGCTCTAAAACGTAACCAGCTCAGCCTTGATCAGCGTGATTGCCGACTCGGGTACATCACCGGTTCCAAGAACCTCGGAGTAACCGGTGGGCTCTGACGCCATCAGTTCGACCACTTCCCAGCCTTCGATCACGGTACCGAAAACGGCGTAGCCCCAGTTTCTCGGGCCCGGATCCAGACTGCTGTTGTCTTCCATGTTGAAATAAAACTGTGATGTGGCCGTGTGTGGGTCGTCATGACGGGCCATGGCCACACTGCGCTTGCGGTTGGTCAGTCCGTTACCGGATTCGTTCATGATTTCACCATAGGATTCAACATCCTCGAACTCACGGTTGTAGCCGCCGCCCTGGACGACAAATCCGCTCATCACACGATGAAACACGGTGCCGTTATAGCGTCCCGACTCGACATAACGCAGGAAATTGTTGACCGTCACCGGAGCCTTGCGCCGATCCAGTTCGATGGTGATATCGCCCTTGGAGGTTGTCAGCAGTACAGACGGGTAGAGCTCATCGGGGTAGACAGGCTCATCGACGCGGCACTCGAATGAGGACGCATGAGTTGAGCAAATCAGCGCACTGCTGAGAAACAGGGCAGGAAACAGCCATTTAATCAGTAACATACAGTTCTTCACATTTTCTTCAGGTCGGCAGGCTGAACATGATAGCGCTATTCTTTCCTCGTTTCCTGCCGATTTGATTACCTGATGCTGCATGGCATTTGTGGAACTTGCGTGTAAGCATTTTCCGAACTGCAAATTAATGTGAATTCAATCACAGTTTTGCGAAGAGTCTGTATAATGATATCAGGTATGATTAAAACTTGATTCTCGGGGTATGACTATGCAAATGATCAAGCGAATTGCTGTCGCTGCCATGCTTGTGGCCGTTATTGCGACCGAAACCATGGCACAGAATCAGCAGGAGGGCTCAACGGGTTCCTCACCACGCGGATCGATCATGTTCAGCTCGGCCATACCCAATCCACAACCGGCCGAATACGGCAATATCATCACTTACACGATAACCGTCACCTCTGCCGGGTTCTCCACTGTAGATCTGGACGGCATGTTTTCAGCGCTTGATGTCAATTCCAGCCCGGACCTGACCCCGATGATGCAGAATGCGCCGAACATGTATGATGACGGTATGGGCGGTGGATTCGTTCCAAGCGGACAATGGAATTGTACCGGGTCAGTCGGCAGTTTCTTCTGTACACCGGATGGCATCAACGGCATGTCACCGGGTGATCTCCCTGGTGGGACCTCGCAGTTTTCCATTGACGTCATTGTGTCCAATCCGATGCCGCCTGCCATGAACACGTTCAGCCTGGATCTGACCGTCAACCAGGGTGGGCTGCCACAGGACCTGCTATCAGTTCCGACCATGATTCAGGCACCCCCCGGTATGGGGACCACACTGGAAATCACCAATGCCGTGGCTCAGAACCCGCCCAATCCCGTCGCTGGAGAACCCCTTGAATACGCGGTAGAAATCACAAATACCGGGGGAGCCAATGCGACCGACGGATTCATTATCGACCTCAATTCATTTGAAGCCGACAATTACAATTACGTCAGTGGCCCATTCTCCTGCTTCCCGAGTACCGGCAGTATCAATTGCACGTTCGACGAGATCATGGCGGGCGGCCCATTGATGATGGGGCAGACCGCCAATCTGGTGGTCAGTGCCGATTCACCGCCACCCTTTGTTCAGCTGGGGACGTTTATCACCAACGTGCAACTGACCGGTGCCGGCATGGATACCGTGGGCGGCACCAACCCGCAAGCTATCGTGGCCAACAACGATGCAACAATCATTACAACCATCACACCACCAAACGATCCGACGGTGTTCGGTGGGTCCATGTTCTATGACGTCACGGTCATGAATACCAACATGGGTGCGGCCGCGCGAGACATCATAATCGACATTATCGCCGATGATGACATGCTCACCAACACTGCAGTTTTCGTGGGCGGTACCGGCAGCAACTGGGACTGCAATTTCGGCATGACACGGCAACCAGATGAGGCCAGGGCAAGTCGTGGCGGCGGCATCATGGAAGCCTGCCTGTACATGCTTGACGTTGCGCCCGGTGCCAGCACATCCACACTCACACTCGAGATCACGGCACCCACCAATATGGCTGCTTCGCAGTATATTGCAGACATCACACAATTCGCATTCAATTACGGCGGTTCGCCGGGCGATACACAGACTGTGATGACTACACTTGTGGGGGGTGGCAATACCAGTGACTTGGCCCTGAACGTTCAGGAAACGATGATTGATGTCGATGCTGGCAACCTGTTTTCTGTCAATATCGAAGTCAGTAACCTCGGTCCGGATGATTCGAATACAACAGCTGTCGACCTGTCCTTTGGCAACAATGTATTCTTTGTCGGTTCGCCAAGTCCGAACTGGAGCTGTAACGGCTCAACCAACATGGCGAACTGTCAGCTGATTTCCGGGCCGCTCTCCAATGGGGCCATGGAAACGCTGGTTGTCGATTTTTCTGCTGGCCCTCCAATGAACTCGGATTCCATATTTGCGACCGTCTCGACTGACAGTACAGATCCAAATAACAACAACGATGTTGACGGTGTCAACATCAACATACTGGCACCATTGACATTCTCAATTGATGTGGTTGATTCACCGGATCCTGCCCTGGCAAACGGCCAGGTTGATTTCGATATCACGATTCTAGGTGGAAGCCCGCAGAAGCGATCAACCACTGATGCCTCACGCGGTGCGTTCATCAATGTTCAGGTAGACGCAACGTTACCAGCGGGAGCCAGCTTTGATGGCTTTATGGACCCAGGTGGCGGCTGGGCCTGTGCGCCATCAGGGCAACAGGTCAGCTGCACGAATCCCACCGTCTCACAGTTCTTAAACGACAACTTCAGTCTGCAGGTGACCATGCCGAACCAGAACGGACCGGTTACCACGTCGTTCAATGCCATGGCACAGGGTGAGTCGCCATTCAATGTCGATGTCACAACGACACTCTCTGGCGCAACCGGTGTTGATCTCGAACTGATCAAGCGTTCCTCCGTGGACAGTGTCCAGACGGGCGACGAATTCGACTTCATTTACACCATCAACAATGTCGGCGCAGCGCCGGCGACCGGTGTCACTCTGACCGAGACTCTGCCCGATGGCATCGTCTTCATCGGCAGCAACGGCAACCAGTGGTCGTGTACCAATGCCGGACAGGACATTACCTGCAACTATCTGTCTGATCCGCTCAACCCGGCACAGACAACAATCTTCACGGTCCAGCTGCAGGCGCCCAACTTCGAGGGCGATATCAGCAGTACAGCGGTATTGTCGCTGAACGAACCGGACGTCAATCCCAACAACAACGTGGATGACTCCACGGTCATGATCGTCGAACGACCACCGGTTGATCTGTCTCTGGTCAAGACCAGTATTCCGGCCAGTGTCGGTCCGGGAGACAGCTTCCAGTATCAGCTGAGCCTGACCAACAACAGCGGCAATGAGGCAACGCTGGTGAGAATTGATGACATGCTGCCGATGGGGGTTATCTACAATGGCTTCACGGGTGATGACTTCATGTGTGTCGACAACAGCGGCATGGTGACCTGCTCGTTGGTAGAAAACATGATGCCTGGACAGAATTCACTGGTGACCCTGGATGTGACTGCACCCACCATGACCGGACTGATTACCAATACGGCCATTGCGGCGTCTCTGGAGCCCGAATCCTCGGCAGCCGACAATACGGCCAGCGCGGATACCAACATCGGCGGGCAAGGGGCTGATCTTTCCATCAGCAAGACAGCCAGCGCGCCATCGGCTGCCAGTAACGAGGATCTCAACTTCACCATCAGTGTGCTGAACAACGGCCCTGAAGATGCCAGCTCGGTACAGGTGACAGATTCTCTGCCGACCGGTTACGGTCTGGATTCAATTTCTGCGCCCGGCTGGTCATGCACCAGTTCAGGTGGTGTGGTCAGCTGTACGCTGCAACAGGACCTGGCCTCGGGTAGCAGCAGCGATATCACACTGAATGGCTTCATCACGGCCAGCAGCGGAAGTGTGACCAACAGCGCCAGCGTCAGTGCGGCGACAGCCGATCCGAATACGGCCAACAACACGGCCTCAGCCAGTGTCAGCGTCATTGCAGGCGGTGATCTGGTCGACCTTGAAGTGACCAAGACTGACAGCAAGGATCCTGTGCTGCTGGGTGAGACCTTCGATTACATCATCACGGTCAGGAATCTTGGGCTGGCCAGTGCCAGGGGCGTGCAGCTGATCGACCAGTTGCCGTCAGCCATCTCGGTCAGCAGTGTCAATGCGCCTGCAGATGTTCTGTGTACCGCCAGTGGACCCATGCTGACCTGTGACTTCCAGTCTCCAGTTCTGAATGGCAATGATCGGGTCATTACAGTGTCGGTGACGGCACCTGATCAGGAAACAACGCTGACCAATTCGGTCAGTGTGACCACGACCAATCTCGATTCCAATCTGGGCAACAATACAGCTATCGAAGAAACCACGGTCAGTGAGACACCGTCGGAAGATCAGTTCATGGATGCTCTGATGGACAATCTGGGTGGACCGGGCAGTGACCCGCTCATTTCCGACAATATCGCACCGGTGTCCACGCTGTGTTCGTCACCGCCACCCAATCTGGTCGAATTCTGTAATTCACTGTTCACATCACTCAATGACGGTGACAGCAGTGAGGCTTCGGGTGCAGTGCGTTCGATTCTGGGTATACAGACCAAGACTCAGACCACATCACTGGTGGAAGCCAGTTCCACGCAGTTCAGCAATGTCGATGCCCGCATGGCACAGAATCGCGGCAATCCGACAGGTGGTATCACCTTCAACGGGCTGAACCTGCGCTACGGCAATGAATCCCTGCCGGTGTCGTTCATGCAGACCGATTCGGATGAACCGCAAATCGATTCTGCCGGCCTGATCAAGCCCTGGGGCTTTTTCATGAACGGCACGATCAGCATGGGTGACAAGGACAGTGATACCAATCAGGTCGGGTTCGATTTCGACACCTATGGCATCACTGGCGGATTCGATTATCGATTCAGCAACCGGTTCATCATGGGTGCCGCTCTTGGTTATGCCGATTTCGAATCCGATGGTACAGATGGTGGCAGCCTCGAGACTGATGGTGTCACACTTCACCTGTTCAGCAGTTATTACCCAACTGATCGGATCTATATCGATGGACGCCTGAGTTTCGGTAGCCTGGACTTCGAACAGTTGCGACCGGTGAGTTTCACGCTTGGCGATCTGACGGTCAATGACATGGCCCGCGGTTCGACTGATTCCGACCAGTTCTCCATCGCACTGGCAGCCGGGTACAATTTCAATCGCAATGGCTGGAATATCACGCCTTCAGCCAGTGTCAGTTACATGGATGCAGATATCGACGGGTTCACTGAAACCGGATCCGATTTTGCGCTGACATTTGATGAACAGAACATCGAATCAATGATCTTCAGCGCTTCTCTGAACGTCACCAAGGCCATCAGCCTGAGCAAGGGCGTACTGACACCGCAATTCGATTTCAGTTATCACCATGAAACCATGAATGATGATAACGACATCAATTCACAAATTATCGGCGCGCCTGCCGGTAGCTCGTTCTTTGTGGATGCAGATTCACCTGATCGCAATTATGGCAGCGCCATGATTGGTTTGGTCTATATCACCTCCAACGGCAAGCAGGTGTATCTGAATTATCGAGAAGTACTGGGACTGAGTGGATTTTCACGAGGTACCCTCAACGCAGGGTTCCGAGTGGAATTCTAGGAGTAGAGAGTTATGAAATTGTTTACAGCACCATCAATGTATCTTGCAGGCTCTCTTGCTGCAGTCGTTCTGGCCAGCGGGTGTGCCTCTGCACCGGCGGTCAACGCAAGTGATTACGAAGGCGCAGTGACGGTTGACGATCTGTATATCGTCGATTGCCTGTTGCCACCCCAGGTCAGGCAACTGGGTCAGAATTACACCTATCTGGCTGCCCGTCAGCCGATTCGTACCAGCGCCAAGGATTGTGCCATACGCGGTGGCGAGTACGTTGCCTATGACAGAGCCAATCTGGCGACTGCACTGAAAGTGTGGTTACCCGCCGCCGAAGGCGGTGACGTCAAGGCTCAGACCTATGTTGCCGAAATCTACGAAGACGGCATGGGTGTGACACCGGATCCGGCAGTTGCGGCAAAATGGTATCGCAAGGCAGCCGAGCAGGGTGACTCACGTGCCATGATCGGCCTTGGCAACCTGTATGAATCAGGCCGAGGCGTTCCGAAGGATCTGACTGCGGCGATGAACTGGTATCGCAAGGCATCGGGTATCACCGATGGTATTCTTGAATTGACCACCGAAGAAGAGATCCTGCAACGGCGCCGACTGGCGGAAGAAGCCGAAGCACTGCGGGCACAGGTACTCGATCTGACCGGTCAACTCGAAGAAAACGAGAAGGCCCTGACTCGACGCAAGCGGGACCTGGATCGTGCCCGTGCCGAATTGACATCCACACTTTCCGATCTTCAGGCCGAACAGGCCAGAACCGGCAAGATTTCACAGGCAGAGCAGGAAGCACTGGCTCAGCTGCAGGCAGAAAATGCCATGCTTCGAGATCAGTTGTCACAGGCACAGCGTGATCGCAGCAGTCTGAATCAGCAACTCACCGACGCACGAGCCAATTCCGAATCGGCACAGCTGGAGTTGTCCCTGCTGAAGACTCAGCTCAGTGACCGTGCAGCATCGCTGGATGATGCACAGACTGAACTGGAACAACTGCGCAGTACACTGGCATCTGCCAGATCCAGTGGTGCCGCTGATGACGAACTTGCGCTGTTGCAGGAACGCATTTCGGCACAGGAACAATCCCTTGCCGATGAGCGCGCCATGCTCACCGCTGCCCAGCAGCAGATGAGCCAGAAGCTCAGTGATGCTGAAGCCAAACTGCGCGCTGCCCGTGATACCGAACGTCGCATGCAGGCACAGCTGGACAATCAGGCTGACGAGATGAACATGATTCGTGGTTCATTGACATCTGCACAGGATCAGCTCAAGGATTCACAGCTGCAACTGGCCCAGGCTGACGAAGCCTATGCCAAGATTACCGAACTCGAGAACGAGATCGCTGATCGAGAACTTGAGATCACACGATACGAACAGGAATCTGCCGGCCTTCTGACGCAGTTGGGTGGTGGCAGTACAGGCGGTGGTTCACCGCAGATCAGCATGATTTCGCCGCAGGTGGCCACAGCACGAGGCATCAAGTCGGTGACGCTGTTCTCGGATGTCAACGAGTATGAACTGATCGGCCGAGTCACACCTCGTGATCAGATCATGAACTTCCGTGTCAATGATCGTGATGCGCTGACAAGTATCGACAACAACGGTATTTTCCAGGTCCGTATCCCGATCAGCAGTTCTGATCAGACGCCAGTCAGTATCGAGGCCATCCGCAAGAACGGAGACCTGATCGTGGAAAACTTCTTTATTCAGAAGGAAGTGGCTGAAGCGGTCAGACAACGCAACACTTCGAATCAGTTCATGAGTCGTCTGCGTGATGATCTGGGTGAATTCCATGCCCTGGTCATTGGTAACAATAATTACAGCAATCATGCCACTCTGACCACCGCAGTGAATGATGCTACTGACGTGTCACGTATCCTGCGTGAGCAGTACGGTTACAAGGTGACACTGCTGACCAATGCGACACAGCAGGAAATGGTGGCTGCACTCGCCAACCTGACCGAAACGCTCGACAGTAATGACAACCTGATGGTCTATTATGCCGGCCACGGTGTTATCGATGAGACTAGCGGTGAAGGGTTCTGGCTCGGAACGGATGCATCAAAGGATCAGTCCGGTAACTGGATCGCCAATCAGCAGGTGAGCAAATTCATGAGTGAAGTCGAAGCCAGGCACGTACTGGTTGTGGCCGACTCCTGTTATTCCGGTACCCTGTCCGGCAGTGCGGTCAGGCCGCTGCCACTGGATATCGATGACCAGGATCTGCTGTTCATTTCCAGAGTCAAGGCCAGGACGGTGCTTACATCCGGTGGCGTCGTCCCCGTGGTTGATGACGGTGGCGAAGGCCATTCCATCTTTGGTGGTGCCTTCATCAAGGCGCTGACCAGCAACACGGGGCTGACTGAAGGCTATCGCCTGATGGAAACCCTTCGTTCTGAAGTCGAGAACCGTTCAAGGCTGGCAAGGGTCAAGCAGGTACCACAGTACAGTGCCATGAAGTTTGCTGGTCATGAAGGATCAGAGTTCTTCTTCCTGCCGAGAAACACCTCAACAGCACTTGCAGAACGTGCCACAAGACTCTGATTTTCATAAATAACAGAGACAAAAAAAGCAGCGGTTTCCGCTGCTTTTTTTATTCATGTGGTAAAAATTGATCAGTTGTCGCAGTTACTGATCAGCTCATCGGCCTTGGCCTGATTCAGTCCCTTGAGGCCGCTTCGTGCCTCCTGATTCTTGCAGTCATACTCTTCCAGAACCTTGATGAGATTGTCTGCGGCTTCATCGTACTGACCGATCCTTTGCTGGGCAGTAGCAGCTGACAGCAGTTTCTGCATTTCAAGATTCTGTTCGATGGTCAGATTGGAGCCGGATGCACCTCCCTTGGTACTACCAGAACCACTCATGAAATTCCACGCCAGCACTACTGCAATGGCAACGGTTGTGGCGATTGCCGCGATCGGTACGATGGGCAGTGACTGCTTGCCTTTTGATGCGGCCTGATCATCGGCTGAAGCTGCCGGTGGTGGTGATGAGGGCAGATCAGCCGCTTCGATGGCAGAAACGGCCATGGTGGCATTGGTGGATGGATCATCTGCTGGCAGTGTTGATGGCGCTGCCAGTGCCTCGAGCAGATCACTGGCTGTCTGGAATCGGTCATCGGCATCCTTGGCCACCATCTTGTTGAGCAGACCCTGGTAGCGTGAAAACTGAGCGGGCAGGGCGGGTATGGGCTCGTAGATGTGGGCATAGGAGATGGCAAAGGTATCGGCACCGGAGTACAGCTTTTCACCTGTCAGCATCTCATAGAAAACGACACCCAGGGCATACAGATCAGAACGGCCATCGATCGGCTTGCCAGTGGCTCTCTCCGGACTCATGTAATGGGGAGTGCCGACCACGGCGCCAGCCTTGGTGAAATTACTTTCGGTATCCTGCTCCTTGGCGATGCCGAAATCCACCAGTACGGCCTTGCCATTCTCGTGAAACATGATGTTTTCGGGTTTGATATCGCGATGCAGCAGCTTGTTGGCGTGGGCATGATCCAGTGCACTGGCCATCTCACGCAGGATCTCAAGCGACTCTTCAGGAGTGACACCATGCTTGATCTTCTCAGCCAGATCACCGGCGCTTAGCAATTCCATCGCCAGGTAATAGTGACCATCGATCACACCACAGGCATAGATGGTGACGATGTTGCTGTGATTGCACTGCGCCGCCATGTCGCCTTCCATCTTCAGGCTTTCCATGAAATCGGTGTCATGGGCATGAGTCGGTGCCACAATCTTGATGGCAACCTTGCGCTTTGGCTGAAGCTGATTGGCAAGATAGACCATTGCCATACCGCCCTTACCCAATTCCTTGATGATTTCAAAATTGGGTATTTCAATTGGTGCCTGCATACTGGGTCCTGTGCTTCTCGTACCTCAGGTTGCCATTTTGAAGCAAGCGTCGGGATTTGTCACCCGTTCACGGAGATAAGGGAATACATCGTGTCAGAAAACGGGTACGATATTCCCAATCCAACGAGACTGGACCGGTATGGCAAGTAGACACAAGATGTCCAAGGTGGACACCACCTGGTTGCGCATGGAGGGCCCGACCAATCTGATGATGATCACGGGTGTCATTCAGTTCTCGGACACTGTGGATCTGGAGCGGTTGAAGTCCACACTGGAACAACGGTTTCTGCTTTTCCCCCGGTTTCGTTGCAAGGCTGTCGATCACGCATCGGGTGCCTTCTGGGAAAACGATGCCGATTTCGATATCAATTCGCATGTCAGGCCAACTGCACTTCCCGGTGGTGCAGGGCGACGAGAATTACAGGAATATGTTTCAGAGCTGGCCAGTACGGCGCTCGATCCGGCTCGACCTCGCTGGCAATTTCATCTGATCGAGAATTATCATGACGGACCCGTGCTGGTCATGCGCATTCATCATTGCTATGCCGACGGCATAGCGCTGATTCAGGTGTTGCTGTCGATGACTGATACCACTGCTGACGCAGCCATGCCCCGGTTAAGCTCGCCCAGACACAAGAAGAACCAGCACGGCGTGATCAATCGCTTGTTGCGTCCCACTCGCAAGGATTTCGATCGTCTCGTTAATGCAGGAAGAAAGTCGGTCGGAATGGCCCTGGAAGTCTTTCGACACCCGGAGATTCTGCAAAAGGCCGCTTATGAAGGTACCGATATTGTGGCTGAGCTGGCAACAGCGATCACATTGTCGGATGATCCTGTCAGTCGACTGAAGGGTGAACTGGGCTCGCGCAAGCGTGTGGCCTGGTGTGAGCCGTTGCCACTGGATGAAGTCAAGACCTTTTCACGCGCTCTGGGCTGCAAGGTCAACGACGTGCTGATTGCATCGGCTGCAGGGGCTTTCAACAGCTACCTGAAAGAGCAGGGTGATGATATTACTGGCCTCGAGGTCAGGGCAACGGTACCGGTCAATCTCAGACCTTTGGAACACGCCAAGGATCTGGGTAATCATTTCGGACTGGTTTTTCTCAACCTGCCGATCGGTGAAGATCATCCGCTCAAGCGTCTGTATGCCGTCAAGCGAAATATGGATGACCTCAAATCCTCGAAACAGGCTGCTGTGTCCTACGGATTGCTGGCCGCTCTCGGGATGGGCCCCTCATTGATACAGAAACCAGCACTTGATCTGTTCAGCAAGAAGGCGTCCATGGTGCTGACCAATGTACCCGGGCCACAGGAAGACCTGTATCTGGCCGGATCACGAATAGAGGAAATGATGTTCTGGGTGCCCCAGAATGGCGGTATCGGAATCGGGATCAGTATTCTGAGTTACAAGGGCAAGGTACAGATGGGACTGATAGCCGATGCCAAACTGATTCCGGACCCCTATGAAGTCATAGCACGCTTCGGTGCTGAATTCGAGAAGCTGATTCTGGCCTCGTTTTTCCTGCCAGACGGTGAAGACGTGGCGCTGGATGACGTCAATCCCTGCCAGTAGCGTCCGGGTAAACTATTCAAGTTCCTCGATTGCCATGTCAATGTCCAGTGCTTCCATGGCATCGGCGGCATCCATCTCACTCGCCTGAACATACAGATCCGAAGCGTCATCGAATCCCCTGTCACCCTTGAGCAGGATCAGTCCATTGGCGTATTCGATCTTGGCAATGGCCGAGTCAGGCGCGAATTCCTGTGCCCTGGCGAAATGCGTCATCGCTTCCTTCTCACTGGCGCCATAGGTCATCTTGCCGATCATGCTGCCAATCTTGTCGATGATTTCTGCGTGATACAGCCCCAGTGCGGTATGGGCATCGGCATGTTCGGATTCAAACTCGAGTACGTTGTTCAGACTGTCCCTTACCTTGCCTGCAAGCCCCTGGGTCAGTGCCTTGGCGATGGAAATCCCCTGTGAATATCGTCCCAGTGCAAATGCCTTTAGGTAATGGCCGTTGGCATGACTGTCATCATGCTCGATCAGTTGGTCTGCCAGTTCGTCGGCCATCTGATACTGGGCGAGCTTGTCATCATCCTTTTCAGTGAGGTAAATGGCGTGAATCATGATGGCCTTGCCCGCAGCATACAATCCTGTGCCTCCTGCATCGATCCCCTTGCTGCAGGCCGACTCGAA
Source organism: Lysobacterales bacterium (assembly GCA_965212525.1). Lineage (GTDB taxonomy): Bacteria > Pseudomonadota > Gammaproteobacteria > Xanthomonadales > SZUA-38 > SZUA-38. Next base: position 95,969 of record CBDBVC010000049.1, read on the forward strand.
ATCTCCATTGTGGTAATCCACCCAGGCATCGAGTACATCACTGTCATCCGGACAGGGTTCCCTGTCACCCTGGTGAAGTCTGTCCCAGTTCTCTGTCGTGCTGTCTGCGTCCAGTGATTCAAAGCTCGTGTTTGCGGTGTAGGGTATCCACTTGATCTGCATGAGTCTTCCTCGGTTTGCTCATCTGCCATGGTATCAGTTCACCGGCCGAGTATCATCCACAGGACAGCCAATCCAATTGCGTGGAATCAATCGGATATGACATTACGAATCGACGAAATATTGCTGAACAATCCGGTTTATTAGTGTGTTTGTTCTAGAATTCAGACGTACATTGTCGCCATCAAATCACGTACCACGGAGTATGAACGATGAATATCAACAAGACTTTTGATGCCGCAAATGAACGTGCCAAGGAAATCTGGCTCGCCGGACTGGGTGCTGTATCACAGCTTCAGGAAAAGGGAGAGAAAGTTCTCGACAGCCTGATCAAGGATGGCCAGAAGATTCAGACCAAGACACGAGCCCAGGTTGAAAAGCAGGCTGTTGATGTGCGCAAGCAGGTCAACACACGCTATGACTCGATCAAGACCACGGTCAACGGTCAGATCGATCGACTGAACAAACTGTTCGAAGGTCGTGTTGCCAAGGTACTGGCTCGCTTCGACATTCCGACTGCAGATGATGTCAAGCTGCTGACCAAGCGGGTTGCTGAACTGAACAAGCAGATCAAGAATCTGAAAGCAAAATCTCCCAAGTAAAGTTTTCGATTCAATCGCCCGAGCCACAGTTTCGACTGTGGCTTTTTTTTGTCTGAAATCAGCGCTATGGATCAGTCCTGATAACTGCTGGCAATGGCTGACAGATGCCCGCGCTCGGGTTCACGCAGATAGGGTGCCACGATCGAAAGCACCTGATAGGCCCCCTGGGACATCTGGTTCTGGCCTGTATTCTGATGTGTCGGAATGGAACTGAAATTCAGCCAGTAGGCTGTGATGACCACGACGTTGGTGGCCAGGGCGGATAATTCCTGATCGCTTGCATCCATGATGCCGTCTCGAATCAGGGGTTTGCACAGCTGACAGACGGCCTGTTGCAATCCACTGATGATGTACCCCATCTGAATCCTGACATTGCTGATACGCTGACTCAGATCGACCAGATTGCGATGGATGAATCTGTACTCCCAGATCGTCTCGAATACCAGGTGCAGCAGCAACCAGATTTCCTCGAGGTCGAATTCGCGTTCATCTGCCGTTGCCAGTAACTCCTGCATCCGGTCAGCATAGGCCTGAAACAGCTCGCCGATGATGTCTTCCTTGTTACGGAAATGATAGTAGAGGTTACCAGGGCTGATGTTAACCTCATCGGCAATGTGATTGGTGGTGACATGCTGTTCGCCCTCGTCATTGAACAATGACAGGGCAGCCATCAGGATGCGGTCCCTGGTTTTCACGTCTCAGTGATTGAAACGGGAATTAACTGTTTGCCAGAGAGTTGACCAGATCAACATACTGCTGTCTGGCATCATCTTCAGACGTACCTGACAGTTTTTCCCAGGCTTCGTACTTGGCTACTGCGACGAAATCGAAAAACCCGGGCTTTTCGCCACTGACATCACCGCTGGAACCCTGCTTGTAGAGCGCATAGAGCTTCAGGAGGGTGTCATTGTCAGGCTTGGCAGGCAGGTTCTTGGCATCGATGGCTGCCTGTTCAAACAGTGCGGAAAGATCACTCATTTGCAGTTCCTCGTCCTCAATTGGATCATCAGTCACATCATGCCCCGATCCCTGATGTCAAATCAAGCCCGAGAGGATGCTTCCACCACTGCCGATCTGCATTGCCGGAAGATCAATTGATCAGGAAACCTCAGACACCCGATGCGAGTGTGCAAGACGGTCTGAAATGGCACTGGAAAGGCAGGTAAAAAAACTCAGCAATTCATTGACACTCCAGTTCACTGAACGTACCATTCGCACCCTTGCTGAAACAATCAGTTGTTTCATCATTGAAAAACTAGGTTTCGGGGTATAGCGCAGTCTGGTAGCGCGCCTGCTTTGGGAGCAGGATGTCGGGGGTTCGAATCCCTCTACCCCGACCAGTTTTCAATGGTAATTTGATGATTCGGCAACAAATCAATCGTCATCGTGCGATGCTGTGAACCACAACGGCGACGTGCAACGCAAATCGTTGCGCCCGTAGCTCAACTGGATAGAGCATCGGCCTTCTAAGCCGAGGGTTGCAGGTTCGAGTCCTGCCGGGCGTGCCAGCACGGTCTGATCGACTGGCGATGACATTCTTAGACACTTATACTGGTTGTCTAGACTATGGTGGATGTAGCTCAGTTGGCAGAGCGCTGGATTGTGGCTCCGGAGGTCGAGGGTTCAAACCCCTTCATCCACCCCAATTTCCTGAATCTGAATCGTGATACGGTCGAGCGTCACCGTACACGTTTCATATGATGCGAAAGTGGCGGAATTGGTAGACGCGCTGGATTTAGGTTCCAGTGGGGTAACCCGTGAGAGTTCGAGTCTCTCCTTTCGCACCACTGATACACAATAAACTCGCCCAGAGTGGAGTAAACATGCAAATTTCTGTTGAAAACAACGGAACCCACGGTCGCAAACTGACGATTTCGGTTCCTTCATCACAAATCGAATCCAAGGTTGACGAGCGCATCATGGAACTGGCCGGAAAAGTCAGGCTCAAGGGCTTCAGGCCCGGAAAGATTCCAAAGAGCGTTTTGCAGCAGCGCTATGGGCAGCGCGTCCGTCAGGAAGTCATGGGCGAGGTTGTGCAGCAGTCCTATATTGATGCAATCAATCAGGAAAAACTGCGTCCAGCCACTGAACCTGAAATCGATACCGATGAGTTTACAGCCGAGAAGGATTTCACCTTCACAGCGGCATTCGACATCTTTCCGGAACTGGAAGACATGGATGTTACAAGCATCGAAGTATCCCGTCCGGTCGTCGACATTACCGAGACAGACGTCGATCAGATGATCGATACGCTTCGGGATCAGCGACGCAACTGGCAGGAAGTGGAGCGCAAGTCCAAGGCCGATGACCTGGTGTTGTTCCACTATGCATTTGAAGCCGGTGACAAGCGCTTCCCTGACGAAGACATGGAGCGTGCTGGCGTGATTCTCGGTACGGGTGCCTTTGATCCTGCGATTGAAAAGAAGCTGGCAGGCCAATCTGCGGAAGCTGATGTCGAGTTCGAAACCACGTTGTCTGATGATTTCAGACAGGCTGACCTGGCAGGTCAGAAAGTCAAGGCACAGATCAAGATCGACAATGTACAGGAAAGTACACTGCCTGAAGTTGATGACGAGTTCATCGCCAGTTTTGGCATCACCGAAGGCGGTGCCGACAAGTTCAGGGAAGAGATTCTGGCCAATATGCAACGTGAGCTGGACAACGCCATCAGTCGCGAAACGCGCAAGCAGGTGATGTCAACTCTGATCGATTCATTTCCACAGCTTGAAGTACCCGAAAGTCTGATGGAGAGCGAAATCACGGCACTGAAGTCTCATTACACTTCACGCGGTGAACAGGCTCCGGAAGACGAGGGCATCAGGGACCAGGCCAACCGTCGTGTCAGGGCTGCACTGCTGATCAGTGAAATTGCCCGTCATGCCGAAATTGAAATAGATCCCAAGCGCGTCTCCCAGGAAATCAGCAGTGTCGCCGGCACCTATGAAGATCCACAGGCGGTGATGGAGCAGTATCTGCAGAATCAGCAGCTGATGGCATCGGTACAGAACAAGGTGCTCGAGGACATGGCAGTGGAATGGGTGATCGAAAATGCCAGGGTCAAGGACAAGCAGCACAGTTTTTCCGATATGATGAACCCAAATCCCGAGGATCAGGTATAATCCCAGCAACACGGAACAACAGGCAAACTGCAATGAACGAAACCAAGGCCCTGAACCTGATTCCAATGGTGGTTGAACAGACCCCGCGGGGAGAACGTTCGTTTGACATCTATTCACGATTGCTGAAGGAAAACGTGATTTTCCTGGTTGGCCCGCTGGATGACAATGTTGCCAATCTGATTGTTGCCCAGTTACTGTTCCTTGAGTCGGAAAACCCTGAAAAGGACATCAATCTCTACATCAACAGCCCTGGTGGTGTGGTCACCGCCGGCATGGCCATCTACGACACCATGCAGTTCATCAAGCCCGATATCAGTACCATCTGTGTTGGACAGGCCTGCAGCATGGGGGCGTTGCTGTTTGCCGCTGGTACCAAGGGCAAACGCTACTGTCTGCCACACTCACGTGTCATGATTCACCAGCCTCTGGGTGGTTTTCAGGGACAGGCATCGGATATCGATATCCATGCACGCGAAATTCTCGCATTGCGTCAGAAACTGAATGAAGTACTGGCACATCACACCGGACAGAGTGTTGAGCAGATTGCAACGGATACCGAGCGTGACAACTTCATGAGCGCTCATCAGGCAGTTGAATATGGCCTGGCAGACTCGGTCCTTGAAAAACGCAACTGATCACACATTTTTCTTGAAATGACGACGGTTTTCAGTGATGGGAACCGGATGTTTTGCAGACACTGTGAACGATTGTGAAGCCGGCAACAGATTGACTGCAGGAATTTGAATTTGGGTTTCGAGTGTTGCACTATAGAATCCAATCATCCGTAAACTGATATGATCAAGTGAACGAGTATGACCGATAACGATAATAAGGGCGGTTCCAGCGGCAAGATTCTCTATTGTTCTTTCTGTGGCAAGTCCCAGCACGAGGTCAGAAAGCTCATAGCAGGCCCCAGTGTTTACATCTGCGATGAGTGTGTCGAACTGTGTTCGGACATCATTCGTGAAGAACTTGAAGACAAGTCTGCGGAAACCCGCAACAAGTTACCCAAACCCCGCGAAATAAACACATTGCTTGATCAGTACGTCATCGGTCAGGGCCATGCCAAGAAGGTATTGTCTGTCGCCGTCTACAATCACTACAAGCGTCTGGAAGCTGAAACTGGTGAGGAAGAGGTAGAGATCGGCAAGAGCAATATCCTGCTGATCGGGCCCACCGGCTCGGGCAAGACATTGCTCGCACAGACGCTGGCCCGTCTTCTGAATGTTCCGTTTACCATCGCCGATGCAACCACACTGACCGAAGCCGGTTATGTGGGTGAAGATGTCGAGAACATCATCCAGAAGCTGCTGCAGAAATGTGATTATGACGTGGACAAGGCACAGACCGGTATCGTCTACATTGACGAAATTGACAAGGTCTCGCGCAAGGCTGAAAACCCTTCGATCACGCGTGATGTCTCTGGTGAAGGCGTGCAGCAGGCACTGCTGAAACTGATTGAAGGTACCGTGGCTTCGGTACCACCACAGGGCGGCCGCAAGCACCCGCAGCAGGAGTTCTTGCAGGTCGACACCTCCAATATCCTGTTTATCTGCGGTGGTGCGTTTGCCGGGCTCGACAAAATCATCCGCGAGCGCTCGGAAAAAGGCGGCATCGGTTTTCTGCAGAGCTCAAAAAGCAACAGAGGATCAGGTGACCCTGAGAGATTTGCATCGGCTGATGTCGAGCCTGAAGATTTGATCAAGTTACGGCCTGATTCCGGAGTTCGTCGGGCGCTTGCCGGTGGTCAGCTGTGCTGGAGGAACTTGATGAGAATCGCCCTGGTCAAGATCCTGACGAGCCCAAGAACGCCTTACCAAGCAGTATCAGCAAGCTGTTTGAAATGGAAGGGCGTTGAACTCGAAGTTCCGAGAAGATGCGCTGCGTACGCCATTGCTGCGCAAGGCAATGGAGCGAAAGACTGGCGCCCGGGGCTTGCGTCGATCCTGGAAAATGTACTGCTCGACACCATGTACGAGTTGCCGTCGATGGAGAGTGTCAGCAAGGTCGTCGTTGATGAAGCCGTGATCAATGGCGAAGCCGAAGCCCTATCTCATTTACGAGAACCAAACGTCGCCGCCGATTCCTGATCGGTACAGTGCCGGTTGCCTTCGGTATTTTCGGCACACTGACGTGACATACCTTCCTTTCCTTCCTACCCGGATCGTGAGACATGCTTGAAAGCATGATCTCGAACCCAATATTACTGGTATCAATCAGCAGGAATGGACCCGAAATGACCGAACCAGAACACCAGGAAGAACACACAGAGCGACACCGACAGACCGGTTTTATCCGGTACTGCCGCTGCGCGACGTCGTGGTCTACCCCACATGGTGATGCCGCTTTTTGTCGGTCGAGACCGTTCGATTCGTGCCTTGCAGCGAGCCATGGCGGATGACAAGACAAGTCGTTGCTGGTGGCGCAACGCAAACCGCCCGATATTGATGATCCGCAACCGGCAAGATCTGTACCGTCGGTACTGTCTCCGGCGATCCTGCAGACTGCTGAAACTGCCCGATGGCACGATAAAGGTGCTGGTAGAAGGTGTCCGCGTGTCGTGCGGAAGATTATCGGAGATTATCGGTCACTTTCGAAAGCCCGGGTTTGCAATGACAGCCAGATATCAATGACAGTGATCACCTCTGAAGCGAAGTGACTTGACGCGCTCGTTGCTGGGTCCCTGTTCGAAAAATACGTGAAGCTCAACCGCAAAGTTCCGCCCGAAGTCTGTTATCCACGCTGATCGGGCATTGATGACATCCGGGACGTCTGGCCGACACCATTGCCGCGCATATGTCAATCAAGCTCACGAGAAGCAGGACGTGCTCGAGATGTCGAAATGTCGCGATCGCCTGGAACACGTTGATGGGCTTGATGGAAGCCGAGATCGATCTGCTGCAGGTGGAAAAGCGTATTCGCGGTCGCGTCAAGAAGCAGATGGAGAAGAGCCAGCGCGAGTACTATCTGAATGAGCAGATGAAAGCGATTCAGAAGGAATTGGGTGAACTTGAGGACGGCACCCAACGAGTTTGACGATCTGCGGAAAAGATCGCCGAAGGCCGGCATGCCAAAGAGGCCCAGGAGAAAGCCGAAGCCGAGCTTAAAAAGCTGAAGATGATGTCACCGATGTCAGCTGAAGCCACCGTCGTACGCAATTACATCGATTGGCTGTCTGGCGGTGCCGTGGAGAAAGCGTTCGCGCATACGCAAGGATCTGAAGCTGGCCGAGGACAATGCTTGAAGAGGATCACTATGGACTGGAGACAGTCAAGGAACGGATACTCGAGTATCTGGCGGTACAGCAGCGTGTCAGAAAAATGAAGGGAGCCGATCCTCTGTCTGGTTGGCCCTCCCGGTGTTGGCAAGACATCACTGGGCCGATCCATCGCACGCGCCACCAACCGTAAATTCGTTCGCATGTCACTCGGTGGGGTGCGTGATGAAGCCGAAATTCGCGGCCATCGTCGAACCTATATCGGTTCCATGCCCGGACGAATCGTTCAGAACCTCTCCAAGGCCGGCAAGAAGAACCCGCTGTTCGTACTTGACGAGCTTGACAAGATGTCAATGGATTTCAGGGGCGATCCGTCTTCCGCACTGCTCGAGGTGCTTGATCCCGAGCAGAACGATGCATTCAATGACCACTACCTGGAGGTCGACCTGGATCTGTCTGAAGTGATGTTTGTGGCCACGGCCAATTCACTGAACATACCTTCACCGCTGCTCGATCGCATGGAAGTCATCCGTATTCCTGGCTATACCGAGGATGAGAAGACACAGATTGCCATCAAGTACCTGATCCCGAAGCAGATCAAGGCCAACGGCCTGTCCAAGGATGAAGTCAGTTTCAGCGAGAACACCATCCGCCATATCATTCAGCACTACACCCGGGAATCGGGCGTTCGAAATCTGGAACGCGAGATCGCCAAGGTCTGCCGCAAGGTGGTGAAGGAACTCCTGCTCGACGACGACAAGGATGCAGTCAAGCTCAATGTCAAGAATCTGGACCATTATCTCGGCGTGCAGAAATTCAGATACGGTACAGCCGAGGAGAGTGATGCGATCGGGCTGGTCACCGGTCTGGCTTGGACCGAGGTCGGCGGTGAACTGCTGAGCATCGAGGCGACCACACTTGCCGGCAAGGGCAAACTGATGCAGACCGGCCAGCTTGGTGATGTGATGCAGGAATCCATCCATGCCGCAATGACCGTAGTCAGAAACCGTGCCAAGTCACTGGGTCTGGACGATGGTTTCCACCAGAAAATGGACATACACATTCATGTTCCGGAAGGGGCAACACCAAAGGACGGCCCAAGTGCCGGTATCGGCATGTGTACAGCGCTGGCATCTGCACTGACCGGGATAGCGGTACGCGCTGATGTTGCCATGACCGGTGAAATCACGCTGCGGGGCAGGGTATTGCCGATCGGCGGACTCAAGGAGAAACTGCTGGCTGCGCATCGCGGCAACATCAAGACCGTGATCATCCCGGATGAAAACGAGAAGGATCTGGCCGATATTCCGGACAATATCAAGGATCGACTCGAGATCATTCCTGTCAAGTGGATTGATCAGGTGCTCGATATCGCATTGCAGGAGCCACCTGTGCCGCGGGTCGATGATGATATTGCGGCAGAAAACACCTCTCCCAAGGATGCTTCGGACGACACCGTCCGGACACATTAAGGGGCGCAATTACTGGCTGCATCACGCAGATTCAGACGAATTCTGTTGTCTTTGCCAAGGAATTGGAAGAAACAGTGAATTGTCTATTGCGCAAGCCTGAAGGTATTGGTATAAAACGCAATCTGTGTTGTTAGCAGGTGGTGTGTGGGGAAGTGGTTCATGCACCTGTGAACACGGATTTCATGAATTCTTCCTCAATCCTCGTGATTGAAAAAAAGAACAATTGACGAAGATAGTATGAGCTAATAGGGAAGCGGCTTTTCTGAATCTTCCCTCCATAACAGACGGGTCAACCGTTAGAATCGAGGTAATAGAATATGAACAAGAGTGATTTGATTGACGCAGTTGCCAGTGCATGTGATTCCAGCAAGTCTGATGCTGCAGACGCGGTAGATGCCGTTCTGGATGCAGTGACCAACAGTCTGAAAGGCGGTGATTCAGTCGCACTGGTCGGTTTCGGCACATTCAATGTCAAGCGCCGTGAAGCGCGTACCGGTCGCAACCCGCGGACTGGCGAAACCATTCAGATCAAGGCTTCAAATGTTCCGTCATTTAAAGCTGGTAAAGCTCTCAAGGATGCCGTAAACTAGCGCGCCTTCGGGTGCTTAGCTCAGCTGGGAGAGCATCGCCCTTACAAGGCGAGGGTCGCAGGTTCGAGCCCTGCAGCACCCACCAAATCAGGAGTGGTAGTTCAGTTGGTTAGAATACCGGCCTGTCACGCCGGGGGTCGCGGGTTCGAGTCCCGTCCACTCCGCCACTAACACAAAGGGCGCCCATGGCGCCTTTTGTATTTATGACCATGACACGCTAAACAGCAGGTGTTCAGAGAATGCTTCAAAAGATCAGAGACCGCTCATCGGGAATTTTGGCTACCATCGTACTGGGTATTCTGGCCCTCAGTTTCGCACTCTGGGGCATCGGTGATTACATCACGCCGGATGTGGATAACTCCATTGCACTGGTCAACGGCGAGGAAGTTGATCTGCGTCAGTACCAGTTTCTGGTCAGCACGAGCAATGCGACAGACCGCCAGCAGCGACGTGAACTGCTGGATAACATGATTGACCTGAAGGTCAACAGGCAGTCCTATGATGCGTCGTCCCTGATGATTACTGATGCACAGATCTTCACTGAAATCTCACAGAATCCGAATTTTCAGGTTGACGGAAAATTCAGTTCTGCAGCCTATGAAGTCTTCCTCAGCTCAAGACGCATGAGTGCAGATGAGTTCCAGGAGCTGACACGCCAGTCACTGATAGAACGACTGTTCCGTTCTGCCATCAACAACTCTTCCATTGCACTGCCCAATGAAATTGCCTCATTGAAGCGACTGCAGGATCAGACACGCAGTTATCGCGCCGTCATTCTGGCCGCATCGGAATTCACCGATCAGGCTGTTGTTACTGAGGAAGACATCCAGGCTTACTACGATGCCAATCCGAATGAGTTCAGCGACCCGGAAAAGGTACAGCTCGAATTCATCGAGCTGTCGGTTGCTGACTTCTACGATGATGTTCCGGTAGACGAGGTTGTGTTGCGCAGCGAATATGAAGACAAGAAATCCAGATTCATCGTCCAGGAACAGCGACTGGTGTCCCACATCCTGGTTGAACTTGATCAGAATGCCAATGCAGATCAGGTCAAGCTGGCACTGGACAAGGCGACGGATCTGACTGAACAGGCGAGGGCAGAAGGCGCCGATTTTTCAGCCCTGGCCAGTGAAAATTCAGATGATACCGTCTCGGCCCGCGACGGCGGAGACCTGGGCTGGGTTGCCGATGACGGTCAGATGGTCAAGGCCTTTACCGATGCGGTATTTGAACTGGAAGTGGGCGCTATTTCGGATCCGGTGAAGACCAGTTTCGGCTACCATGTGATCCAGTTGCGCGAACTCCAGGAAGAGCGCGGCAAGACCTACGAGGAAGTCAGGGAAGAGCTGGAACAGGATTACAAGGAACAGAAAGCCGAGGAGCTGTTCCTGAGACGGGAAGAAGATATTGCCGACATCACGTTCAACAGCAGTGACAGCCTGGAGCCGGCAGCCACCAGTTTTGATCTGACCATTCGCAAGACCGTACCGGTTGCACGCACTGGTGAACTGGCCATCACAGACGACCTGACACTCGATGTCGAGGTTGTTTCGGATCCAACCGTGGTGGCATCGGCTTTCACCGACGAACTCTATCTCGAAGGGCTCAACAGTAGCCGCATACCACTGGCAGATGGACGCGTCGTGTTCATTCGAATCAGCGACAAGATCGAGGCGGGTACACGTCCTCTGGTTGATGTCAGCAATGATATTCGCAATCGTCTGCAGGCAAGCAAGCAGGAATCACTGGCAGAAGATCGCATGGCTGCACTGCTGGCTCGTCTGGAACAGGGTGAGACTCTCGACGCACTGGCTGAAGAGCTTGGCAAGGAGCTGATCGTGGTTGATGACAGCAAGCGTTTCGGTGGCACAGCGGATGCGGCATTGAATGCAGAGGTGTTCAAGCTGCCGAAACCTGAAACCGGCAGCATCGGATATCATCAGTTTGGATTCAAGGTTGACGATTATGCCTTGCTGGAACTGTCATCAGTCAGATATCCCGATCCTGCTGAAGGCGATGAAGTCCAGAACCTCGGGCAACAGTTCCAGATCAGCAACTCATTTTCAATGAGTGAACTGAGTGCTTATTTTGATGCATTGCGGGACAGTGCTGAAATTGTTGTATTTGAAGACAGAATCCAGTAGCACGGATTGAGGTCACTGAATTGAAAAAGCCCTGCTTGCAGGGCTTTTTTTTGTCTTGCGACCAGCTGTCAGGCCAGTTCAGCCATGCCGAGAATATTGTATCCCGAATCCACGTGGGTAATTTCACCGGTAATGCCAGAGGCAAGATCAGAGCACAGGAAGGCGGCCACATTACCGACTTCTTCTGTAGTGATTGATCGCCTCAGGGGAGCATGGGATTCGACGTGATCCAGCATCTTGCGGAAATTCGAGATACCGGCGGCGGCCAGTGTCTTGATCGGACCGGCTGAAATACCGTTGACCCGTATTCCTTCAGGTCCCAGACTCTGAGCCATGTAACGGACATTGGCCTCAAGCGAGGCCTTGGCCAGACCCATGACATTGTAATAAGGCATGGCACGTGTGGCTCCCAGATAGCTCAGTGTGAGCATCGAACCATTGCGCCCCTGCATCATCGAGCGAGCAGATTTGGCCAGGCCGGCAAAAGAGTAGGAAGATATTTCGTGAGCCACATTGAAGCCTTCACGTGTGACTGCATCGATGTAAGTGCCTTCGAGCTGGTCGCGTGGTGCGAATCCGACTGAATGTACCAGGATGTCAAACGAGTCCCAGTGTGATGACAGACTGGAGTACAGGTCATCGATCTCGCTGTCATGAGCAACATCACAAGGCAGCACGATGTTGCTGTCACAGGCCTGGGCAATCTTGTCTACCCGTGACTTGAGTCGTTCATTCTGATAGGTGAACGCCAGCTCGGCACCTTGCTGTGACATCGCCTCTGCAATGCCCCAGGCAATTGACTTGTTGCTGGCGACGCCCACGATCAGGGCACGCTTGCCGTCAAGAAATCCCATGAGTGTTCTCATCCTGATGTAAAACGGCAGCTTACCTGAAAGCGACAGGGCTGAAAAGACTGTCAGACGTTGCATCGACCTACACCTGCACTCTGCATTGCTGATACAATGACAGCCGTGATTTCAATCGTCACAGAACGCTGCAAACGAGAGTTCGAACCGATACATGGAACCCAGAAACCTGACTTTGATGACACGTCCAGACTGGGCGAATTCACCGGGTCGTGATGCCATACTTGTTTCAGAATACGAGGCAGCCACAGCTATCGTATCAAACATCTTTGGTTACCACGGATTGTCATTTTCACCGGCTGATTTCGACTCTGAACTGTTGCAGCAATCCCAGACACTGACCAATCATGCATTTACCATCGATGGCTTCGGTCGGATCAACGGTGATTTCATCGCTGCTGCTGATGAAATTCCCGTTCAGGATGACTGCTCCAAATTACTGGTGGTACAGCACGTTCACGAACTGTTCGATGCCCGTCGTTATCTGTCAGAACTGGTACGAATTCTCGAGCCAGCCGGATATTTGCTGATGCTGTGCGACAGACCCCGGTTTACCGATCTCAGATCGATGCTCGCAGTGGCTGAACCGACGCCCTCAGGTCTGTATCGACCACGACAGATTCGTGCCCTGATGCAGAACCTTGGCCTGCAGCATGTACTGACACGCGTCATCGGCAACCCGAGAAAGTCGAATCGATTGACACCATTGTGGATGCAGCTGGATCGTCTGCGTTATCGACAGTACCTGATTCTGTTCAGAAAGGAACAGCGTCACTCGGCACTGATCCGGAAGCAACAGTTCGCAAAGGCCAGTCTGAAGGGGCAGCGAGTGGCAAGTTACAGGACCGGCGAATCGCCATGACATCAACCAGTCGATCTGATGTGACCATCTATACTGATGGTGCCTGCAGTGGGAATCCGGGTCCTGGAGGGTGGGGTGCCGTACTGCTTTCTGGTCGCCATCGCAAGGAAATCAGCGGCTACGAGCCTGATACCACCAATAACCGGATGGAGCTGCTGGCTGTGATCGAGGCGCTGGGTGCGCTCAAGCGTTCTGCTGTGATACAACTCTATACCGATTCGACTTACGTCATGAAGGGTGTCACCGAGTGGATGCCGCGATGGATCAGTAATGGCTGGAAAACGGCCAACCGAAAACCGGTCAAGAATCAGGATCTGTGGCAACGGCTTTCAGCGGCGCTGGAGAGACATGATACACACTGGCACTGGGTCAAGGGCCACAGCGGTGATGAACTCAACGAGTGTGCTGATGCGCTGGCCCGAGAAGCGATTGATCAGTCACGTTGATGGAAATGTATCGTCACAAGGTCCTGAGAGGTCATAGAAGGCAATCATGAGACAAATTGTACTGGATACAGAAACGACCGGTCTTGAGCCCTCAGAAGGGCACAGAATCATTGAGATCGGTGCGATCGAGCTGATGGACAGGCGTCGAACAGGACGCAAGCTTCATTTGTATATCAATCCCTGCAGAAGGGTCGATGACGGTGCTATTGAGGTGCACGGGCTGACCAATGAGTTTCTGGCGGACAAACCCGTTTTCAGTGATATCGTCGAGGAATTCATGACATTCGTCAGCGGTTCCGAACTGGTGATTCACAATGCGGAATTCGATGTCGGATTTCTCGATCACGAACTGTCGCTGCTGGATGACAGCCATGGTCAGATGACAGATCAGTGCGAGATTCTCGATACGCTGTTACTGGCCAGACGCATGCATCCTGGCATGCGTAATTCTCTCGATGCCCTGTGCAAACGCTACGACGTTGATAACTCACGCAGAAACCTGCATGGGGCGTTGCTTGATTCGGAACTGCTTGCCGAAGTCTATCTCATGATGACCGGCGGTCAGACCGCCTTGAGTCTGGTATCCGGCATCGAAGAACATTCCGGACAGGATGAGGATCTGGAGGTTTCAGATATCGAGCTTGTCGTTGTGGCAGCGACAGAAGATGAGGTGGTCAGTCACAATCAGCGCCTGGATGAGATCGAGGCGCAATCAGGTTCCTGTCTGTGGCGGTCTGAGCGTTAGTGCTTCAAGTTCGGCATGGCAGTCATCGACTGCCATGCCATATGATATAAATCCTCTCTGCGTCAGCCCAGTGGCACACACTCTGGTCCGATGCCGGTGAACATCGACGCATTCACTACCCATCGGTGTACCGCAATACTGGCGACATAGCCAACCATGATGATGGGTGCCCATTTGAGATGACCGAAGAAGGTGTAGGCGCCACGTGCCTGACCCATGAGGGCAACGCCTGCAGCCGAACCAATCGACAGCATGCTGCCACCGACACCAGCAGTTAGCGTCACCAGCAGCCATTGCCCCAGATCCATGCAGGGATTCATCTGCAACACGGCAACCATCACGGGAATGTTGTCAACGATGGCCGAGAGAATACCGACCAGCGAATTGGCAATCGTCGCACCCAGTTCGCCGTACATGTATTCCGAAACCAGGCCCAGATAACCGATAAAGCCCAGTCCACCGACGCACATGATCACGCCGAAGAAGAACAGCAGTGTGTCCCATTCTGCGCGTGCAACGAGTTTGAAACTGTCGAATGCGCGAACATCACCAGCCATGAATGCGCCGTCATCGGTTTGAACTGCCACGTGAGTCTTCTTCAGGTAGTAACCGAAGAATTTGAGGTAGGCCATACCGGTCATCATGCCGAGAAACGGTGGCAGTCCGAAGAAGTTCTTCATGCTGACGGCAGTGATGATGGTCAGCAAGAACAGTCCCATGATGCGTTTGGCACCGCGTTTCATCATGACTTCGGTTCCGCTGACATCCGGTTTTTCGTTGGTGACGGCAAACTGCATCACGAAGGCCGGGATGATGTAATTGACCACGGAGGGCACGAACAGATAGAAGAATGTCCAGAACTCAACCGTTCCCTTCTGCCATACCATCAGGGTTGTGATGTCACCGAACGGACTGAAGGCACCACCGGCATTGGCTGCAACCACGATGTTGACGCAGCTGACGGCCACGAATTTGACATTGTTCTTGCCAACGGCCATGACCACAGCACACATGACCAGCGCCGTGGTCAGGTTGTCAATGATCGGTGACAGGAAGAAACTCAGAATACCGGTGATCCAGAACAGCTTGCGATAGCTGAACCCCATGCGCACCAGTTTCGAGCGAAGTGCCTCGAATATATTGCGTTCACTCATGGCATTGACATAGGTCATCGCCGCCAGCAGGAACAGGAACAGTTCGGAAAACTCGATCAGAAAATGCTGAACAGCCGGTTTTACCGCATCGGACAGGTCATTGAGCGCATACTCGTAACCGATGAAAACCCAGATGATACCCGCAGCAAGCATGACGGGTTTTGATTTTCTCAGGTGGGTGAATTCTTCAACGATGACCAGAGAGTAAGCCAGGATAAAGATGGCAATTGCAGCGAATCCGACCCAATGTGTGGTCAGATCCAGTGACGGCCCGCTCAGTTCGGCTGCAAACAGCATGGTTGGCATTGTCAGTAGTGCAATCGCCAGAATCGACAAACATGATTTTGTGTTCATGGAACTCCCAGGATGAATTTAGTGGCTTGGCCAGATGACGATGGGCTGCCCGGCTTCACCAGTTGGCAAGGCTATCTTGAAATCATCTATTTTCAGACGAGCATTCTATTACAGACAGTGGCATAATGACCAGAGAGCGTGAGTGTTTTTGACCACTGCACAGTCGTTCTTGATGAAGCGGGGGGTTGTTCTCACGCTCGGTATGAGGGTTTATGCCGTACTCAGAGGACACAGGAATGTAGAGGGGAGCACGTTATGAGGTATCGCTACATCGTCATGGTTCTGGTTGCTGGATTCGCTTCGGTAACTAACTCATCGACTATCACGGGGGACAACAAGCATCTTGGAGTGGCAAGCTGCGCCAGCAGCACCTGTCATGGATCGGTCTCTGCTTATGCCGATTCGAACATCCGACAGGATGAATTCGCGATCTGGCAAAGTGTTGATCCGCACGCCGGAGCCTACGAAATCCTGCTCAACGAACAATCCGTTCGCATTGCCCGAAATCTGGGTATAGGCGCGGCACACGAAGCAGACATGTGTCTGGACTGTCATGCCGACAATGTCCCGGTTGACAAGCGAGGCGAGAAGTTCGTACTCAGCGATGGCGTTGGCTGCGAAGCCTGCCATGGCGGTGCCGAACAGTGGTTGTCATCTCACACCGCGGGTGCCACACATGAGGATAATCTGGCGGCTGGCCTGTATCCCACTGAGGACAGCGTCAAGCGTGCCGAACTCTGTCTGTCCTGCCACCTTGGCAACAAGGACCAGATGATCACACACCGCATCATGGGCGCCGGTCATCCACGCCTTTCATTCGAACTGGACACCTTTACCTGGCTCAACCCGCATTTCGAGGTGGATCAGGATTATGTTGAGCGAAAGGGCGAGATCGACGGCGCACGCGACTGGGCCATCGGTCAGGCCGTCTCTGCGGTGACACAGCTTGAAACACTGCTCGACAAGAATGCCGGCCAGGACGGCATTTTCCCCGAACTCGTGCTATTCGATTGTCACGCCTGTCACCGTGTGATGTCGGGCAATACCTGGGTGCCGCGTAAGGGAACGGGTCTTGGGCCGGGCATCGTTCGTTACAATGATGCCAACCTGTTGATGATGCGGCACGTACTGTCTGCGGTTGACAGCACTCTGGCTGCCTCCATTGCCAGCAAGACGCGGGATCTGCATATCGCAACGACCCGTTCCAGAGCAGAAACGGAGCAGGCTGCCAGACAGTTGCTTGTCGATCTCAACTCGGCACTGCCCAAATTGAACAATGCCACATTCAACAAGGAAACACTGTCCGCGATGTTCGACAGCCTGGTGAAGGATGGCGAAAACGGTCAGTACCGTGATTATGCCGCTGCAGAACAGGCGTCAATGGCGGTGGATTCTGTTATCCTAGCGTTTGAAACCAACGGTGCCATCAGCACGGAAGAGGCAGATGGGTTGCGCTCACGGGCACAGGGCCTGTTTGACGCAACTGACAATGAGGAAAATTACAATCAGCGCAAATTCGTCAACGCGCTGCAACAACTGAAATCAGCGAGCCCGTAGATTGCAGATGAGAACGATTTGAAAATCCGTTTTCCCCGCGGTCAGGCTCGGTAATGAAAAAACCAGTATCGATTGATACTGGTTTCTTCATGTCGCTGTATTTGTACAATCACATAAGGTCAGTATGTCGATAGAAATACCGGGTTACAAGATAGATAAACAGATCGGTTCGGGGGGAATGGCAACTGTTTATCTTGCGCTGCAGGAAAATCTGCACCGAAAGGTCGCATTGAAGGTCATGACACCGGGTCTGGCTGTTGATGAAACTTACTGTCATCGATTTCTCAAGGAAGGCAGGATCGCCGCACAGCTGAATCATCTGAATCTGCTGACTGTCTATGACATTGGCGTTCACGAGAACCACTATTACATGGCGAGTGAATACCTTCCTGGTGGTACGGTTCGTGATCGCATGAAACCTGCCGTACCGGAAAACGACGCGGTGACTTACATTTCCGATATTGCCCAGGGCCTTCAGTATGCGCATTCTCATGGTTTCGTGCATCGCGATGTCAAACCGGGCAATATGCTGTTCCGTGCCAATGGTGATTGTGTGCTTGGTGATTTCGGCATAGCCAAGGCTGTTGATTCCAATACCGGTGCCACAAAACTCGGAACCTCTATCGGTACACCTCACTACATGAGCCCTGAACAGGCCAAGGGCGAAAAGGTGGACCATCGCACCGACCTCTACAGTCTCGGGGTCGTGTTCTATGAAATCCTCAACGGCAAGCTGCCGTATGATGCTGACGACCCGTTCTCGGTCGCTCTGATGCAGATCAATGAACCGGTGCCCACCATGCCATCTCACATGGCCAAGTTCCAGCCACTGATTGACAAACTGATGGCCAAGGACCGCGACAAACGCTATGCATGTGCCGATGACTTCCTGGATGACCTGGAATCTATCACCGGCATGGTCAGCGGTGGTCGCAAGACCACAAAGCGCCGTGTCGATGAGCCGGCCGCCGTTGCTGAACCCAGCACGCCACCTCCAAAGACAGCGCCAGCAGCCTCCGGGCAAAGCGAAGCCAGGACAACACCGGATTACAGGCGATCTGCGAGAGGTGCTGCTTCTGCAGGTGGTCGCAGTAAATGGCTCATGATTTCGGTGATTGGCACCTTGCTGATCGCTGCAGGCGGAACGACCTGGTACTTCATGAAGGATTCAGGTGATTCCGGCACTGATTCCAGCAACGATTCCGGTACCACTGGAACCACAACATCGACCACCAGTACGTCAGGCAACAATTCTGCCAGTAACAACACGACAACGGATACAGGCAACAGCAATGCCGCAGATCAGCGCAAGGAAAAGATTGCGAATCTGCTCGAACAGGCCGACAACTACATTGAGCAGGGCCAGTATCTGTCGCCTGTAAATCAGAATGCATTTGATATCTATCAACGGGTGCTTTCGCTTGATGCAGACAACGACAAGGCAACACTCGGCCTGAGAACGCTGGCCAAGACGATTGAATCATCAGCCAATGAAGCGCTGTCCCGTGGTGATACGGCAGCAGCCAGATCACTGGTGGAACAGGCATCACGTGCATTTCCCAATGATCTGGGTATTCGCTATCTGCGTGAAACCCTGTCTGATGGAACTGACAATGTCGTCACCAATGACAACAGTCAGGACACGGACTCCGGTTCGACGACGGACAGTACGGATCTGACTCAGGCAGATGCGAGTGAAGTTGAATCGTTGATCACGCGTGCTGACAACTACTTTGACCAGAACATCATGAGTTTCCCGCCGGGCAAGAACGCAATGGACCTGTATCTGGAAGCCATTGCTCTGGATCCGAACAACAATCGTGCCAATGAACAGCTCGAGTACATCGCCAACATGTGGGCTCTCACTGCAGAGGGCAAGATCAAGGAAGGTGAGATGACCATGGCAAGACGCATGATTGACCGTGGCCTCAAGGCAAGACCGAATCATCCGAGGCTACTGGAACTTCAGGGTGACATCAACTGATCACTGACGAACGACCAGCGTCAGTCAACAACACAGATGTAACAGTAAGCTCGGATTTGAGAGTTCAGTGATCCTTGGACTGGATCAGGACGACTGTGACGTTGTCAGATCCGCCATTATCCAGTGCAGCAATGATCAGATGGTCCACAGTCTCCTGTGGCTCCAGATTTCGGGACATGACGTAGGCGATGTACTCGTCATCGACTTCTTCAGTCAATCCATCACTGCATAACAGCAGATCACCATTCGTGAAATCACCCTTGACCGTATCGACACGCAGAATTTCGGGTTCAGTGACGCCGAGGGCCTGAGTGACCACGTTTCTGTGCGGATGTGTCTTTGCCTGTTCTGCTGTAATCGCGCCCTGATCCACCAGTTCCTGGACATAGGAATGATCACTGGTCAGCTGCTTGAGCTCACCGTCCCAGAGGTAGACACGGCTGTCACCAACCCAGGCAACTTCGTAATTCTCGCCTGTGATCAGGGCTGCAACCAGAGTCGTTCCCATGGGTAGCGAGCTCTGCTTTGCGCGGGATTGATCGATGATCTTGATCGCTGCAGCAGAAATGGCATCGGGTAGTGAAGATCCATTGCGAATTTCGGTGACTACGGTATCGCGTGCAATGGCGCTGGCGACTTCACCGTGTTCATGGCCGCCCATACCATCTGCCACCAGCCAGAGTCCCAGCTTCGGCTCGGCACAGTAGGTGTCCTCGTTATGATCTCTGCGTAATCCGACATGAGTGCCATGACCAAAATTAAGCATGCAGACTCATTCCTCCCCTATCAGCTCAGACGATCTCGACCGCATTTTTGAATGCTTCTATTAGTAATGCTGGTGATAGATTCTAACATGATTTCTGTAGCTTTATGCACAAAAATTACCCTCGGATAAGGGCACTATCGAATTGCAGCCAGATCTCATGTCTCCGGGATTCGCCATATCAGTATATCGTAATAACTGCGGATATTTCTGACATAGTGAACCGCTGCAAATCCGTTCGCATAGCCCCGCTTGACTGTCTTGTACCATTCCGGTTTGGTCAGCAGTGGCAGGCTTTTTTCGACTGCACTCCACAGGTCTGGATTGAAACCATTGCGCTGTGTAATGACACGTGCATCCTCTACGTGACCGAATCCCAGATTGTAGGCAGCCAGTGCAAGCCAGGTACGGTCCGGATCCTTGATCCGTTCGGGAATCCTGTTGATCAGCTGTTGCAGATAACGTGAACCGCCATCGATGCTCTGCTCGGGGTCCAGTCTGTCCTCAACACCCAGGTCGCTGGCCGTAGCCCGTGTCAGCATCATGATGCCTTCAACGCCGGTAGGGGAACGGGCATTGTCTTTCCAGTGAGATTCCTGATAGGCAATGGCAGCCAGCAGACGCCAGTCAAAATTGTCACGTTTGGCAGCCGCCCTGAACATCGGTTCAAGTCTTGGCAACTCCTGCTCGATGTCGTTGAGAAAATAGCTGCTGTTCAGGACGTTGTAGTCATCCAGATACGATCGATAGCGTGATTTGAGTTCATCGAGGCGCCCATTACCGGATATGGTTTCGAAGAACACCTCGAGTTCAGTCATCAGCTCGGGGTCGGCATCCAGCGGCAAGCCCCAGGCAATGGCCTGCTCATCAGTGACGGCAAATGCTTCACCCAGCCTGGGGAAGTATCTGCGGTACATTTCAAACAGATTGTTGTCCGCAATGGTGTAATCCAGCTCGCCTGCATTGATCTGGTGGAAGATATCATCAAGACTGGTGCTGTCATCAGCCTCCCACAGCAGTTGCGGATGTTCAGCACGGGCTGATACCAGTGTTTCCTCATAGCTGGAATTGGCAACAACCCTGATTGTGCCCGATACCAGTTCGGACAGTGATCGGGGTTTGCGCGTCCTGGTGCGGTAGATCACAATCTGCTGACTGCGCTCGTAAACCGGACCAAATCCGACCCTGTTTTCCCGCTGCGGCGTGATGGTCATGTTGGCCGCTGCAATATCGACCTGTCCCGAGCGTATGCTGTCAACCAGGTCCGTGTAACTGTCAACCACATTGACATCCAGACGCACGCCAAGATGAGATGCAAACTCGCTGGCCAGGTCGTATTCGAATCCGGTGTTCTGATCACGCAGATTGAAGAAAGTCGCCGGGCTGTTGATGGTTACCATCTTCAGGGTACCCTGATCGATTATGTTATCCAGTGAGACCTGTCTTGGTGTGGTTTCACCTGGATAGTGCCGGATCACGACATAGAGCGACAGAAGCAGAAAAAGCAGAAACAGGATCACCCATTTCAGCTCGACACTGGCGTAACGGGACTGCGGCATCAGTGGATCAGGGCAGGGGAGCGGTCAAACCTGCCACGGTGAACTCGACCAGTTGCCTGACCATCTCATCAACCGAAGCATCGTGATGATTGAAATCTGCCATGGTATAGGTGAGTGCACCGACGGCGTATCCAATTCGAAGATGACTGACGGATTCGGGTACGTGCTTGAGGTGACGGGCCATCAGTTGGAAAAACTCGGAGTTGATATCACCGTAATTGACCGACAGAAACTTCCGCAGATAATCAGACCGTTCACTGAATGCGCGTGCCAGCAAGCGGACAAAATCGGCATTCGAGGTGTCACTGCTGGCACCGTAGACCAGTGCCGGTGTAACAAATGCAGTCAGAATCTCGTTCAGCGGTGGAAGTGAGTCAGGATGTTTTTTCTTCAGCTCCGCCAGCAGTTCACGCCTGCGGGTGTACAGCTTGTCGAGCTGTTGCCTGAAGACCTCGTCAACAAGATTTTCCTTGCTCCCGAAGTGATAGTTGACTGCAGCGAGGTTTACACCGGCCTGTTTGGTCAGGTCTCGCATCGACGCGCCATCAATGCCGGATTTGGCAAACAGGCTGACGGCTGTCTTGAGAATACGTTCGCGGGTCTTGCCAGTGGCCATCGCACCATCAGTCAACAAAAATTACGAGTGGATATCATAAGGGCGATGGCTTTGTGACTGCAACAGTCAGTGACCTGTTTTTGAACATTGTCATGGCTTGATAATTGTTGTGGCCATTTTGATGTGAAACTGCTTGAAATCGGATAATCGAACCCCATCCTGAGGATTCCGGATCGTGATCCTGATACACACTGCGGCCTGCTCAGGCCCCGGTAATCTCACGAATTTGCCATGAGTCTGACACAGTTTTCGGCCAGAATCTGCGGTTGAAATCGTAGGCCAGCCGTAGAGAAAGGTCTTGAAAGTGTCAATTAGGACCATCTGGAAATGTGTTTTGATAAATATGTAGGCTAAGTGTACGTTTTTACAAAACTTTTATGATACTATTGGCGCTCCCTGAGGGGGGCCGTACTTGAAACGGAGAAATTCGATGTCAGTCGAAAGAACTTTGTCCATCATCAAACCCGATGCCGTGGCAAAAAACGTGATTGGAGAGATTTACAGTCGCTTCGAAAAAGGCGGATTGAAAATTGTGGCTGCACGCATGGCGCACCTCACTGCCGAGGAAGCGGGTGGCTTTTATGCCGTTCATGCAGAACGCCCCTTCTACAACGACCTGGTCAGTTTCATGAGCTCTGGTCCGGTCATGATCCAGGTGCTCGAAGGCGAGAATGCGATTGCCCGCAACCGTGAACTGATGGGTGCCACGAATCCTGCCGAGGCTGACGAAGGCACGATCAGGGCTGATTTCGCAGAAAGCATCGATGCCAATGCCGTACATGGCTCGGATGCCCCTGAAACTGCAGCCACCGAAATTCGCTATTTCTTTGGCGAACTCGATTGACGATTAACAGGAAATGAACCCGGACATGCCCGCTGAGAAGACCAATCTACTGAACCTGTCACAGGACCAGTTGCGGGCATTCTTCGGTACCATTGGTGAAAAGCCGTTTCGTGCTACCCAGGTGATGAAGTGGATCTATCATCACGGCATGACCAGCTTTTCATCGATGACTGATCTATCCAAGGTACTCAGGGAGCAACTGGAAGCGATTGCAGAAGTCAGTCCGCCTGAAATCATCAGCAGACAGCAATCTGTTGATGGAACCATCAAGTGGCTGATATCGACAGGGGCATCTGGCGCCATTGAAACCGTGTTTATCCCTGAGGATCACCGCGGTACGCTCTGTGTCTCTTCACAGGTCGGCTGTGCCCTGAATTGTTCTTTCTGCTCCACCGGTGCGCAGGGATTCAGCAGAAACCTGTCTGTTTCCGAAATCATTGGCCAGGTGTTCATAGCCGTGCAGTTCCTCGAGCAGGAGCAACCGGACCGTCGCATCACCAATGTGGTGATGATGGGCATGGGTGAGCCCCTGCTGAACTTCGACGCCGTTGTCACGGCGATGTCGCTGATGAAAGATGACTTTGGCTTCGGCTTTGCCGGTCGCCGAATCACGCTGAGTACCGCCGGCATGGTTCCAGCCATTGATCAGCTGTCTGACTCCATTGATGTCAGCCTGGCCATCTCGCTGCATGCACCTGACAACGAGACTCGTGATGTGTTGGTGCCATTGAATCGCAAGTATCCGATCGACGTGCTGCTGGCAGCATGTAATCGCTACGCAGCAGCACGCCACAAGTTCAAGGTGACGTTTGAGTACACGTTGATCGATGGCATGAATGATTCGCTCGATCAGGCCAGGGCACTGGTAAAATTACTGCGCCGTGTTCCATCGAAACTCAACCTCATACCCTTTAACCCGTTTCCCGGCACGACGTACAGGACATCACCTCCCAGGCGAATTGAACAATTCAGGAGAATTGTGCATGACGCCGGAATCGTGACAACAGTACGCAAGACCCGTGGTGATGACATCGACGCCGCCTGTGGTCAACTGGCCGGTCAGGTCAATGACAGAACCAGGCGATCACAGCGAATTCGTGAAAAGGCAGCACTGAGGGTTCAGCTGCCCGGCAGCAGGACTCCACAGGAGAGAGCCCGGACGTGAGTTTGATTCATCAACACAGACTGGGAGCAACCGCACTGGCGTGGCTGATGGTGATACTCATAGTGTCAGCCTGTTCCGGAAGTGGGCAGAGCCGCCGCGCAGAGCAGCTGGAACAGCAGCAACAGACCGAGCATGCAGCGGATGTGTATACCGAGCTGGCGATGGGTTACATGGAAAAGGGGCAGTTCCAGGTCGCTCTTGAAAAGATTGATCTGGCGCTGGAACGGAATCCCGAATCCCCCGAAGCCAACACGGTTGCTGCCGTGCTGAATGAACAGGTCGGGCGTCTCGATCTGGCCGAACTGCATTACAAGCGTGCCGTCGACATCAATCCCAGAGACGGTCGCATGCAGAATAATTACGGTCAGTTTCTCTGTAATCATGGCCGCACACAGGATTCCATCGACCATTTCAAGCTGGCAGTGGAAGACCCGTTTTACAATACACCAGCGGTTGCCTTCACCAACATGGGTGCCTGTCTGGAAAAGCTTCAGCAGAATGAAGCCGCTGAAACCAGTTACCGCGCAGCGCTGGAGCTGGATGACACATTCCCTGACGCACTGTTTCGCCTGTCCCGGGTGATGTGTAACCAGGAGAAATTTTTCAATGCCCGGGCATTCTTACAACGGTATCACTCTGTTGCTGCAAAAACGTCTGACACCTTGTATCTATGTTATCGAATCGAACATGGCATGTCCGCGACTGCATCTGCGGATGAATGCCGGAATGAACTGGTGAACAAGTATCCGGACAGCCCGTCTGCACGAAAACTCAGTTCCGGCCAGAATGGTTCAAGACTCTGTCAATAAAACGCAAGATGACATCATGAAAACACAAGATCAATGCCAGAAAATCGGAAAGCGAATTCAGTCCAAACGGACAGCAAAACGCCTGGACATCAGTGAAGTCGCACAAACCATCAAGGTGGTTGAACAGACCATCCGGCATATCGAATCAGGAGACTGGGACAAACTGGGTGCACGTGTCTATGCCCAGGGGCAGATCAACGCCTATGCGAAGCTTGTGGGTGTTACCACTGATGACATCGCTGAATACTTTGATTCGGTAGCCAGGCAGGAATCGATAGAACCGGCCGATCTCATGCCGGCTCGCAGAAGTCTGGTTGACAGGATAGGGCATCCACTGAACAAGCTCGGCTATGTGGCCGCGACTGCCCTGATTGCCGTTCCAGCAACATTTGCCCTGATCATGGCATTCCAGTCGCGAGATGCGGACACCGGGATTGAGACAGTACAGACGGCTCAGGATCGTGCAACACCTGATACGGAGCAAACGTCAGTTGATCCCGTTCTTGCATCGATGACGCCCATGATCAAGCAGTCCAGCGAAACCACAGCCAGTGTCCAGATTGACGGTTTTGAAGATACCCTTGGCAATGCTGAGGTCGAACAGGGTGATTCGATTTCAGAAGAAACCGATACACAGTTGAGCGATGATGCAACGACAGATACATCGACACAGAGCGATCAGTCCGAGCCCGATTATCACGGTGGGCTGAACCTTTCGATCGATGATCAGGTCTGGGTTGAAATCAATGATCTGGAAGGTGAACGTCTGGCCTATGGTCTGAAATCAGCCGGCTGGAGCATGGATTTTCCACTGACACACGGCCTGCATGTCCGTATGGGCAATGCCGATGCTGTGACGGCCACGCTGGATGGCGAGGCATATGATCTCGAACCGCACACCCGGCAGGACATTGCCACCTTCGAGTTGCCTGCCGGCTGACAGCGCAGATCGATTCACTGAATGATCGTCAGGATGATGGCCGAAGAATGCACCTCGTGATCATCCTCTGACAGCAATTAAAGACCAACCACTGCATTGAATCAAACATGAAAATCAATCGTGTCAAGGGCATGTACGATATCCTGCCCGAACAATCTGCCCTGTGGCAGAAGGTAGAACAAGCCGCAATCTCGGTACTGCAGCAATATGGCTACTGTGAAATGCGACTGCCAATTCTGGAACGAACCGAACTGTTCGCGCGCGCCATTGGTACCGATACAGACGTGGTATCAAAGGAGATGTACACTTTCGATGACCGCAATGGCGATTCACTGACAATGCGTCCTGAAGGTACTGCCGGGAGTGTCAGAGCGGTCATTGCAGCGGGTCTGATTCACAATCATGTCAACAAGATCTGGTATTCGGGGCCCATGTTCAGGCATGAGAATGTACAACGTGGGCGCAATCGACAGTTTTACCAGATAGGTGGTGAAGCGTGTGGTCTTGAAACTGCTGATGTTGATGCAGAAATGATCCTGTTGCTAGACAGAATCTGGTCACAGCTTGGCCTGACAGGGCTGGTGCTCGAAATTAACTCCCTCGGAGATGAAGACAGCAGAAAGCGACACCGCGGCGATCTTGTCGAATATTTCAGAGAGCACATGAGTGCACTCGACGAGGACTCACAGCGCAGACTGACAACTAATCCACTGCGAATACTCGATAGCAAGAACCCCGATCTGGCTGACCTCATTGTCCAGGCACCGACACTCGTCGACTATCTGGACCAGGAATCGGCCGATCATTTCTCGCAATTGCAGTCAATTCTCGACACCACTGGTGTCCAGTACACACTGAACCCAAGACTGGTGCGTGGTCTGGACTATTACAATCGTACAGTCTTCGAATACAAGACTGATGAACTGGGCGCACAGGGCACAGTGTGCGGTGGTGGTCGCTATGACTCTCTGATAGAGCGACAGGGTGGCAAGGCGACACCGGCTGTCGGTTTTTCAATGGGCGTTGACAGACTGGTAGAGCTCATGTCCGTACAGGGCAACGCCGAACAACAGCCAGCACCGGACCTGTTCATGGTCATCAGTCAGTGCAGTGGATCGCTTGAGTATGGCCACACAGTAGCAGAACAGCTGAGGGACAATCTGCCAGGTTTCAGTCTGCAGGTGAATCTGGGTGGTGGTGGATTCCGTGCCCAGTTCAGACGCGCGGACAAGTCCGGCGCGCGTTTTGCTCTGGTGATTGGCGAAGATGAAATTGCCTCATCACAGATCACAGTGAAGAACCTGCGCGATGAGGCTTCGGCAGGTCAGTCATTACCCATGGCTGAACTGTCTGCGTTCCTCAAAGCCAATCTGGAATGACAGCAATACCGTCATACGGTGTTTAACGAGAAACAAACGGACCATTCGGTACACTTGATGACCATCGCAGGGTCGGCAGCAGTTCAAATAATGCATGCCGATGTGTTGAATTCTTTCGTATTTTGATATCATACGCGATCTTTCCCTTGGCCTGTCGACATCTGTTGCGACAGGTGATTTCGGAGACCTTCTGTGAGAAACGAATATTACGACGACTACGAACAGTCGCAGGCAGTCAAAAAATGGATCAAGGACAATACACCCACCATGGTGTTTGGTGTTGTGCTTGGCGTTGGACTGCTGATGGGTTGGCGTTACTGGGACGGATACAAGATCCAGAAAGCCGTTGCAGCCGCCGATTCCTACAGTACCGTAACAGAGACGCTGGGTTCGCAAGAACTGGAAACCGCCCAGTTGACGGCACTGGTGGACGATTATGTCGACAATCATGGTGCCAACGGCTATGCCAGCCTGATCGCGATGCAGCTGGCCAAGAAACTGGTTGAACAACAGGATTATCTGGCGGCTGCCGAGCAGTACAGGCAGATCATCACATTTGATCAGCCGATCGGTATTGCCGACATCGCACGACTGAGGCTGGCACGGGTACAATTGCAGCTCGGGCAGCTGGATGATTCCCTGAGCACCCTGGCAACCGTCAGTAACGATGAACATGAGGCAGCCATCGCCATGATCCGTGGTGACGTCCTGCTGGCCAAGGGCGATGCATCGGGTGCACGCAGTGCCTATGAGAAGGCAGATGAGCTGGCAGAACAGGCATCACAGATGCTGATCCAGATGAAACTCAATGACCTGGCTGTTGAAGATCCGGTCGAACTGGGTGACAGCGACGCATCAACGGCAGGCAACGAATCATGAAAAAGCTGGTATTGCTTGCATCTGTGTCTCTGTTGACAGCCTGTTCCCTGTTCACCAAGGACGACAAGGATGAGCCGGCTGAGCTGGTCTCTTTCGAACCGTCAATCCGAGTTGACAGGGACTGGACAGTCAACGTAGGCGGCAGCAAGCGTACTGGCATCAAACTCACACCCTTTTCAACCCAGACAACGGTTTATGCCACATCAGATGAAGGCGACGTGGTCTCGGTTGACAAGAGCAGCGGCAAGGTCAACTGGCGCATCGAGACTGCACTCCCGATCTCCAGTGGCTTGTCAGTCGAGGACGGTGTCATGGTCTTCGGCACCTCAGATGGGCAGGTTGTAGCGCTTTCGTCTGAAACGGGTGCGGAACAATGGCGAGGTAATGTGTCATCTGAAGTGCTCGCGGCACCGCTGGTGCATCGCGGTATCGTCGTTGCCAGGGTGCAGGACGGTCGCGTTTACGGCTTTGATGTCAACACAGGTCAGCGGCAGTGGGTCATCGATCAGAGTATTCCACTGCTGACCCTGCGCGGCAACAGCAGTCCGATTGCCAAGGGTGGATACGCCTATATTGGCTTTGACAATGGCAAGGTGGCCGCACTCAGGGTGGCTGACGGTTCCATCGTCTGGGAAAAATCGATTTCAAATGCACGAGGCCGAAATGAACTAGAGCGCATTCAGGATGTGGACGGTCGAATTGCACTGCTCGCATCTGACGTCTACGCATCAAGCTACAACGGCAGCGTATCGTCACTGACATCCGATTCAGGACGCGTTCTGTGGACGCGCGAGCTTTCGTCAGCATCCGGCCTGACTGTCGAGCGTTCACTGCTGTTTCTGTCGGATACAGATGATGCCGTCTGGGCGCTTGAACGAATCAGTGGCGGTACACTCTGGAAACAGGATCGGCTGGCCAATCGTGGCATCAGTGCACCGGTTGTCATCGGTGACTATGCCATTGTCGCCGACAGGTACGGCTTCATACACTGGCTCGATTCGGACAACGGCAATTTTGCCGCCCGCGTCAAGCTGGGTGACGATCAGCTCGCCGGTGATCTGATCAGCACGGGTAATCAGCTGATCACCTACTCGAAAAGTGGAAAGCTGAGCGCTTACCGGATCAAATCCTGACACGGATGAACCCCGATGTTGCCTGTTATCGCCATAGTCGGTCGGCCCAACGTCGGCAAATCCACACTGTTCAATGTCCTCACGGGGCGTCGGGATGCCATTGTCGCCGATCTCGAGGGCCTGACACGCGACCGTCGTTACGGCTGGGCAACTCACGAGGATAGGGACTATATCCTGATCGATACCGGCGGCCTGACTGACTCCAGTGATCCTGTCGACCAGCTCACTTCAGCCCAGGCCAGAGCAGCCATTTCCGAGGCTCACGTGGTCATCTTCATGGTTGATGCCCGCGCCGGCATGCTGTCAACCGATCAGCAGATCTTTCAGGAACTTCGTTCACAGGAAAAGACGGTACTGATTGCGGTCAACAAGACCGATGGCCTGGATGAATCAACCGTACTGGCCGATTTCTACCAGTTTGGTTCGGATCAGTTGTGCCGAATTGCAGCCAGTCACCGCCGCGGCGTCGTGCAGCTG
The DNA here is from genome assembly GCA_965212525.1 of Lysobacterales bacterium. GTDB lineage: Bacteria > Pseudomonadota > Gammaproteobacteria > Xanthomonadales > SZUA-38 > SZUA-38. The sequence goes on from CBDBVC010000049.1 coordinate 125,804, forward strand.
ATCGAGGCTGCACTGGAACTGGCACCTGAACAAGTTGATGACGATCCCCGTCATGCCATTCCCGAGGGTATCCGAATCGCCGTTGCCGGCCGTCCCAATGTGGGCAAGTCCACCCTGATCAACCGCCTGCTGGGTGAAGAACGCTTACTCGCAATGGACATGCCCGGCACCACACGAGACAGCATCTACGTACCGCTCGAACGTGATGGCAAGCAATATGTCCTGATTGACACAGCCGGTGTCCGCCGCCGTGCCAGGGTCAGTGAGGAAGTAGAAATATATAGTGTTATCAAGGCACTACAATCAATTCGTGAGAGCGATGTTACCATTGTTCTGATCGATGGTACCGAGGGCGTTGTTGATCAGGACAGCGCCATCATTGGTCAGGTACTTGAGGCAGGCCGTGCACTGGTGATTGCAGTCAACAAATGGGATGGACTTGACCAGGATCAGCGAGATCATGTCGAAAAGACGCTGGATCGCAAGTTGCGATTTGTTGAGCACGTCGAACGGATTCACATCTCCGCACTGCATGGCAGCCACCTCAGCGAACTGATGACTGCGGTCAATCTGGCTTATCAGTCCGCCACTCAGGATACGTCTTCATCAAGACTGACCAATATCCTCAAGGATGCCTACGAAGCACATCCACCGCCCATGGTGCAGTCTCGTACAGCCAAGCTGCGATTTGCCCATCTCGGCGGACACAACCCGTTCAGAATCATCATTCACGGATCCAGAACCTCTCATCTGCCTGAATCGTACAAGCGCTATCTGGCCAATACCTTCAGGGACAGACTCGATATGGTTGGGACAACCATCAGGCTCCTGTTTCGTGACAGTGACAATCCCTACAAGGATAAAAAGAACAAGTTGACGGAGCGTCAGCTGAAAAAGAAACAGCGCCTGAAGAAATTCGTCAAGCGCCGTTCCTGAATTGATCAGCCATCCTGCTCCTGTTCAGTCTTGCGTATGCGAGGCGTGATGCCAACCGGTGCCTTGATCCAGCGGAAGATTTCACGAATTTTCGGTGGCTTTCCATACATCAGCACACCAACCCGGAATACCTTGGCTGCCCCCCAGATCACTGCCAGTAATGACACAAGCAGCAGTCCTGTGGTCAGTATATAGTCCAGCATCGGAGGTGAACCGGCCACACGGTTCATCATGGCGAAGGGTGTGAACGGGGGTATGTACGACATGATGACTGCCAGAGATCCGTTCGGATCCTTGGCGATGGGCGTCATTGCCAGTAACGGTACGATCAGCACCATGATGATGGGGGTCATCAGGTTCTGTGCTTCCTTCAGCGTGTTGCAGACCGAACCGATGGCCACCAGCAGGGATGCATAGAACAGATAACCCAGCACGAAATAGATGATGAATGAAATCAGGTAGCTGGGATCCGAAACGATGGAGGTCAGATCGACTGGCAGGGATCCCGAACCCAGCAGTTGCGGCAGGAATTTCACCGCCAGAATCAGGAAGATGATCCAGCTCAGCAGCATGGTCAGCCCGATGGCGGCAATGCCGATGATCTTGCCCAGCATCAGCTGGAACGGAGAGACCGAGGACAGCAGGACCTCCATCAGGCGATTGGATTTTTCCTCGATCGTGTTTGTCAGTAGCATCTGTGAAATCGAGAAGATGGCAAACCACAGAATGTACACGAATGCGACCGGTGCCCATTGCCTCAGGGTATCGGTTGCCGACACTTCGGCTTCTTCACCGGTTTCGGAAATACGCTTGCGATCAAATCGCATCGGACTGGTCAGCCAGGCGGCTGTTTCCGAATCGATATCTCGCTGAATCATTCGTCGCTCGCGAATGATATCGGTGGCCGTGTCACTGAACCATTCCTGCAGATCTGTATCGGTGAGGTTGCTTGACACATAACGGTGTTCGGATTCAGCGGCGATCGGATCTTCATCAATGATCATGTAGGCAAAGATTTCCTCATCCACAATCTGCTGATTGAGTGCTTCCGGATCCTGTGTCTTTGGCGCTGTGTATCGATACTGCGCCTTGCCCAGGCGCGAGCTGATTTCCTTGGCACTGTCAGAATCCAGATCCCGCCACCATTGCAGTACACTGTTGCGGCTGGTCGAATCGAGGGCAATGCCTTCGCCACTGATGATCGAGGCTGCCAGTAAGTAGGCATCTTGCGAACCGTCTGCCACATTCTCTGCCATGGAGAGCAGATCAGCCGGCAGCAGCTCGGTGCTGCGGCCAGCAGCAGCCAGTTGAAGAATTCTGCCCAGATCACTGATTTCGCCGCGCTCGATGACTTCCTCGAATAACCAGCCCGAACGATCAATGACCGTATACGTCCTTGCCGATTTCGATTTTTCCAGCAGGGTAGGGACCACCAGCGCCAGTGTCAGAATGATGGGGAAGGCCAGCATCCCGATCCAGAATGTCTTGGTACGGATGTTTTCCAGCCATTCTCGTCTGGCAATCAGATACGTTTTGTTACTCATCGACTTGTCCTCCAACAGCGCGGACGAAAATTTCATGAAGTGAGGGTTCCCTTAGATCAAAACGACGCACGGTCAGCTTGCCTACGATCTGTTGCAAGATATCCTGTGGGTCGACCCCGCTTTCGGTGAACAATTCGGCCTGTTTGCCGGAATCATTGATACGGCTGATGCCTTCCAGTTGCCTCAGGATGGCACCGTCACCGTCGTAGTCGAGCAGTATGCCCTTGTCTTCGCTGGATTTGACCTCGGCCAGTGTGCCATTGAGAATGGTCTTGCCGTGGTTCACCAGCAGGATATAGTCACAGAGCTGTTCTGCCTGGTGCATGATATGAGTCGAGAAGATGACAGTCTTTCCGTCGTCTTTCATGTCCTGGATCAGCTCACGCATCAATTCGGCGTTAACCGGGTCAAGACCCGAGAATGGTTCATCCAGGATGACCAGTTCCGGGCTGTGCATGATGGTACCCAGGATCTGGATTTTCTGTCCCATGCCTTTGGAGAGTGATTCACAACGGTTGTCAAAATGACCGCCAAGACCATACTTTTCGAGCAGTTCCCTTGCACGCTTGGTTGCCGGTCTTCGCTCAAGCCCCTTGAGCTGACCGAAATACACCAGTATCTCGCCAGCGGTCATCTTCTTGTACAGACCCTTTTCTTCGGGCAGATAACCCAGGCGATCCTTGACCGATTCGGCATTTTTCCTGCCCCAGTATGGAGATGCGTCCTTCGTCAGGATAGATGATACTCATGATCATGCGGATCGTGGTTGTCTTTCCTGCACCGTTGGGGCCCAGAAAGCCGTAGATGCAGCCCTTTGGAATATTCATGTTCATGTTGTCCACGGGCCACAAAGCTTCCAAAACGCTTGCTGACACCCTCAAGGATGAGGCTGGCGTTCTCACTCATTTGCAAACTCCCGATTTAGCAGTCAATAGGGTACAGGCAGAGACGGATGGTATCACGTGCAGGTGGTCATGAGGCAATCCTGGCACCGTCAATCCGGGTCGTCATTCAGGTGACGCTTCTGACTATACAGTCAATGGCTGTTTTCCGGTAAAATATCGCTCAACCGGCAGATCACCACTGATCTCAAGTCCACCTGGAACGACAAATCATGAGTGCAAAAATTCTCGACGGTCGCGCCCTGTCCCCAGACCATCATCGCCTCTGTGCACGATCGTATCGAATCCCGGATAGCATCCGGCCTTAGCAGGCCAGGTCTTGCTGTGGTTCTGGTGGGCTCTGATGCAGCGTCACAGATCTATGTTCGAAACAAGCGTCTGGCCTTGTGAAACGGGCAGGAATCGATTCCAGTGCCTGGGATCTGGATGAATCCACCACGGAATCTGAACTTCTGGATCTGATAGAACGTCTCAATGCCGATGACAGCATTCATGGCATTCTGGTGCAGTTCCCCTTACCGGATCACATCAATGAACACCGCGTAACTGACCGCATCGATCCGCTCAAGGACGTGGACGGTTTTCATCCCGTCAATGTGGGCCGGCTTGCTCTGAGACGCCCCGGACTCCGACCCTGTACGCCCAAGGGAATCATGAGTTTGCTCAGCGCCTATGACATCGATGCGAAACGTCGCCATGCTGTGGTGGTCGGTGCATCCAACATTGTGGGTCGACCGATGATGCTGGAGCTTGTTCTTGCCGGCGCCACAGTCACCATCGCCCACAAGTTCACGCAGGACCTTGAATTCCATGTCAGGCAGGCTGAAATACTTGTCGTGGCGGTAGGCAAGGTAGGGCTGATACCGGGAGACTGGATCAGTCCTGGCTGCATTGTGATCGATGTCGGCATGAATCGTCGCGAGGATGGTTCTCTATGCGGCGATGTCGAGTTTGAATCAGCCAGCTCACTTGCAGCAGCAATCACCCCCGTTCCAGGTGGTGTTGGTCCGCTTACGGTTGCGACTGTGATTCAGAATACACTGGAAGCCGCTGAACTGTCTGACGCTGACAGCTGAGGTTAAACCTGATTGCAGAAAGCAGAACGGCCCGATATGAAACCGGGCCGTTTGTCTTGACTCCTGAAGCCTGTAATCAGTTCGGATGACCTGCGGATGTGGTCTCTCCTCCCGCTTGCTTATCCTCATGACTGGCCTGGCTGGCGGGTTTATCAACCTCATCGGAAACAAACCACGGGTTGCTGTCATCGTCGAGATACAGCTGCTTCATTTCCTCTTCATTGAACGGTCGTGAACCAATGCGACCGAAGACGGCAATCTGGTTACCGGTTTCATCGGCGCCGCGATCACGTTCCAGCGCTCTGGACAGTGACAGGGCAGGGCTCTTTGTCGGGAACCAGGCGATCAATTCAGGCTTGGGTTCCGGGCTGAAGCCGTAGAAGTTCGGCTGTGATTCCGGAGACGTCAGATGCACAACCCTGAGTCCGTTTCGTCCATCGGCAATGTAGGCATACAGCGTGGCATTGGTTGACGCCACGGCAATGTCACGTGCATCGTTGATCTGGCCGTCTGCATTGAATATGGTCTGCAGTCTGGGCCGGTCTGGCTTGGTGATATCAATGATCGCAATACCCTGATTACCAGCAGCAACATAGGCATAGGTTCGCGCCAGATGCATCTTCTGGGCGTTTTCCAGTGGAATGGTTGCTTTATCCATCACCACCGGTTTGTCAGGATGGGTCACATCGACAACCTGAAGCCCTTTCGATGTGGATGCGAACAGGTAACGGAACTGTAACGCCGAGGCCCGTACATCATTGAGCGGTATGGTGGTGGCATGAACCGGATTCATCGGATCGTCCATGTTCACGACAACAATACCTTCCGGTGTCGCGAAGTAGAACCAGTAGCCTGCTATGGTCAGATGGCGTACGCCATTGAGCAGTCCATTCGGATTCCAGGTCAGTGCACGCTCGAGGAAATTGTTGCGCGGCTCACGATCATGCATTGTATCGATATCGGTCAGAATCAGGCCCTCAACCGAATCGGTGATAAACGCATAGGTGTAGATTGGATGGAACGGCTGTTCCTGATTTGTGACACGCATCAGCTCACCCTCGTTACGTGAGGGCTGCACCGGCTGTGTGGTCGCCAGCGCAACGCAGGTAGCGTTGGTGGTCTTGATATGAGTGTCATGACCCAGTGGCGAGAAGGGTGCCGTAATGAATCGCTGTGAGAAGCCCTTGTTGGCTACAGCCTGACTGTCATAGACGCGGAATCCCTTTTCACCTTCTGCCACATAGACGTATTCACCTCGCATTTGAATGCAGTTGCTGTAACCCGCCTTGTGCTCGTAGCCTTCCTGGAGCTGCTGATTGTTGGTCTGGTGGTTCTGATACCAGTCGGGATAGGCATGTTTATGCAGATAACTGCCGATCACTGCCTGCGGTTCATCCCATTCGGTGACTCGAACGGCCGCAACGCCTTCTTCAGTACCCACCCAGGCGTTGTATCCCATGAAATCGACAAAACGCGTGCCGTGCAGCAGCAACTGCGCCATGATGGCGTTATTGTCATTTTCCTTCGACAGGTGGCAATCCGTGCAGGTTTTCGTTTCGGTTTTCCGCGCGGTGTGCGGGAAGTGCGGTGCGAAGGCCTGAGAGCTGTATCCCGAGGACGCGATGGGTGGCTGCTGGATATAAATCAATTCGCGATTGGCATTACGCGAGGACAGAACCAGCGCAGAGGTGGAACGGATGGGGGCAGTCTTGCCGTGCTTGAGTTCCCCGTGTTTTCCCAGCTGGAAGATCTGATCGCGTGCCACTTGTGGGTTATAGGTCGCGAAGCTTCGCGAGGTATCACCCTCGTAGTGGTGCAGTTCCGTCTTCCAGTTGGCCTGAATCGGCAGATGGCAACCGCCACAGGAGGTGGTCCATGACGTGTGACAGGTGTAGCACAACATGTCCTCGTACTTGTGAGCGCGGTCTTCCTTCTCAACCGACATGCCCCAGTTTTGCGTGCTGGTGTCGTTGGACATCAGCTTGGCACGCGTCGCCTTGGCATTGTACGAGCCGTGATTCGGATCAACCATGTCTTTCAGCAGTGACACTTCCCATTCCATTCCGGGGTTAACCAGTGATCGCTGAATCAGCTTGCCATTGCTCCACTGGAAGCGTCGCTGACCGTCCGGATTTCGTTTCAGCGACAGGTCATTGCCAGCTGGCGGCGCCATCGTGCCCGAGGTGAGCAGGTTGGGGTACTCGTCGACGGTGCCATGACAATCAATGCATTTGATTTCCACACCTGCCATGACCTCACCCACAATGTGCCCGTTGCCGTGAGAATCCTGAGAGAAATGACAATCCACGCAGTGCATGCCTTTTTCAGCGTGAATCGATTGCATGTGCACGGTCTTTTCCCATTTGTGCTCATCGTTGTTATCAACAATGTCTCCGTCCGCATCAAGCAGATTACCTTGACGGTCACGCTTGAAGATGCCCCGGAAATTCCAGCCGTGACCGTGATAATCGGCAAACTGGGTATCCTTCAGATCCGGGTTCATCTCGCTGACCTGCTCGAGGAAGTTGATATCCGCCCACTTGCCTCGTATCACCGCTTCTTCAGGGTTGCGATCGAGAATTTCGCGCAACGTCTGATTGTCGTGATACTGCTGTTCCTTCGGCCACATGGCACCAGCATCGGATTCGTAATCCCACATGGTGTAGCCAAGATAAGTGTTGAGGAACATGTTGGGCTGATGCATATGGCAATTCATGCATTGTGCTGTCGGCACCGCACGCGTGAACTCATGCTTGAGCGGATGACCGGGTATGTTCTTCGGAATCGTCGGGTCGGCTGTCTGTGTCAATCCACGATGGCCGTACTTGGCGTATTGGCCGGACGCAAACTCATCACGGTTATTGGCATAAACCACATGGCATGATGAACAGCCCGAATGTCTGAAATCGCCCGGTTGATCATTGGTTCCCATGAACCACATGTTGGGATCGTTGAGTCGTGTCTTGTGGATATTCAGCAAGGGAATGGCCACCCGGTTGCCGGTGCCGACGCCACGATTCGACTGGCGCACGTCCGGACGACCCGGTTCTTCAAGCCGCTGAATCTGACCCGTGGAATTGGGCAGTCCGGTCTCGGGGAACAGATTGACGATGTTGCGGCCACCGCGCTCGAAAATTCTGAACGGATCAGCCGGAGGCGTGGTCTGCCACGATGGCAACGGGAACAGTTGTGGCAGGATGCCGCGCTTTGTCATTTTTTCGTCGGGTTCGACCGGGTTCTTGATTGACGCCGGTTCGCCTTCCCGCGTGTAGGCTTCGCCCAGAATGTAGCGCTTGAAGGGCAGAATACCATTGTTGTAGGCCGCGCCGCCAAACAGCATGGCACCGGTCGCCATGATACTGCGTTCGGCTGCCTGAATGATTGGCATGTGACAGGCACCACAGGCTTCGCGTGCCACTCGCAAGTCGGATGGATTCACGAAGCGCACAAACTCCGGGGATTCCTTGTTGAGGACCGTAAAGCCTGCCCTGGGATTGGTACTGGATGGATATCGCCAGGTATCAGGCAGGGTGGGTTGTACGTGCGCTCGATCAATGGTGGCCTGATAATTTTCGGAATAGATGGGTCGCTCATGCGGGTAGCTGATCTGCTTGAGTGACCATTTGCCGTCATGGTTGGCATCACCAGCATGATTGGAACCACCGAGTGCGCCACCATGATGATCATCGTCATGGGAATCGTCCGCGTGATCGTCACCGTGCTCATCGTGTGCATAACCACCTGCGTGCTTGTGGACAAATTCGTAGCGCAGCGGAGCCTCTGGCTGGCCTTCCCAGACAACTGTCCCATCGCCGCCGTGACAATCGGTACATGACAGCACCACGGCTTCGGATGCATGCATCGTCTTGCGGTCTGTTGCCGTGTGACAGGACATGCAGCCGGTGTTCTTGGCGTCAGCCGCTTCCCAGGTCTGATAGGCCGGGGCATTGGGGTATTCGGGGTACTTCACCTTGACGGGTTTTTCACCTTCCAGTGCAGTTGCAACTGAAATCAGTCCCAGACTCAATGACAGTACAGATAGTGTTCTCAGGGTCATGTCATTGCTCCTAGTATGCGAATATGATGTTGGCCAGCACCGAATAGTGCTCGTCATCACCGTACAGTTGCTTGAAACCCTTGCCAGGGAATAAACCCGCGGCAGAAAGGCGGACAATAATGTTCTGAGACATGTAAGGACGCCAGATCAGGGCGACAGAGGCATCGATGCCGATATCTTCATCAATCGGCCCCTGGTTACGTGCTGCTTCCAGTACTTCTGTCTGATCAAATTGCATGCCATTGATATTGAATGACAGTCTTGTCTCTGGTGTCAGATCAAGATCGGCACCAATACCGAGCAATTTCAGTCCGGGATTATCGAAATTGGATTGCCCCAGTTCACGCGATGAACGCATGGATGGCAGAATGGAATTTCGACCCGTGAGCAATACACCGCCGCCGCCGATCAGTGGAACTGTCTGGCGAATCCAGTAACTGGTGTCCGCGCCTGCAAATACGGGGTTTTCGAAGATGGCGTCAAAACCATTGGACTCGTTGTCAAATGGATCGTCATCACCCGAGGCATACAGGGCCGAGACTCGCCAGCGGATCCAGTCCATGTCAAAGCCTGCTTCGGCTGCCAGGAAGCCGGCTCGGATATCCGTGTCGCGATCCACGAATATGCCGGGTGACTGATCGCCATAGGCATAGTAAGCCGACGCCGTGAGATTCAGGCGACCAAAATGGCCATCACCATTGAGGCCGAAATAAGTCACGTCGTATTCACGTGGCCGTTCATTACCAAGTGAAGAGGGTCGCGCAATGAATCCGTTTTCATCAAAGAAGAATTCGTTTTCACGGTTACGGTTATGGACGATGGTGCCCTGTGTGAAGAACCCCAGTTTCGGCCAGTCCTGTACGTACAGGTTGGCCAGGAAGATATCGTCGTCTCTGAAACCGGCACCGACGTCGTTCAGACCACTGTTGGTATCTTTTTCAAGACGTCTGAACCAGGCCAGGTTGTACTGATAGATGTTGTTGTCACGGTTTCCGAACAGGCGTGCACCAAATTGCAGATCCTGGAACAGGAAGCCACGAAAGTCCGTGGAAAATGGCTGGATACCGACTCGCAGGCTGTCGAAATCGAATCGTGTTGACACGTTCCGAAGGTGCTTGTCGACGAAGAACTCCTGTACACCCATGTGATGGTCTTCACGTGTGCTTTCATCGAATGCGGGATTGATGTTCAGGAAGCGACGCTCATCCACTTCAACCCGGTTGTACTGGAATGCCAGGGTCAGTCGATACTCGTAATCGGGTGGTCGAAACACCGTATTACCCTGGTAATAGACAGCGCCCCACAATAAAAGTCTGTGCGAAGATCGACTGATCGATGTCGCCGAAGATATCGATTGAACCCGGGTCTGTGGTGGATTGTAATCCGACGGGTGTGGGGATACTGCGCGGCTCGATCACCGTATCGGATATCGCCAGAATGTTGAGGAACCAGTCATCAAACAGCGGTTTGTCCGCCTTGTAGGTGTTCTGGTTGTACGGGTCCCACCAGTTCTGCTCGATGCCGAGCGATTCCATGATGCGCCAGCGATCAGGTACAGGGACGCCGTAATCACCAATGTTCCTGGCCGACACGGGCATCACACGGGCCGGATCAATTTCAGGCGCCTCTCGTTGATCGGGTGGGGGGTGTCCGGGTCGTCGACGAATAACCTGACGCCTGATCTGATCATCAGCATCTGCGATGACCAGGCTCGCATTGAGGCCTGCGCTCATCATCGGACTGGCAGACACAGCAAACGGTAACAGTATTGCAGCGGCAAGAAGTAGAGTGCGTTGTCGATAGGTCATGATTATTTGCCCTCACACACGTTCTGTTCTGAACTGCCGATAAACGGCGCCTGTGGGCACTGAATGTAACGCAGACGTACCCCCTTGGGTGTCAGTTGATCTGCCCGAATGGCCGGATCAGCATTGTTGATTGTTCCCAGAATTTCGCCTGCGTTGTGCAGACCAAGGAACGAAATCATGTCATCCTGATCAATACCGTCACCGGAGACGCCAATGCCGCCAATCAGCGTGTTGCCGCGATAGATGGGCACACTTCCCGGAAAGATCTGAATGCCATTGGGAAGGCGACCCAGTCCACTGCAGTTCTGTGCAACGTCCTCGGTGACGGGTGGGTTGTCGCCGAATACGCCAATCTGGCCAAGATAAAACACCACATGCGTGATCAGAGAGTTATAGACCAGATCCAGTTGAAGGCCGACCGTAAACGGACTCCATTGGTCGATTGGTTTGGAAAACGGGCCGTTTTCGGTATCACGAAGGCCGTCCGGGAAGAAGGGGCGAGAGAGGTTGCCGCCTGAGCGGTCTGCAAATGCAAATGCACCGTCATCGAGAGCCGTGGGTGATTCCAGGAACGCCTGCGCCGCATCGACATAATCGCCTATTCTGATCGTCTGTATCACAGCGCTGCCGTCCTCATTGATGTAATTGGCATCGGCTGCGCTTCTGAGATCTCCACCAGCGAAGGCACCTGAAAAGAAAGAAGCTGTACGAGCCTTCTGCAAGGATACATCCAGCCCGAATATCGGTGCGTCCCGGGTTCGTGCGATGCCGAGAATGACGCCATTGGTGTCAATCACGGAAATACTGACGCGTGCCTGTGTTCCAAACGGTCGCCTGATTTGTGCACGGGCACTGTTGGCTATTTTCAATGCTTCCTGGATCAGTGTGCGTACTTCATTTTCAGTCAGAGCATCAGCACCATCGGTGCCGGCACGTGGCCTGAAGCGCTCCTGATTGTTTTCATCAACAAGAACAAATGCATCGAGGCCGTTGTAGTCCATTGAATCGGGTCGAATGCCTGATTCAGGCTGACCGAATGCCGTACCGCCCGTGATGGCGCCTGAAAAGTAACCAGGGGCAGGGATCACTTCACCCATCACACCGTCGATGCTGCTGAATGCGGGTGCATTCTGAGGTGAACTCGCCAGGTCTGATGTGTCCACGTCGGAGTATCGGAAGACCTTTCCATCCACCGTGATCACACTGGCACGCCGGTCATCGGGAGCAGCCCGGCCAAACAGACCTGCGATGGCAATCAGTTCATCTGGTGCACGATCAAAATCGGAAATCACGATATCAAGCGAATAGATGCCATCACTCTCGATACCAATGCCGCCGACCGGAACACCGTTCATGTAAAGCGGAAAGCCTCCCGGATCTGCAGACAGTCCCAGTGGTGATCGTTTCGGCCCGGCATCAACACCCATGCCATTGAATCGTCGACTGAAGTCGGAGCAGGGCAGTTGACTGAACTGGACGCCAAACAGCGGGCCACCTGGCTGGTTGGTTTCACCCGGGTTGAAGTTTTCCTGAACAATCTGACCGGCCGTGCGGGTGGTAAATGCGTTGCCTTCGGAAGAGAGATAGGCACCCGTGACGGCTTTTGCGATGGCAGACAGTTCACTCGGGATAACGGCGACTTCTTCAAGACCGCCGATCTGGCCCTTGCCGCCGCGTATTGTGGTGAACGCCGGTGCACCATTCATGCGAAATACGCCGAGTATGTTCCCGGCCCGATCTGCAACGGCAATGGTAGCCGGGCTGTTCAGCGCATTGGCTTCAGCCGCGGCTTGTGCGATGACTTGCTGCACATCGGCCACTGACAGCTTCGAACCTGCCGTGGCACAAGACCCTTCGCAACCCCGATCGTTATTGGTGCCTGGCGGAGGAGGGCTGGCGCCCGGATCCTGTGAACTGCTACCTCCGCCGCAGCCGGCCAGAAACGTCAACGATGCTATCGCTGCCCATAATACTGTTCGACCCAGTTTGACCATGATGCTTCCCTCTCACTCATGTTCGTTGTGTCAGTGTCACTCTTTTGCGATGTGATACGCGTGACAACTGATGCACGACGATGCAACCTTGTTCTTACTGTGTTCGCCACCGTGACAGTCCCGACAACTGGCAATGTCTGGCATCAGGACATCTTCACTGGAATCCGATGTTTCGGCTTCGTGGCAATCCACACAGTTCATTGTGACGTGACTTCTGTGTGTAAAGTAGGCTTTCTTGTACCATTGACCGGCCACACGAACGGGCTCGACTGCCCAGGTAATCTGGCCGTTGTTGTCTTCCTGTGTGACGTTGTGACAGATTGCACAGGCGCGTCCCGTGAACAGATCCTGACCCACGCGACGAGCCTTGCCACGTGCCCATGCCAGGGCTTCTGCAGATTCGGACCGATTCAGTCGTGTACCAGGTCGTCTGCGCTGACGGACGACTGTCGGCGCGGTTACGTCTTCATAACCACCTTCCAGTGCACGATTGGCATAGAATTCTTCCAGCATATACAACACTTCGGATACCTTGCCATGCACGACCTGACGATCCGGCGCCTGCTGATCGAAATTGAGTGTGTGGCAATCCTGACACATGCTTTCAAAATCAACCGGCATGATCTTGGCACCGCCAGGTTCAGCGACATGACAGCTGTCGCATGTGAGCACACGGCGCCCAGCGGGTGCATTGAGACCGTCCGGGTCCAGATGCAGATCATGCGGGAACTTCAGGTTTGAGTCCTCGAACAACAGGTCGCTGTTGAGCGGCTCTACCCTGGGCGCATAATTACCGTCGGCATCCCAGCCGGCGAGTTCGACAGTGAACTCGGGGTGATCATCGCCGAAATCGGATACATTGCGCAGCGTGGTCAGTTGATTGCTGCGTTCGTCCAGATTGATGTGACAGTCTTGGCACAGACTCTGGTCAGTGCGTACCAGTCCATCCAGTCCATTGTGATCCTTGTGACACGAGGCGCAACGGGTGTCGCTCAGTTCCGGTATACCGAATTGTTCGGCATCAGCATGATCCGGTGTCGCATAATGACAGGATTCGCAGGCCTGGTTCTGCACCATCTGAAACGCCTTGGTATGGCAGACATTGCAGTTTTCGCCAAAGAAATGATGTGCTGCCTGCAGTGTTCCCGCTTCCCACTGCCCATCACTGGGGGCTGGAATGGATCGAAGCTTGGCCTGTAGGCCAGGAACAAAATGGCCCGCGATGGGTATCACCAGTCCAGTCACCATCAGCAGGCTGAACAGAATCCACGAGACCCTGCGGCGTGACATGGCGGTCTGCCCCAGGCTGAAGGCACGGTTCTTGTATTGCGAACCTGCAGAATCGTCCTTCTGTTCCTTCTCGGATATCTCGACGGCTGCATCGTAACCTGAGGGTGGTTCGATGAGACGAATCTCGTTCTGCCCGATTTCCATGACAGAACCCGGTCCGACACCAGCGGCCTGTTCAAGCATGCCATCGACACGCACACCGGAAGCAATCATTGATTCAACCCGGAAACGATTTCCCTTCAGCGGGCGGATCTGTGCATGTTCGAGTGCCACGCGCAGGTCTGACAGAAACAGGGCCTGTCCGGCGCCGCGGCCTATGGTGAGTACGGCACCCGTGTAGCTTTCATCGCTGTGGCTGACGTTACCCTTGCTCTTGCGTTTGATTGTACGAATTAACCAGCGCATGCTTTGCTTCCCTTTACCAGTAGAAGAACACTGACACGATGTGTGCGATCAGTGCTGCGATGAGGGCCATGGTGAGTGGCACGTGGAAGTACAACCAGATTTCCATCAGTGCCTGATACTGTATATCCCTGGATATCTTGGTGGTCAGCATCTTCTTGCGCTGCAGTACATCCATGAGTGAGCGCAGTTTTTCGGCGTCTTCACCACCAGCGCCGGCGAGAAAGTCCACCATTGCGAACATGGTTGGCATCTCGCCTGTTTCACCTTCTCCGGTGATTTCATCCAGCATGTTGCGTGTCGTATCAAGCACCTGCTGGGCGCTGTCACGGGCGGTGAGCTGAGCCCATGCACTGCCGCCGAGCTTGGTTGACTCGATTGATTTGAGCACCATGCCGTGAATCTTCGGACCCAGCTTGTCTGCCAGAGCCAGTGCTTCCTGATCCAGTGTGTCAATTTCTTCCAGCATGGCCTCACGGCTGGTATTGGACCGGTTTCGGGTGATCAGGTTGGGGTAGCGCAGGTAACAGAAGATTCCGAAAAAGCCACTCAGGATCACCAGCATCATCAGTACATAGGCCAGTGTGTGGATATTGATGCCAAACTCGAAGCCGGTGTGCAGTGTGGCAATGATGATCAGCGATGCACCCAGATAGACATGAGCCGAAAGCCAGCCCCTCAGATTGCCGCTTGCCGAGTAGGAGCGCTTGCGAATGCCAAACCATGTCAGCCAGAAAATCAGAATGGCTCCGATCGAACCCAGTGTGTAGCCCAGCCAGGTTCCCCCATTGGCTCCTTCAAACGGCGCATGAATGGAATAGGCGACTATCGATCCGATCATCAACAGCAGACCAATCAACAGCCAACGGTATCGTGCGTAGGTCAGAAATGATTCTTGCATGATGTCTTCCTGTCTGTTGTCAGTCAGCTTTTCGAACGGGCATAAGATGCCAGATCTTCCGGATTGATTCTGATGGCCGCTCCTGTCGGACATGAACGGACACAGGCAGGCCCGCCTTTGAGTCCCTTGCACATATCGCATTTGACAGCCCGCTTCTCACCCGTGGACCTGGTCTTGATCTCGGGATGTTCGCCAGGCCCCGGGCCACGTCCGAATAACAGCCATTGCAGGATGCCAGGCTTCTTCGGCGGCGTGGCAGCCATGTGAATCACACCATACGGGCAGTTACGCTCGCAATTACCACAACCAATGCAGTTGTCCTTGATATATACCTCACCATTGGAGTTGCGCGTAATGGCATCGGGTGGGCAGTCCTTCATGCAGTGCGGGTGTTCACAGTGTCTGCAGGAAGTCGGCACATGCACAGTGGCGTAGGTCGGACCGGCTTCACGATTGAGCCTGGAGGTGCCATTGTGTGTTTCGGCACAGGCCGTTTCACAGTTGTCGCAGCGCACACAGAGTGCTTCATCGATCAGCAACACATCGGTTGCCTCACCAACACCCTGCGATATCAGGAATGAAATGACATCGCCACCTTCGGGTTCGGACTGCATCTGCAGGTTCGATGCCGCCCGCTGACGATACTCGACCTGCAGTTTGAGCCGCAGTTCGGGTTCTCGAATCAACAATTGCTTGAACGCATCGCCATCAAGACGAATCGACTGGGTGGCAACGGCAGCCTTGGCCGTGGCCGAGCGTTGATTGTCGCCGAGCAGGGCCATTTCGCCGACATAATTGCCTGCGGGTACATAGGACAGCACCACATCACGACCACCGATGTTTCTTGAAATCGTCAGCGAGCCGGAACGCACAAGATGGATGCAATCTCCATCATCGCCCTCTTCGAACAGAACGTCACCTGCCTTGAAGTCGACAATTGTCGCCGATGCCACCAGTTCACTGAGTGAAGCAGCAGGTGTGTCCGGAGCAAAACGGGACTGGATGGCACGAAGAATGAATGTTTCATCGATGACCCGCTTGACCGCATCAACCGAGTTGATGAGCTTGTTCATGGTGCGACGAGGCGTTTCCACCAGCACCGTCCCGTCTCCTGCGAGAATGGTTGCAGATCTCCGTCGACCGGAGATCAGGCTCATCTCACCGAAGAATTCACCCCGGCTGAGACGGATGGTCTTGCCCGATGCTTCATCGATGACAATCTCGACCGTTCCCTCGACAATACTGAAGAAGGTATTGGTGTAATCGTTGCGCTTGAAGATCACTTCGCCCTTGGCCGGCGTCCTGATGAAGGAATCGAGCATGAATTCGCGCAGTTGCAACTGTGTGATTGGTGCCAGAACCGGTACATTTTTCTGGATCCGTTCCAGCTCGGCCTCGACCGTGGTGAAGGTAGGCAGATCGGTGAATTTGGCCTTCAGCAGAGGTTCGTCTGCCGGTTCGACATGATTACCCTGGATGAATTCGATGACTTCGTAACCCTGGTTCATCGCCGACTTGATCAACGGGTATCCACCCAGGGCGCCAATGATATAGAGGCCGGGTACATTCGATTCGTATTTTGTTGAAACGGCTGGAATGGAACTCGGGTCGTCATTGGGGAACTCGATGCCACAGGACTCGACAAAACGTCGCGGCGGAATGGCGCCAAGCCGGGCAATGATCCGGTCAACCTGAACCTCGGCGGTGCCGTCTGCCGTATTGAGGTTGAGAACACCTTGCTTGCCATGTTCTGTGGTCGCGATGACTGACGCCACATTGGAGTTGTAGAAGCATTCCATAACGCCGTCGTCGATCGCCTTCAGTATGGCCTGGTTGTTGGCGTCCTTGGCACGGGCAAATTCGTCACGTCGATTGACGATAATGACATTGTTGTGACGCGTCAGTGCGAGGGCGTTTTCAATCGCTGCATCGCCGGCGCCAATCACGGCAATGGTCTCGTCCTCGTATTCATCGGGGTCGGCCAGCTGGTATTGCACAAATGGCAGGTCTTCACCCTCGACACCGATCTTTCTCAGGTTTCCCTGCAGGCCGATGCCCATGACCACATGTTCTGCCTGGATGGTGCTGCCGGATTTTGTCAGGATATTGAAAATGTCACCCTGTTTTTCGATACCGGTGACTTCATTCTGGTAATAGACATTGACATTATGCTGCTTGATGCCCTGATTCCACTTGCCCAGAATTTCCTCACGAGAACCGGCTACAAATTCCAGAGGACTGCGCAGCGGCAGAACATCCGGCTCGTCCATCACATGCTTGCCTTTCTGGTAACAATAGATGGTGTTTGAGAGGTGAGGTTCCGCCTCCAGCAGAACGTGAGATACGTTGGATTCTGCAGCCCTTGCAGCCGCACTCATGCCACCGGGACCCGACCCGACGATGGCTACCTTGAAGATTTCTGACATCCTCCCCCCTAATTTTTACCCTCGGTTCCAGAATCCTTTCTCTGAGCTGATTACATCCTGGATGAATTCATTGTAGCGCAATGTTGACGATGTTCATAATTGTTCGCGGATTCAGCCAACTAGCCACCGGAAATCTGCTCATCGTGGACCGGCGCCAAGGTTTCTTTCAAGCCACTCCAGCACCGAATCCCACCACAGTTTGACAGCAGTGGCGCTCTTCAGACTGTGCGCTTCATCCGGGAACAGCACCAGTTCGGTACTGATATTCCGGTTGAGCAACATGTTGTAGGCAAGCAGGCTTTGTGCAGGCAGCACCCGCTGATCCTCCTTGCCGTGCAGGATCATGATCGGCGTGTTCAGCGATGCAACCTGATGAGACGGCGAATCCGAATTGAGTTTGGATGGATTATTCCAGGGCAGGGCACCCCAGCTGTACTCGCGGCCCCAGGTGACATTGGACGCATAGTGGCTGTAAAGATCGAATACACCGGCATGAATGACACCCGTCCTGAACAGATCACTCTGACTCAGAGTCCAGTAGGCCAGGTATCCGCCATAGGAGACGCCCAGCAGGGCAAGCCTATCGGTATCAACATATTTCAGTTGTCTGAGTGAGGCAACGGCGTTGATGATGTCTGTATGACCGAGTTCGGAAGGCCGACCATCAACTGAGGCGGCAAACGCCTGACCGTAACCGGTTGAACCGTGGACATTGAGCGCCAGTACAATGTAGCCGGGCAGGGTGGGCAGGGCCAGGTTGTAGTGATGACTGAAGGCATCAAGCCAGGCGTCGTGCGGGCCACCGTGCAGCATGATGAGCACCGGCCAGCGCCGATTCTCCGTGAACCCTGGAGGCAGCAGCATGAAGCCATGGACGGTGTCACCATTGGCACCGGCAACGCTGAAATCGGTGACGGCACCGAATCGCGTATTCATGACCACTTCATCATTGAATCCGGTCAGCTTTTCGGGGTGCCGGCCATCGGATTGCGCCATGTACAGTTCCGCAGGAGCAAAGAATGAGCTCTTCAGGTAATAGAGCTGCTCGCGCTGGTCAATGCTCAGATTGAGGACCGTCCCGCCCTCAACCACGATGCGTGGATTGTTGCCCTGAAGCGTGGTCTTGTAAATGTGCCGCCTGCCGTTCTGCTGCGCCGTGAAATACACATGCCTGTCACGGTAATCCACCAGCCAGTGCTCAGGTGACAATTCGTTGCGGGGTGTCAGTATCCTGCGCTTGCCGCTTTTCAGATCCTGTTTGACCAGATGCATGAACTCCGATCGCTTGTTCGGAGTATCGCGCTGACCATAAACGATCGCGTCATCGGTATGCGTGAAAACCGGTTTGTGCTGATCTCCCGTAATACCGGTCGTGATGTTGCGGGTCGTCGAGGTCTCGAGGTCGATCAGAAAGATATCGTTATCCTTGTCTGCATAGGGCGGCTCAGTCGAATTGCCCGAGAATACGATATAGCGGCTGTTGGGAGAAATCTCCCAGCTGAACCCGTCCATCTGATAAGGCTGATTGAATTCGGGCATGAGATCACGTATTTCGCCGGTTCCGACATTGAGCGCAAACAGGTGACGAACGCTGCCGGTCCTCGGATCGGATAGTTCTCGCCTGGACAGCAGATCAGAACTGTGCAGCGCTCGGGTATCACGTTGGGTGAGATTCAACCGAATGGCCAGACGGTCGAAATTCTGTGCAATGTCGGGATAGGTGAGTGCCTCGAACACGACAAAGCGTCCATCGTCTGAAAACCGTGGATTGATCATGTCGCTGGGAAAGTAATTCAACGGTCTTGGTGCACCACCACGCAGATCGATCTGATATATCCTTCCCGGTTCGGAATCCCGGTAGGAGGTGTAGACGATGGAGCGTCCGTCAGGAGACCAGTACGGGTCGATGTCGACGCCCTCGTGCTGAGTCAGCTGGCGTGGTTCTTTCTGTTTGCCTGTTTCGGTGATCCAGAGATCGACAGACTGTCGCTGGTCCACCCGATTTCGGCTGGATGCCGCAAACACCACAAAACGGCCGTCCGGTGACGGTCTGGGGTATCCGACAGAGATGATATCGGCGAGACGATCGGCGTCCAGCTGAGAAAACCCGAGTTGCGCTCGTGAAGAGAGTGGCAGGCAGGCAATCAGGGCCAGTAGCAGGCCGAACGAGAGGGTAATCAGGTGGTAAGAGTCAGGATGATTATTCGTTTCTGTAACCGGTTTCAAGATCTCGAGTCACCTGCCTGGTTGAAGAAATGCCAGACCGGAAGAACCACCACCCGGTCTGGCAAAATCCAGAATAGCCTCAGACCACGCCGTAGGCAATCATGGCATCGGCTACCTTGATGAATCCAGCAATATTGGCGCCGGACAGATAGTCCACCCAGCCGTCCTGCTGTCCATACTCGACACACTGAGAATGGATATTCATCATGATCTGGCGCAGACGGTCATCCAGTTCTGAACGTGTCCATGACAGTCTCATGCTGTTCTGTGTCATCTCCAGACCGGAAACCGCGACACCGCCGGCATTCGCAGCCTTGCTTGGTCCGTACATGATCTTGGCTTCCAGATACTTGTCGATCGCGGCCTGATCAGAAGGCATGTTTGCACCTTCGGCGACACCAATACAGCCGTTCTTCAGCAGTTTCTCTGCATCATCGGCACCAATCTCGTTCTGGGTTGCGCAGGGGAATGCCAGATCACAGGGCACACTCCAGGGGCGCTGACCTTTATGGAATTCGGCGCCGAATTCGTCGGCATATTCCTTGATACGGCCGCGACGCTCGTTTTTGAGCTCCATCAACCAGGCCAGTTTTTCTTCGGTGATGCCGTCCTTGTCATAGATGAAACCGGAAGAATCGGATGCTGTCAGTGGCTTGCCACCCAGTTGCAGGATCTTTTCGATGGTGTACTGGGCCACGTTACCCGATCCGGAGACCAGGCAATTCATGCCTTCCATCGATTTATTGGCATGAGAGAGCATGTCCTGCATGAAATAGACACAGCCGTAACCTGTGGCTTCGGTTCGAATCAGGCTGCCACCGAAGGCCAGACCCTTGCCAGTCAGCACGCCGGTAAACTCGTTCTTCAGTCGCAGGTACTGCCCGAACATGTAACTGATTTCACGGGCACCGACGCCGATATCACCTGCCGGTACATCGGTGTTGGGGCCGATGTGCCTTGAAAGCTCGGTCATGAAGGCCTGACAGAAACGCATGACTTCGGCATCGGACTTGCCTTTGGGGTTGAAATCGGATCCGCCCTTGCCACCGCCCATGGGCAGTGAGGTCAGGCTGTTCTTGAAGGTCTGTTCGAAAGCCAGGAACTTGAGGATGCTTCGTGTCACATTATGATGGAAACGGATCCCGCCCTTGTAGGGCCCGATGGCATTGTTGTGTTGTACTCGATAACCCCGATTGACACGAATATTGTTGTCATCGTCATGCCAGCAGACCCGGAAGGAAATCACCCGGTCCGGCTCGGTGAGCCGCTCCAGAATCTGTGCATCACGATAAACGGGCTTGTCCTTGATGTACGGCAGAATCGTCTGCGCGACTTCGTAGACCGCCTGGTGAAATTCTGTTTCCCCCGGATTTCGCCTGACCAGCCCTTCCATGAACTCATCGAGTGTATGAATCGTCGAATATGGCATTGCCCCTCCTAGTTGTCTTCTGACAATTGAATGATCATGAAAATGACCGGATAAGTGTACCTGAATTTTCGAGGGGCTGTGAACTGTTTAACTGCGCGTCAATCAATCCTCGTTTTTGTTGTATGCCAGCACGGCAGTACGGGCTCTGACCAGAATATCCGATTGCAGATCAACGTCCCGACAGACCAGTGATATCAGTGATGTCAACAGACTCTCCATCTCCTCACCGGTGTCCCTGTCTTCTCCACTCATGTGATCAGACAGCCTCTTGACCTGATAATCCATTCGTTGCTGTTTATATTCAGCCGGTGTTTCCACGCCGCAGATACATTCCATCTGCATCACCACAGCGAGTGCCCTGTCAGCATCATCGCCTTGCAAACTGTCTTCTTTGATTGCCTCCCAGCGCTGACTCAAAGCGGATGGAATTGATTCAGGATCCAGCGCGGACCATTCGGATTCGGCTTTACTGTCACTGCCTGACGATGCCTGCAGGCTGACACACAATTGAAGCATGTCCAGAAGGTCGACACGATGCTGTTGCCGCTGGTTGTGATGCAGTCGCCTGGCTTTTTCGCCAAACTCGATCAGTTGCTGGCTGAATATCCTGTCCATTTTCTTGTCTTCGTTGGCCAGTTCCGCCCACTGTCGTTGAAATCGGGTCTTCAACTGGTCTAGTTCATCAGCAGTTTCTGCAGAATCAAGTGATGCTTTCATCTCATCAAGCACCTGGAACAGCACCTGCTTCTGTTCACTGCGCGCCGTGTCCTGCTTGGCCTGGTCAGATTGTCGGCGATTGAAAACATCATCATTGATCTTTCGAAACTTGCGCCACAGTTTCTGGTCGAGCTTGTATCTGGCTGGCCCTATCTTCTTCCATTCGGCCTGTAGCGACTTGGCTGTTTCAATGGCCTCGTCAAGATCACCCTCACTGGCGATGATGAGCTGATCAAGCAGCTTTTCCTTCTTGCGCTGATTGATCTGGTAGATTTCTTCGAGACTGTTGTCGAGCTGGTTTGCACCATGCCTGAGCTTTCCTGCAATTTTCTTTCGGTGCGAAGGCTGCAGCTCCGAAACGTCCCGTAACGATTTGCGTGCCAGAGCGATCAGTCGTTCCTTGGCCTTGATGTCCAGTTCATCACTGTGTGCCAGGGCATGATCGAGATCATCACAGATGCCCTTGAGTCGCGTTTCATGCTGCCCCCTTAGTTCAGATCGCTTGTCAAAAAATGCCTTGGCTGGTTCAAATGCTTCGTTGCAGGCCTGATGAAACCGTTCCCACAAGGCGCCGCGAGCAGGGTTGTAATTCTTTTCCCCCGGCAATCGTTCACCCAGATCCAAGTCTCGCCATTGTTTCTGCAACTGCTTGACCTTTTGTGCCATGGCATCAGGGTGCATCGCGGACTGTGCGGTTGTTTCTGCCTCATCAATCAGGCTTTCGCGAACCTTGTTGTTTGACCAGCGCTGCCAGTCACGCAATTCACGCAAACGGCCTCGAGCAGAATTGAGTCGGGACTTGAATGCCGTTGAATTCACATGGCTGTGTTTTCCAATCAAGGACAGATCATCCAGTATGCGCTGTTTGTGTTTGACACAGGTTGCCAGGTGTCCTTCTTCGAGCGCCTGTTCAAGTCGGTCCATTTTCTCGTCAATGCCGGTCACGAGTTGATGCCGCTTTTCTTCTCGCTGCTCGAATTCCGATTCGATGGTCTGAACCAGGTGCCTGAAACGCTCATGTGTCGAGTGATCGCCGGCAGTCGGTTCGGCAATGTCGTGCCAGGTAGTTGCCCAGTTATCCTGTTGTCGCGAGAGGTATTTCTGTGACACAGGCCTGCGGCTGTTCTCCAGACGGTCACAGATAGCCAGCAGAGTCTCATTTACCTGGCCATCATCCAGATGATGCCGGCGACGATTGACCAGTGAAATTCTGGCTTCCTTGATGGCGCTGTGATGAGCATGACTGAGACCGGGATAGTTGTTATCGAAGCGGTCAAGGTCGGCAATCATGCGTTCTGTGGTTGGCAGGTCCATTTCGTGCTTCATCAGTCTCTGCAGTTCCGACAGAAAACTGTCGGCAGCTTCTGCTGCGCTCTGCTGGTTATCGTCCTTCTCGATCAGACTCGATTCAATGATGCGGTGTGCGCCTGTGTAACGTACGGCCCATTCAGATGTCGGCCCGAGGTCCAGTTCACTCCAGGCGGATTCAATTTCCGACAACCTGGCCTTTTTCTCTTCACGCGGCAGGGCAGATCGGACCAGTTGCTCGATTTCAACACACAGCGCTCTGGCATGGTCATCCTGATAAGCCTGGCTGGTGTCTGGCGCCGAATCATGCTCGAGTCTGTGCTGGATGATGCGGTACAGCTTCTTGTCGCGCTTGCGAGCATGCGCAGCGATACGTTCAAGGGTGGCTGTTCGGTCGATCTGTGCAACAGCAGCTTCCCTGACCTCAGACGCTTCGTCTTCCATGGCAAGATCGGCCAGCGTTCCGGTGCGTTTGATCTTGGGTATCAGTTCGAGACGAATTTCGGTCTCTGTCGCATTTCGGACCAGGTACTCGATCATTTCGGTTTCGTCCAGCTTCGGGATAATTTCAAGTCGTTCGGATGCCGTGTTGCTGCAGTCTCGCTGTCCGGCCAGCATTTCCCTGAGCATCCTGGTGGCATGATCCCTGACACGCTGGTTGTCATCTTCACTGGCTATCCGCATCACGGGATAAAGGTCGCTGAGCCGTTTCAGGGCCGCCAGACGAACCGATTCATGTTCATCCTGCCGTGCAATATTCGGCAGTTGTTCGATCAGCCTCTGATCATGTGAGTGGGCAACGGCTGCGGCACGAATTTTCGCATTCTTGTGCTGCCACTTGGGCTTGAAAAAGATTTCCTTGATCGGTCGGGTCATGATTGGCATCCATCTGGTATACGGTACGTTCAAGACCCGGGCGTATCAGGCACGCCAGTGCAGTCTGTTCATCGGGTCCTGGTGAACGCAGGAATAAGGTGGATGTATTTTAGAGTCTCTGGCTAGTGACGCAAGCGATTTTGCAGCCACGGCGCGCATTGCGGACTGATCGGCAGTACAGCACTACTGTCTGGTGATCAGTGTCTGACGATGGGTAGTTCGGACAGTTTTGCCAATTGTGCCCAGGGCGTTTCAATAGTGACCAGCTCCCGTCGATACTGACGTGCATCCGGCAGCTGTTTCAGATACCAGCCGATGTGCTTTCGCGCCACTCGCATGCCGGCTTGCGGACCATAGAACCGATGTAGCGCCTGTACATGTTCGATCAACTGACTGCGGACGGTTTCTGCCGTGGGTGACTGCCTGCATTCTCCGTGTTCCAGATAGTGTCTGATCTCGGAAAATATCCAGGGATTGCCCTGTGCCGCCCGGCCGATCATCAGACCATCAACCTGCGTGGCCTTCAGCACCTGTCTGGCCTTGGGGCCATCATTGATGTCTCCATTGGCGATGACTGGAATGCTCACCGCCTGCTTCACATCGGCGATGGTATTGTATTCCGCCTCACCGGCGTACTTTTCCTCACGGGTGCGACCATGAACAGCCAGGGAACGAATGCCGCAACGTTCGGCGATGCGTGCAACGCGAACCGCATTGCGACGCTCACGTGTGGGTCCTGTCCTGATCTTCAGCGTTACCGGCACATCGACGGCATCTACCACAGCCTCGACAATTTCCTCGACCAGCGCCTCATTCTCCAGCAGGGCAGAGCCGGCATACTTGTTGCATACCTTTTTGGCAGGACAACCCATGTTGATATCGATGATGGCTGCGCCCAGTCGTACCGATTCGATTGCAGCATCAGCCATCATGACAGGTTCAGCACCGGCAATCTGTACCACGATCGGGCCGGTTTCACCTTCGTGATTCATCCGGTTGCGCGACTTCTGGGTATGCCACAGCCGCTTGTCGGAAATCAGCATCTCGGAGACTGCCACATCGGCCCCCAGCTGGCGGCACAATGCCCTGAATGGGCGATCAGTGACACCGGCCATCGGTGCTGCAATCAGACCATAAGGTACGTGAACATCGCCGATATGGAAGCCTGATAGTGTCATGTCACCACGCTGAAAATCTTGAATCCGGCGATCCATGTGCCGGCGATGGAACCAAGATTGGACAGTATGAAAATCAGCAGGATTCGGGCAACCTTGTTTTTCCACCATCCACTGGTTTCGATCAGATCGTCACGCATGGCGGCAAAATCTTCCACCCTCGGTTTTCGCAGCCAGGCCTCGACCGAGGCTGTGACCATGCCGGCTGCGATTGTCGGGTTGAGCGATGTTACCGGTGCCGCTATGAATCCACTGAGGATCGTCAGTGGGTGCCCCCGGGCAAGCAGGGCGCCAAGTGCTGCCAGTGAACCGTTGAACAGCACCCAGATCTGTACGGCTTTCCAGCCGATGTCTGCATTCTTGGCAAATCCCCATGCAAATCCGGACAGGATCAGTACAGTGATGATCCAGGGAATCAGCTTGACCCATTGTCGCCTGGGCGGCAGAGTATTGAGTGTATCAACCTCATGTTGTGGATCCTGCTGATCGGTCTGCAGGTGTGTCGCAAACCCCTCGAGGTGACCAGCGCCGACTACTGCCAGCACGTTCCTGTACTGTTTCGCTTCCGCGTCCTGTCTGATCCGGGCCGCCATGAACTGATCGCGTTCGGCGATCAGTCCGGTATAGAGTGATTCAGACTGTTCGGCAAATTCGGCAAAGGTGCTTTCAAGTACATCCCCCTCCTTGAGCTTCTCGATGTCTTCCTCGGAGATTTCCTCACGGTTGAACAGACTGAATATGATGCCGCCCAGCAGAGACATCTTCTCCAGAAACCCAACCTTGCGAAAGACCCGCTTCAGGGTAATGCTGATCTCGCGATCGATCAGCAGGTGCGGTGTGCCGGATTCACGGGCACGGTCGATGGCAGCCTTCATTTCGGCGCCGGGTTCAATACCGAATTGTTCCGCCAGTCGTCGCTGGTAGCTACCCAGGGCCAGATTTGCAGCCAGCAGGCCGGCCTTGCCCTGTCTGATGATCTTGAACAGATCCATCTTCTGCCAGGCATCCGGATTGGTGATTGACTGATACCTGCTCTCACACAGTTCCACGGCAATGGCATCGAACTCGCCATCGTCTATCATCTGGTTGACTGCATCCACCGATGCCCTGGAAACGTGGGCGGTTCCCAGAAGCGTATAGGTAGTACCATCTCGTTCGACTATCCGAAGCGGTTGTTCCGGTAGTGACTGTTCTGTCTGTTCTTGTTCTTTCGCGGTCTGTTCCGTCATGGAATGGTTGTCCTGAGTAAATCCTGATACTCATCGGTGCGCCTGTCCCGATGAAAGGGCCAGATTCTGCGGATCTGTCGGCTCGATTGCAAGTCAATTGTGCACACAGAACAGGCTTCATCGTCGATCGCAGACATCAGATCGATGTGACCTTCGGGATTGACCACAAAACTGGATCCCCAGAAACGCTGCCCATCCGTGTTTCCGGAAGGGTCCGGCTCGTGACCCACCCGGTTGACGCTGATCACGGGCAGGCCGTTGGCAATGGCATGTGACCGCTGGATCGTGATCCAGGCATTGCGCTGGTTCTCACGGGTCTGTTCGGTATCGGCGCTGTCCCAGCCGATAGCCGTCGGATAGATCAGAAGATCTGCGCCTGCCAGACTCATCAGGCGGGCAGCTTCCGGAAACCACTGATCCCAGCAGATCAGGATCCCGAGTCGGCCGATAGACGTGTCGACAGGGTGAAATCCGGTATCGCCTGGCCTGAAATAATATTTCTCGTGATAGCCAGGATCATCCGGAATGTGCATCTTCCTGTAAAGACCGACCAGACCCCTGTCATGATCAAGTACGACGGCGGTGTTGTGATAGATACCATTACCCCTGTCCTCGAACACAGATACGACGAGCACAATCCCGAGTTCTGCTGCCAGGGCTGCATAGTGATCTGTCGCCGGACCGGGAATGGGTTCGGCCAGGGAGAAGTTATCGGGATCAGCGACCTGACAGAAATAGGGGCTTTCATGAAGTTCCGGCAATACGATCAGTGATGCGCCATTGTCTGCCAGTGTGCGGATGTATGCTTCGAGTCGGGAACGGTTGACTGTGGGATCCGGATCGATTCTGGCCTGCAACAGCCCCACCTTGAGGGCTGCGTCCTGCTGATCAGCCATAAAGCACCTGTCGTGGCAACTGCATGGCAGCACAATGCAGTGCGCCACCCTGCATGATGAGGATTCTGCTGTCCACGGCCACTGCACGTCGATCGGGAAAACAGCCGCCAATAATCTTCAGGGCGACCTCATCATGATCACAGCCGTATGATGGCACCAGAACGGCATCATTGATGATGAGGAAATTGGCATAGCTGGCTGGCACCGGTTCTGAATGATCGTCTTCTATCACGGGCATCGGCAACTCGACAAGTGTGTAGGGTTGATTCCCGGAATTACGGAATCCCGCCAGCTGATCCCGCATGGCCTGGAAAAAGGGCCAGTGCGGGTCGGCTGGATGCTGGCAACCCTGATACAGGATTCGATTGTCGGGTGCAAAACGCGCCAGCAGATCGATATGACTGTCGGTGTCGTCGCCCAGCAGTTCACCATGATCGAGCCATAACACGTTATCACTACCCAGATAGTGTGCAAACAGTCCCTCGAATTCCTGTCGCTTGAAGTCCACCTGCCTGGCGCGCAGACAGCGGGAAGTGGTCAGGAGAGTCCCGGCACCGTCGGTCTCGATCGAGCCGCCCTCAAGTACCTGTGCACAGGATATTCTGGTCAGGTCGGAAAACAGGCCCTGGGCGTGCAGTGTTGCCGTGAGTTTTTCATCGAGTTCTGCCGGGTAACGATTTCCCCAGCCGTTGAAACGGAAATCTACCCATTGCACCTTGTCATCTTCATCCAGAACACTGACAGGGCCGGTGTCCCTGAGCCAGGTGTCGTCGAAGGCAACATCAACAAACCAGACAGGATAGTCGGCTGTCTTCAATTGCGACTGTACTTTTTGCCTGCTCTGATTATCGTTCAGCAAAAGGATGACCGGCTGAAAACGCGTGATTTCAGCGATCAGATCAATATAGGTGTTGCGCGCATACCGAATGATCGGCTCCCAGTCCGAATGATCATAGGGCCATGCGAGCAGTGTGGCTGACTGGGGTTCCCATTCTGCCGGAAACCGCCTTCTCGTGGATCTGCTGTTCAAGGAGGGTCAGGACTGACCGATATTCGGTCGAGATTCGGTTTCTGTTGCCTTGTTGATGACGGCATGGATCACGTGTTCATTCTCGAAATACACGGTGAAGTCCGAATAGACCCAATGTGAAATGGGTGGATCACCAACTGCATCGTGCCGACTGTCGGGCTCACCGAATTGCTGAATTACGTCTGCTTTCAACAGACCACGCTGGGGCACCACACGATCGCTGGTCTTGACCACCCGGTCAATCAGCAAGACATCCTTGCGGACAGTCGATTCTGACTGTGCCCATACGGCTCCACAGAGAAGCAGAACCATGGAAATGAGTGTTTTGTTCATGACTAAACTCGATGAATGGATATCCAAACGCTGATATTTGTCCAAATTTTAGCTTATTTTGACATTCAGTACAGTATTGTCAGTGTCAACCCGATCGCATTTTTATAAGGAAATTGCCAGTTTTCCAAGACGTGTCAACCAAACGGTACGTCACTGCGTTGAAACACATGACGACGATCGAGTCCTGGAGGATTCTATGAACAAACCGATACGTATGCATCGATCAGGCATGCTCGCGTTGTGCCTGATTGCTGTCGGCATGCCACTGACCAGTCAGGCTGTCGATCTGCAGACCGGCCTTAATGGCGCCTGGTACAAACCCGAATTCGATGGCCAGGGACTCATTGTGCATGTCATACCGGACGTCAACCAGATTTTCGCGGTCTGGTTTACCTACAGCCCGGAAGGCGACAAGCAGCTGTGGCTCACGGTCAGTGGCTCACTGGACAGCAATCCGATCTCCCTGACTGTACTGGAGCCCAGTGGCGGTGCATTCGATCAGGCACTGCCGGCGGTCACGCGACCTGAATGGGGCAGTGCGACACTCGAATTCCTCACCTGTACCACGGCAACTTTCAGCTTTCAGGGGCCCGGTTCAGTTGCGGGCCAGATGGATCTGCAACGACTGACGCCTGTACTGGACTGTGAGGAGGATGGCTCATGAAGATGACGACAAGACTGACTCTGGGTCTCATACTGTTGATGCTTGGCCAGACTCTTCAAGCTGCCCTGATCAACGTACAGATTTTCGGTAACCGTTTCGAACCTGAAGTAGTCGAGATACAACCCGGCGATACCGTTCGCTGGCAGGTGCTGGAAGGATCTCACCAGTTATTACCCGATAATCCGTCGCTGGTTCCCGGATTCAACTCCGGCACACTGAACATACTGCAGACCTATTCCTATACCTTCGACAGCCTGGACAGTGAATTCATCTATCGCAGCAGCGCCATCGACAATGTCAGCGCGGCTGTAGAGCTGCCTGTAATAGAGCAGGGCTATCCGGTGGACAACCCGTTGTCTGCTGGCTGGTACAACATGGCGACAGACGGGCAGGGCATGCTGTTCGAATATGTCCCCAGCGTCAATCTGATGACGGCCTACTGGTTTACATTCGAACCGGAGACCGGTGAACAGATGTGGCTGTTTGCCTCCGGTGTCCCTGATGGCAACCGGGTCACCATGGATGTGATTCGACCTCAGGGCGGCAAGCTCAATGACCCCCAGGCTGTGACTCGACCGGACTGGGGTGAAATTACCATCGACTTCAGTGATTGCAGCAATGCCAAGGCCTGGTATGACGGCAGTGTTGATGAACTGTCCGGACAATTCCCGCTGACCCGCCTGTATCTGGCGAGCCTTTGCCAATAGGAGCGTGACAATGAACATGACCATGAGAAAGAAAGCGCTTGGTGATCTTGGCAAACTGATGGGTCGATCCGATCTGGGAGCCGGCCTGAGCAAGATCATCGCCGGACAGCAAATGAAATCCGGCAACATGAAGATGGCACCGGCAGATGAGCTGATTCATCTGCTCAGCCGAACATCGTTCGGACTGACCCAGGCAGAACTGACCGCGGCTGAAGCCGTGGGACAGGACGCCTGGCTGCAGCAACAGCTTGATCACCAGTCCATTGATGATTCGGAGCTGGAAGGGTTGCTGACGACGGCGTTTCCGTCATTGAACATGACCTACAACGAGATCTTCGAAGCCCTGAACAGTGACGATGATTTCAGACCGGCCATTGACCTGATCGTGGCGACGATACTGCGGCAGATCGCAAGTCCCAAGCAGTTGTTCGAAGTGATGACCGAATTCTGGACCAACCACTTCAACGTCTTCATCTTCGACGGACCAGTCGAGTACTTCAAGTCTGTTGATGATCGCGTCAACATTCGACCGCATGTCCTGGGAACATTCAGTGACATGCTTTCACGCCAATGCCAGAAGTCCGGCAATGCTGTTCTATCTGGACAATTATTCAAACACGGTTCAGGGACCAAATGAAAATTACGCCCGTGAGCTGATGGAGCTGCATACCCTGGGTGTGAACGGCGGTTACAACGAAGCTGACGTTGCAGAAGTGGCGCGCTGCTTCACCGGCTGGACCATTGACGATCGAAATGGTGATTTCTTCGGGTTCTTCAGCATCACCCATGATTTCGAGGAAAAGACGGTACTCGGCAACACGATACCGGCCGGGCAGGGCATTGAGGATGGTGAGCAGGTACTCGATATACTCGCTGCGCATCCGTCGACGGCCTCATTCATCGCCAGCAAGCTCTGTGTCCGATTCATCTCGGACACGCCTGACCAGGCCATCGTTGACACAGTGGCGCAGACCTTCTCCGATACCGATGGCGATATCAGGGCAACGATGGAGACACTGCTGACCTCGGATGCCTTCCGCAACTCACAGGGCATCAAGTTCAAGCGTCCGGCCGAATACCTGACATCGGCGATACGGTCCACCAACGCCAGCATCGATGCACAGGGCAGGTATCTGCAACTGTTCTTTGACCAGCTGGACAATCTGGGGTCAGTTGCCGTATTTCTCGAATCCGCCAACCGGCTATCCCGACTTCGAGGCAGCCTGGCTCAACACCGGATCGTTGCTGAGTCGATGGAATTTCTCCTTTGGTTTGGGCTATGGCGATGTCGAACTGCCGAGCCGTCGTGATTTCGGTGATAATGAACTGGTGTATTCCGATGCCGTCAATATTCCGGTACTGGATCTGATCGGTGAGGCCCGAACACCGGCACAGATCACCGATACGCTGATTGACAGGATACTCCACCGCAAGATTGGCAGTGATGAACGAAAGGGCCATGATCGAGTATGTCGCTGATGGTCAGCCATCGACGGTACCGATGAGCCTGACCGATTCGGTACTTCGCGGTCGGGCTGCACTGGCTGCCATCCTGTCATCCCGCTACTTCCAGTTCAGATAAGGAGAGAACCCATGGATAGAAGAGATTTCATAAAAACCGCATCGTTCGCCTCCTTGCCCCTGTTTCTGCCGAAGATGGTTTTCGGACAATCACAGACCGGACGCGATATTCTGATCAATGTGTTCCAGCGTGGCGGGGCCGATGGCCTCAACATGGTGGTACCGTATTTCGATTCGAACTACTACAGCAAGCGTCCGAACCTGTCGATCGCTCCGCCTGGCACAGCCGGAGGTGCGCTGGATCTCGATGGCGGGTTTTGGTCTGCATCCGCAGCTGGCGCCACTGTTACCGATCTATCAGAATGGTGATCTGGGTATTGTTCATGCCGCCTGGATCACCAGACGGATCACGCTCACACTTCGAATCACAGGACCTGATGGAGGCTGGTAATCCATCCGGTGCGCTGATTTTCGATGGCTGGATCAACCGCTACCTCAAGGCCGCTGGCCAGGCCACCAGTCCATTCCAGGCTGTGGGCCTGGGACAGTCGCTGCAATTATCCCTGCGTGGCGAGGTTCCTGCACTGTCGATCTCATCAATCGAAGCCTATGACCTGATCACCTCCGAAGGTGAACAGGATGCACTCAGAAGTGCAATCATGGACATCTACAATGAACAACAACTGGTCGAATGTGACCGCCAATTAATGTGCTCGATTCGGTTGACCAGCTCAAGGCTGCCAATCCGCTTGTCGATACCTGGTTGATAATGGTGCGGTATACCCTGGACACGGATTTCGGTAATCAGATGCAGAATCTGGGCCGTCTGATCAAGGCTGATCTGGGACTTGAAGTGGCCAGTGTCGATATCGGCGGCTGGGATCATCACGACAATCTCGACAATGAGTTACCGCCACTGTGTACCGACTTTGCCGATACCATGGCCGCGTTTTACACCGACATGGGTGATCGCATGGCCAATATCACTGTCATTGCCATGACCGAGTTCGGACGGCGAGTACAGGAAAAACGGTTCCATGGGCACTGATCACGGCTTTGCCTCGGCAATGTATGCCATGGGTGGCGGTGTCCAGGGTAACCAGGTCATTGCCAACTGGCCGGGTCTGGCGACCCAGAACCTGAATAATGGCGATCTGGAAATCACCACCGATTACAGAACCGTACTGTCTGAGATGCTGACCAAACGCATGGGGGTCTCGGACACATCCGATATCTTCCCGGGCTTTACCGGCAGTCAGGACATTGGTCTGTACAACACAGTCTGAGGCGTATCTATAAACCGCCTGATTGGTTAATGGCCAGAATAAAAAAGCCCGCTTGATGCGGGCTTTTTCATGTCTGTAAAACTGTCAGTGCACGATCAGCGCTGACGAGCCTTGAATCTGGGATTGCTCTTGCAAATCACAAATACTTTTCCACGACGACGCACGACCTTGCAATCGCGGTGACGTGTCTTGGCAGATTTCAGTGAAGAAAGAACTTTCATGACCTTATCGCTCTTCTGGTTTCGGCAAAGCGGGCCATTGTACAGGGATAAGGCGTTGTTTGACAAGCCCTTAACTCCTGTTTTCTACCAGTTGCCTGACCACATCCGGATCGGCCAGTGTCGAGGTGTCTCCTAGCTGATCGAGCTGGTTGACGGCAATGTTGCGCAGGATTCGCCGCATGATCTTGCCGGAACGGGTCTTTGGCAGCGCTTCGGCGAACTGAATGGTGTCGGGTTTGGCAATCGGGCCAATTTCCTGTCGTACCTGTTCGATCAATGCACGAGTCAGCGCCTCGTCGGGAGAGATGCCCACCACCGGCGTGACGAAGGCATAAATCCCCTGGCCCTTGATCTCGTGTGGCATGCCGACAACCGCCGCTTCGGC
This sequence comes from Lysobacterales bacterium, assembly GCA_965212525.1. Lineage (GTDB taxonomy): Bacteria > Pseudomonadota > Gammaproteobacteria > Xanthomonadales > SZUA-38 > SZUA-38. The sequence goes on from CBDBVC010000049.1 coordinate 159,143, forward strand.
AACGGCAGGATGCAGTACCAGAGCGCTTTCGATTTCCAGCCGTACCCAGCCGGTGACCGGATACATTCAGAACATCATCAACACGACCGGTGATCCAGTAATAGCCATCGGCATCTCGGCGCGCACCGTCGCCAGTGAAATACTGACCTTCGTAGGTGGAAAAATAGGTATCGATGAATCGCTGATGATCGCCCCAGACTGTTCTCATCTGGCCTGGCCAGCTCTGAGTCATGACCAGATTCCCGGTGGCTTCAGTTTCGGAGATTATCTGACCATCCTCATCGACGATGGCCGGAGCGATTCCCGGCAGGGGCAGGGTGGCAGCACCCGGTTTCAGATCATGCGCACCAGGTAACGGGCTGATCAGGATGCCGCCGGTTTCGGTCTGCCACCAGGTGTCGACGACGGACAGCGATCGCCGCCGACCACACGATGATACCATTCCCAGGCTTCCGGATTGATGGGTTCACCCACGGTACCCAGTAATCTGAGCGTTTTGCGTGATGTGGCCTCGACCGGCGCATCGCCCTCGCGCATCAGTGCCCGTATCGCGGTGGGTGCCGTGTAGAAGACGGATACCCGATGCTGATCACAGATCTGCCAGAAGCGGCTGGCATCTGGATAATTCGGCACGCCTTCGAACATCAGTGTGGTACAGCCATTCGCAAGTGGGCCATACACAATGTAACTGTGCCCGGTGATCCAGCCCACATCGGCAGTGCACCAGTAGATATCGTCCTCACGGATATCGAAGACCAGTTCATGCGTCAGCGAAGCAAAGACCAGATAGCCACCGCTGGTATGCAGCACACCCTTGGGTTTGCCGGTCGAACCGGATGTGTAGAGGATGAACAGCGGGTCCTCGGCATTCATCGCAACCGCAGGGCAATCCGCCGGTACACCAGCGGCCAGTTCTGCGAAATCGAGATCCCTGTCATCATGCCAGTCGATTTCATGGCCCCGATCACGAATGACGAGCACGTGATCGAGTGAATCCAACACGCCATCGCGAGCGCAGGCCTCATCGACATTACGCTTGAGCGGCACGATCCTGCCGCCACGAATACCGGCATCGGCCGTGATCACCAGTCTGGCACTGCAGTCGTTGATACGCATGGCCAGTGAATCCGGCGAGAAACCACCGAAGACGACCGAATGAACTGCCCCGATACGTGCGCAGGCAAGCATGGCAATGGCAGCCTGCGGAATCATCGGCAGATAGATAATGACTCGGTCTCCCTTTTCGACACCGCAGCGGGTGAGCACATTGGCGAAGATACAGACTTCACGGTGCAGGTCACGATAGGTAAGATGCCGGGCCTGGTCAGGCTCATCCCCCTGCCAGATAATGGCGGTCTTGTCCGCCTTCGTGTCCAGATGACGATCGACGCAATTGGCACAGACATTGAGTTCACCATCCTCATACCAGCGAATCCTGAAATCTTCCCGATGGTAGCTGACATCACTGATTCGGGATGGAAAAACCTGCCAGTCTATGCGTTTCGCCTGTTGTTGCCAGAACTGCTCGTTATTGTCGATCGATTCACGATATAATTGCCGGAATTGATCCGAGTCGGCACGGCTTCGTTTCGCAAATTCGTCTTGAACCGGATAAACGTGTGTCATGTGGTGACCCTGTTTGTCAGTTTTCTTCTCATCAAATCACGGAGGTTGCATGGCAACCATACAGCTATCTGTTGTTGTTCCTGTGTATAACGAACAGGATAACATCAAAGCAATGTGCGAACAGATCTGCAGTGCGCTGCAGGACCAGTTTGACTTCGAGGTCATTCTCGTCAATGACGGCAGCACCGACAATACACGCAAGGTGTTCGAAATGCTCGGTGGTGCATTCGAACCGGTTCGCATGATTCATCATCCGCGCAATGTCGGTCAGAGCTCTGGCCTGTGCACCGGCATCATGGCAGCTCGGGGGTCTCTTGTGGTCACACTGGACGGTGACCTGCAGAATGATCCGGCAGACATACCCAAACTGATGCAGATACTCAGTCAGCAACCGCAGGAGAGTCACTACCTGATCGCCGGCCATCGCACCAATCGCAAGGACACCTGGTTTCGACGCTTTTCCTCCAGGGTCGCCAACCGCATCAGGAGTCGTCTGCTGAAGGATAATTGCCCCGACACAGGCTGTTCGCTGAAGCTGTTCCGACGTGATGACTACCTGATCCTTCCACAATTCAACCACATGCATCGATACCTGCCAGCGCTTTTTGCGCGGATCGGTGTCAAGATCATCAACGTGCCCGTCAATCACCGACCCCGAGTTGCGGGAGAATCCAAGTACGGGCTCGGTAACCGGCTGTGGGTAGGCATCATGGACATTCTGGGGGTTCGCTGGCTGATCAAGCGCAACACCGGACTGACGGCGATGGAATTGAGAACACTGTTTTCCGACACTGGAGGCAACGATGGACTGTGATTGTATCGTGCAGCAGGGTGCCGGATTTCTGGCACGTTTTCTCGATCCCTGGGTTGGTGACTGGCTCTATGCCAACACGCTCTGGTGGACGGTTGTCGGTTTCGCCGGCGCAGGTATTTTCGGTTCACGATTCCTGTTTCAGTGGCTGCACTCCGAACGCCGCAAGGCGTTGATCGTACCCTGGTATTTCTGGCACCTGAGTTTCTGGGGCAGTGTACTCAACCTGCTGTATGCGATGCATCTGGACAAGGCACCGCTGATTCTGGGCACAGTATTCCTGCCCATCCTGTATGGCCGAAATCTGATGCTGCTGCGCAAGAACAACACACAGCCGGGCTGAACTCTCGAAAGATCAACATTGCGGCGTACTGACGGGGATCGAGAATCCTCGGCTTGAACAATCCGTTGCAATCATTTTGTCTGCAATTCGTTCCTGTAAGAGAAGTGAAACGCATCAATCAAGGGGATCATGCATGCGTGAAGATGTGAAGAATTACTACGGCGATGTCCTGTCGTCTTCGGACGATCTGAAAACCGATGCCTGCTGTACCGTTACTGTAGTGCCTGAACCGGTCAGTGCTGCAATCAGTCGTATCCACCCTGATGTACAGAGTCGCTATTACGGCTGTGGGCTGATCGCACCGGATTGCCTTGAGGGCTTGTCGGTACTCGACCTCGGGTCAGGTTCGGGACGCGATGCCTACGTGCTTTCCCAACTGGTGGGTGAAGCGGGTCAGGTGACCGGTGTCGACATGACCGAGGATCAGCTCGATGTCGCCTCTCGCTGGCTCGATTACCATCGTGAGGTATTCGGGTATTCTCAATCCAATGTTGAATTCATTCGCGGCGACCTGGACTATCTGGGTGATCTCGGCCTGCCTGAATCGCATTACGATGTCATCGTGTCCAATTGCGTCATCAATCTGCTGGACAACAAGGCCGATGTGCTAGCCACTGCCTGCAGACTGCTCAAACCCGGCGGTGAGTTCTTTTTCTCCGATGTCTATGCCAGCCGGAGAATAGCAGCTGATCTGCGTGAAGATCCGGTGCTGCGAGGCGAATGCCTGTCAGGCGCCCTCTATCTGAACGATTTCGAACGGATGGCACAGGCGGCCGGATTCACCGACCCACGAATCGTCGAACACCGTCCGCTGTTGATTTCAGACCCTGCCATTGAACAGAAACTTGCCGGCACACGGTTCGCATCAGTTACCTATCGACTGGTCAGGGCCGAGTCACTGGAACCCTCGCAGGAGGATTACGGTCACCGTGTGTGCTATCAGGGAACGATTGAAACAAAGCCTGAACGGTTTGAGCTGGATGCAGAGAACAGTTTCACAACAGGCGAGAGCGTGGCAGTCTGCGGAAACACTCACGAGATGATCAGGCAATCGCGTTTCGCAGCTCATTGCGAGCTGTCCGGCAGTTTCAAGCACCATCTGGGTGAATTCACGCGGCAACCAATCCATGTGTTTGAAGAGCAGTCTGACGATTCAGGACAGACCGTGCCGTCAAACCAGGCAGTATCGGGTTGCTGCGGCTGAATGCAGCAGTTCAGACAATAGAATAGCAACAGGGCGGTGGATTCAGCCCTGCAGCAACTGGTTGTTCATGATCGTCATGGTGTCGAAGATACGACGCCCGGAAGCATATTCGAACGACCTTGGTCACCACTCGCTTGGCAACAATGATGTCTTCCTCATTGCGTGGTGCAAATATCAGGATGATCCGGTTGCCTTCGGCATAATCCGGGTGCTTGATACCCCATTTCTTGTCGAGAACTTCCGCCTCGACTTCGGGCGCGACAATCACATGAAAACTGCCATCCTGGTGCAGGTGACAGAACTCGCGACTGTTGTCGGCCTTCATGAAGGCATCATCGTGTGCCGGATTCATCCAGTCTTCCAGTGTCATGGCTCTCGTGGTACCAACTGACAGTCTGGAATTCTGTTCTTCCACATTGGGGAATGCGGTAAATGCCCAGCCCTGAAACACGTCTCTGATGTTGTCGGGGCTGGTATCCGAAAACTGCAGTTGCGGAAATCTGGAACCGGTCTGTGGCTGATCACCCGACCGTTCAGGCAGTTCGAATTTGTACATGGCTGACTCCCAATCCCATACCCGTACCGAGGTTGACTCCTACTATCAGATTACGCATTTTGCCACCATTTTCAAGGCAGAATTGCTGCGGCTGACAAAAGCGGAACCTGATTCGGATGAGTTCACAGCTTGAATGGCATCCCACAACGGAGTGACCCGGAACTGTGATGGAGGTCACACTTTTTCAAGCAGCACTGCAGATTCGAAACGATAGCGCTTAACTTTATGGCCTTATCCGCTAGATTTATAGCAGTGCAGAGTGTGTATGGGTGACATGGGGGATCGTGTCATATGAAACGATACTGGACTACCTTGATTCTGATGTGGCTGTCAGTGACTGTGCATGCCGTTGAGATCACGGTGCAGAATGATTCGCTCATGGCCGGCGATAATTCGACCATCCAGTCCGGTTTCGTCGCAGGCGAAATTGGCGCAGCTTGGCTCACTTCTCCCTGTGATGGCACCATCGTGGCACTACAGGTGTTCTGGCGTTCACTCAGCGGAACCTTTCCACCCCAGTTCGAGCGATCAATCCGTGTGTACTCTGACGCCGGTACTTTTCCGACACCTGGAGTGGAACTGTCTGGCGGCACATTGATAGCGCCTCTGATGAATGACGGTGTCATCAATGAATTCCGTTTCGTGGATGACGATCAGGTGATACCGATTGACGTTCCTGTGGTTGAGGATCAGGTTTTCGTTGTCGCGTTCGAGTTTGATCTCAATCCGTCACCAACAGGCCCGAGTCTTAACACCGATGACAGTGGGTGCCAGGTGGGACGTAACTCTCTGTTTGCAATCCCCGGTGGATGGCTTGACAGCTGCCTGCTCGGCGTCAGCGGCGATTTCATCATTCGTGCGGTGGTCGATTGCCCGGCTGGCCCGGATGAGGCAGATCTATCGATCAGTCAGAGCGCCATGCCTGCAAGTTTCACACCCGGACAGAACCTCACCTTCACAATCACCGCAGCCAATGCTGGCCCTGTCAATGCCAATGCGGTCACCGTCATTGACAATTTTTCATCCGATCTGAGTGGAGTTACATGGACCTGCATGGCCCTGGGGGGTGCCTCATGTGGTGCCGGCATCATGGGATCGGGCAATATCATCACCTCGGTGAACCTGCCCGTGGGCGGTTCGGTGATCTACACGGCAACCGGCACGGTGGACATGGGCGCTGCTGACCCCGTCTCGAATACAGCCCAGGTGGTGGTTCCCGCAGGACTGACCGACCCTGACACCTCAAACAACATGAGTACGCTTGATGTACCCATGGCTGGCGATCTGATTTTCGAAGACAGTTTTGAATAATCGACGAGTTGTGACCCTGACTGTCTCATAAGAGCGGGTTCATGCCAGCCGATTGCCACTCAATCGGTGACCGGGTCAATCGATCAGAACGCGTTCAGTGGCAGCTTGAGATACTGAATGCCGTTGCTTTCTGCATCAGGCAGTTCACCAGCCCTGATGTTCACCTGAATCGCCGGCAGGATCAGCGCCGGCATGGACAGTTCGGCATCACGCGTGGCGCGGAACCGGACGAAATCATCCTCACTGACGCCCTCGTGGACATGGATGTTGTCCCTTAGCTGACGAGCCACGGTCGTTTCCCAGCAGTATTCTTCTCGCGATGATGTCAGGTAGTCGTGGCACATGAACAGCCGGGTTTCCGCGGGCAGGGCAAGAATCTTCTGAATCGACTGAAACAGTATTCTCGCACCCCCCCCTGGAAAGTCACACCGTGCCGATCCGAAATCGGGCATGAACAGGGTGTCACCGACAAAGGCACAGTCACCCAGAAGAAAGGTCATGCAGGCGGGTGTATGCCCGGGTGTGGCCATGCAGATCAGTTCTGATTCTCCCAGCGGGAGACTGTCGTTGTCTGCCAGCAGTCGATCAAACTGACTGCCATCAAGCGCAACATCCTCTGCAATGTTGTAGAGTCGGGCAAACTCCTGCTGAACCGCACAGATCTTCTCACTGATACAAACCTGTCCACCGAGGGACTGACGCAGGTAGGCGGCTGATGAGAGATGGTCGGCGTGTACATGGGTTTCGAGAATCCAGCGCAGCGACAGTGACTGCTGGCGAATGATATCGATCAGATGATCGGCAGATGTCGTTCCGGTCTGGCCCGAGGCGAGATCAAAATCCATCACCGGATCAATCACAGCACATTCGCGACTGACCGGATCGGCAACGATATGGCTGACCGTGTTCGTGTTCTTGTCGAATACCGAATGTATGACTGGCTTCATCGATGTTATTCCTGATCAGCGATGTCTGTGTGTCGCGCTGTATGGCCCAGATGGCCGGACGAGGGGCATCCTATCACAGTGCATAACGGTAATGGCTGATATCTTTTTCAATCAGTGCCACATCATTTGTTTGATTTGGGTGCTTGGCTGCATTTCCCTAGTCAGGAGGTGCATCACGCATGAACAAGGCACAACGCATCGATAGTTACAGAACACTCATTCCGACGCTGGAGGATGAACGTCGACACCAGTTCTATCATACCCTGATGCACGACCTGACCATCGTGGGCAGGGCGGTGCAACGATATGACCATCTGGACACGGGTGAAAAACTGCTGTTCTGCCTGGCACTGAACGAAGTACAGCATGCGCTGACATCCAAGCAGCTCAGCCATCTGATGGGAGGTGCGGACTGGTGCGATCATGACTTCATGGACAAGCTTGAAAAAGTGATCCGTAATTGTCCCGAGCTGGAGAACAGTCTCACATTTGCCGTGCGACACAGCTACAAGCTGAGCACGCCTCACCACTGGCTGGACTGAAGAACCAGGCCAGCAAAGCCCAAGACCTGCAATACTAGGGCCTGCAGACAGCGATCAGACTGTCGATCGGGATCAGAATGGCGTCATATTCTCTATTTCGCGCCTCGATCCACTGACTGTCAACAATGCGTTCAATCAGGCAGGGGATTGTTGTTCCACCGGCGAGATGAAAGATCACTGTTCGGTTGTTGTCGAGGCATTCCTGTAAAAACTTGAGCAGCATGATTCGGGTTCCTGTCTGTGTTCTTCTGGGTAATGCCGCAAGGACCAAAATCGAACAGCCCGGGCTGTGGCCATTGATCCGCCGTCAGTACGTCAACTGCTGCCGTGCACGTTCCAGGTGGGCCAGGGTCGACAGCGTGTATGGGTGTTCTTCACCCAGGATTACCTGTTTGTCAGCATGCAAGACTTCAAGCTCATTGATTGCCTGCTGATGTTTCCCCATCAGTGACAGACTCCATCCGGCTGCATCTCTCAATTCCAGTGTCACCAGATGGCCCTCACCGAGCGTCTTCCCGGCGAGAAGCAGTGTATCTGTCGCCAGGTCACGTGCTGCAGCGGGATTACCGGACTTGTAGAGCAACTCCGACAGATTGTATTTGGCAAGCAGTACATTGAAATGCGCTTCGCCGTTCAGCTCGGTCATCTGTTCGATGACGTTACGGTAAAGCTGTTCTGCACGATCATATTCAGCAAGATACAGGTGGGCATTGGCCAGGTTGTTCTGGGCATTCTGAAAGCGATCAGATCCGCTACCGTAGCGATGTTCCATTTCACTGAGCCTTGGCGTCATCAGCTCAACCAGTTTGCTGTAGTCACCGGTCTGGTTGAGTGTGGTCAGGTAATTGTTGAACAGGTCTTCAGTCAGGTAATGAGATTCACCGAGAAATGCCGCTGCATCACGGTGCAGCACTTCCAGCTCCTGCTGACCGGTTGCCGCATCACCAAGATTGAGGCGATTGATTGCGATTTCGCTGCGCAAGGCCAGGATATTGATGTTCATGTCACAGCTGCATTCGCTGCGCATGGCTGACAGAGCGTCCTGCAACAGCGCCAGCGCCTCTGAAAACCGGCTGGCACGCGTCAACAGATGTGATTCGGACATCATCATGTGCACCGATCTGGACAGATCGTTGTCATCAATCACCGATCGGGCGCGACTCATGGCATCCTCGGCCGATGCGATGTCACCGAAGCTGCGTTGATAATCGGACAGTGTGACCCAGTATTCACGCTCGACCATGGGTGACAGCTCAAACTGACCATACAGCGAGGCGAGCTCATTCAGATGAGCCTCGGTTGATTCCCGATCACTCTGTGACAGGGTCTGCAGTGCCATCATCAGATGTACATCAAATCGAGTCTGCGGATCCGGATCGAGCGAGAGAATGTGTTCTGCCGTCGTCAACGACCTGACTGGGTCGTCCAGTATCTTGTAGGTCCAGGCAATGTTATGCAGCGCCTGCAGATGCAATTCACTGCGAACAGCCGTCTGATCCATCAATCGCTGTTCTGCGGTCTCGATCACATCAAGCATCAGCGTGTCCTTGCCGCGTGATACCGGCGAGGCCGAAGTGAGTATTTCGTTGAGCAGACCATTGTATTCGAGTGATTCCTGCAGTGCTGCCTGGGTTTTCTGCTGCTCGATGCGCGTCGTGATCCACGCATAACTGGTGGTGATGGCTATTGCCGCAATCAGTCCGGTCACAGATGCCAGTGCCACTTTTCTTGCACGTTTCAGTGGCGCCTGTCGCAGGCGGGTTATTTCCGCCTGCACTGCATCGATATCGGGCCGGGCAGAAGGGTCTGTCGCCAGCATCGAGGCCAGCAGACGTTGCCAGCGCCGATTTCCTGACAACTTGCTGTAATCGACTCTTTCCGGGTGGCACACCTGATCCGAGAGCTCGCTGATCGTTGGCCCTGTAAATGGTGCCATTCCGCTCGACAGGGTGAACATCAGAATACCCAGCGCGAATATGTCACAGGGCGTGTCGACATCGTGCCCGTCAAACTGTTCCGGAGCCATGATGGCTGGTGTTGCCTGCTGGCTGAATGGCTGGTGAGTGTCATGCTCGAGATCGATTCCGGCACCAAAATCCATCAGCACCGCACCGCGAACTGGCTCGATCATCACATTCAGTGTCTTGATGTCGGCATGAATCAGGCCGGCGCCGTGAACAGCCTTGACTGCACTGGCCAGATCAGCAGCGATGGACAGCACCTCATCATGCGCTGGTCGATGCGATGCAAGGTACTCATGCAGGGTCTGCCCACGCAGGTATTCACACCAGAAACCGGTTCGCGCATCATGAGTGGCCGCACCAAAGACTGCCAGTACATTGGGATGACGAACCCGGGCCATGCGCCGCGCCTCGGCGATGAACAGCTCGGAATTGATGTACTGACGTGCCGAATAACTGAGAAACTTGATCGCAACATGGCTGTCCAGGGTCTCGTCATGAGCCCTGTAGACACGCCCCATACCACCCTCACCAATGAGGGAATCGATCCTCAGGTGCCCCCATTGTTCTCCTGGCTCGATGTCATCTTCGGGTTCTGAATCGAGTGGCTGGCTGAATGATCGAGACAATCGGTTGATCCGACTCAAGGCTTCTGTCAGCGCTGTGTTGTCTCCGTTTTCGATTATTTGTCTGGTATCAATCTGATCACCATTGGCAATGCGTTGTGCCAGATCGTCGATGGTCTGTCTACGGCTCATTCATGTGCTCCGCCAGTTTGACCAGTGCTCTGGAAACATACATGCGTGCGGCATTGGCCGATGTCTTGCCGATCTCGCTGGCCACTTCGGCGAAACTCAGTCCGAATTCGAGCCGCAGTACTACAGCATGTTTTTCCATCGGTTTCAGCTGATCCAGTGCCGCGTCGTATTCGATAAGGCTGTCCAGGTCAGGCTCATTCGAAAACCGCGAGATCTGCAGATGCTCGGCTTCAAGTGGCAATTTGTCATTGCGGTGTTCGCGACGGCGAAATTCCATATTGATGCAATTGATGAAGATCTGTCTCAGATAGGCCAGAAAGGCGCCTGGTCTGCGTGATTCAAATTGATCAATTCTTGCCAGTCCACGCACGAGCGTTTCCTGGATGAAATCCTGCGTTTCAGAAACGCCTCGCATGGAGGAGGGCAGTCGGCGATGTGCCCAGCGGGTCAGAATGGGTGTCACAGACCGCAACAGTTCGTCACGTGCATTGTTGTCTCCACAGCGTATGCGATTGATCAGCATGGCCGTAGTGGACAAGTTGGATTGAGATTCAGCAGTCAGCATAGTTAATGATTTCAGCGCCTTGTAAAAACTTCCTGATTAATGGCTGAGATTCATCCATGGACAGACATCAGCCGATTTTCATCAATCGGATCAATTTCCGACTGTTTTGTGCGTTTTTGATCCGCCACCGCAATACCCCATTCACACAATCTGTAAATGATTCAGGGGATCAAAGTGAACAAGCAAATTGAAAAATGGCAAAAGCGACAAACGAATCGACCGTACTGGATGCTGTGGTTTGGCATCCTGATTTCGGGTTACGGCTGGGCTGCTGTGGATGAAACTCGCCTCGATAAACAAGCCCTGAGCGAGACAACCATCCCTTTCGTTCGCAATCAGGGTCAACTCGATCACGAGGTAGCCTTTGTCGCACAGACATTCACCGGACCGGTATACGTGACGCATGATGGACGAATCGTCACCGATGTGAGCGAAACCGTTCAGACCGATGACATGCAGCGACGAAGCGGAGTCGCGATCCACGAGAAGGTAGTCACAGAAATGCCCATCGTCGTGACCGGTCAATCCAGATCTGCCATCCAGGTGAATCACATCACGGGTCCGGATGCCAGCATCTTCACACCGGATGTGTACAGGAACCTCTCCCTCGGTGAAATCTATCCTGGCATCAGCCTCAAACTGCAGGCTAAGGGTCACAATGTCGAGAAACTCTATCATGTCGCTGCCGGCAGTGACCCAATGCAGATCAGCATGTCTCTGGAAGGACAGCGAGCGCTGTCAGTGAACCCGAATGGCCTGCTGCAGCTGGAAACCGAACATGGTGACATTCTCTATTCGGCACCAGTCGCATGGCAGACCATTGACGGTGTGCGCAGGGATATCAGCGTTGTCTATCAACTGCAGGGTACATCACGATACGGCTTCGAGCTGGGCCAGTATGACCCAGATCATGAGCTGATCATCGATCCATTGATTGCGGGGACCTTCATCGGCAGCACTCAACGCGATGAAATTACGGAAGTCGCCAGTCTGGGAGGTGATGTCTACATCGCAGGCCTGACTGAAAATGGCAGCTTCCCAACCACACCGGGTGCCTATAACGAAACCATCACAAACGGCAACACGGCCTGGTTTGTCTCGAGGCTGAGCCCGGACCTGAGCACCCTGGTTGCATCCACATTCATAGGTAACAACCTGTTCGTTGACGGAATCGCTTTTAATGCCACGGAGATGGAGCTGACATCCAATGCCGTATACCTGATGGGCAGGGCCTCTTCAGGCTCACTGCCTGTTTCCGTGTCGAGCTTCGACGGCAGCTTTAACGGCGCATCAGATCTTTATCTGGCCCGTCTGAACCTGGATCTGAGCATGTTGACCGGGTCAACCTATCTGGGCGGCACAGAACAGGATTATGGTTATGACATGGATCATGACCCCAGCAATGACAGCATTTGCGTGACTGGATACACGCTGTCTACCGATTTCCCTGTCACTGCGGGTGTTCACGACACCACTTTCAACGGCAGCAATGACGTCTTCGTCAGTTGTCTGAGTGGCGACCTGGGGTCACTACTGAAATCAACCTATCTTGGTGACGTCTCAAGCGATATAGGGCATGCCATCGAAACCTTCAATGGCCTGGTCTGGGTGGCCGGCACCACCGGTTCAAACAATTTCCCCACGCTGAACGGATTCCAGAACAGTCCCATTGGTTCATCCGATGGATTCGTGACGCTGCTTTTCAATGATTTCTCAATACTGGCGTCAACCTTTGTGGGCACCACCAGCAATGACACCATCCAGGCCATCGAATTGTCGGGTGGTTCGATCTATGCCGTGACCACTGCAAATACCGGCATTGGAATCGATACCAGCGGCGGTGCCGACAGCAGTCACAATGGTGCTGCTGATGTGCTCGTGATTCGGATGCAGAGCCTTTTGTCGACGTTTCAGAATGCCAGTTTTTACGGATCAAACGGTATCGAAGCCGTGCATGATCTCAAGGTGGATGCCAATGGTGATGTCTATGTCTATGGCCGCACCACATCAACGGCACTGCCGACATCCATCGACGCATTTCAGTCATTCAGAACAGGTTTTGATGACGCTTTCGTGGCGGTATTCAATTCGACACTCACCAGTCTCGACTACGCGACCTATCTGAGAGCAGATCTGGAAACAGGGCGTACCAAGCGATTCGCTCTGGCTGCACCGGGCAGCCTGTACCTGCCTGCGCGGGCCAGTGCAACATCCAATGTCATCGTGACTCCCGGAGCGTTTTCCACGACGGTCAATGGTTCAGGTGACGAGGTCGATGGACTGATCAATCACCTGATCATCGACGGCAGCGTCACCCAGGTGAGCGCCGGATCATCACTGGTCACGATTGATACGGATGAGAACGAGGCAAGCGTGACGATCGACGTCATGAGGACAGGCAATCTGGCCGGCGTGACAGTGCTGAACTACAGCACCTCGGACATTACGGCGATGGCAGGGCAGGATTATCAGTCTGAATTCGGTTCGCTGAGATGGAACCCGGGTGAGGGCGATACCAGGCAGATCATCATCAACCTGATCGATGATGAGATTGATGAGCTCGATGAACAGTTTGGATTTCAGCTCAATGCCGTCGCCGGCGCAACAATTGCCTTGTTTGGCGGCTCGAGAACCATCAACATCACTGATAACGATATGGCAGGCGTACTGGTCAGCCCAACATCAGGGTTAGAAATCAGTGAACTGCCCGACATGGCACAGTTTGATGTGTCGCTGTTGTCTGAGCCGGCCAACCCACCTGTCAACATTACCTTCAGCAGCACCGATACCACCGAGGGCCAGCTGATGGGCGCCATGCCCAATGGCGATCTGAACCTGTCATTTGATGCCGGCAACTGGAATATTCCTCAAGCGGTCATGGTTTCCTCGGTGGATGATGACGTTGATGATGGTGATCAGCCGTTTACTGTACTGGGACTGCAGATAGTGAACCCTGACCCGTTCTACAATGGCATCAACGTTGACGATGTCGATCTGACGACGATTGACGATGATACTGCCGGCTTTGAGTATACCCCCGTCGGTGATCCGCTGGTGACGACTGAAGCCGGTGGCATCGACAATTTCAATCTGCGCCTGACGTCCGAACCTGAAGCCAATGTCGGTATCGGATTGTCGCTGGACAGCAATGGTGTCGGTGAAGGCATGATTTCGCCAATCTCACTGATGTTCACTGCCGCAAACTGGGATTCCTTCCAGCCCGTGACCGTGACGGGAGTCGACGACATGATCATCGACGGCGATCAGCAATACAACATACTCGTCAATGCCAGCAGCAGTGATCCCAACTATGTGTTCATCGCCGAGCCTGGACCTCTGGTGGTGAATCTCGATGACGATGCCATTTCGACCGATCTGAGCGTGACGGTCACCAACAATGTCAATCAGGTCACACCGGGTGAGGCGATCACCTACAGTGTCGTGGTCAGCAATCTGTCGTCAGAAGACGTTTTCGCTGCACCCGTCAGCAGTAGCTCGTTGAATCTGCCAGAGTCAATGATCAGCTGGACTTGTGGTCCATTGATTGGTGTCGCCACCTGTCTTGATGCCACGGGGAGTGGTCAGATCATGACGACGGTGGCTACCACTTCTGGTGCATCAGTGATGTTTACGGTTACGGCCATGGCCGCGAACATGCCCAATCAGCAAGCCGAATTCAGCGTGCAGGTTGACGTGCCTGCCGGATTCTCGGATTCCAATCCGGTTGACAATTTTGATATGGACTCCGACCTGATTTTTGTCGAAGACATCTTTGAAGACGGTTTTGAGACACCTTAGCGGAAGGACCGGACAACATGACTCCCACCGTGTTGTCCGGTCATGCGAAGATCTATCAGGCTTCCACTGATCCCGTGATCATGGCATCACACACCTGATACCCCTGGTCGCAAGACAGCGGCGTGTGATGCAACACGGGCGGGAAGGGTGCGGAAACAGGATGGTTTCCGCATTTTTTTTGCGTGTCCGACGGCCAGCACAGTGACAGCTAGAAGTGGCTCACAATGGATGAATACGCCTGAATCAAAGCCAATGCCGGGATGCGCAGATCGATAACTGAATTCACGTGATCTGGACAGCACGTTGATAGTTTGGTGTCATGACCACCATGGAAACGATCATGACTCCCATGCGACACCTGGTTCTTCTTGTCATCACGCTGTTCTGCTGCACGGCTTCGGCTTCTGAAATTGACTCGAATCACAGTTGGCAGACCGACGCCGACAGACTCACTCAATTGTTACTCGAAGTACATGCGGCACCTGTATCCTGGACAGACCGTGAAAAGCTGACCGGTCAACTGGCCACGACTCGGAAAGTCATCACCGGCACTGAATCCATGGAAGTCAAGGCGGCTTCGATCCTGGCTGCCGTCGCAGCCCTGCAAGATGGGCACTCCATCATGGATTCCGGGTCGCGTTACGAGATTTTCGGATACGCCGGTTTCTCCTGCGAAGTGTTCGACGATGGCGTCTTTCTGGTCAGGGTACCGGAACAGCAGCCCGAACTGCTCGGTGCCGAGATCACGGCGATTGGTGATCACCCCATCACAGATGTTCTGGACGAGCTCAGACCCTATGTGCCACATGCCGTCGAAAGCCGTTTTCGACGCTGGGCCTGTTCCTACCTGCATTTGCCGGGACTGCTATCAGTCATTGGAATATCGGATAACCCATCTGAAACGGTGCTGACGCTGAAAAAGCAAGATGGCGTAGTCATCACGCAAAACTTCACACGCCAGACGGCAGAACAGAGCGAGACCACCGTTCGTGTCGGCATTGATCAGTTGAAGCTGCCACAACGGCTGAGAGAAAAACACGATGAAGCCTACTATGGCTTCGAGCTGCTGGACGATGGCAGGGCCCTATACTTCGATTACAACCGGGTCGGCAACGATGAATCCGAACCCTACTGGGAAATTGATGCGCGATTCTTTGCTGCGCTGGATGAGAGCAAGGCCACACGTCTCATCATCGACATGCGGGACAACGGCGGGGGTGGCTATCAGTACGGTGTCTGGCTGGTCAGTGGCCTGCTGGCTCGTGATCGTTTCCTGAAACCGGGTGCCCTGATTGTTCTGACCGAGAAACGGACGTTCTCGGCCGCCATGCAGGTACTCAACGACCTACAATCGAGAGCAGGGGCGATCATCGTCGGCGGTAACACGGGAGACCGACCACATGCCCCGGGCGATCCGAAGTCACATCAGCTGCCGCATTCAGGTATCGAGCTCGAGATCTCGAGCCGTTTTCATCGATCATCCTATCCTCAGGATGACCGCAAGGCATTCGAGCCGGATGTACGCTTTCCAGACACATTTGCTGACCGGCTCAAGGGCCAAGATCCGGCACTGGATTACGCACGGCGTTATCTGTTTGATCCCAGTGACAGTGAGACATGTCGCACCGATGATGATGATCTGAGACGTTATGACTATGGCGGCGGCGCCCAGCTTGTCATCGACTGCTCGTCCCGTGGCACCCTGGAAGCAACCGTGGCTGGTGTCTTTTCCACCAACCTGAACAGGATCCACGACACGATGTACGACAGTCGAATACCAGGCTTGCGCTTTCTGCTGGATGACAAGGGTCCGGCACGATTGATCTCGCCCTCAGGGCAGGTCACTGAACTGAAGCCGATTGAGTCGACTGAACCCAGCCTTTGGGAGCGAATCTACAGCGGTGATACCAAACAGACCGCTCCGACGCTGATCGAACTGCATCGGGCGAATCCGGATAACGACAGGCTCAGCGACCCTGCGCTCACCAGTGAGGCCATCAATATCTACTACACCATCAAGAATGCCAGCGGTCGTGACGCGGCCAGGAAGGCCACCGCACTATTTCTGAGGACCTGCATTCAGATTCATGGCGAAGCTGCTGAAAACTGTCGTTTTTCTTTGAGATTCTATGAGTAGTTTCGTTCTCGGTGGCTGACTGCTGACTGGACAGTGTGCAACAGCCAGCCACCTGATGATACGGACCGACTATTGTCGTGATCGTTGTGTCTGCAACTGCTGCAACACTTTCTCGACACTAAGTGAACCCACAGCCTGACTGGGTGGATAATCCTTGAATGTGGCCAGGAATTCTCCGACGTACGCCTGAGCGGGTACAAACAGCCACATCTGGTCACCAAGCCATCGTGTGTAAAGCGCCGCATCGGGCGTCACTTCGAAGGGGTCCTGCCTGAGATTGATCACCAGTGGCCAGCTGGGTGATTTTCTGTACGCTTCATTGATCGCACCCTCCATCACAGTGAAGTGGATTTTCCAGTCCTGATAGCGAACCGCATTCAGGTTGCCACCGGCATCAAAGTAGAAAATCTCATTACGCAGGCCAGGCCCTTTGCCTGAAAGCAACTCAGTCTGGTTATATCCGTCAAGATGCGTTCGGAAGCGCTTTCCGGCCGCCTTGTGGTTTCCCTTGAGCAGCTTTGCCTTGATGTCCGGATCACCTGCAGCTGCCATCAGGGTCGGCACCCAGTCTTCGTGTGAGAAGATATCATTGATGACAGTTCCGGGTTTGACTGTACCCGGCCAGCGGACTGCCGCCGGTACTCTGAAACCGCCTTCCCAGGTTGTCCCTTTTTCGCCGCGAAACGGAATCGTACCGCCGTCAGGCCAGGTGAATTTTTCAGCGCCATTGTCGGTCGAATAGACAACGATGGTGTTATCCGCAATCCCCATTTCATCCAGTTTGTCGAGCACGATACCGATATCGTAATCATGTTGTGCCATGCCATCGGCATAGAGGCCGTGACCGGTCTTGCCGTCCCATTCCGGACTGAGTCGTGTCCAGACATGCATGCGGGTTGAATTGAGCCAGACGAAGAATGGCTTTTCATCATCCACCGCTTTTTGCATGAATTCCAAAGCTGCGTCGCGAAACTCCTCATCGGCTGTTTCCATGCGTTTTCGTGTCAACGGTCCTGTATCCTCAATGCGGCCATCGGCATAAGAACGGATCACCCCTCGAGGACCAAACTTTTCGTGAAACTCCTTGTTCTTGGGGTAGTGGTAGGTTTCAGGTTCTTCTTCGGCATTGAGGTGGTAAAGATTGCCGAAAAATTCATCAAAACCGTGGTTTGTCGGCAGGAACTCATCAAGGTCACCCAGGTGGTTCTTGCCAAACTGCCCGCTGACATAGCCGTGTGGTTTCAGTAGTTCAGCCAAGGTGGGGTCCTGAGGCTGCAAGCCCTGTTTCGATCCAGGCATGCCAATGGTCAGCAGGCCGGTACGAAACGGGTGTTGCCCGGTTATCAGTGCTGCGCGACCCGCGGTACAGCTTTGCTGTGCATAGTAATCGGTAAACAGCGCGCCTTCATTGGCAATTCGGTCAATATTGGGTGTGCTGCCACCCATCATCCCGCGGTGATATGCACTGATGTTATACATACCAACATCATCACCAAAGATGATGAGGATATTGGGCTTGTCCTCGGCCGAGATCGCTGTACTGACCGCAAATAAAATTGCAGCTCCAGCAAACAGTAAATGCTTTATTCGGTCTGATTTCATGGTTCCTCCCACTTTAAAATGTCGAACGTACGCGGCCGAGTCTTTGAATATCACATTCCGGCTACATTCCCGATACCGACAGTAACACGGTTCAAGAATTGTTTCAGAAGATAATCCAGATAGTGCAAATTGAGCCATGAACGGTCCACAACATCCTTGACAATTATCAGGTACACTGAGACTCGTGTGAGTCCATGCGAGGTTCCATGGCCAGAGTTCCATAACGATCAAACTGAACCATAGCCACGGCCATGACAAGATTTAAAGTTACACAAAACAAGGAATTAGAGATGAAAAACTGCCTCGGTGCTCTATGTGCGCTTTGCCTGATTACATTCATATTTGTGTTTCAAAATGCCAGTGCTCAGGAGTTACCGACCTATCCGAAGCGAATCAATTATGATGGTGGGCATGTGGTGATTCACGCGCCTCAGGTGACCGCCTGGTATAACTTCGAAACCATCGAATTACTATCGGCAGTCGAGGCACATCCGACTGGGGTCTATACCGAAATCTATGCCACGGCCAGTTTGCGCGCCAATGCAAAACCGGATGTTAGACGTCGACTGGTCACTATCAGTGATGTTGAACTGGTCAAGCTGACATTCGCGGATGGCCGCCCCACCAAACCCGAGCACATCACACTGCTGGAAACAGCCATTCCAGAGGCCACACGCGAGGTATCACTGGACCTGGTACTGGCTCATCTGGCGGATGACTTTGAGGTCAAAACGGATGAGGGGATCAGGGCAGAGCCACCTGTGATCCACTATTCGGATACTCCGGCGCTGCTGGTTTTGACACAGGGTGAACCCGTGGTCACCGCCGTGGAGGATGACGGCATGTTCTTTGTGGCCAACACCAACTGGCCTCTGTTCACCAACGAGAAACAGAACAAGTGGTATCTCCTCAATGACAATGAATGGTTGTACAGCAAATCCCTGGATGGTCCCTGGAAATTTGCAGGGAGATTACCGAAAGAACTGCGAGACCTCCCCGATGATGCCAATTGGAAACAGGCACGATCTGCAGCGGCCAGCTGGAAGAAACCCAAATACGATCCGCCCCGCGTCATTGCTTCAGATCAACCTGCCGAGTTAATCGTGACGACAGGTGAACCTAAACTTCTTGATGTCGCTGGCGATCTCAAGGCGGTGGGTAACACCGTCAGCAAACTGTTCAGGCACCAGCAGCACTGGTATTACCTGGTATCAGGACGCTGGTTCAGGACCGAAGATCTGGCAAACGGATCCTGGACACATGCAGAGACGCTTCCGGAGGACTTTCTGGACATCCCGCCTGACGGCCCCTATGGCGAAGTGGTCGCGTCGGTTCCAGGTACGGCAGAAGCCAAGGCCGCTGTCATCGAGGCCCAGTTGCCCCGTTACGCAACTATCGAGGCCAATGCAACGCCGGGTGGTCAGGTGAGCTACAGCGGCGAACCGCAATTTGAGGCCATCGGGGATACCGCTGTTACCCGTGCGGTAAATACAGCCAGCGATGTACTGAGCAGTTCAGATCAGTACTACTGGTGCAGTGACGGCATGTGGTTTGTCTCTGACGATCCGAACGGTCCCTGGGTGCCAGCCAGGAACATACCGGATGAGATCTACACCATCCCGCCATCCTCACCCAGCCATCATGTGACCTATGTGCACGTGCATGACTGGGAAGATGACCATATCACCTACGGCCATTCGTCCGGTTACTTCGGTACCTACGTGGCCTATGGCATGGTCGTGTGGGGTACGGGTTATTACTACAACCCCTATATCTGGTACGACCCCTTCAACCCCTGGTACCCGGTTTACTACCCCTATGCCTACACCTATGGGGGTTCCGCATTCTACAACCCGCGCACTGGAGCCTACGGCTCCGTATCTCGTGCGTACGGGCCCTATGGCGGCTGGGGTTACGCGTCGGCCTATAACCCGCGAACCGGTCGCTATGCCAGCGCAGAAGCCATCTGGGACAACAACGAATGGGCCATGGTGGGCGAGGCCTACAACCCGAGAACCGGCCGCTCATTCGAAACATCACGCTACTACGATGCCGATGACAACCGCTGGGAAATCGACTCAACCCTGGCCGGTCGACGTGGTGAAATCGATATTGAGCGCACCATCGATGATGGCCGTGCACGCACGCAGTACGAAACTTCACGCGGCGGGCAGGGCGACTTCACGCGCCAGCGCAATAGTGATGGCAGCATTCGCTCATCAGGCGAGTTTCGCACCGCTGATGGCCGAACCATCACTACCGAAGGCAGCCGCTCCAATGGAAACAGCAGTCGCAGCATAAGCGGCTCGGACGGCGGCAGTGGCACCATCACCCGTGAACGCGACCGGGATTCGGTCAGTCGCACTGGCGAATTCAGTCGAAGTGGCGAGACACTGTCAACCTCCACCGACAGGACTGCAGACCGAACACGTCGAACCGCAGAATCCTCCTCTGGCGCGCAGCTGGGCAGTGTCACCCGAAAGGGTAACACCACTACCGTCGGCCGCAATGCCGCAGGCGACCTGTATGCCGGACGCAACGGTGAAGTCTACCGACGTACAGACAATGGCTGGTCGCAGAGACAGAATGGCAGCTGGAACAACGTGAACCGCAACCGTTCTTCAGGCAACAACAGGAATCTGAACCGTTCATTCAATGCCAGGCAGCGAGGTATGACGGCGTCTCGCAACAGAGGTGGCTTCTCAAGAGGGGGGGGCATGCGTCGTGGGCGACGCTGATACACTATCTGGTAATTACCGATCAACTGACTGAGGTGCAATCCAATCAGATGCGGCACAGTCGTGAACCAGAACGTGCGAAACAATCAGATGTCAATACGACGAATTCTTAAAATAATTTGTGGTACAACTCAGTTTAAACTTGCGGCTGTCTTGTTGTTTTCCGTCAACACTCTTGTGCCCTCACCCTGTTTAGCTGTGAATGTACAGAATGCTTTTGTGGGCGTGAATGTCTGTCAGTTCTGCCACGAGCCGCAGCACACTGCATGGATGAGTTCGCACCATGCCAGGTCGATGTCCCTGGCGACCAGCGATGCAGTACTCGGGGATTTCAATGATCGCACTGTAGATCTCAATGATCAGAAGAGCCGGCTGTACTCCTCTGATGGCAACTATTTCATTGAAACCACAGGGCCGGAGGGCGAGCAGGCCGACTTCAGGATCAAGTACACGTTTGGTTACACCCCATTACAGCAGTACCTGGTCGAAGTTGCTGATGGCAGAATTCAGGCCCTCAATATAGCCTGGGACGACCGGGACAAGTCTGAAGGTGGTCAACGCTGGTTTCATCTTAGAGAAGGGGAGGCCGTCACATCCGAACACCCGTTTCACTGGACCGGTCACCTGCAGAACTGGAACAGTCGGTGCGCTGATTGCCACTCGACCGGTGTTGAACACAATCATGATCCGGCGACCAACCGCTTTCAGACCCGATTCAGTGAAATCAATGTAGCCTGTGAGGCCTGCCACGGGCCAGGCAGAGCTCACGTCACGCTGGCTCAAGATGGCCGCATTTCCAGTGAAAACAGCGGATTCAGCGCTCGCCCGGGTTCACCAGTTCAGTGGCGCATGACTGACAAGGCCACCACAGCAGTACCACAGGGACAATCTGATTCATTCGAGCTCAACATGTGCGGCAGTTGCCACTCCCTCAGGGTTCCGCTGATGCAGCCGACTGAGCCTGCGGCAGTCGATTATCACGACGCCAACCTGATCTCTTTGATTTCGCCACCCAATTATCATCTTGATGGCCAGATCCGTGAAGAAGTGTTTGTGCTCGGATCATTCCTTCAGAGCAAGATGCATCAAAAGGGCGTGACCTGCCGTAACTGTCATGATCCCCACAGTGGAAGAACAATCGTCGCCGGCAATGGCCTGTGTGCACAATGTCATCAATCCGAGACCTATGATGTCGCGACCCATCATCATCACCCAGTGAATTCACCCGGCTCACAGTGCGTCAATTGCCACATGCCGGCAACCACCTACATGAAGGTCGATGATCGTCGCGACCACAGCTTTCCCGTTCCGCGGCCCGATCTTGCAGTGAAACTGGGCGTTTCCAATTCGTGCAACAACTGTCATGAGACAGAGATCAGCGCATCCGCTGACTGGGCAGTCAAGGCCCTCAGATCCTGGGGAGTCTCGCCAACCGATACCCACTGGTCTGAAACAGCTCGAGAACTGGGGCGTTTGAATCCACTCGTCCTTGACGATCTGATTCAGCATCTTAAGGACGACGAACTGACGGCCATTCGCCAGGCCAGTCTGCTTGAGCGCGCAGCTGGGTTGCCAGTGCAGATGACCGCAGAGATCTGGCGAAGCCCTCACTTGAAAACCCTGACCCTCTCATACGACGTGCAGCGATACGGACTCTGTCAGATTTGCCACCATCGCTGCGCTGGACTGTGCTGGCACCCATGCTGACAGACAGCAGCAGATCGGTACGCCACGCGGCGACTGTTGTGCTGTCAAGTTTGTATACCGTGTTGCCGTTCGACGCACAAAAACAGCTCACGAACGCGATTGCAGAGTATCGACAGTCACTGGTATTGAGCTCGGGGACTGTCATCAACACAATCCACACTGGCACAACTCGAGCTCAACCTCGGTGACGCTAATGCTGCAGAAGCAGCATACCTGCGGGCACTGGCCATTGACCCGGCTCACATTCCGGCGTTGCTGAATTTATCGGAGCTGTATCGATCACTTGGGCGTGAGAGCGAATCGTCAGCACTGTACCAGCAGGCATTGAGAGTGGCGCCAGAGTCTACCGCGGTCAATCATGCCTATGGACTGCACCTGGTGCGTTTGAGGCAATACGAGAACGCCATCCCGTATCTGACTCAGGCCGCCGTGCTTGAAGGCAGCAGCCCACGCTATGCGTATGTTCTGGCGGTTGCGCTGGATCATCTGGGCCGCACAGCCGAATCATTGTCTGTGCTATCGAGTGCGAATGATCAGTGGCCCATGCAGTACGAATTGCTGATGACCATGGTGCAATACCTGGAAAAAACAAAGCAGACAGGATTTGTGCCACAATATCTGCACCAGTTGAAGCAACTGGCGCCGGATTCGCCTGACGTCAAGATGATGTTGAGGCGCTACGGCATGCAGTGAGGAGGGGAAGAATGAGTCGAGGATATCGTTCGGTCAGATTGACACTGCTGATGCTGCTCTGCCTGATTCTGATCGCGTGCACAGGCAGTTCGAATCTAGTTCAGCGCCAGCAGGACCTGGCCCGCAGTTCGGTTGTCACCAGCACGACAGGCACGATCAATGTGAACCCAGACAGTTCAATCCTTGTGCCCCCCCTGATGCCGGTCTACAGCGATACCAAGCTAGAGCTCAATCAGGAGAAGATCAGCCATATCACATCGGCGCTGCAGAATGAATTCCGGCAGAAAGGCTTCACGCTCTCCAGTGACCCGGATAGCACCACCTATCGCATCAAGCCTGCCGTGCTTTATGGCAATGCACTCAATTCCATGGATTTCATCGACGAGTACGGTGTGCAACCGTTCCTGTCGGGCGAGTCCGGGCTGGAACGCGGCACCTTGATCGTGCTTGTCATTCATGCGGGCAGCAAGCAGGTGGTCTGGCGCGGGGCAGTACAACTGTTTACCGATGAAACATTGACACTGGAGCAGTCACACCAGCGAGTCGATCATGCTGTCAGAGAATTGCTCGAGCATTTTCCGAGCGTCGAATCTTGAGATGGAATCAGCGCTCATTACCGATCAACATTCACAGGAATCCTAAGATGCCTATCAGACAACTCAACACCATCCGCCATTGCAGCCTGATGACAATACTCATGCTCTGGTTCCTGTCTGCAACCCCTGCATTCGGGGATGATCTGACCGGAGAAGACCAGCTGCTCTGTGCCGCTTCTCAGGTGAGCAGTTGCACCGATGACGGTGTTTGTGACACCAAGGTCCCCTGGGCCGTTAATGTGCCCTCGTTCATTGAGGTTGATCTGAAGAAAAAACAGCTGTCCACCACCGAGGCCAGCTATGAAAACAGGGTGACTCCGTTTGGCAACATGAAGCGTGAGGGCGGTGTTATCTACATTCAGGGCATCGAAAACGGACGCGCCTATTCACTGGTCATCAATGAGGAATCCGGCCTGCTGACAGTCGCTGTCGGCTGGGACGGGCTATCGGTGACCGTATTTGGTGCCTGTACACCACAATCATGACACGCTGCGGAGACAAAATCATGACAACACGAATCATCGCCACACTGTTGTTGGTAACAAGCCTGTCACTGCAGGCACAGACGGCTCAGGGCAGCAAGACGCTGGCTGCCACCATCGATGTGTACGTTTTTCCGGCCGATAGCCAGGCCGCTGAGCAGCAATCGCGTGAAGAAGTGGAATGCTATACCTGGGCAGTGAATAACACAGGCTCTGATCCATTTGATCTGAAGAAAGCGATGGCAGACCAGCAACAACAGTCCGCAGAGGCAAAGCAGGAGGCCCAGAATGCCGGACGAGGATCGGGAGCGAGGGGCGCGGTACGTGGTGCCGCTGTCGGTGCCCTGATTGGTGAAATTGCCGATGATGATGCATCAGATGGCGCCAAGTACGGTGCCGCGGCCGGGATGTTACGCGGCCGACGAAAGGGCCGTCAGGCGCGTGCCAGCGCCGCCTCACAGGCTGAACAGCAGGGCGTTGCACAGCAACAGGCCACAGAGCAGCAGATCGACAACTTCAAGAAGGCATTTTCTGTCTGTCTGGAAGCCAACTCCTACATGGTGAAATACTGATTAACTTCAAACACCCAGGGACATGAGCACTATGAAAAAAGCAAGATTGTTAAGCGTGCTGATCATGCTGACATCACTGATGATGCTGAACAGCTGCACAACCACATTCAAGGCCAGCAGTGACTTTGACCAGTCACACAGTTTTGTAGAATACAAGACCTTCGCCTGGATTTCGGATCACCCGATGAAGGATGGTACGGAAGCGGGTATCCGCAACCCATTGCTGGAAGGCAAGATCATGGCGGCCATTGAGCGAGGCCTGACCGGCAAAGGATACCGACTGGTCGATGATGCTGAATCAGCCGATTTTGCCCTGGCGTTTACAGTGGGGTCGCGCGAGCAGATTCGCGTCGACACCTACCCCAGCATGTCCGGTGTGCATGCCGGATACCCGCGTCACTGGGGCTGGGGCAGACCCTATTACGGCACGGTTACGGAAACATCGGTCAGACAATACACCGAAGGTGTGCTCGCACTGGATGTATTTGACGTCGATGAACGCCGACCGGTCTGGCACGGCGCTGCAAGCAAGTCGATTTCGAACTCGGATCGCAAGAAAACCGATGAAACAGTGCAGGCCGCGGTGACTGCCGTACTCTCAGAGTTTCCACCGTACTAGCGCACTGATCACAACGAAAGGAGTGAAGCAATGACCATCATGTATTTCAATCGAACAGCATTCTTGCTCGTACTCAGTCTGTCATCCATGCTGGGTCACGCGCCTGCCCATGCGCAATCAGAGTCCGATGGCTGGGAATACCGTTTAACGCCGTATCTCTGGTTACCGAGAATCGACGGCACACTCAAATATGATGTGCCTGAGCGCAATGATGGAGGTCAGACAGGCGAGGGGTCACCCAATGTCTCCGTTGGTCCAACGGACTGGCTCGATCTGCTGAATTATGGCCTGTTGCTGAACGGCAGCGCGCGCAAGGACAAATTTTCGATCTCATCGGACATTGTCTATCTGAGCATGACATCAAAAAATGACGGTCGAATCACATCGGTCGACAGACCAGATCTCGCACCAAGGCTGCCCGTGGATGCCAGCCTGAACGTCGATACGAGGACCGACCTTGATGGAGTAATCTTTTCATTGTCACTGGGCTATGCCATCAGGGAGACGGAACGTTCGACCGTAGACCTCTATGGAGGCGTACGCTATCTCGGTGTGGACGTCGACACGCGCTGGGATCTTGCTGCTGCCATTACTGGGCCCAATAACGAGATTCTCCTGCCTTCTCAGGGCAGTATCGGGGTCGACAAGGATATCCTCGATGCAGTTGCCGGATTTCGTGGTGAATTCAAAGTGGGTTCGGGCTGCTGGTCTTTCCCATGGGCCATCGATGTCGGTGCCGGTGATTCGGACCTGACCTGGAATGCGCTGGCAGGATTGTCCTGTCGGTTTTAAATCGGGTGATTTCGTGATGGCCTGGCGTCACCTGGAGTACGATCAGGGCAGCGATGACCTACTGCAGGATTTCAGCTTCACCGGGCCTGCATTCGGTTACAGTTTCCGGTTCTGAACTCGATGCCTGAACCGGGACTGCTTTCGATGAGTCTGGATGAAAGACCTAGCGTCTTGATTTCGGCTTCTGAGGCGCCACAGGCTTGGGCACGCAGTCAGGCACGCGAGTGTAGGTCACAAAGAAGCCTTCCATGTCGCCATCCTCAATGTAGATTTCGGTATCAATCACGCGATAACACAAAGCCTCGTATTCCCGATGCTTGGCATTCATGCGACGTGCTCCACCACTTTTGCGATTGCCAAGGTCAGAATCGATGAACACCGTGATTGAGGCGAAATCAGCGAGATCGGCCGTATTGGTTTTATCGGCGGCTTGTGCAGTGACAAGCAAGTTCACGCATAACAGAAAAACGCAGGCAGTTGTCAAACAGGTTACTCGTTGATGCACTGGCAGCTCCAGCTTGAGGGACATGATGCACAACGATACCATAGAGACCGCTAACCGTGAATCAGATCAGGATTCAGTTACACGACATTCGAATGACAATAAAAACGACTCAAGGCCACAAGCATTGTCGTTTATAATCTAAATTTTACCATCACAGGAACAGGTATGAAAACTACGAAAATTATCCTTTGCACGTTCGCTATGCTCATCCTTGGCGCGTGCAGCAGCACCAACTGGTCGATCACTGGTCTGCTGGGCCTGTTCCGAAACTGGACAATGTGATGGTGTTTGTTCTGGCAATCAACCCAATCAACCGCATCGCCGTCGAACAGGCTATCGTCGCCGAATTCGGCAAGAACGGCATCCGCGCCACCAGCAGCGCCGATGTGTTTGGCGCAGAATACGACAGCAGGGCCCAGCGCTCAGAAGTGGTGGCCACGGCATCGAAAACCGCCTCACACGCCCTGGTGATGACATTGATTCACCAGGATACGCGAGAAGGCATGATCGAGCCGGAGAGTTATTTTGGCGTCGCGTATAACGGCATGTACGAGATCATCGCAGACCCGATGTACTACCGACAGGACAAGATCTACGTCATCGAGAATAACCTGTATCAGCTGAGCAATGAGAAGGTCATCTGGTCCGCCGTCACCGATACGGTCAATCCCGCGACCATAGAAAACGGTTCTCGTGATCTGGCCAGTGTGATTACACGCCAGTTGAAAAAGGACATGGTGAACTGATACAGCGCGTTCAGCGTGACGACTCAATCACATTCATGCGATCTCCACGGAGACAGAACAATTGCCTCTGTACTCCTGGCTGTTGTGATATTGTGCTGCATGGTCGCAGCTCATGCACAGACTGAACCAGATTATGACAGCCGCCTGCTGACTGAACGGCCCGATCCACCCGGTACGATCACCGAAATCGAACTGAGCCTGTTTCTGCTCGACATTGATTACATCGACGATGCCAGACAACGGTTCAATGCTGACCTGTTCATGGTCACACGCTGGCATGATCCGAGGCTGGCGCTGGATGACCAGGCAAACGAACAAGAACGAACGTTTGGCCTGGACACCATATGGACGCCCCGTGGACTGATTGTGAACGACCGTGATTTGATAAGAAAGTTACCGCAAATCGCCACAGTCGATCAATCAGGGCAGGTGATCTATCGACAGCGACTGTCCGGTGAGTTGTCTGCGAATTTTGATTTCAGGGAGTTTCCCTTTGACACCCAGCCACTGACAATCGATGTCGTTTCCTATGCCCACGTGCCGGATGAGCTGTCATTTTCCACGTCGAGTGAACTGAGTGAAGGCGTCACGGACATCTCCGTTGACGGCTGGCGCTTGACTGTTCAGGGGTCGCAATTCAACGAAGCTATTGTGGCCTCCACAGGCGTGGTCTTTCCTCGACTTGTCTACACCATCGAGGCAAAACGTGACAGCAACTATTATTTGTTGACCCTGTTCCTGCCGATGACCCTGATCGTGTTCATGGCCTGGTCCGTCTTCTGGCTGCAACCGGAACTGACGCCGTCACGCATTGCCATCTCTACCGCATCGATTTTCTCCCTGATCGCATTCGGGTTTTCCATGCGTCTGAGTCTGCCGAGTGTGTCCTATCTGACCCGCGCCGATATCTTTGTTATTGGCTGTACGCTGATGGTATTCATTGCACTGGCAGTCGCTGTCATGGGCAGTCGCTGGGCGAATTCAGAACGGGTCAACAGGGCGCTCAGACTGAACGCCATTGCTCGCTGGATATACCCGGTTTTGTTCGTGATTGTCGTGCTGATGACGGTGAGCCCATGATTCGCTGCAAATTGCACACACACTCAATTGCACTGGCCGGCGTCTTTCTGTTGTTGTGTTCGGCGTCACTGGCAACCGAACTGAAACCGGCATCAGACCGCAGCGGCTATATTGCACGATTGCTAATCAATGAAGCACCATTTCCAGGAGAACGCGGCTACGTCAGTGAAGAAGACAGCAAGGCGGCCATGGCGGCCATTCTGTGGGTTCTGCATGGCCGCACGTTCATCATTCCCTCTGGGTACCGGCAGACTGAACTGGCAACGGTGAGGGCTGAAGACATCATCACAGTCATCACTGCCGGCGGCGTTCATGGCCAGGTCGATGGGTTTTACCACAACGAAGAAGGCCGCTTTGTCTGTGTCCCACGAGTTGATGAACGGATCAGGAACCTGCAGCGTATCGCCAACACTGGCACACCCGGCCGCTTTGGCCGACTGTTGTCTTTCGCACAGGAACTGGCCGACGCCTATTTGGCTGCTGGGCAACTTGAGACGGTCGACCGGTTTGAGCCGTTGACACAGCTTGGACCAGTCACAGTGACGGGCCGAGCCTATGCCTGGATGACAGATCTGGATTATTACAATCCGGGTGGCAGTTACGTTCGAATACCGAATACCGAGGACGGCTCTCTCGGTGGCAACCGATTTTTTACGCTGGAGACCCGGCAGAAATGAATAGATTCATGACTTCTCGACTAGTGCTGATGTCTCTTATGCTTTTTGGGGCATCGGTGCTGGCTGATCCGGTCAGCAGGCCCGATGCGAAGGCGCTGGTAGCTGAACTGGGTGGAGACGCCTATCTTTACGAACTGGTCGCACACCTGTATCGCTGGTATCTGGATGAAGGTGATGTCGGGGCCAATCTGCACGATGAGACTCTGGAATTTCTGATTGACCCATTGCAGCGTCAACTCGATGCCGGTGACAACAGCCGCTTTATTCAGGTGAATATTCCGGATTTCAATATCGCGGCCACACTTAAGCAATCTGACTACACACTGCAGGAGCTGGATATCTCAGTGACCAGCGATGGCTACAAGGTGATCGATGTCAGCCGTCATCACGGCAGCGACAACAGTGCCGCCAGTGCCTACGTAATCAGCATGAAAGCCATGAGAGACTACCTGTTCAGGCACCGAAACCGAAAGACGTACCCGGATGCCGCGCTCAGTGACCACCTGTCAGCGGAAGTGAACGAAAAGATCCGGGACATCATCAGCTCAGTCCAGAACGAACAACAGCTGCTGTTCGTCGCCCCCATTTCTGTGGTCGCCAATGAAGTCTGGGTGTACTGGGAGAACGGTCGTCGTCTGATCCGGTTCGCATCAGATGCTGACCTGGGTAACGCATCCCTCTGGCAGCATGATACAGTGATGGCCAATATTTACGACGTCGACGAGCAGGTGGTCGTTTCACTGTCCGAAGTACCCGGCAGCAATGCCTACCTGACAAGAGATCAGGTGGGACGGGCCTTGTACAACTGTCTGGTACTGGGCCAAAAACGCCAGTTTTATCTGGATCAGTCAAACCAGTCGGCGACATCTGAGCAGTAACAAATCAGAAGGAGGGGACGATGTATCTGGATATTGCATTACTTGCCGGGTGCGCACTGCTGTTCAGTGCGGTCGCCGGGCTGGTCGACCGCTCGTGGTTGAGCGGCCCAATCATCTTCATTGTCTTCGGCTTTGCCATCGGCCCGCTGGGATTTGGCTGGCTGTCATTTGATGTCAATGCCGACACCCTCAAGATCATGGCTGAACTGACGCTTGCGCTGGTACTGTTCATTGATGCAGCCGCTGCAGACTTGTCTGTTCTGCGGCGATTTTCCAGGATCCCCATACGCATGCTGCTCATAGGGCTGCCCCTGACCTTGCTGATGGGTTTTGGAGCCGGCGTCTGGTTTTTCAATGACTTTTCACTGCTGGAAGTGGCTATCCTGGCAACATTGCTGGCACCCACCGATGCCGCCCTGGGGCAGGCTGTGGTCAAGCATGAAGCCGTACCGAGTGAAATCAAACAGGGCCTGAATGCCGAGAGTGGACTCAACGATGGCATCTGTGTCCCGGTGCTGTTGCTGTTTCTGGCGCTGGCAGCTGATGCCATGGGACACACCAGCGGACATGGAAATGGTGAACACCTGGGTTTGATACTACTGGCCGAAGAGCTGGGCATCGGATTGCTGGTGGCAGTGACCATGGTCGGTTTCAGTGCCTGGTTATTGCGCATGGCCATCCCTCGCCACTGGGTGACGCACATCTCGATGAATATTCCCGTGATTGCACTGGCCATCAGTTGTTTTGCAACTGCACAATTTGTCGGTGGCAGTGGATTCATCGCCGCCTTCTGCGGTGGATTACTGTTTGGACACCTGATGAAGGAGCAGCGAGATGACTTGCTGCATGCGGCTGAAAGCACCGGTGAATTATTTGCCATGGTCACCTGGGTGTTGTTTGGTGCGGCTGTACTCGGTCACTCCATCGGTTTCCTCAACTGGACGATGCTGATCTATGCCTTGCTCAGCCTGACGGTGCTGCGCATGCTGCCCATTTTCCTGTCTCTCATCGGCAGTGGTGTATCGACTGAAGGCAAGCTGTTTCTGGGCTGGTTTGGTCCGCGAGGTCTGGCCAGTGTTGTGTTCGCCGTCATCGTACTGGGTGCAGACCTGCCACACGGCGACACCATCATCACTGTTACCGCGGTGACCGTCATACTGAGTATTGTACTGCACGGCATCACAGCCACACCCTGGGCCAATCGCTGGAGCAGGGGAGATGAGAAATGACATTGCTCTGGATTCAAACTGTGAACGATCGTCGAACTGATCAATCGGTTATGCTAGGGTTCAGAGAGGGAGCAGTTAGTTTGATTTCGTCACACTGTCACGCTGAATCTACTGTAGTGAAAGGGGAATACCATGCTTGAATACATTGCACTGGGCCTGTTGATTTTTGCCTTCATCACCATTTTCTACGGCATCATCGCCATCCATGATATTCCGTACGAGATTTCGGTTCACCGCAATCATCCCCACCAGGATGCCATACATTATGCCGGATGGGTCAGCCTGTTCACGCTTCATGTGTTGTGGCCATTCCTGTGGATCTGGGCAACGCTATATCGTGAGGACCGGGGCTGGGGAATTTCCGGCAAGCCAATCGGACTCGCCTGACGATCCGAAGCCCGATAAATTGGAAGATGTACACAAACGCCTCGAACGCATCGAAGCAAGCCTGGAATCGCTTCAGCAACGAGATACGAAACCCAGCAACGATGAGGAGACCGACTGATGGATCTGTTGCTCATACTCACCTATACCGCCCTGTGTATCGCCATTTTCAAGATTTTCAAGATCCCACTGAACAAATGGACCGTTCCGACAGCAGTTCTCGGTGGTGTATTCATGATCGGGGCGCTGATCCTGCTGATGAACTACAACCACCCCGTACTCCGAGAAAAGTCGCCAGTATTATGTCACTACACCCATTGTGCCCAATGTCACCGGGCAAGTCATCGAGGTGCCCGTCAAGGGCAACGAACTGCTAAACAAGGGGTGATGTGCTGTTTTCGGCTCGACCCGGAACCATTCCAGAACAGAATTGATTCCCTGACCCCACGAGTCGCTGCTGCACAGAGCGACTACACACGGGCACAGGAGCTGTTTGATCGCAATGCCGGCAGTCAACGCGAAGTGGATCTGACACGCGCCAACCTGAATGACCCTCAGGGCACAATTGTCACAGGCCGAATACGAGCTGGAACAGACCACCGTCAGAGCACCGGCAGACGGTTATGTCACACAGGTTGTATTGCGCCCGGGTATGCGTGCTGCCAGTCTGCCGCTCAGACCCGTCATGGTGTTTGTCAGTGCAGAAGGACACTACCATGTGGCCTGGTTCAGACAGAACAGTCTGCTCAGGCTGGAAGCCGGCTACGAGGCAGAGGTGGCTTTCGACGGCATTCCCGGTCAGGTGTTCACGGGTGAAGTCGCGATGGTGATGCCTGCGCTGGCAGAAGGACAGGTTCAACCCTCAGGCAACCTGATCACGCCGGATATGGCACCGAGGCCTGGACGTGTCCCGGTACTGATCAATATCACCGATCCGGACTTCGAACAGTATGCGGACAAGATTCCCGGCGGTTCCTATGCCCAGACTGCCATTTACAGTGATCATTTTCACCACGTCGCCATCATGCGCAAGATCCTGTTGCGCATGTCGGCCTGGATGAACTATCTGTTCCCGTTCCATTGATGCCGTGACTGCCGATAATCGAATCAACGCCGGAGCCTGAATTGCCATGAATTCATTGAAAAATATACCGAGTATCAGTGCTGTACTCTTGCTGGTCGCGTGTGCCAGCCCCCAACCCAACCCGACACAGGAAGAGGTGGTGGAGCAGGCATTGCCCGAGACGACAGATATCGCCGCAGAATGGGGAACGGTACTGCAGCAGGGTGGTGTTGCTGACGGCTGGCTGAAATCGTTCCAGGACGAGCAACTCGAGGCCATCGTTGAAGAAGCCCTGAAGCATAACCGTGATATCGCCGCCCTGTCATCGAACCTGACCATCGCAGCCAACCTGGCCAGACAGGCCGGCGCCAATCTGTTACCGGCAGTCAATGTCGGTGGTGCTGCAACATCGACGTCGCGTGGTGGCAATGATACCGACTCCTCAGGTGCCGCGCTCAATCTCAGCTGGGAACTGGATTTGTGGGGCAAACTTGCCTCAGCTGCCGAAGCTGCCGAGCAGGCCTATCAGGCCACTGAAGCCGATTTCGAATTCGCCCGACAATCGTTAGTGGCGCAGACGGCCAAGGCCTGGTTCATGAGCACTGAAGCCAACCGCCAGAAACAACTGGCAGATGAAGCAGTCGCCATCTATACCGAAATGCTCGAGATTGCCCAGACACGTCTCGAGGTGGGTGCCGCTCAGCCGCAGGATGTCTTTCTGGCACGATCGGAGTTGTCATCAGCCACAGAACGCCAGCGTCAGGCCGGCGGTGCACTGGATCAGTCGATTCGCAGCCTGGAAATCCTGCTCGGTCGTTATCCGGCGAACGAGCTTGAGACGCCACGCAAGTTCATTCCTGTTCCGCCACCGGTTCCGGCAGGTGTCCCCGGCGACATCCTGTCAAGACGTCCCGACCTTCAGGCCGCCGAAAGTCGTGTAAACGCGGCGTTTCAGCAGGTTCAGGTGGCGAAAGCCGCCAAGCTGCCCAGCATCGGTCTGACCGCCTCTGGCGGCGGTTCCAGCAATGCATTGACAGACCTGCTTGGGTCAGGCTCGGACTTTTTCTCGCTCGGGGCCAATTTCTTTGCACCGATCGATGTTGGGGGACAGCTACAGGCCCAGGTCGAAATCGAGACTGCAGAGCAGGATGCGGCTCTCGCCAATTACGGTGGCATGGCGCTGCGTGCCTTTGGCGAGGTCGAGAATGCCTTGAGTAACGAAGTCATTCTCAAACAGCGTCAGGAGCTGCTGGAATTCGCCGTCGAGGACAGCATGAAAGCATACGATATCGCCAAGACCCAGTACGAAGTTGGTGCGATCGGCGTTCTCGATGTGCTGCAAATGCAGGCCCGCACCCTGAATTCACGCATCGCGCTGGTGAGGCTGAAGAACCAGCGTCTGGCTCAACGGATCGATCTGCATTTGGCACTGGGCGGCAGTTTCGAGTCGGACCAGTGATCCGGACCATCGATCCGTCTCATCCAGGCACATGAGGGATATGACTGATCAGCACCCGACCAATCGAAAACCATTCGGTTTTCTGTTGTTACTGTGCAGCCTGTTCTCCGTTCAGCTGTTGCCGGGATTCTTTTCGTCCAGTCATCAGAGCTTTCTGATAGTCATCGTACTGACGGCTATCCTGCTGTCATCACTGTATCTGGTCGCTGACAGTCGCAGACACATCACCATCGGTGTCATTGTTGCCATACCGGCATTGATGTTCACCTGGGGCGTCAGTCTCATTGATGTCACACTCGAGGTGGCGCTGAGCCTGTCTCTGTACATCATTCTGATGACCTACGTGATTGTCTACCTGATTCGCTACCTCGCGCGGGTCAGTAGCGTCGATCTAAACATGCTGTTTGCAGCGGTGTGTGTCTATCTATTGCTGGGTCTGGTCTGGGCACTGATCTATACGCTGATTGAGCTGTACACCCCTGGTTCGTTCCGTCTGGTTTCAGCAGCAGATGCCTCGTTTGAACATTATCGACTGCTGCTCGGTGAATTTTCCTATTATTCGTATGTCACCCTCTCGACACTCGGATACGGTGACGTTACGCCCGTCTCGCGACTGGCGCGTTCCTGGTCCACTCTCGAGGCAATTACGGGTCAACTCTATCTGGCAATCATCATTGCACGACTGGTTGGACAGTTCATATCTGATCAACAGAACAAACAATCTCAGTCATGAGATCCTGCATCCTGTTTTGAAACCTCATCCAGCGCCCCGTGCTATCACGAATCCGGCCTTGATTGGCAGGAAATTGCCATCCGATGGGTAAGGCCATGTTGGAGCACTGATCAATTCCGTTAACGCCTTAAAAGCTGTGATGAATGCTCGAGCTCACGGCATCTCGATTTTTAAGCTTCAGTTTCTCTACATGTCACGACTCAATCAAGATGATATGCGATCATTCCCATTAGATTCTGCATAATATTCCATGAAGGCTGATGATCTGAGCGGCTTCGAGAAATGGAATCCCTGTGCCTGCTGGATTCCGGAGGCTTGCAACTGTTTCAATTGCTGTTCGGTCTCGACGCCTTCGGCAATCACGGTCAGTAAAGACGATTCCACGATTGCTGACAGCGCAGGCAGCCAGTCGGGCATCGGCGTCTCATCAGTGATCTGGGACACCAGCGACATGTCCACCTTGATGATGTGAAAATTGCATCGCGCCAGCAGGGCCAGATTTGCACCCGCGATATTGCTGAAATCATCCAGTGCGAGCCGAACGCCAGTACCCCAGCTGTCATTGATGGCCTGTATACCCAAAAGATCAGGCACACCGCGTTCGGTCACTTCTAGTATCACCTGTGAAGCCAGATCGCTAAGGCCCGACTTGTTGCCGGCATATTCGATGCCACCTCGCCCCAGAATCTCCGGTGGCACATTGATGGCGACGTGAGCATCGGGGTGTGAATGCAGCCACTGACCCAGTTCCCGCGTGACCGTATCGATCACCCAATAGGTGATGAGGCCAGAAATCGGCGTGTTTTCAACGATGGGAATGAACTGTAGTGGCTGAAGAACGTCGTTGACTCGTCGCCAGCGAATCAGTGCTTCAGCGCCGACACACTGTCCCGTATCCAAGTCGTGTGTTGGCAGATACTCGAGAAGGAATTCCTCATTTTTCAGCGCGGCTCGGACGTCAGTGAGTGTGATAACCGATGTCATTCAATCAGATCTTGCAATCGTCAAACTTATTCAGGCTGAACCCGGGTCAGATTTCTGTCCAGGAAATCACGAAACAATGCTGCCCATCGTGCCGCCGTAAACTCGACGGCATCCCAGTCGTCGTAGTCCTCACTGACAGAGACATTATCGGGACGTTCCTCATCGGCAGCGCGTGCCAGCACTTCATCAGTCTCTGAGTCCAGAAGTTCCATCAGCAGAGTCTGATGCCCCGAATGAACAAAATCAGTCAGGCGCGAAGGCGGTGTGTATTGGGCATCTGGCTTGTTGATGCGTAGATCAAGCAGTGAAAAACGGACTTTAAGGACGTCGACACCTGGCTCGCTGACTATGTCGTAATCATCGCCAATCTCGTCCAGAAAGGCTTGCCGGTAAATGCCTCTGATTCTCTCGAGATCGTCAGGGTCCGGCGCTTCCATGGTCTGTGGATAATAGATCTCGAAGGGTGCTGCCATCAGGCGTGTATAGGCACTGAAATCGACATCAGGTTTGGTGTAGGCCGTATCGACATTGGCATCCTCGACGACCTGCCAAGACTGCACCTCTGTCTTGACACAGGCAAGCATCAGAACAGAAATGGCCAGTACTGCCCATAACCTGTAATTGATCATCAGAAATCCCTCACCTGACCACAGACGACTCATCCAGTGATCAGCATACAACAGATCGACACAATGAGGCTAATGGAGGTGTTTAATGATGAAAATACGCGTCGGTTTCTGATTTCGAATCACTGTGTAGCTGCGTATCTGCAGGTCAGCGAGGTGACGAATGGCATGAGCTGTCCTCACCACAGACACACCTCAAGAAATCGGCCGTGCGAAAGGATTACCAATTCATTCAAATCAGTTTGTTCCTGTCGCTGCCAGGTCCAGCTGTTCACACAGATCACTGTCAATCAGTCGCTGCAGCGCGATCTCGCCACTCAGGCTGTCACTATCGATCGTGTAGCTCAGCGTTGCTGAATCGCAATCGGAAAAACTGAGTGTCGCACTGCCGACCGCTTCGGTTGAGGTCGTGGCTGGGTCATCAAACACGCCACCACTGGTGGCAAAGATGGTCAGATCTGCCGTATCGTCGGCATAATTACCCTGAAGTGTCAGCCAGCGGTGATTCATGTCGCCGAGCTTCGTTGCCTGGCCCGGTTCGTAGGTAAACCAGGCGCCGAAGACCAGTGCCTGATCCTCATTGATATCAAGCATCAGCCCCTGGCCCGCCGTTTCCTGCTCGAACCAGCCGCCAGACAGCCCGACATTGATCTGGAAGGGCGGGTCGGCTTCTTCAAGAATGACAACCCTCAGACGATTGGGTGTGAGCGGATAATTGCTGGTGAGCTGACCACCGGTGGTCAATTCGGATTCGTTGAGGTAAATGCGCTTGCCATCGGGACTGAGATCAATTCCGTTGGGCATCTGAAAACTGGCCTCAAGGGCAGGGCCATCAACATGGCCGCGTGTGCCATCACCGGCGATGACAGTCAGCTGACCATCCAGCGTGACCTGATACAACTGGCCGCTGGCGTTGCTGAGCACGTAGAGAACACCATTTCCGAATTCGACATGGCCATTGCCGCCTCCGGGTCTGAACGAGCCGCCAGGTGTCTGCGCAATCGCCGTGATATTGGCCTGAGGGTCGATACGAGAGATCACCCCGTTATTGAAATTGACGGCATACAGGTTGTCATCCTCATCTGCCGTCATGCCATTGGGGCAGGACAGTGATCCACCCTGGGCAAAGACCGTTGTCTGCTGCGTTGTCGCATCAATTCGGTAGATCACATTGTTACCACAACCGGCTGCGAACAGGTTTCCAGCCGAATCGAAGGCCAGTCCGATCACACCACCGGCCAGACCAGTGGCATACACCGACGTATTGCCCTCGGGATCAACGCGGACTACCTGGCCCAGTTGATTATTGGACTGGTACAGATTGCCGTCATCATCAAAGGTGTTGCCCGTCGCACCGGCAAAGCCATCGGCGAACACGGATACCACACCGTCGGGGGTGATACGCAGCACCTGGCTGCCATTGGACTGCGACAGTGTCGGGCCATAGTTGGCAACAAAAATATTGCCGTTCGGGCCCACAGCGACATCACCACTGGCATTGAACCCCTGGGCTATGGTTTCCACACGTGGCAGCTCCTGTGCCGAGGCGCACAGGAACAGCCCCATCATCGATAATGCTGCGAGAGCAGGGTGAACGTGTCTCATGTCTGAATTATCCGCAAGTGACTGACTTGCTACGAACTATATCGTATGAACTGGACGGCACAGCCCTTGCCGATGCGCTAAATGTTCTTTTTTTCTCTTTCGTGTTCTCAGAGTAGGTCTTTTTGGACTGATGCCTCAAGATTCAGGCTGGATATGATCATCACCTGAATATCAATAACATCCTGCAAGGCATTGAAATAATTACTGTTATGACTTGCCTGCCTGATCAGGGTCATACAAGCCACCACCGAGGTTCTCATGGCCCCAGTGCATCATCTGCAACAATACCGGCTCCAGTGCCTTGCCGGCTTCGGTCAAGTCGTAACGGTAGCGGACCGGTCGTTCCTGATAGGGCAGACGGGTGACCAGGTTCCATGTTCGCAGGCGATTCAGTCGATCAGCCAGAATACTGCTGGTAATACGGCTCACACTCTCTTCCAGTTGCTGAAATGTGTGCTTCTCA
This sequence comes from Lysobacterales bacterium, assembly GCA_965212525.1. Classification (GTDB taxonomy): domain Bacteria; phylum Pseudomonadota; class Gammaproteobacteria; order Xanthomonadales; family SZUA-38; genus SZUA-38. Next base: position 197,935 of record CBDBVC010000049.1, read on the forward strand.
TGCCACAACAGATCACGAATGATCAATAGGGTCCATTTGTCACCGAACAGATCCAGCGTTCGTGAGATCGAACAATCCGATCGGAAATGAGGGTCTGCCGAACTCAGCTCTGGCATGGATTCCTGGCTCATCGTTGTCTCCACAATCTGGACATGAATAGTATAACTTGCGTTTTACAAGTTACAAATCTAAACTGTTACTTGTGATTTGAAAGTCACTCTGCAAATCCAGTAGTTTCAATAGCTTGAGTAAATCAATGTCAAATACTTTGAGCGCCATTGGCAACACAAGGCTGATATCACTGTCCTCTATCGTTCCTGAAGATTGTGCGCGCATCAGTATCAAGCTTGAAAGCGATAATCCCACCGGAAGCATGAAAGACCGTATGGCACTGGCCATGATTGAAGCGGCTGAGTCGGATGGGCGACTGGAACCTGGCGATCGAGTCATCGAGTACACGGCAGGCAGTACTGGCGTCTCGCTGGCGTTTGTCTGTGCACTCAAGGGTTATCCGCTCAGAATCATCACCTCGGATGCATTCAGTCAGGAAAAACGCAGGCACATGAATGCCTATGGTGCCGAGCTGACTGTTATAAGAAGCGATAACGGAGCAATGGATGCCGGCTTGACCCGACGAATGATCGATGCGGCCAGGGCAACCCAGGCTGAGCAGGGCGGTTTTCTGGTCAACCAGCTGGCCAACGCTGACCAGATACCGGCGTATCAGCGTCTGGGCGAAGAGATACTGGCTCAGACCCATGGCAGCGTCGATGCCTTTGTGCAAAGCACAGGTTCCACCGCATCCTGCCAGGGTGTGTCAAAGGCCCTGCATGCACACAACAAAAACATCCATTGTGTTGCTGTCGAACCGTCCGAATCGGCGGTGCTTTCAGGCGGTGAAACAGGCAGTCACGGCATGGAGGGTGTCGGTGCCGGGTTTGTCGTGCCCTTGTGGCAACCGGACTCAGTCGATGAAGTGATGACGGTCAGCACGATTGATGCCATGGCCATGTCACGCAAGCTTGCCCGTGAAGAAGGCCTGCTGGCGGGTACATCAACCGGTGCCAATCTGGTTGCGGCAATCCTGCTGGGCAGACGACTTGGACCGGATGCCACCATAGTCACGCTGATGTGCGATTCGGGCATGAAATACCTGTCAACCGAGCTCTACGGTCAGCGATAGAAATAGGACAGGCTCTCTGGCAAGTCCTTTCGCGTGAACTCTTCCTGATACTCCGGATCATAGATCTTGTGCACCGTGTACTTGCCGTGGGTCATCCATTGCTCGGGATCACTGACATTGATCGCGCCCTGATGTTCGGTGTAATCCGGGTTGGGCGATATGCCCTGTTCCTGAATCAGGATCTGCCCCCAGGCGAGCCAGCGGCCGTCAATATTGTGATACCAGTAGACTCGCACCGGCGCCAGATGGAAGAATCGTGGCCGTGTCTTGCCGGAAAACTCGAACACACGACCTTTCACATCATCGAGTGTAATCGGCTGCCTGCGATGTTTCTCAAGGTCGAAGATATCAGCAGGAAAGCCCTGTTCGGTGGTCATCTGCAGGGTGTCGTTGATCTCCAGTATGCTGCCCATGGTTATGCTCCTTTCAGTGGAAACCGTTTCTCGAGTTCACGGAAGCCATTCTGATAGAACTCGCTGATGGCGTCGGTGGGGTAGTCAAACGTGGATTCCCACTGCACCAGGCAGGTTTCATCCAGATCACCTGACATGACCCTCAGTGATGCGTGGTAGTTTTTCACCGCCTCACCCCAGGCTCCCTCGTGCCACTTGTAGCGGTAGTGAAAATCGGCATTATCCATTGACACCAGCTGTTCCACGGTTTTTGGCTGACCAGGAAACGTCAGTATTCTGCGCAAATGACGCGTGTTGACCTGTTCGCCTGAGATTTCTGTCAGCGCAATATCGGGATGCCAGTGGTGTATGGTGTAGAAGCCGCCCACCACATCCCAGACATCGGCCGCACTGGCGCCCAGCGTGACGGTGCGGATCACATGCCAGGGCTTGTAGTCAGAATCGTTCATATCAGTGTCCTCATGATTGCCATGCGATTGCACAGCGTTGAAATACGCGTGAACTCATGATGTGTCACCCGTTCTACCCAGAGCAACGGCCAGGAAATCCGCCATGGTGCTTCCATGCAGCCAGGACTCTGTCCAGGATGAATCGCCAGCCAGGTGCTCGGCCGGATGCGACTTCGATTCACGTTCACGCAGCCAGCGCGGCCGCCAGTGAGTGAACAGACGGCAGAATTCAACGAAGTATTCTTCGGCCAGGCGCTGGTCGCCGTGTACGATCAGCGAGTTCTCGTCATTATGTGCGGTTGAATTGGTGGAGTAATTGGCCGATCCGGTCACCACCACGCAATCGGGCTGGTCCCAGTCAAACAGCAGTATCTTGTGATGCACGATCGGGTTGTACAGGTCCCGTTTCAGCTCGGCGAACAGGGCATCTTCCTCGGGTTCATCCGAAAGGGGCGCAGCGCAGGAGACCACTTTGGGATGACTCTCGTGTGCGGCATCAAACAGAACACGATCACCACTATCATCATTGCCCCGATAGGCACGATCCACCACACCGAATACCGGCAGTGAATCGTCCAGAACGGCTTCGATCAGACTGTTGTCCGTCATTCGGAACGTCATGAACAGTCGAGATACGCTGGCCTGTGATGCCAGTTGAGTCAGCCGATCCAGATCCGGACGGTCCGAGGCACTGTGTGGTGAGAAATAGACTTCCAGCGTGTCGTCGATGATCGTGCCTGCACGATTACTCTCACGCAATCCCTCGTTGTCATTCTCGAGAACCCTATCAAAATCAGCAAGATAGGCTGCCGCGAGTGCCGGATTGTGAATTATCACGCTTTGATTGGATTGGGAGGAAATGCCACCATTGGTGAAGTTGGTGGAGCCGGTGAGTACCGCAAATGGCGTACCATCTGCCTTTTTCCGGACGATGTACTTGTTGTGACTGATACTGACGTGCTCTCGCTTGTGGACAAACACATCGGCATCGAGCAGTTGCTTAAGGGCATCGGCATTGGGGCCTGGCGATGATTCATCCTTCTCATCGGCACCCCAGTCCAGAGACACGCGTGCGCGCTTGCCCAGGCCACAAATCGACTCAATCACGCCGGGGTGATCCAGATGATACGCCGCCACATCAAGCAGCATGTCGCCTGAATTCCCGGTCTGATCAATGAACCGGATGATATTTCTGTCCAGATCCCTGGCCAGCCAGTCCAGTGCCTGCGGGTCATCACCTGGCTGATGTTCCTCACCAAACAGGCGGGCGTACTCCTGGCTGTCTGACAAGCCCCTGTTGAAATGAACTTCGGGCTGATCCGAACCTGCATCGTGTTCTGGCTCGGTGGTGATGCCGATACTGACAGACTCGTCGAGCTCCAGCCTGACTGATCCGGGCCCTCCGCGCACGGGAATGACGGTGTAGGTAAATACAGTCGCCGTTGGCAGACCGTGTTTTTTCGGATCGGCCGTGATACCAAAATCTCCCCAGATCAGAGACTGTATCGGTGCATCCGATGAATCATACAGGCGTCCCTTGTGCAGTGCTTCGCCTTCGAATCGCAGGGCATTGGGCAACCAGATTTCAGATCCATCGCTGCCGGTCCGTTTGATGGCAAAGCCGAGCAGATCGCTCAGTTCTGTCTGCGGCCAGTCCAGTGCAAGACATACCGCATGCTTGCCGCTGATGGCCACGACCGTTCGCCCCTCACTGGTCTGCTTGACACGCATCGGTAACTGACCGTCAGGACTGCGTTGATGCCATCGAGGGCCTGACCTTGAGAGTCTTGTCCTGATCCGGCTTGTAGCGGAAGCAGGGCGCGTAGGTGGCACCACCGCCATAGGGCGTACGCATGCGCATCAGGGGGCGTGCATAGCGTTCCAGTTCGAACATGGTTTCGTAGGCATGAATCAGCCACTGCTGGCCACCGTCAGTCCAGGCCAGTTGCAACTGGTTCAGCAGGATGGTGTAGGTGGTATCGAACTGATCCATGTAATACCAGACGCGTTCCGACACGTCCTCCTGCTGATAGCCGCCTTCCGGAACCGGTGCCACCGGATACACCTCCGGGAATTCCAGCGGCCCGATGTCCTCCAGCACCTTGTCCTTTTTGTTCCAGCGGTATTGGCGTTCGGTATACACCTCCAGAAAACGGTAATAATGCGACAGATCGCCCTTGCTGGCCTCCGGATTGTTTTCCGACCCTTCACCCTGATGCTTGATCGTGTCGACGATGAACCGCACATCGCGCAGATTTCGGGCAATGGTCCAGGCCAGTGGACCGCTGATCTGATTGTCGGGTGACATGGCAGGCTTCAGCACACGGAAGGCCTCGTAAATCTCATCGTAGAACTCACCGATGGTGGTGTCATTGGTGAATTCATGCTGCAGAAATCCAGCCTCGTCGCTGACCGGTGTCGAGCTGTCGCTGTAGGGGTGCACAATGGGGACATCGGTCACTGGTCGTTCAATCCACAGAAAATCGGCCAGTGCCGATTTGGTGAGGCCTGACAACGACACGGTCAGTCCCCTCATGCACGCCACCGGGCAATGAACCCGGGTAAGACGGCACCGCACTGCCAATCTCGGGCACTTCACCAATCGAGGCCAGCAGATTGCAGACCAGCGACATGTGCAGCATCTCTTCCTGTACCACTTCACGGATGGATTTTGCAGCCGGATGCAGGTTGTCCTCTATTGACCAGAGTGAACACAGGTAGGGCGGTATGGTGGCAAACTCGAGCGTCACGGCGGCCTGCAGTGCGCGCTTCAGGCAGTCAATATGCTGTCCGGTACGGTGGGCCTGGGCCTCCTTGTCAGGCATTTTGACAGCGGCGTCCGCACTCATGGTCTTGAGGATCCTGGTCAGCTGACTGATCGACAGCTCATCCTTCTCAAGCTGTCGCTGTACATCAACCAGGTTGTCACGGGCGCTGAACACGTCGGATTCACTCTGTTTGCTAGCTGTTCTCTTGCTGTTCATGGTTTTTCAGCACTCCAGATAGAAGGTCGATGGCCTATTTACGGTTGAGCAGATGATCGCCAAGCCGAAAGGCCATGGCAGTCAGGGTCAGCGTCGGATTGACGGCAGAACCGGTCGGGAACGAGGCATTCGAGCAGACGTACAGGTTGTCCATGTTGTGGACGCGCATGTCGGCATCCAGCACACCCAGCTCCGGTGTTTCACTCATGCGGCAGGTGCCGGTCAGATGATGGCCACCCGGGTCCTGTATCTCATACTTGGTGATGTTTTTGTAACCCATGGCATTGATGACTTTTTTCATCAGCTTGAGCCAGTTTTCACCGTTGCGGGTCGCGTCTTCGGTTCGGTTGAACTCGATTTTCATCTTCGGCAGCCCAAAGCGATTCTTGCCCGGTGCCAGCGTCAGACGGTTCTCGAACCGGCCCTTTTCTTCCATGAAGGCCTGCAATTCCTGTTCCCTGGAACCCATAAACAGCTTGTCGATCTTCGCCCTGGAATAGCCCTTCTGCATCATGCCGGCGATATCAAAGTTCGGTAAGGCCCTGTTCTTGAAGAGAAATATCTTGTTCTGTTTCTGGTATTCCTCGGTGTCGTAGGTGCGGGACATCAGGGTAGGGAAGTCGTACTCCTGAAACCATTGCTCCTTGTTGTGATTGAGCTTGCCGCGCACCTTGAGCATCGAATGTGACACCACATAGCGACCGAGCTGATCATGATCATTGCCGATACCCTGTTTCCAGTAACGCGAGGTGGACAGCATCATCAGTTTCGGAGATTCATAGGCGCCGGCACAGATGATGGTGGTGCCGGCCAGTGCCTGTTTCACTTCACCGGTATCGGCATCGAGGTATTCGACGCCGGCCACGTGTTTCCTGGAGTTGGCCATGATGCGGATGGTCGGCGAGTTGGTGCGCACCTCGAAATTGATGTTGCGGCTGTCGTGACGTAGGTCATCCATGATGGTCTGGCCAGAAAAGCGTGAGCCAAACGGACAGTACTTGCAGGTGCCCGTTGTCAGGCACTTGCGGTAGCGGGCCATCGGCATCTTGCCGGCTTCAATGCCCATCTTCTCGAATCCGCCGATCATTTCGCCGTCGGCTGCTGTCCATCGGAATGCCGGCACCGGGTAGGGCGCAGTCTTGCCGATTTCCTGGTTCCACGATTCAGTCACATCACCACAAACCGGACAGATGATGCTCGGCCTGCTCGTAATAGGGCACCAGTTCATCGTATTCAAACGGCCAGTCACCACCCTCACCGGTGTTGGTGAACAGCTTGAAATCCTCGGGCTTGTAACGCAGGCACCAACCGCCCCAGTGTACGGTTGAACCGCCGTAAACCATGACGCGCGAACCTTCGACCACAAAATTGTTCTTGCCGGTTGACTGGTATTCTCCCGGCTGGTCGGTGGTGTAATCGTAGGCCTTGTGTTCAGATCCATTGGCACGAACCACATAATCCCACCAGGAACGCCGGTTCTTGGCTTCAACCTCGGGACCTGCCTCAAGCACCAGAATCGATGTGCTGTGGTCATTTTCCAGCAGTCGCTTGGCTATCGTGGATGCCGCCACACCGGATCCGACTAGCACGTATTCGTATTCGCGAGTCATGACTTGCCCCCCTTCGGTTCATAACTGCGGACCCTGGCCCGGATGTTGTAACGTGAGCCGCCGATATAGCCCTTG
>CBDBVC010000050.1:0-105311 GCA_965212525.1 Lysobacterales bacterium
ACCTGGCAGGCAATCGGTTCCGCACGTTCCCATCTGAAGGTGGCCGAGGGTGTACTCGGCGACTATGCCGAGCTGGCAGCCGAGAGCTATATCCGGAACATGAAAGCGAGCCTGGGATTCTGGCTGTTTCACACACTGGGCCAGCGCATCGAAGGGAACCGGCTACGATCCGTACACGCGTTCAGGCGCTGTTGCAACCGGATACTGATGAGCCCTGGCAGTTTCAGCAGGCATTGCAGAGTATCGACAGCATTGTTATGCATGATGAGAATACTGATACGACCACCGTGCTGTATGGCGATAACATTCTCGACGCTGCCGGATTTGCTGCACAACTGATGCCTGTCAATCCCACCGAGCCGTTCACCGCCAGACACCTGCAGGCAGATCAGGACAACCCGATCACCGCTGCCATCATTCCCTCAACCGAGGAATCCATCTGGTATGGCATTGTGTTCGATCCCGATCAGATCAACGCCCTGCTGAGCCAGGTGTTTACATCACGTGCACTCCTGCCCAGGGCCATTGCCAGCGACCTCAGTGATAACGAGGGCATCTATCTCAGACTGAGTTCACCGGATAACCAGACTCTGTTCAGGTCGGATGCCCGCTACGACCCCTACCTGTTTACCGAACTACTCATCGATACCGACTACGGCGGTCTTTTCGAGGGCTACACCGTGCGGGCCTCGATTGACCCTGCACTGGCCGATCGTCTCGTGATCGGTGGCCTGCCCCGCACACAGCTGCCGATCATGATTCTGCTGATTCTGCTGACGTCGGTCATTCTGTTCATCACTTTCCGGGTACTGATGAAGGAACGATCACTGGCTCGCATGCGCAGCCAGTTCGTGGCAAGGGTATCGCACGAATTGCGCACTCCCCTGACCCAGGATCCGGATGTTTGCCGAAACGCTGCTTCTGGGTCGCAGCCGGAACGAGGAAGAACGGAACAGGCAGCTGAACATCATCAACCGGGAGGCCAAGCGCCTTGGGCATCTGGTCAATAACATTCTCAGCTTCTCGGGGACGGAAAAGCAGTTGCAGTCGATGCAGTTCGAGATCATCGACCCGACCCCCCTGCTGGCTGACATCATCGACGAGTATCAGACACTGATCGAAGGCAGCAACACCCGCATCAGGCAGACGGGGCCCGATCATGACAGCGCGTCATCCCCTTCAGCTTCGATCCGAATCGATACCGAAGCGTTCAGGCAGGTGATACTGAACCTGCTCGACAATGCCTGCAAGTATGGTCCCGAAAACCAGGTCATCACCGTATCCTGTCGACGTGAGTCTGGTACGGTCATAATTCGCGTTGATGATGAAGGTCCGGGTATTCCCGACCGGCAGAAGAAAAAGGTCTGGCAGGTCTACCACAGGCTTGAGCGGGAAGAGAAACTCGCCATTAACGGAACCGGCATCGGTCTGTCGGTGGCACAGGACCTGATTCATGCCATGAACGGACAATGCCGGGTCGAGGATGCACCCGGTGGCGGCGCCCGATTCATTATCGAACTGGAAATGGTGAGCCGATGAGTACCATTCTGCTGGTGGAAGACAACCCGGATCTGGCTGATGGCCTGATCAGCAATCTTGAACTGGAAGGCTATCGTGTCGTTCATATCAAGCGGGGTGATGTCGCTCTGCCGGCCATCGACCGGCACAATCCGGATCTGGTGATACTCGACATGATGCTGCCGGTGATGGACGGCTTTGACATTCTGTCAGGGTTGCGGCAACACGATCAGACAACACCGGTACTCTGCCTCACGGCACGAGGTGCAGAAGTCGACAAGGTTCGTGCACTGAGGTCCGGTGCAGACGATTACGTCACCAAGCCATTCGGTCTGATGGAGCTGCTGGCACGTGTTGAAGCGCTGCTGCGACGCAGCGGTCATGTCGAGGCTGCCAGTATCATCCTGGGCAGACTTCGCATAGACACGGCACAGCGCAGGGTCAGTCGTGATGCTGAACCCGTGCCGCTCTCACCCAAGGAATATGATCTGCTGCTGGCGCTGGCAGAACAGCCGGACAGGGTCGTGAGCAGACAGTTCCTGATGAAGCGGGTATGGGGTCACGGTGCCGATATCATCTCGCGAACCGTCGATACTCACATCGCCGAATTGAGGAAGAAACTCGAAGATGACCCGTCCCATCCCGTATTGATTGTCACGGTGAGAAAGGCCGGCTACCGTCTGGTGGGCGATGCGGTCAGGGAATAGGCCTTATTACGTTTGCCCGTACAACGCGGACCAGCTGTCGAGAACCCCCTGAAACAGCTGCCCACCGTTCTGACCTGTGAAACAGCCATAAAAGCTCTGAAACACATCGGGATTTTCGACAATGACGGCATTCAGATCGATGGTGGAAGCGGAAACAAACATCGACAGGCCATGACGGTCATAGCAGGATCTCAGTTGTCGACTGGCCGTGATTAGACAGCCCTCCACCTTGACGATCCTGCAATTGTCGATCACATCGTACTGCAGTGTTACCGGCGTGACGAATAGACGACGGGAACGCCTGTCGACGAAACAGTTGAAATAATCGCGTTCGATCCGGGGCCTCAATTCATCCAGTGATGAGGCTGACATGCTGCTCCAGCCCAGTGTCCCCAACCCGCTTTGCTGCCAGCAGCCTGTGACCTTCTGTTCCACCATGGCCAGGCATTCCTGATCCGTCATGCATAATACTTCCGGATCATAGCCATGCTGATGAAGGCCAGGCGTCCCGATTCCGCCGGCATCGGCAAACAGCTCAAGCCACTGGAATTTCCAGGCCATGAGCCCGAGAGATGCAGCCACGATCAGCAACAGCAGCAGAAATTTCCACAGGGTGCCAGAGGGCTCGGAGATATCCGAGGTAACTGCATTCGGCTCTGGCTCCTGTGACTCGGCTCGCACACTACCACCCGGACGCAATCCGGCGGGCACATCACGCGTCTTGGTCACCTGATTATCAGCGCTGTCCTCATCGAACTCATCATCAAGATCGGTTTCGGAAAGGGTGGGATTCTCTTCGACAGGTGCCATGTCCAGGCTCGAGACGTCGAATTCGGAAACAGCATCGGAGGCTTCATCCGATGTGGCGTCTGATACTGTCGTGACGTCCTGCCCACTCACTGCCTCCAGTTTTTCGAGCCGCACACACATGCCGACCTTTTCAAGCCCGGATCGAATCCGGTATGCCGTGTCATGATCAGCAGATGGCTTCAGAATCACTTCGCGTCCGGCACTGAGCACTTTCATCGCCTTGTCCGGCGTCTGCTTGAATTTTTTGGCAAAGTCCTGTACCACCTCATCAAGAACGGCATCGTCCTTGAGTTTACCTGTAAACCAGACCCTGTATTGATCAGCTGCCATACTCTCCCCTCGTTTGAAACAGTGTCATCGACGATATGGTTCAAGCTACCGCAATAGTCATCATGGCGGAGCTGCCTGTCAGTGTATCAGATGCACCCTGACTGGCATCAGCTATTTGTTGTCATCGTTACCGTCAGCCAGTTACGTGCAGCCTGCCACTTACGGATGATGGTGCGTTCTGACAGTCCCAGAATGTCACCAATATCGATGTGTGAGTAGCCACCGAACAAGCGCATCACGACAACGCGGGACATGACTTCATCGGCCTTCTCAAGCTGGTCGATGAGATCGTCAAGCAGTATCAGATCCTCTGAACCCAGGGATTCCTGTTGCAGTGAACTCAGGGTGATATCCAGCTTCATTTCCCGTTTTCGCTTGCCGGCTGACCGTGCCCTGGCATGATCGACAAGCGTACGTCGCATGGCAACGGCCGCCGCCGACAGAAACTGGTTCTTGCTGTCCCATTCGGAGGTTGATGATGACAACCTCAGCCAGGCCTCATGCACCAGATCAGTTGGCGACAGGGTGTGATCCTGCCGTTCACGGCTCATCTGGCGTGAAGCCATCATCCGCAACAGATCATAAATACCGTGCAACTGCTCTTCGGTGAACGTTGACGACTCTCGTTTGTTCGCATTGTCATGATTTGCATTGCCAGCCATGATGCAGCATTGTACGCGCTTGTAGGATGCTCATGTACCCCGTATGGACAAGGATAAACTCGCCGAACTGCTCAGTACCTATGAGTTATTGATTTCCGTCGATTCGGCCGAGCAAGCCAGTCACCTCGAACAGATCACAGAAAGAGATCCCGCTCTGGCACAACAGCTGACACTGATGATGCAGGCAAATCAGGATCAATCGCCACTCGATCAGCCAATTCTGAGGGCACATGCCCCCTTTTCAGAGGGCGATACCCTTTCAACAGGAAACGCCGACTATCAGATCAGTGAGCTGGTGGCGACCGGCGGCCATGGACGTGTCTACCGGGCGATACGCGAGATCGGTGAGCTGGAACAGACCGTGGCAATCAAGCAGCTGATCAGTGGCAAGCATGATTTTGCCATTCAGCTGTTCAGGCGGGAATCTGCCCTGCTGGCGAGTCTCAATCATCACGGCATCGCACTGTTCATTGACAGTTTTGTCGATGACACCCCGTGCATGGTGATGCAATGGGTGGACGGGCAGCCGATCGACCGTCATGTCGATGTTCACCAGATGGGCACCCATGAAATCATCGACCTGATCATTCAGCTCTGTGATGCCGTCAGCCACGCCCATTCCCGTCGTATCCTGCATCGTGACATCAAACCGGCCAATATTCTGATCGAAAGCGATGGCCATCTGAAACTGGTGGATTTCGGTATCGCCAGCGACAGCTTCAGCTATGATCACGCCGATGGCATGACACCGGAGTACGCCAGTCCCGAACAGCAATCAGGTCACCAGCTCACTACAGCAAGCGACATCTGGAGTATCGGCAAGGTACTCAAGGCCTGCCTCGACAGGCGCAGCCAGTCGAAGGGGCAATCACGGCCCCTTGCATCGGACCTGAAACTGATCATCGATTCCGCCTGTCACCGCGACCCGGAGCAGCGATTCGTCAGCGCTGCAGCCATGGCCAGCGAGCTTGGCCGATTCAGGGGCGGTCTGCCCCTGACCATCCGGCCACAGGGTGGCACCTATCGAATGCGAAAATGGATCGGACGTCATCGTCTGGCCAGCGCCCTGATAGGTCTGGCCAGCCTGACCGTGCTGATCTACAGCGCGCTGCTGGTGCGGCAATACGGGCAGACCCTGACTGCGCTCGAGAGTGCACAGGCAGAGCGCAGGATCGCCGCTGAAATCGCCGAATTCATGACCAGTGTTTTTCAGACGGCCGACCCGATGGGCATCAATCGGCCAACCACCGACACACTTCTGGCCAATGCCAGTGACCGGATAGACAACCTGACAGCGGATTCCGATGTGCGCGACCGGCTGTACCTCAGCCTGGCCCGGGTCAACATCAACCTTGCGGATTTCACCACGGCGGCCACTCTGATTGACAGGATTTCTGACCCCGACTCACTTGATGACCGCTCTCGGGTCAGGCTGATGATGGCCGAATCTGCACTTCTGCGACACGGCGGAGAGGCCAGTCAGGCACTGAAGGCCCTGGAGCAGGCTCACGAACTTGCCCAGAACTGGACATTGACAGATGGTGACAGGCGCAAACTGCTGTATCTGTCAGGTGTTCTTGAACGTGATCTGGGTCATGTTGATCGTGCCATTGGCTGGCAACAGCAATTGACCACAACGGCACCGGGTAACGACGACATTCATTCAGCCAATGCCTCGCTGCAACTGGCGTCACTGCACTGGATGAACGGTGATTACGAACAGGCTGAACACGGTTATCTGGCGGCACTCGAGCGGCATCAGCAACTGCTGCCAGACTCACACCCCTTCCTTGCCAACTCACGCATCGGATTATCAATCCTGGCGCATCGGCGTGGTGATTATGAGACCGCGGAACAGTACGCCAGGGTTGCGCTCGAAATCCAGCGATCCTCACTCGGCCCGAGCCACCCTCTGACTGCCCGCACACACAACAATCTCGGTGCGATTTATCTTGATTCCGGCGATGCTGAATCAGCTGCCGGGCAGCTCAATCAGGCACTCGCAATCCAGCAGGCGATGACACCGGTGCCCCGTATTGCCCTGGTCAATACGCTGAACAACCTCGGGCTTGCACTGATGCGGGATCAGAAGCCTGATGCCGCGATAAGCCAGTTTCGTCAAGCCATCGACATCGGTCGTGAAGTCTGGCCCGACGGGCACACCCAGTTGATGAGTGTCGAAGACAATCTGGCACTGGCACTGAAGGCTACCGGGGAAATCGATGCTGCCTGTACACTCATTGACAGGGTCGCCGAAGAACGATTCAGGGAACTTGGGCAGAATCACTTTCACTCCGCCTACAGCGCCATGCACAAGGGACAGTGTGCGATGCACAGGCTTGACTGGCCCGATGCGTTGAACTGGTTCAGACAGGCATGGTCCAGCCGGCTGGAACTGCTCGGTGCAGATCACGAACTGACCCGGCTGGCCGAACTATCCATGCGTGAGGTTCTCATCGATCACCCTGAACTATGCGAGAAATCGGACAATCATGGGGATTGCGAGAGACTGATCGGTCAAAACTGAAGATCCATTGTCAGTTTGTTCTGCAGATTTACGCCAAAGAGTATGAATCAGCTGAATTTGCAAGGGAATAACAACCATGACAGGGATAATCTTATCGATCCTGGGCCTGCTCGGTGCCACGGACAGCGGAACCACCGTACCCACTGATTGCAACTCGGTGTTCATTGTCGTTGTGGATGCACAGACTGTGTGCACCGGCCAGCAGAGGATCTGGTATCTCACCGATGGTGATGACTCGGCCAGTGAAACCGTCACACTGACGATTGATGCCGAAGGCTCTCTGACTATCGCCGCCCAGGCGACACCGGGCAATCCGGACCAGGTCGACAAGTTCTATATCGTCTCCGAAGCGGTTGCCAATGCCGCACCAGGCATGCGTCCTCCGCTGGCCGCCGAAATATTTGGACCATTCAGCTACGGGCTGGGTGGCGTGCCATTCGAGAATCTGCTGTCGACCTCACAGCTGAGCGCAATCGTCAGCCTGCAGTCATCCTCACCCGAAAACACACTGGTGCTGATCGAGGAACAGATCGGACGTGACATCTTCATGCCCGGCGTCGAGTTTTTTGGCGGGATCCGCATCGAATTCGAACCCGATCCCGAAATCGATTTCGGTGATGCACCCGCCCCCTACCCCACACTGCTGGTGAATGACGGTGCACGACATGTCATCGTGCCGGGCATCTCGATGACACCGTTTCTGGGGTTTTCGCCTGACAGCGAAGCTGATGGTCAGCCGGATAACAACGCCAGGGGTGATGACCTGAATGGCAATGATGATGAAAACGGACTTCAGCTTCCACGTGACTCGGTTCTAATCCTTGGACAGACCGAACAGTTCCGCATCGTATCCGAGTCCAATAATGTGTTCCTCAATGCCTGGATCGATTTCAACCGCGACGGTGACTGGACGGATCCCGGTGAAAAAATTGCCAACGGCATGCCTCTGGTTGCCGGTTTCAACAATCTGAATCTTCCGATACCGATGACAGCATCGGTGGGAGATACCTTCATGCGCTTCAGGCTCAGTAGCGAGCAGATGCTTGACCCGACCGGACTCGCCATCGATGGCGAGGTGGAAGATATCAGGGTGTTGCTGGCAGAAACGGATTTTGGCGATGCACCGAACAGCTATGGCACGCTGCGAGCCAGTGGCGGGGCCTACCATCAGGTCGATCTGGCCTACTACCTGGGAAGTGTCTTTGATATCGATGTGGAAGCCGATGGTGCACCCGGCGTGTTCGCAGACGGAGACGACCTCACCGGCATCGCCGATGAGAACGGACTCACATTCGATCCGAATGTCGTACCGGGGGACACATTCATCATCGAAGCATTCAACGGCGGTAATGCCGCATTTTTCAGCATGTGGCTGGATTACAACCGCGATGGCGATTTTGCCGATGCCGGCGAGCTGGAAGTGGCCAATGTCATGATTCCAGCCGCCAGTGGCATGTCATTCCCGGTCACGGTGCCTGCCGGTGCCGATTTCGGACAGAGCTATGTTCGGGCCAGACTGACCGAAGACATGCTCAATCCCGTCAGCGCCACCGGTTTTGGCGGCGTCGGGGAAGTCGAGGATCATCCGGTCTTCTTCATTCTCGGTTTCGACTACGGTGATGCACCGGATGGCTATCCAACGCTTGCTGTGGATGATGGTGCACGCCATGCCATTCTGGCCGACTTTCATCTGGGGCAGCAGATTGATGCCGATCTGGATGGCCAGCCGGACACCCTGGCCCTGGGTGATGACGCCAGCGTACTCGATGACGAGGATGGCGTCAGCTTTACCGAACTACCCGGTACCGGCCCCGTGCTGGAAGCCGGTGGCGTGAATACCGTCGATGTCGTCGCCAGCCGCGATGGTGGTGCGCTGCATGTGTTCCTGGATGTCAATGGCGATTTCGATTTCGATGATGCCGGCGAGATGCTGCTGGATAATTATCCTCTGCAGTCCGGCAACAATGCCGTGCCACTGAACGTGCCACAGATCACACAGGAAATGGAAAGCTACATCCGCTTCAGGCTGACGTTTGAACTCAACATCCTTGAGGGTCCAGTCGGCCCTGACAATCCTGCTGGCGAGAATGACCGGATCGGCGAGGTCGAGGACTACCTGATCACGCTGCAGTTCCCATTGTTCGAAGATGGATTTGAATGATGGACAACAAATTGTCGTTGAAGGCTGTTCCGGGCTTCGCCCGGATCAGCTGTCAGGCAGCAGGACCTCTGACCAGAATTCACTCGTGATCTCACTGATCACCTGGGATTCGGCGTTCATCAGAATGACCATGCCGATCCCCTTGTCGGGTGAATAGGCGATATTGCTTCTGAAGCCCCTGACCCAGCCACCATGGTAGTTGAGACGCTGGCCACCAATGGTGTAGATTCGCCAGCCAAGGCCGTAATGAGCGTTATCGAGAATATCCCGCCAGTAGCGCCGGTGCAGTTCGCGCCAGGTCCTGACACCGCGGGTGGTCAGCTCGCTGCGCTGATCGTCGGTCAGTACGTCACTCACTGTACCCATCTGCGCCTTCAGCCACTGAGTCATGTCACTGATACTGGCATTGACTCCAGCAGCAGCAGGCACAACGTAGTAATTCGGATTCACATCGGTGCGTCTCCAGGTACTTGGATTGATTCGCACATGCGGACTGGCCCTGTTCGAGGACTCCGACCATGCCTCGAATCCAATTGATGCCTGAGCCATGCCCAGAGGCTTGAAGAATGAATCGGTAATCAGATTGTCATAGCCGGTTCCTGTGGTCGATTCAGCAATGTCTGCCACCAGTCCGTACAGGACGTTCTGGTAGGAGTAACAATCACCGGGTGTACAGAAAAAACCGACATCAGCAAACTTCGGCAGGATGTGATCCAGTGACTTGCCGGCATTCAGCAGATTGTCATAGGCATGCGGAACGATGCCACTGCGCTGGCCGATGACATCTTTCAGTGTGATCAGCCCCGCCTGCTCCTGATCTGCAAACTTCAGATCGGGAAAGTGCTGCTGCAGGCTGTCATCAAGTGAGAAATGTCCGTCTTCAGCCAGTTTCAATGTCAACGCCGATGCAAAGGTCTTCGAGACCGAGGCAATTCGGAACACGGTTTCGGCATCGACAACATCATCTGCATCGAGTGAACGGCGGCCGTACAGACTTTGCAGTACCAGAGCGTCATCCCGGATGACGGCAAAGGCTGCGCCGGGCACACCGGCATCGGCCAGCATCTGGTGCACCCGATCCTCGAACCTGGTGAGATAGCGGTCAACGGGATCCGGTTCACTGACATCGGCCAGCGTCTGCTCCGGGGCATAATCGATCGCCTGCAGAGAAGTGAACGGCAGCAATGCGATCAGCATCGGAAGTCGACGACAGATTCGGGATGAGAATTGCAACATCAGCGTCTTGCCAGCTTTGTCCTGACCAGCGTGTATCTACCACACAACCCGAACAGTATACCGTCATGGCATCAGAAATTCGTTAAGTCCGGGCTCTGCTCAGACCGGGACAGGTTGGATAATGAAAAATGCCCGGCTCAAACCAGGCATTCTGTTACGGTGCTGTGACTGCTCAGGAAAGCGGTATGATGGTCAGTTCAACTCGCCGGTTCAGTTGCCTGCCAGATTCACTTGCATTGCTGGATACCGGATACATTTCACCATAACCGGCAGTTTCAACCCGCAGCGGTTCCAGACCCTGTCGCATCAGTACCTGGCCCACGGAATTTGCCCGACGTTCGGACAGCAGCTGATTATATTGCTCACTTCCAGTCGAATCAGTATGTCCCACCACTTCCAGCAGCGTCCTGTCGTATTCGTCAAGCACCAGAACCACGGATTGAAGAACGTCAACGAAGCCCGGCTTGACCTGTGACTGATTGACATCGAAGGTAATATTACCAGGCATGTTGAGGACAATTTCGTTGCCATTGCGACTGACGCTGACACCTGTACCCTCAAGTTGCTGTCTCAGCCTGGCCTCCTGAACATCCATGTAGTAACCGATGGATCCACCCGTGAGCGCACCCACGCCGGCACCGATCAGGGCGCGCTTGCGCCGTTCGCGACTGTCATCACCACTGAGCAGACCGGCGACCACGCCGACCGTGGCGCCGATGGCCGCACCCTTGCTGGCCTTCGATGTCTGCTGCTCACGTGTGTAGGGATTGATTGTGGTGCAGGCGGTCATCATCGCCAGCGTCAGCAGTAGCGCACTCCTGCTGGCGGCTGATTTCCATCGCGACTGAACCGATGCATCCCATCTGACTGTTCTCTGCTCTGTTCTGTATCTCATCGTTCACCTCCACACCCCGTTTGCTTCTGAGCGGGCCTTTCTGCTTATTGTTACTCAAGGAGGTTACGTTAACGTTGATGAATTGTTGCTGAATCATTAATGAACCACAGATGAACGACTGCAGGGAGACCACAGACAAAAAAAGCCAGGCGAGAAGCCTGGCTTTTATCAGGTCTTCGTTTCGATCAGGGCGTTTCAAAACCGTCATCGAAAATACGTGTCCCGCCAACAGACTGACAGACATTGGGTGTGAAGACGCGTATGTCGTCAACATACCAGCCTTCATCGGAGACCGATCCGTCACAGCTCATGCGCCAGCGAAGCATGACTGACTGGCCGCTCATGTCGCTCAGATCGACCAGTACCTGTTCCCACTGACCGTTGTCACCGTGCCAGGCAGGTCTGCCATTGAGTGGTCCGGTCCCTGAAGCGTTCAGGTTGCCGTCATACCCATTTTGCACGATCCTGTCGGCATTGGCCGGAATACCGGCGCCGTCACCGTCCAGAATATCGAACCAGGTTGTGCCGCCATCGACCGAATACTCAAGCGCACCGCCGTCCCAGTTACTTTCGGTGTTGTAACGATGCCAGAACTCCAGTGTGGAACCTGCCTGCGCGGCAACCGGGTTGTCCATGATCAGCACCTGATCCTTGACAAAGGGCTGATCGGAGACAAAGAACGAATTGCTGCCTGAATTGGCATTGTTGTCGACCAGCACCCAGGGATCACCCGAATTGTTGACCGGCCCTGACTGTGCCGTCCAGCCGGGAACAGGCACGCCCGGTGTCGCCGCTTCCAGATCATCGTTGAAGACCACAGAATCAGGCCCGGTTGCGAGCGCGGTATGCAACACGCTGTTGCTGTCTTCATTGCCTGCCGCACACATGCCTGCACCGTTGCCGCTGTTGTCTTCTGCGCGAACAATGTAGTGATATTCGACGGCCGAGTCGATGTCCTGGTCAAGATAGGTGGTGGCTGTCATGCAGCTGTCGACCAGGTTGCCAGCACCTGGCATGAAACCCGGTGTTTCCGAACGGTACAGATTGAACACGCTGTCGGTGCCGCAATTGTGCGCCGCCGCCTGCCAGTCAAGCTGAATACTGCAATCGTTCTGCTTCAGATTGATTGCATCTGTCAGGCCGGCGAAGCTGGGTGCCAGCGTGCACAGACCTGTCGCCGTGGCACTGGAACAATCAGAGAATTGTGAGCTGCACGATTCTGCCTGGTTGACCGTCTTGATCCTGTAGGCATATTCGCTGGCGCCGGATACGGTCGTGTCAACATAGCTGTTGCCACTCACTGCCGTGGCGATCAGTTCGAATGGAGAACTGCTGCAATCGCCCAGACTGCGGAAGACATCGTAGACAAATGAGCCCCTGGCAGGCTCTGTCCACGAGACCGTGATCTGGTTGTCTGCACTCGCTGCAGTATTGACGTTGGTCACAGCAGCCGGAGAGTCACACACGGCGCCGTTGGGCAAATTGGCTCCCAGGTCAGCGATGACGTCCTGAATGGGTACACCACGGTTTGGGTCATCACCACCGCCACCAGAAGCACATGATCCGCTGCCTCGACAATGATGAAGCGCCACAACACGGTTGTCGTCGACGGACAATACCGGAGAGCCGGAAGAACCACCCTGGGTATCGAGCCAGTAGCCGACATCAGCCGTACCGCCGGAACAGGCTGTCTCGGTCAGGCTGATTACTGTACCGAAGCCACTGGGGTCTCCCGGGTAAGTCGACTCGTAGGCAATACGCTTGCCCCAGCCGGCGGGATGCTGTGGAATGAAAAGCTGTTCACCGAGCACCGCGCCTGTAGGCCGAAGCTGCATGAAACCGTAGGTTGTCGGCAGGTCATTCACGGTGGATGTCGGAATGATCAGCGCGTAATCAAGCGGGCTGCTGTCCTGAACGAATGTGGGCGCAGTGGCTTCGATGGTACCGGGACAGCCCAGTGATGACGCACAGTTGGTCGCACAGTCGGGACCTTCGGCCATGAATTCAATCGTGATCTGGTTGGCCTGCGACTGACTGGTGATGCAGTGCTCGTTGGTCATCAGGTGCCCTTCGTCACCCACCAGCCATCCGGTGCAGTGCGCATTGCCATTGAGCACCAGCCTGGCCACGGCGCGTGCCTTGTCGTACATGTCCGGATTCGAATTCTGATAGCACTTTGCTTCGCGCGAGTCATCGGTGGTACAGATCGATTTCGTCGCCCCGCCCCGTTCCTGCGCTGTAAACCCGCGGGCGTAACGTGACACTGTCACACCGCGTCCACCATTGGTATTGCTGGAGTACAGTTCCAGTATCGCCGTTTCACCATGAATATGAATTCCCCAGAAACCGCCCTTGATGCCCAGATCGCGGGGGCCATTGCCGGTGTAGGTCCAGCTGCGTGAATCATCAGGTGAGCGCAGGATCAGCTTGTCGCCCGGTTCCAGCTCCATCTGCTTGAAAAACGGTGCAATATAACTGGCCCCAGAGTGATGAATGGTGGTCTCCCAGACCATCTGTTCGGTGGAATCAGTGCTGCCTGCATACGGTGACGGTGACTCGAACGAACGCTCGATATACTCGCCCACCACTTCGGGACCACGCGCTGCCTGCCTGACATCATCGAGGCTGTTCTGAGTGACTGCCGAACATGAGCCCGGCTTCGCATTGATGGCGATCTGGGCCTTGTGCTTGCCAAGATCCGGCATGCCGGGATCAGTCGCCTGGACCGTGGCCCACAGACACACCAGCAACAGTGTTGAAACTGCTTTCATATTGAACTCTCCCTCACATGTGATTAACACGATCAGTGCAGCAAACAATACATTCCCCTGCATTGTCTGATGCCGATCAGCCGTCGAGTCTACTTGTCATGACAGCGTTTTCCAACTGTCGGAGACGATAAAGGCATCAAAGCAATAGTGAATGCTCGTCGAAACAGGCTTTCAACACCGAAACCAGAACGGCCTGATGCTTCTTTCTTGTGATCTGAACCGATATAATGCAGAGTCATTTTCAGCGCCATTGAAACAGGAAATTTCCCAGCTGTGAGCAATTATCAAGATGATCGCGAGCTGACCTCGCATCTGGCCGGGGTTAATTCGGCCTATCTGGAAGACCTCTATGACGCATACCTGGCAAATCCGTCAGGCGTAGCTGAACACTGGCGCGAGTTTTTTGATTCAATTCAGGAGTCCGGATCAACCGATGTCCGGCATCAGCAGGTCATCGACCGATTCCAGCTGATGGGACAGGCACAACCCAGAGTCAGTGCCAACGAGCCCGATTCTGCCGACACGCGCAAACAGGCGGGTGTGCTGCGAATGATCAATGCCTATCGGGTGCGAGGTCATCAAGCCGCCAACCTTGATCCACTCAGTCTCAGCATCCGCCAGGATGTACCCGACCTTAAACCGGAATCGCACGGCCTTATCCAGGCCGACATGAATACACACTACAACACCGGCTCACTGGCAGTCGGTCCCGAGATGAGCCTCAGCGAGCTGATGACTCTGCTGAACAAGGTCTATTGCAGCAGCATTGGCCTTGAGTACATGCACATAACCGACACCAACCAGCGCACCTGGTTGCAGCAACGCTTCGAGGGTGCCCGCGGTGAATTCGGATTCAGCACTGACGAGAAGCGCTATATCCTGGAAAAACTCACCGCTGCCGAGGGACTGGAAAAATACCTGCATACCAAGTACGTCGGTCAGAAGCGGTTTTCACTCGAGGGTGGTGACTCACTGATTCCCATGGTGCATGGCCTGATACAGAAAGCCGGCAACCAGGGGATCAAGGAAGTGGTTCTGGGCATGGCCCACCGGGGGCGCCTGAATGTTCTGGTCAACATACTTGGCAAGTCGGCGCAGGATCTGTTCGACGAGTTCGAGGGCAAGAATCAGAGCGACGACCCCATGCGAATGGGCGATGTGAAATACCACATGGGTTTCTCGTCCGAGATGAAAACCGACAATGGCGTTGTTCATGTTGCGCTCGGTTTCAATCCCTCGCACCTGGAAATCATTGATCCGGTGGTGACCGGTTCTGCTCGGGCACGGCAGACCCGTCGTGGTGATTTTGCGCACGAGCAGGTCATGCCAGTGCTGATACACGGTGATGCTGCATTTGCCGGTCAGGGCGTGATCATGGAATTGTTCAACATGTCGCAGGCACGGGGTTTCCACGTCGGCGGCACCGTACACATTGTGGTCAACAACCAGATCGGCTTCACCACCTCCAATCCGCTCGATGCTCGTTCGACGCTGTACTGTACCGAAGTGGCCAAGATGGTTCAGGCGCCGATTTTCCATGTCAATGGCGACGATCCCGAAGCGGTCATGTTCTGCATGCAGGCCGCTGCAGATTTCAGGATGATCTTCAAGAAGGACGTAGTCATCGACCTGGTCTGCTACCGACGTCACGGCCATAACGAGGCCGACGAGCCGGCAGCGACACAGCCGGTGATGTATCAGACCATCCGCAAGCTGCCGACAACCCGACAGCTCTACACAGACCGACTGATTGAAAAGAACACAATCACCAGTGATGATGCACGCCAGATGCAGGATGATTACCGCACAGCCCTCGATGAAGGCCACCCGGTTGCCGAAATTCTGGACGGTGAGTTCAGCAATGAATTCACTATCGACTGGTCATCACACCTGAGTGCCGATCACAACGAAGCAGTCACCACCTACATCGATATCGATCGGGCCAAGACGCTGTCGTCCAGACTGCTGGATCTGCCGGTAGGCTTCACGCTGCACCCGCGCGTCGACAACATCATGAAGCAGCGCCAGAAAATGGCCGCTGGTGAACAGCGCATGGACTGGGGTTTTGCCGAGAACCTTGCCTATGCCAGTCTGGTTGATGACGGATTCGGCATGCGTCTGGTCGGTCAGGACTGTGGCCGTGGTACCTTTTTCCATCGTCATGCGGTATTGCACAACCAGCACGATGCCTCGACCTTCACACCATTGTCGACGCTGGTTCGCAAACCGGAAGACGACGGCAAGCCACATGAAATAGTCACCATCATCGATTCCCTGCTTTCAGAGGAGGCCGTGCTCGGTTTCGAATACGGCTTTGCCAGCACCGACCCGGAAACCCTGGTCATCTGGGAAGCCCAGTTCGGTGATTTCGCCAATGGTGCCCAGGTTGTCATCGACCAGTTCATCACCTCGGGCGAGACCAAATGGGGCCGGCTCTGCGGACTGGTGATGCTGTTGCCGCACGGTTATGAAGGTCAGGGGCCGGAACATTCATCGGCCCGGCTGGAGCGTTTCCTGCAGCTGTGTGCCCATGGCAACATCGAGGTCTGCGTACCAACCACACCGGCACAGATGTTCCACATGATTCGTCGCCAGATGCTGCGCAAGTTACGCAAGCCACTGGTGGTCATGACGCCCAAGAGTCTGCTCCGGCACAAGGATGCCACCTCGGATTACGATCTGGTCACCAGCGGGCACTTCCAGGAAATCATCGAGGATCGCGTGGTCGAGGATCATGCTTCCGTCACCCGGGTCGTACTCTGCTCGGGCAAGGTTTATTACGATCTGTGTGACGTTCGCGCTGAACACAATATCCAGATTCCGATCGTCCGGGTTGAACAGCTGCATCCTTTCCCACGTGAGGAACTGACTGCAAAGCTGGCTCGCTTCACCAAGCTGTCCGAAGTGGTCTGGTGTCAGGAAGAACCGCAGAATCAGGGTGCCTGGTACCAGATCCGGCATCATATACACGAATCAATCCCACGCAGTGCTCGGTTGCTGTTCGCCGGCAGACCGGCCTCGCCGTCACCCGCCACGGGCAACTTCAAGCAGCACGTCAGGGAACAACAGGCACTGGTCAATGCTGCGCTGGCGGCCAGTGTCAGGAAACCGGATTGACCGGCAGTTGAACTCTGCACAACTGCCTGCATTAAACAGACATTGAAACCCTTCGCGTTTCAAAGCAGGAAAAATTCGCCGGAATGAGTCCGGCCGTTCAGGAGAAATCTGAGACATGAGTGTTGAAATCAAGGTACCGGTACTGCCGGAATCCGTCAGTGATGCCACCGTAGCCGCCTGGCACAGGAAACCCGGAGAGAGCATCCGCAGGGATGAAAATCTGGTGGACCTGGAAACCGACAAGGTGGTGCTGGAAGTGCCCTCGCCCTGTGATGGTGTGATCAGTGAAATCACCCAGGATGTCGGTGCCGTGGTGACCACCGATACCGTACTTGGACTGGTCACTGAGGGCAGCGTGGCTGATACCGCAGACACAGCCAGCGAGCCTGCACAGGCCGAGTCGTCTGCCGCCGCGAGCTCGCATGATGAACTGAGCCCGGCTGTTCGTCGTCTGGTCGAGGAAAACAGCCTCGATCCTGCGACCATAACGGGCACGGGTCGTGATGGACGCCTGACCAAGGAAGACGTCATCAACCACATGAACAAGCCCGCAGCACCGGCCCCGGCGACCGAACCAACGGCTGCTGCAGAGGTCTCTGCTCCGCCTGCCCCGGTTGCAGGCAGTCGGGAAACAGAACGGGTTCCAATGTCACGACTGAGACAGCGCATCGCCGAGCGCATGAATGAAGCCCAGCAAACGGCTGCGATGCTGACCTCCTTCAACGAAGTTGACCTGAAGGCAGTGATGGATCTTCGCAAGGCGCACAAGGAGGCTTTCGAAGCCAAGCATGGCACACGTCTGGGACTGATGTCGTTTTTCGTCAAGGCCTGTGTCGATGCACTGCGCAAGTTCCCGGTCATCAATGCCAGCATCGATGGCGATGATGTGGTCTATCACGGCTACCAGGATATCGGCATCGCCGTGTCTACCGACCGTGGACTGGTGGTACCGGTGCTGCGCAATGCCGAAATGATGGATTTTGCCGGCATCGAGTCATCCATTCGTGGTTACGCCAGCCAGGCGCGTGATGGCAACATCAAGCTGGAAGATCTGCAGGGTGGAACCTTTACCATCACCAATGGCGGTGTGTTCGGTTCCCTGATCTCCACGCCGATTCTGAACATGCCCCAGAGTGCTATTCTGGGCATGCACACCATCAAGGAGCGTCCCATCGTCGAGAACGGTGAAATCGTCGCCAGACCCATGATGTACATCGCGCTGACCTATGACCATCGTCTGATCGACGGCGGCAGCGCCGTACAGTTCCTGATTGCAGTGAAGGATGCGCTGGAAGACCCTGCCCGCCTGCTGCTGAACATCTGATGACAGCCTGACAAGAGACAACAGAAGAAGACAACCATGAGCAATGAATTTGATGTAATCGTCATCGGTGCCGGACCTGCCGGCTACCCGGCTGCGATTCGAGCGGCACAACTGGGCCTGAACACGGCCATCATCGACAACTTTACCGGCAAGGACGGCAAGCCGTCACTCGGTGGCACCTGCCTGAACGTGGGATGCATCCCGTCCAAGGCACTGCTGGATTCGTCCAAGCATTTCGAACACATCACAAGCCACTACAAGGCTCACGGCATCAACACCAGCGAAGCCAGCATTGATGTACCCACCATGATTGGCCGCAAGGATGGCATCGTAAGGAAACTGACCGGTGGTGTGGCCATGCTGATGAAGGCAAACAACATCACGGTATTTGCCGGCACCGGCCAGCTTCAGGCTGACTGCAATGTGGCGGTGACGCCACTTGATGGCAGCGATGTACAGATGCTGAAAGCCGGTCATGTCATTCTGGCCAGTGGATCTGTCCCCATCCAGATTCCTGGCATGCCCTATGACGGTGAATTCATCATCGACAATGCAGGTGCGCTGGATATCGAGGCCGTACCGGAAACACTCGGTGTGATCGGTGCCGGTGTCATCGGACTCGAACTGGGTTCAGTCTGGCGCAGACTGGGGTCACAGGTTACCGTACTCGAAGCCCTGCCCGACTTCCTGGCAGCAGCCGACAAGGACATTGCCCGTGCCTCACAGCGCGAGTTCAAGAAACAGGGACTGGACATCAAGCTTGGCGCATTCGTCGAAAAGGCCGAGGTTGCCGATGGCAAGGTCACC
Source organism: Lysobacterales bacterium (assembly GCA_965212525.1). GTDB lineage: Bacteria > Pseudomonadota > Gammaproteobacteria > Xanthomonadales > SZUA-38 > SZUA-38. Next base: position 18,866 of record CBDBVC010000050.1, read on the forward strand.
GTTTCCTACAAGCAGGGGGACGATTCCCATCAGATCACCGTCGACAAACTGCTGGTTGCCGTGGGCAGGCGTCCTTGCACTGAAGGTCTGCTGTCCGACGACAGCGGTGTCACACTGACTGACCGTGGCCAGATCGATGTGGACGACGAATGCCGCACCTCGGCTGCGAATGTCTGGGCTATCGGCGATGCCGTTCGCGGCCCGATGCTGGCTCACAAGGGTACCGAAGAAGGCATCGCTGTTGCCGAACGCATTGCCGGCAAGAAAGCTCACCTCAATCTCGATCTGGTGCCCTGGGTGATCTACACAGAACCTGAAATTGCCTGGGTTGGCAAGACCGAACAGGAACTGATCGAGGATGGCACACCCTATCGCAGTGGCAGTTTCCCCTTCGCGGCAACCGGCCGGGCACTGGCCATGGGCGACACGGCCGGCATGGTCAAGATACTGGCCCATGCCGAAACCGACCGGATTCTCGGTGTGCATATCTGCGGAGCAGCGGCATCCGAACTGATTGCCGAAGCAGTTGTCACCATGGAGTTTCATGGCAGTTCGGAAGATCTGGCTCGCATCGTACACGCCCATCCAACCATGTCCGAGGCGGTGCATGAAGCGGCACTGGCCGTCGACAAGCGAGCCATTCATCGTGCCAACTGATCCATGGGTTCGAACTGAAGGGAGAATCTGATGCCATCGTTCCGCGCCTATCGAATTCACAGGGATGACCGTGGCTACCGGGCCGGTATCGAGAACATCACCGAGGATGATCTGAATCCCGGTGAGCTGCTGATCCGTACACACTACTCCAGCATCAACTACAAGGATGCCCTCGCCGGGACTGGCCAGGGCAAGATACTCAGAAGCTTTCCACTGGTGGGCGGAATCGATGTCTGCGGTGAAGTGATCGAGTCGGCTGATCCACATTTCAATGAGGGCGACAGGGTGCTGGTCACCGGCTGCGGACTCAGTGAGACACGTGATGGCGGTTATTCCGAATTCGCCAGGCTGGAGTCGGACTGGGCAGTGAAAGTGCCAGCCAACCTGACAGACCGCGAAGCCATGGGTCTGGGTACGGCAGGCTTTACCGCCGCTCTCGCCCTGTTCCGCATTGAAGCCGCAGGTCAGTCGCCGGACATGGGTCCTGTCGTGGTCACCGGTGCCACCGGTGGTGTCGGGACGCTGGCGCTGCAGATACTCAATGCAGCCGGCTATGAAGTGCATGCAATCACCGGCAAGGTCGAGGAATTCGACTGGTTGCAGGAACTTGGAGCGACCCAGTGCATATCCAGACACAAGCTGTACTGGGGACAGCGGCCACTGGAGCGCGGCACCTGGGCTGGTGCAGTCGATAACGTTGGCGGTGAAATGCTCGAGGGATTGACCCGTGTAATCAAGCCGTGGGGGAATATTGCCAGCTGTGGCATGGCTGGTGGCATGGAATTACACACTACGGTGATGCCGTTCATCATTCGCGGCATCGGACTGCTGGGCATCAATTCGGCAGGTTGCCCCTATGCCATTCGAAAGAAGATCTGGAACCGTCTTGCCAGTGATCTGAAGCCGGCATTTCTCGAGGGAATCATCACGCGCGAAGTCGGACTTGATGAGCTCGATTCTGTGTTCCCTGACATGCTCGCCGGAAACTCCAGAGGGCGAACCATCGTCAATCTCAGTCCGTGATCAGAAGCCACTTACGTTTCGTTCTGACGCTGGTCCTGCTAGCGGCAATCGGGATGGCACCAGCGGCCATTGCTGCCAAGACCAAATACGTGATCGAGATTGGCGAAATCACCTCGCTGACCGAAGATGAAGCCATACTGGTGCTGGTACTCGATACCAAAGGCACAGTGAATGACCTGGAACTCAAACGCCGCGGCAGCATGTTCACCGCCTATTCTGCAAGTTTTCCGATCAGTGGCAGGCGCGTCTACTTTCTCAAGGTCAAGCCCGGCACCTATTACTGGAAACGCGCCAAGGCCGGACTGGGCTCCAACTGGTTTTTCTCCTTTGACAAGGAAGAATACGATTTCGAGGTTGTCGCCGGTACGATCAACTATCCGGGCGATTTCATATTTCATCTGCAGGACAACAACACCAGGGCACGTGTGCGTCTGCTGAACCGGACGTCCCAGGTTGTCAAGAAACTGCTCGAGGAGAACGCCTCGCTGTATCGCGACATCGGCCTGCGCTACCACGGTGACTATCCGGATGATTTCTCCGACTTCTATTCAGGTCTCAGTGATGACTAGTCGTCTGCTGTCAGTCCTGTTGCTGTTGATGTCACTTGAAAGCGAAGCATCGGATCTCAGTCTGTTTTCGTACTTCAAGGCCGATCAGTTTACCAATGTCAGCCTCAGCCCCGATGGCAAACTGGTCTCCGTCCTGTCCTATTTCGACCAGACCGAAGCAGTCGAGGTGATCAACCCCGAGACACAGAAATCCTATGTCATTTTCTCGGGTGAAGAAGGCGTCGATACCCAGATCACGGACATTGACTGGCTCGATGGCAATTCGATCTACGTGCGAGTCTGGCAGCGCGAATACGATACCATGCACATCATCGTGCATGTCAGCCTTGAAGACGGTGTGATTTCCAGTGCCAATGCGGTTCGCATCTACTCGAACGGCTATGTGGTCAATCCTCTGATACGTGAGGACAACAGGATTCTGTTTGCCAGGACACCGCACAGGCTTGATAACAGCAAGACCGGCCTCTACACGATCGACATTACCGATGCCAACACCATTCGGGACAGTTTTTCGAGGAAGAACCGCGTCGCCAGGAAGGTCAAGGATGCGTTCTACTGGCAGACCGACATCCATGGACAGGCACGATTCATCCTGTCCCACGATGACGGCATGGTGGTATATCATCACCTTGACCCAGAACGAGACAAGTTTGTCGAGATAGCGGAGCGAAGCAGCGAAGACATGGTGCTGCCACTGCATATCCTGCCCGATACTGGCCAGCTGGTGGTTCTGGACCGCAATGGCAATGACAAGAAGGGTGTGTATCTGGTCAACCCGGCCACACTGAACATTGAAGAGACGGTTTACTACAACCCGACTCATGATGTTGATGGCATCATTACAGACAAGGCAAGCGGCGAACTGAAGGGCATCCGATACACCGTTGATGGCATTTACAAAACCCGATATCTGGGCACTGGTGCCAGCGATCAGGCAAGCCGGCAGCTGTCTGAAACCTATCCTGAAGATGCCATCTATGAACTGGCCACCTCACTGGACAGAAAACACAGGCTCTATCTCAGAATGAATTACGCAACCGGTGAGAACTATCACTGGTATGACAGCACGACGGGTGAACACGAGTACATCATCGATTCGGCCCCCTGGCTCAGGGACATGAAAAAGGCCAGACTCAATGTCATCAAGACTGAGACTGCTGATGACCTCACCATCGAGGGATATCTGTCAATTCCGCCCATCGATTCCGAAACGTTTCCCCTGATCGTGATGCCGCACGGTGGCCCTATTGGTGTCCGTGATCGCAGCTACTACGATCCGGTTGCCCATTTCATGGCTAACTTCGGGATTGCTACACTGAAAGTCAATTATCGCGGGTCCTCTGGATTCGGTGAGAACTTCGAGCAGTCCGGAAAACGACAATGGGGCAAGCAGATCGAGGATGACATCGATCAGATGGTCAGCCAGGTGATTCGGGATTATCCGATCGCAGCTGATCAGATCTGTGCTTCAGGATCCAGTTATGGTGGCTATTCAGCCCTGATGCTGATCATCCGTTTCCCTGAGCGCTACCGCTGTGCCGTTTCCACCTCGGGTGTCACTGACATTCCCCTGATGTTCAACAGCAGTGACTGGAGTGTGAGTGAATCCCTGCGCGAGGAGATGTACACAATCGTCGGTAACCCCAATGAAGACATTGCCTCCATGAAAGCGGTCTCACCGCTGTATCTGGCAGAGAAGATCAAGGCCCCGGTGTTTCTCATTCACGGCACCGAGGATCGTCGCGTCGAAATCGAACACTCGCATCGTCTCGTCATGGTGATGAACGCACTCGGTCGAGAGGTGGAGCTGCTTGAAATCGAGGATGCTGGACACGGCTTCAGCACATTGCAGCAGCAAGTGCTGGCACTCGCCGCTACCATGCATTTCCTGGATCAGAATCTGCAGCTGCCGGTTTCGTTCATCGACTACTTTGAACAACTGGTTTCATCCAGATCTGAAAACAGTGAAGATGCGGATTGAAGGCGCAATATTCACGTCAACAACTGTGAATGCATAGATACTCTTGTTCTGTTTTCTCTGCTAGAATCAGCCAACAGGGTCACTCAGTAAACGAGGAAACAATGGCAAAAGTACTGATCGTGGATGATTCGCCTTCGCAACTCTACAACATGCAGCAACTCATCGAAGGCATGGGTCATGAAACCATCACAGCCGAAGATGGCAAGGAAGGTGTGGAACGAGCACGTGCTGAACTTCCCGATCTGGTCCTGATGGATGTCGTCATGCCCAATCTCAACGGTTTCCAGGCCACCCGAAGCCTTAGCCGGGATGAACGCACAGCACATATTCCCGTGATACTGGTGACCACAAAAAACCAGGAGACCGACCGGCTCTGGGGCTTGCGCCAGGGTGCCAAGGGCTACCTGACAAAACCGGTCCAGACCAAGGAACTGGTCACCACAATCAGCGAATTCCTGCCTTCCTGATGTCAGCATGATCGGCGGATTCCTGAAACCGTGAGGGGATCAGGACAATGTGTCGACTAGCATTCTATCTCGGCCCCGAAATCTCGGTCAGTGCTCTGGCAGTCGAACCCGAGCATTCCATCATTCATCAGAGCACCCACGCCCGTGAACGAATAGAGCCGCTCAATGGCGATGGATTCGGCATTGGCTGGTACGAGCACGAGCTGCAATCCCAACCGGTGCTGTTCAAGGAAGTCACACCGGCCTGGAACAGCCTCAATCTGACCAGTCTTGCTCCTGTAGCGCGCAGTACCTGCATTCTCGCTCACGTACGCGCCGCGTCATCCGGTCTTTCGGTAGGCCAGTTGAATTGCCACCCGTTCGGACGCGGTCGATTCTCGTTCATGCACAATGGCGAGGTGGCCGGATTTCTGTCGATCAAGCGGAGACTGCTGGCAGAATTATCAGATGATGCTTTTTCTGCCATTCAGGGATCCACCGATACCGAAGCACTGTTCGCCTTGCTGATGGACAGCCCGCACATGAAGGCACCTGATGCCGGTATGGATCAGATGGTCGCTGCCATGCAACAGGCGGTTGACCGGGTCGAGACACTGGCCGAGGAATCAGGCAGCCAGCAGCCATCGCATCTGAACCTGGTGTTGAGTGATGGCAAACAGGCCGTGATCTGTCGATATGCCACGCCCGGATTCGACACGGCACAATCTCTTTATCTGCATCAGGGTGGCCGATACCACTGTGAAAATGGTCAGTGCAGCATGCAGGCGCATGACGATCCATCGAACACGGACAGGCAGACAGTCATCATTGCCTCGGAACCGCTTTCTGATGAACCTGGCTGGAGTTCGGTACCACTCAATCACTTCATTCTTGTCGATCAGAACCATGCGGTCAGCATCACGCCAATGGACACGACTGCCAGGCAGCGGCGAGCCTGATGCTCATCGTCATCTTCGGCATCGTTGGTGGGATTGTCGGTGCGGCATCGATCGGTGATGAGGGTATTCTCCTCGGTATCGTTATCGGCGGCCTGATTGCCTCCCATATCAATTCGCGCAAGCAGATCACTGAGCTTAAGGCGCAACTGAACAGATTGTCATCGCACCTGTCGACTTCATCAGTCGCAGTTCAGCAAACAACTGATGCCGCTACAGAACCCGCCTCACCGGCGTTTCATGATGAGGCTGTATCACCCGAGCTGCCCGGACAGGACAGTCAGCCTCATCAGGCCTGGGAAGAAAGCGATACCGCCATCGGAACAGATCAGCAGATGGCAGAATCCGAATCGGAGGATCTGCTGACAGAATTCCGGCAATACGACAGCGGCTCACCCGAACTGGAGCTGGTTCCACTGAATGAGGACGAACCGGCTGTCCCTGCAATACCGGATGAACCGGATCAGAATGTGGCTCTGGCACCTTCAGCCGCGTACAGCGATGCCGCTGACGGTCCTGTCGGCCAGTTGCAACGGTGGCTGGCCAGCGTCAATCCGTTCGTGATGATCGGCGTTCTGGTGACCTTCATTGGCCTGGCCATGCTGGCCAAGTACGCCGCAGACAAGGACATGTTTCCGATTGAGATTCGACTGGCCGGTGTTGGACTGGCCGGGCTGATCATGATCCTCGTTGGTTACCGCCTCAGGCATAGGCAGCTCAATTACGGGCTGGTGTTGCAGGGCGGCGGATTTGGTGTGATTTACCTCACCATCTATGCCACCGCCAAATACTACACGCTGATTCCACTCAGCATGGCGCTGGTCCTGATGCTGCTGGTGGTCCTGATCGCGGCCATCATGGCCATTATCCAGAACGCCATGTTCCTGGCCGTTTTCGCCAGTATTGGCGGGTTCCTCACTCCGGTGCTGACTTCTGACGGGTCGGGCCGGATCGAACTGCTGCTGTCCTACTACCTGTTGCTCAATATCGGCATCCTGACCCTGGCCCTGTTCAAGTCCTGGCGACTGCTCAACTGGGTTGGATTCGTGATGACGTTCGGCATCTGTCTGCTGTGGGGCATCGATAACTACACGGTCGATAAATACCTGCTGTGCCAGCTGTTTCTTGCAGCTTTCTTCTCGATCTACCTGTTTATCTCTATTCGATTCGCCCTGCTGCAGCCACCCAGGCTGAGGGGCATTCTGGACGGTTCAATCACCTTCGGACTGCCAGCCATCGTGTTCCTGATCCAGAACCATATCGCCGGTCATTACAATTACGGACCGGCACTGGGAGCCCTGATTCTCGGTACAGTCTATCTGGTGCTCAGGCAGCTGCTCTACCGGCGAGATGCAGACCATCTGAGAACACTGTGTGATGCCTTCACGGGTATCGGCCTGGTTCTGGTCAGCCTGGCTGTGCCACTGTCATTCAGTGACCAGTGGACATCGGTGATCTGGGCAGTGGAAGCCTGCGGACTGCTCTGGCTTGGTATTCGCCAGGACCGGCTGTTGCTGCGCTGTTTCGCACTGCTGCTGATGGTAGTGGCTCAGCTGGTCAATCTGCCATCACTGGATTCATGGAGCAGCATCACCAGCGATCAGGGCTGGGGTAGCGTCATCATCAACCCGAACGTGATCGCCGCCATGATTCTGGCGCTGGCCTGTTTTGCAGCGGCGCGTCTGTATGAGCGATCCAGCGTCAACCGGTCACTGGAACCAGTGGTGATCACGCCACTGCTGTTCATTTCCTGGTTCTGGATCTGGATTGCGATTGTTCTGGAAAGCCAGGTATGGCTGACCAGCGCTGTCTGGGTCAAGGTCATCGTCGGTGGCACTGCCCTGCTCGCTCTCGTCTGGCTTCTGGTCAGTCAGTATCTGAAGTGGCAACGCATGCGATTCATACTGCTTGCCTACTGGCCATCACTACTACTGGCGACTCTGACGGAGATCTCAGCCACCGGTGACCTGTTCTATTTTTCCAATGCCGGACTGCTGGCCTGGCTGTTTGCCTGGCTGGTGCATTTTCTTGTGCTGAGAACGGCAGCCAGTGCCTGGCCATCTGCGATGCGAAGCATCTGGCATTTGCTGGGCTACTGGCAGATCCTGTTTGTACTGATGTGTGGCAGCCTCAGGTTCCTTTCAGAGACCACACTGGACCCTGATACACTGATGGTGCTGACAGCGGCCCTGCTGCCTTGTACAGGCCTGATGTGGTGCATGCTGCCTGCCAGCAGCACACGATGGCCTGTCAGAAAATTCGACAGCACTTATCAGCTGTATGCTCAGTTACCGGTTCTGGCCGCACTTTTCATACTGACCTGTTCGCTGATCGCCTTTGACGGTCGGGGTGATCTGATGCCGTATCTGCCCGTAGTTCACCCCGTTGATCTTGCCCAGATCATCGTCTGCATCTGTGGTTTCTACTGGGCCAGGCGAATAAATTCCATATACGGTGGAGCGGTGGCCATCTTCAGTGCTCGCGCCGCTGCGCTGCTGTTTTCACTGGCCGCATTCATCACCATCAATGCCATCATCGCAAGAGTCATGCATCACTATTTCGATGTCAGGTGGTCTGACTCAGCCATGATGAATTCCACGCTGGTGCAGACCACGGCATCGATCGTGTGGAGCAGTGTCGCGCTGGCTCTGATGTGGATTGGTCATAATCGAGCCCGCAGGCTGTTGTGGATTGCCGGCGCGATCCTGCTGGGGATCACGCTGCTGAAGATGTTCCTGATCGATCTGGCCAATACCGGCAATATCGCAAGAATCGTGTCCTTTGTCGGCGTCGGTGTACTGATCCTGATCATCGGCTATGTCTCACCTATGCCGCCTTCAAGAGAATCAGCAGATGAGTCACAGAGCGATCCGCAAGCGACTCAGGACTTACCCTGAGAGACGCACTTATTCGTCGTCTGTATCTGTCTCGTCCTCATCATCGTCGATGGAGACGATCTGGGCGATACCCACAACCTTCTCATCATCACCGACACGAATCAGTGTCACACCCTGCGTGTTCCGGCCCAGTGTCGAGACTTCGTTGATACGCGTTCGAACCAGCGTTCCGCAATCACTGATCAGCATGATCTCATCATCATCTGACACCTGCAGTGCTCCGACACAGTCACCGTTTCGTTCCGTAGTCTGGATCGAGATCACGCCCTGACCACCACGCTTGTGAACCGGGTACTGATCAATCTCGGTGCGCTTGCCATAACCATTCTCGGTACAGGTCAGTACATGCCCCTCGTCGGCGACGATCATCGAGACCAGCAACGCATCGTCCTTCAGTCGTATGCCCCGTACGCCACGGGTAACGCGTCCCATTTCACGGACATCGGATTCACTGAATCGAACCGATTTGCCATCGCTGGAGAACAGCAGGATATCCCTGTCACCATGGGTAATGGCCACGTCTACCAGTACGTCATCCTCAACCAGATCAATGGCGAGAATGCCATTGGCACGCGGTCTGGAATAGGCAGCCAGCGCTGTTTTCTTTACCAGACCCTTGCTGGTGGCAAAGAAGGCGTAGGCATTTTCAGGAAAGTCACGAACCGGCAGCACCGCGTTGACCCGCTCATCTTCTTCAAGCGGCAGCAGATTCACGATCGGTTTGCCACGCGAGACACGTGATGCCGATGGCAGCTCGTATACCTTCATCCAGTAGACCTTGCCTCGACTGGTGAAACACAGCAGCGTGTCGTGGGTGTTGGCCACCCAGAGCTTGTCGATGAAATCCTCTTGCTTCATCTTGGTGGCAGAGAGCCCCTTGCCGCCTCGACGTTGTGCTCTATAGGCATCCAGCGGCTGAGACTTGGCGTAACCCGAATGCGACAGGGTTACTACCACGTCTTCCTCGTTGATCAGGTCTTCCAGACTGAGTCCGGCAAAATTCTCATTGATGGTAGTGCGGCGCTCGTCACCAAACTCCTCGGCAGTGGCTTCAAGTTCCTCACGAATCACACTGAGCAGCTTGTCAGGGTCGGAGAGGATATCCAGTAGTTCGGCGATGGTTTCAAGGATGGCCTCGTATTCCTCGACCAGCTTGTCCTGCTCCAGCCCCGTCAGGCGATGCAGGCGCAGTTCGAGAATTGCCTGGGCCTGAACTGACGAAAGCTGATAGCCGTCATCATGCAGACCAATACTGTCATCTAGGCCTTCCGGGCGCGAGGCATTGGCGCCAGTCTTCGCCAGCAGGGCCTTGACCATGCCAGGCTCCCAGCGGGTTCCCAGCAGACGCTCTCGAGCTACGGCGGGATTCTCCGAGGTCTTGATCATTTCGATCACGGCATCGATATTCGCCAGTGCGATGGTCAGGCCTTCCAGCGTATGTGCCCTGTCTCTTGCCTTGCCCAGTTCAAACACTGTCCTGCGTGTCACCACTTCACGGCGGTGACGCACGAATGCCTCGAGAATTTCCTTCAGGTTGAGCAGCCTGGGGCGTGAATCGACCAGTGCTACCATATTGATACCGAACACCGACTGCATCTGGGTGTGCTGGAACAGGTTGTTGAGTATGACTTCAGCCACCTCTCCCCTGCGCAGCTCGATCACCATGCGCATGCCGTCCTTGTCTGATTCATCACGCAGTTCCGTGATGCCCTCGAGTTTTTTCTCCTTCACCAGCTCGGCGATCTTTTCCATCAGACGGGCCTTGTTGACCTGATAGGGCAGCTCGGTGACGATGATGGATTGCTTTCCGGAACGCTCATCCACTTCGATTTCGGTTCGCGAGCGGATATAGATCCTGCCACGACCGGTCTCATAGGCTTCACGTATGCCGTCGGAACCGTTGATGATCGCAGCAGTGGGCAGGTCCGGACCCTTGATGTGTTCCATCAGCCCGTCCAGATCGATCTCTGGGTTCTCGATCAGGGCAATCACAGCGGAGATCACTTCCTGCAGATTGTGCGGCGGTATATTGGTGGCCATGCCCACGGCAATGCCGGAAGACCCATTGACCAGCAGATTCGGAACACGCGTGGGCAATACCCTGGGCTCATGTTCCGATTCATCGTAATTGGGTACGAAGTCGACTGTCTGTTTTTCAAGATCTCGCAGTAACTCGTGTGCCAGTTTCGACATGCGCACTTCGGTGTATCGCATGGCCGCTGGTGCATCACCGTCGACGGAACCGAAGTTACCCTGACCGTCGATTAGCATGGCACGCATGGCGAACGGCTGCGCCATTCGAACCATCGTGTCGTACACCGCAGAGTCACCGTGAGGATGGTACTTACCAATCACATCACCGACCACACGAGCCGACTTCTTGTAGGGCTTGTTCCAGTCGTTATTGAGCTCGGACATGGCGAAAAGCACACGTCGGTGTACGGGTTTCAGACCGTCCCTGACATCGGGCAGCGCACGTCCGACGATCACACTCATGGAGTAGTCCAGATAGGACTGCTTCATTTCATCTTCGAGATTGACGGTGAGCAGTTCTTTAGCGAGATCGACCATTCTAGTTTTTTCTCATATTTCAGTGACTTGCAGGATCCTCGAGGCGTTGAATCATGGCTGTGAACCTGAAACTGGCATAACGGGCACACCATCGGCAGGATGTTGGTAAAATCAGCGTATGGGCCTGAGGCGAATTTTAATCGAATTTAAGCCGTTATTTTACCACAGTCGATACCCTGACGACTATCACTTTTGGCCGCCTCAGAATTGATTCTGATCAAGCGATTTATGTCTGTCAGCGCGCTATACTGTGCTCTGACACGACCACATTGAGTTGCTGGCGATATGAAACGTCACACGGAGAACATGAATGAAAACACTGATCACTTTACTGCTGGTTCTGATGTTGAGTGCCACGGCCCATGCTGACTGCGAACTGACCATCGATTCCAACGATGCCATGCAGTTTGATACAACCGCCATGTCGGCACCGGCAAGCTGCACCAGCATCACCGTCACCCTGACACATAGCGGCACGATGGCTGCCAATGTGATGGGACACAACTGGGTTCTGGTGAAGACATCGGAAATGCAGGCTGTGCTGAACGACGGCTGGCCCGCCGGCCTGGACAATGATTACGTCAAGCCAGGCGATGATCGTGTGCTGGCCATGACCAAGGTCATCGGTGGCGGCGAAACCACCTCGGTCACCTTCGAGACAGCCGGCATGAGCAGCGATGGTGATTACACATTTGTCTGCACATTTCCGGGCCACTTCGCCGTCATGAAGGGTTCATTCAAGCTCACCTGATTGGTGACAACTCAGAATGATCAACACACCCTGCCGTTTTCTACAAGCGGCGGGGTGTACCGTTTCTGCACCACACGAACCTGATTCCAGGTATCACAAATACTCCTCTGTACTGGCTGACCTGTCCCGATCTGAAGCCGTTCCTGAGCGAAATTCAAGCTCTGAATTGAATGCAAACCATTTGTAAAACAGTCGCTTCGGTGACTTATCTCAAGCAAATGCATGCTATTTTGATTCGGCAATGGTGGTAATCGGTCACTGCAAATGGAATGCAGTTGCCGGGGAGACATTCACAGATGGGAGAATTTGACAAACTGTCATCTCCTGACAAGGTCTGGAAACTGGCCGACATAAAACTCAGGAAACAGCTGATCAACAGCTTTACGCTGATCGTCGGCATCATGTTCCTGATACTTGCCATCGTGGAACTTTTTCGTGGCACCACCATCACCGGTGTCATCCTTCTGATGGGCAGCATGGGCATATTCGTGAACAGCCTGATCGATGTTCGCATGCGCACCCGTGCACGCTGGCTGATGATCCTGCTGTTCGCGATGGCGACTTCGATGAACCTGATGTCGGGTGGCCAGCTCATCGGTGTGAATATTGCACTGCCTGTGCTCGTTCTCATGGCCGGCCTGATCGAATCGGCCCGTGCGGCCGTTTTCTGGTCCCTGTTCTCGGTGCTGCAGATCGGAGTAATCCATCTGATCAGGGACAGCGGCATGAATTTCCCGATCCAGCCTGATCCTGCATGGGTTCAGGGTGCTATCGATCGGGTTCCGCTTGTGTTCTGTATCATTGCAGGTGCGCTGGCCGTGATCTATCGGCGCGGCATCACCGCTTACTCGAAGCTGCTGCTGCAGACAGACCAGCAGCGATCGGAAATGAATACGGAACTGATCGAGGAACAGCAGCGCCTGCTCGACTTCACCAGACTGGCAGCCGACTGGTACTGGGAAACCGATGCGGAACACAGGCTCATCTTCATGTCCCACGGCTTCGAGAAGATGTACGACATGCCGGTCGAACAGGCACTCGGCAAGACGCCTCTGGAGCTCTATGAGATGTTTCATCCTCTAACCGATGCTGCCATCGAACAGTTCGACATACTCAAACAGCAGCAACCGTTTGACGGTGTACGCATGTTCTGGCGTGTCGACGCCGATCACAACATGACACTGGAAAACAACGGCAAGCCGATCTTTGACAGTACTGGCAACTTCAGTGGTTATCGCGGTATTGTGCGAAACATCTCTGACGCCGAAATCCTCCGACGTCGATTGACGCGGCAAGCCTACATCGATGATCTCACCAATATTCCCAACCGCCGAGCACTGTTTACCGAATTGCAGGATTCCATTGACAAGGCTGAACAACTCGCCGTCTGCCTGATCGATCTGGACGAGTTCAAGCAAGTCAACGACCTGGGTGGCCACGCCGCCGGAGATGCACTGCTGACTGAAGTGGCTGCACTGATCAAGAATAATATTCGGGAAGACGATCTGGTGGCCAGACTCGGCGGGGATGAATTCTGTCTGTTATTGCACAGCAAGGATATCGCGACCGTCAGGCAGATCTCGGAACGCATACTGAGTGATCTGGGGAATTACACGCTCGACTGGGACGGGCAGCAGTTTTCCGTGGGCGCCAGTATCGGAATTTATTTCAAACCCGATACTGACTCGCCGCAGACGATAGGCGAGATGCTCAAATGTGCTGACAAGGCCTGTTACGAAGCCAAGTCGGCCAGGCGCCACATTGTGGTTCACTCTGCCAGTGAAAGTCAGTCAGAGTGTGGCTGAGACATGATCCATTGCCGACGTGTGGCATAGGGCTCTGCTTCATCCAGCTGTACCCTGCCCTCGTCGATGGTGATACCAAGCACTTCGTAAAGCGCGGAATAATCCGGAAATGATGTGGCCTGTTTCATGGCTGAATAGCCGGCACTGAAATAATCACTGCCACTGATGCGATCCAGTTCCTTCATGAAGCGCATGCCTTCCCAGACTGTCTGATCCTCGAGGCAACACAGAGAAAATCCTCTGAGCACATCATCCAGTGACATCGTGTTTCCGGATTCACGTCGCAGCCTGAGATCAATCTCCAGTGCAAGCACGACACCGGTCCAGTAGATGCGCATGAACGATCGTCTTCCCCTGCCCCGCTGACTAAGGGTAGTGCCCTCGATTGTGGCACGCTGGCCGCGTCCAAGGCCTTCATGCAGCTTCTGCCAGGCCTGCCATTCGGAAATGTCTCCCGAGCGCGATCTGAGCACATTCTGGTAGTAGGTACCAATGCCTTCATAAAGCCAACGATCACTGCCGTGCAGGACCGGGTGCAGCAAGTGACTGAGCTCATGTGTCAGTGTCCAGTCATGCTGAAAGTCCGCTAGAGGCCGACTGCTGTCCAGCACCGCAATGATGCCGGTTCCGCCACCGCGCAACACCTCTGCCCATGGCACTGGGCTGACAAAACCGCGATTCTCACTCGATGGTCGCACGAACCGGTTAATCGGCAGTGCGATCACCTGCAGGCGATCAACAGGCAGGTAATCGAATGCCAGCGACGCATTGGACACATGATGCTGAAGCCAGCCCCTGATCACATCGGATGTAGGCTGCGCAGCATCTTTCGATTCGAGTATGGCCAGATCAATCGCCCCCCCGTTGGCAAGCAGACCATCAATCTGCTGCTGCATGAATTTGCCAATGATGATGAAGCCACGTCTGCCGTTGAACTCACTTGGTAACTGGAAGACTTCCTGCGCAGGCTGACTCTCGATACGCAGCCAGGGTGCAGAGACCGATTGTCCCTGTTGCCGCCTGACCGTCACTCGTGGCGCGTTTCCACCGGGTCTCTCACCATGATTGTCCGGCAGCCACAGCCAGTCTCGAATCGAAATCATCCGGATCACTGGCGAAATGGCCTGCTGATAGCGACTGGCTTCAACCGCCGTCATGTCAGAGAGCCAGCGCACACAACCGGCGCTCACTCCATCGGGCAATATGATCTCACCATCGCTGACGTTCAGTGCATGAACACCACTGCTCTGATTGCCGTAAAGCTCAACCGATGACACAGGCAATTCCGTGTCTGCGGCATACGGTCGCAGGATGTTCAGCTGGGTATGGAAACAGAAGGCAGTCGTCAGTTGCGAGCCATCTGCGCTGAGCGAAAGCACATAACTGTCATCGAGTATGGCCGGTGTTGAATCGGCTTCATCAGTGCCATGATCGGCTCTGGATTCGAAGGCGAGAATACACAGCAGACACAGGAACAGGCCCCGCATCAGGCGATTGAGAAAGCCTGCGCTCTCGGCAAAGGTGGCCGGCAACTGATCTGGACCTGGCAGCATAGCCTGTCATTAGAGCTGATTCTGAACATGACGTCCTGTGACGAAAGGCCTGAAACCGGTTTATTCTGCCATCTCAGAGTACATTTGCACACCGAGGCAATGGTTATTCAATCGGAATACTCTTCCGGGCCAGTCTGCTGAACACTGAAACTGGCCTCGAGAGACTGACCGGACGCCGTGGTGAGCGTGAACCTCACCGAATCGCCCAGTTGCAGCGCCAGCTGACGCTGCATCAGCATCAGGTGCATGCCGCCAGGCTCCAGTCTGACATGTCCTCCGGCCGGAATATTCAGCTGCGGTACTTCTCGCATTCGGTAACGGCCGTCGATCTCGATAGTCTGGTGAATCTCGACCAGTCCGAAGGCATCCGAGCTGACGCTGACGATCACCTCATCCTGATCACCCGTATTGCTGATGACGGCATAACCGGCCTGCATGTGAGCTGTGGGTGGCATATGCCGTATCCAGCCACCTTCTGCAATCAGGCTGTGACCGGATCCATGACTCGGTGCGGATGCACTTGCTATACTCCAGACTAGAAACACGTAACCCGGATGCAGAGAAAAGACCTGTTTGATGCGTTGTTTCGTTAACACGATTAATGACTGCAACGATACCTAGGAACTCAATCATATGAAGGCGACCGCACTGATTTCAAGCATCCTCATTCTGTCTGCCCAGGCCACGGGAGCATCTGAAATGACCCAGCACAACATCACCATCTACAGCAAGGCGACCCCGGGTGCCATCAATCCGGCCATGTTCGAGGCCCAGGTGAGCAACCCCAATGCCAGGGTCAACATTCCAGGCTATGCAATGATTCGCAGCATTGCACCAATGACATTGCCAAAGGGTACATCTAACCAGAAATTCACCGATGTTGCTGCCGGCATCGACCCGACCACGGTGTCATTCAAGTCGCTTGATCACCCCGAGAACACCAAGGTGCTTGAACAGAACTACCAGTATGACCTGGTGGGCACATCACGCATGCTGGAGCGCTATCTTGGACAAACCATCACCATTCAGCAGATCATGGGCGAAACCTTCAACCTGATCGAGGGACGGCTGATGGCCAGCAACGGCAATGACGTTATCCTTCAGCTGGAAGATGGCCAGATGCTGAGCATTGACACCCGGGCCAGGAATATCGTCTTTCCGGCCTTGCCCGACGGTCTGATCACACGACCAACACTGGACTGGCTGGTGAGTACCAAAAAGTCCGGAGATCATGACATTCAGGTCAGTTATGAAACCAAGGGCATGACCTGGTGGTCCGATTACAACCTCATTTATCACGAGAAAGACAACAAGCTGGATCTGAATTCCTGGGTCACGATTGTCAATCAGTCCGGAGGCACTTTCGAAGATGCCAGACTGAAACTGATCGCCGGTGACGTCAATCGGGCACAGCCACAGTACGATGACCGTGTCATGGTTCGTGCTGCCATGAGTTCGACACTGGAGGAAGCCGATGCAGGCTTCACTGAACAGGAACTGTTCGAGTATCACCTGTACACGCTGGGGCGCCCGGCCACCCTGCCCGACCGTTCAATCAAGCAGCTCGAGCTGTTTCCCGCGGTACTGGGCGTGGATGTCAACAAGACACTGATATTCGACGCCGGCTTCTCGAGCTGGGGCTACGGCAGCGGCCCGACCACCGGAAGTAACAATCCCTACCCGAACAAGGGTGATGTCAAGGTGTTCCTGGAATTCAGGAACGACAAGCTGAATGGACTGGGTGTTCCCATGCCTGCAGGCAGGATACGCGTCTCTCAACAGAACCCCGATGATGGCAACCTGGAATTCATCGGTGAGGATGTGCTGGACCATACCCCGAGAAATGAAGAGATCAGCATCAAGCTCGGCAATGCCTTTGATGTTGTCGGCGAGCGCAAGCAGGCTGATTTCAAGTGGGATTCAAAGCAGCGCTGGATGGAAGAGACCATCGAGATCAGGATCCGAAACCAGAAAGAGGAATCGGTAGACATCCTGATCCGAGAATCGCTTTATCGCTGGTCCAACTGGCAGTTGATCAGGCAGTCAGATCCGCATCAGCGCAAGGATGCATCTACCATCGAATTTCTGGCCGAAGTGGAGCCTGAGAAGGAAAAGGTCGTTATGTACACCGCGCGCTATACCTGGTGATGCGGTAATGATATCCGGAAGATTATTTTCCGGTGGCGTATTTCTCCATATCTGACTGGAATTTTTCCATCGCCATGCGTCGAATCTTGGTCAGCCACTCGGCGTCCTTGCGTCTTGAACCAGACATCAGGGGCGTAATGTATTTTCTGTACGATGACAGGGTACCGGCAAGCCTGATGCTCTCCTGACGCATCAGCTCCTTGGTCTGGGCAATCAGGTCATTGAGCAGATCCACACCCTTGCCTTCGCCGGACTTTTCATGCGCGCGACGCAGGCTGGACCAGATAATCTGGGCCCGATCCGACATGTCACGCTCACAGATCAACCTGAGCTTGACACCGTATCGTGCCAGCTGATCACTGGTGGACTGACCCTCGATATTGTGACTGAGACTTTCCAGTTCCTTGTGCAACACTTCATCGCGTAACTCGAACCGGGTATGCACAGACTCCAGTGCTGCATCCAGCGTTTCAGGTTTCAACATGTGTTCGCAATCCTTTATGTATCTGCTGCAGGTCTGACGCAGGTCAGTGAACGGTCAAGTCTGCCAATTTTCACCCAGTACCGTTCCCAGTTTCAAGAGGATCTGTGCAGTAACCCCCCAGATCCTGTGCTGTTCGTACTGAATCAGATGATAGGTTCGTGGCTTGCCCTGGTAGAACGCCTCGCGGGCCTGAACATTACGTGCGTCGAGCACGTGCCTGACCGGCACCTCGAATACGGCATCCACCTCGTCCCGATTCATGTCGATTCGGTGGTCAGGATCGACCGTGCCAATGACCGGTGTTACGGAAAACCCGCTCATGGTCAGAAAGTTTGGAAGACTTGCCAGCGGCGTCAGTGCTGATCGTTCAACACCGATCTCTTCGACGGTTTCACGTATTGCGGTTTCCAGCAGATTGCGATCACCCGGATCCGCACGTCCACCCGGGAAGCTGATCTGACCCCCATGGTGCTTGAGTTTAGCACTGCGCTGGGTCAGGATCATGGTCCAGTCAGACTGGCGTGCAACCAGTGGAATGAAAACGGCCGCCGGTGTTGCAGATGAGGCACTGTCGTCAGTTCTCGAGGCAGACTCATCCAGTGGTTCGCACTGCCTTACGATATGATCGATCAGGGATACGTTATCCACTGTGGAGTGTTCAGTCAGAGACATGGCCTCGTCCCCGGGTTCAGGCCGACACCGTATTGACTGCATCTTCGGACTGGTCGAGCTCTTCGACCATACGGGCCCATTTGTCAGCACGTTCATGGTCAACATCGAAACCGTGCAGACCCTCTGAGAAAATCTCGGCCAGGTGTTCACACGATCTGGCATGTCCCTTTTCTGCAGCCTGCTCCAGCAACTCGAGACCACGGTGAGCATCCTTGTCGACCAGACCAGCGCCCTTCAGGTAGAGCATGCCCAGTGTCCACATGGCCATTTCATGATCTTCACTGGCCGCGTCAGTCAGTAATCTGACAGCCTCATCGGTGTTACGCTCACCCCCCTTTACACCGAGGTAATTTACCCCCAGATGCCATTTGGCAGCGGTTATTCCATGCTCAACAGCCTTTCTGTACCAGTAATTGGCCTTGTTCAGCCCAATGCTGGTCTGATCTGCTGTTTCACAATCTATACCGGCCAGGAGCATGGACTCGGGATGACCCATCATGGCCCTGATACGGGTGTACAGTCTTAACACGTCTGATTCGTCGTCATTGCTTCTGGTTTAGGATACACGTTTACCCGAAGGAAGTGTGTGAATTGGCGTGGAATTGTTGAAATCGTAATGAATTGTCACATTTGAGACAAGAATCACCGATCACTACAGGAAGCAGCCGATGGCGCTTCAACCGGCTTCGTCTGTCAGTGATGACTGTGCCCGTCTTCTGTCCGGCAACTGGCGCATGATGTCGGATCGTTGCTGATCTGTATAGGCGATCCAGTTGAGGATCTCATCCACTGTCCTCAGGCACCCCTGGCAATGGTCATCGTCAGACAGTGTACAGACTCCGATGCAGGGTGAGGAAATCAGGTTCCGGCTGGTTTGTTGCTGTGAATGACTCAATCTGACTCCAGTGCCGTGTGATGACCGTCCCTGGAACGACACACTGGCGAAATTAACGTATAATTCAGTCCCATCATTCTTTCCAGGGTGGGTGGATGCTTACTATCGCAACACGTATTGTCAGTGAATACGGGAATATTCTCAACCAGACTGACAGCGGACTCTACGGCCATCCGATCTCCTGCCTGCCGCACGACAAGGAACGTATCCGCGAAGCCATTCTCACGGTTTTCGAACAACTGGGCCAGCTCAGACCCGATGTGCGTCATGGACTGATTCATGGATTCGTCTACCTGTCACAGTTCGTTCCGGATGATGATGCTGGTCTTATTGCACAAGGTCAGGACTGGCTGTCGCAGAATAATCCGGCAGATACGCCAGCACCGGAATTCGTGCATGAATCACTCAAGCTGATCAATGAGATCAAGGCCAACATGGAATCGGCCATGCAGGAAATCGAAGCTCTGGAAAAGTCGTTGATGGAGAGCCAGTCAGGCTGACTCTCCAGCGTTTCGGTTGATCAGGACTTGATTTCAACCAGATTCAGGTTGTAGATCACCACTTCATTCGGTCCTACAGGTGGCTGTCCACGACGACCGAATGCAAGGTCAGACGGAACAAACACTTCCCAGCGTGCACCGGCTTTCATCAGTGGCAGTACTTCCTGCCATCCCTTGATCACGCGGTTTACAGTGAAGGTGACCGGCTCACCACGAATGAACGATGAATCGAACTCGCGTCCATCCATGGTCATACTGCGGTAATGCACCGTGACTTCGCTTTCCATGGTGGGGCGTGCGCCGGTTCCACTCTCGATCACGCGATACTGGACACCACTGGGCAGGACCACGATGCTGTCCTTGTTTCTGTTCGTGCTGAGGAAGGTTTCACTCTTGGCGGCGTTTTCATCCGCCAGGGAATTGAACTTCTCGATCTGTTCGGCACGGATCTCCTCTGCCATGGTCTGCAGTATGGTCACCATTTCTTCTTCCGGTACTGATGGATCACGTTCAGCAAGACCATCACGAATGGCATTCATGACAGTTTCAACATCCAGGTCAAGATCCCTGAATCGTGGATCCGTACCAATCTGGTAGCCGACTGCATAGCTCAGCTTGCCCTTGTCACTGCTTGTATCCTGACTCACTGCTGAGCCAGTGGCCAGCAACAGCAGGGCCACCAACATTGTTTTAAAATTCATCAAATTCCTCCATTTCCATCATGGAAACATGTTCTTGTCGAACCCATGGGTTGCAACAGTCACAACGCACATGGATGTGTCGATCAGATCAAACTGGACAGCTATTCTAGTCATCCACCGAAAAATCGCAATGCCGATTGTGCAAAAATGAATCGGAAATTGAGCCAGAGCAAAGACATGTCCAGGCATGAAGCATGCTCATCCTGCTACTGCTACGGCCTGCATTGCTGATCCAGGTCGCAGTACGATTGTATTCTCGCTTGATGAATCTGCCCTGAACAACACCCGTTCAGAGACCCGTCTCCGCTCAGACCTGGCCAGATGGCGAAACTCACCACCCAGTCTGGTGAGTTTGACCATCAGTGTCTTGAAAGTTCCCGACAGGACAATACTGGATCAATAATATTTCCCATAAAATCAGAAAGATATCTGTTTTTGAAAAAACTGGCACGAATCTTGTATACACAGGAAGCAGAACAGTTATTACAACACAGGAGTCCCTAATGAGTGTATTTTCAAGATTGAGTGACATTATCAATTCGAATATCAATGCCATGCTTGAAAAAGCAGAGAATCCGGAGAAGATCTCACGTCTCATTATTCAGGAAATGGAAGACACACTGGTTGAAGTCCGGTCCACCACAGCCAAGTCAATTGCAGACAAGAAAGAACGCGAACGTCACCTGAAGCAGGCCACTGAATCGGTAGATGACTGGAAAGCCAAGGCTCAACTGGCGCTCGACAAGAAACGCGAAGACCTGGCCCGTGCCGCTCTGGTCGAGAAGAAAAAGGCGGAGCAGCGCCGGGACAGCCTCCAGACTGAACTTGAAGCCATCGAGACACAGCTGGAAAAGTTCCAGCATGACATCGGCAAACTGGAAGCCAAGATCATTGATGCAAAAAAGCGGCAGCATGCACTGGCCGTGCGACACAAGACGGCACAGACACAGCTGAAGACCAAGGCCCAGATTCACAACACAAAAATCGATGATGTACTGCTGCGCTTCGATACAGCTGAACAGAAGATCGAGGAAGTTGAATCACGCGTTGAAGCCATGGATTTCGGTAACAACAGGAGTCTGAATGATGAATTCAGTGAGCTGCAGCACGATGAAGAGATCACGGCTGAACTGGAAGCCATGAAATCGAAGGTCAAACTGGTCGCAGGAGACAAATAATGGGCACCGTACTGGAAGTCTGGGGCATTCTGTTTCTGGCGGTGGTCGCCCCGATCTGGATCATCAGCCATTACATCACCAAGGCACGCTCCAACAGGGGTCTGACACCTGAAGATGAAACCAAACTGACGACCACCTGGAAAAGCACTCGCACGATGGAAGAACGCATTCGCACGCTCGAATGCATTCTGGATGCCGATTCACCAGGCTGGAGGAAGACACAATGACACAGTACGTTCAACCGATGCAGGAACGACGCTGGTACCGGAATCGCCGACGTGGCTGGATTGCCGGTGTCTGTGCCGGATTGGCGGAATACCTGGGCGTCTCTTTGTTCTGGGTACGCCTGCTGGTACTCATTCCGCTACTGTCACCACTGATGCCATTGATGGTCATTGGCTACCTGATCGCCACTTTCGTTCTGCCCGAAGCGCCGACAAACCGGTTCACCAGCCAGGAGCATGAGGCATTCTGGCACAAGGCCAATACCTCACCCTCGCCCACCTACCGTTCAGTCGGTTACAAGATGGATGAGCTGGAGGCCAGACTGCAGCAGATGGAAGCCTATGTCACCTCACAGGAGTATCAGGTCAACGATGGACTCAGCAAGAGCATTCGGGAAGCCTGATCCAGTTGGCAGCGAGTGACTGCATTCTCAAACCAGACGACGAACCGGCACTAGCGCCGGTTCTTTTGCGCCTGAATCAGTCCGATCGTTCGACCTCGCCGCTGAAACAATTGTAGAATGTCGCCTGGTAGATAAATCAGGCGATACTCAACATGAGCTCTAATCCGTGCATCATGCTTACCCATGATGGTGGCATCTGTACCATTACCATCAACCGTCCGGAAAAACTGAATGCCCTCAACCGGCAGGTCATCGATGAATTGCACGATGCCTTCGCCCAGCTCGCTGAAGATCAAAACACCCGTGTCGTGATTCTGACCGGCAGTGGCGACAAGGCCTTTGTTGCAGGTGCCGATATCAGCGAGATCAATACCCTGTCGCCCATGCTGGCCAGGGATTTCGCACGGCATGGCCAGGCCCTGATGTCGCGAATCGAGAATCTTGGCAAACCAGTCATCGCAGCAATCAACGGCTATGCACTCGGTGGCGGATGTGAACTGGCGATGGCTTGCACCCTGAGAATCGGCAGTGACACAGCACGTCTGGGTCTGCCCGAAATTTCACTGGGCATCATGCCTGGATTCGGAGGCACACAGCGTCTGTCCCGCCTGGTTGGCCGTTCTGCAGCGCTGGAATTGACCCTGACAGGCAGACAACTCGATGCCACAGAGGCATGCCGACTGGGACTGCTCAGTCGTACCGTGCCGCAGGATGAACTGACTGACGACGTAGCCCAACTCGCTTCACGACTGGCCCGTTCAGCACCACTGGCCATGCGAAACATCATTCAGGCGATCAATCTCGGGGCCGATACATCTCTGGAGAGCGGGCTGGATTATGAAGCTCAGCTGTTTGGTCTGTGTTGCGCAACCGAGGATATGAAGGAAGGCACACAGGCCTTTCTCGAGAAGCGCAAGGCCAGCTTTTCTGGCCGCTGAATGACTTGATCCAATCAGGACACGGCAGAATGGCACCGGAAATTGATCAATCAAAACTAGATGAGCTCTGTCATCTGCTGCGCTCGTTCAGGCGTGTCATGGTCATGACCGGTGCCGGTGTCTCTGCCGAAAGTGGTATCGCAACCTTTCGTGGTGATGATGACAGTATCTGGTCACGCTTCAGTCCGCACGAGCTGGCGACAGAATCGGCCTTCATCCAGCACCCCGAGCGGGTCTGGTCATGGTACCAGTGGCGCCGCCAGCAGATTGCCGAATCAGCACCCAATCCAGCACACATCGCCCTTGCCAGTCTGGAAAAACATGTCGAATCGATGATGCTGGTGACACAGAATGTGGATGGCCTGCATCAGGTCGCCGGTACTGAAAACCTGATTGAACTGCATGGCAATATCATGCGCAGCAAATGCCACAAGACGCACAAACTCATCGATCGGGAATTCTGGTGTCCGAATGGTACCTTTGATCAGGGGCCGCCACCGGCTTCACCACACCACCCCGATGGCCTGGCCCGACCTGATGTCGTCTGGTTCGGAGAGGCGCTCGACCGCATGACTCTGGATCATGCCGTGGCCAGCAGTCTCAATTGCGAAGTGTTCTTTTCGATCGGCACATCGGCCGTGGTGGAACCGGCCGCCTCACTGGCGACCATGGCGCGCCAGCAGGGCGCCTGCATTGTCGAGATCAATCCGCAGCACACGCCGCTGTCCATGCTTGCTGATTACCTGTTTCACAATCCTGCTGGTCAGATCCTGCCCATGCTGATTGATCATCTCGACTCGACTAAGTGAGCCCCCTGGCAGGCATCATGTCTATGCGCAGATGCCCGTTCTGATCTATAATCTGCCTCCAGTTTTTCAGCGAATCTGAACCGTGACAACACAAACCATGCGAGCGCTGGTGAAGCGCGATGCCGCACCCGGTATCTGGATGCAGGATGTACCACTTCCCGATGTGGCCCACAACGATGTGATGATCAAGGTCGAGCATACTGCAATCTGTGGCACGGACCTGCACATCTACAAGTGGGATGACTGGGCACAGCAGAATATCAACCCAGGTCTGGTGATCGGTCATGAATTCGTCGGCCGCATTGTGGCCACTGGGCCCGGTGTGCATGGCTATGACATCGGTGAGCGTGTATCGGCCGAAGGCCATGTGGTGTGTGGGGTCTGCCGAAACTGCAAGCGTGGCAAGGCACATCTGTGTCCAAACACGGTGGGTATCGGCGTCAATCGCAACGGTGCATTTGCGGAGTATGTCGTCGTGCCGGCAAACAACCTCTGGCGCATTCCCGAGGAGATTTCACCACAGCTGGCAGCCTTTTTCGACCCATTCGGCAACGCCGCGCATTGTGCCCTGAAATTCGATCTGGTTGGCGAGGATGTGCTGATAACCGGTGCTGGACCCATCGGCATCATTGCAGCAGGCATCTGCCGCCACGTCGGTGCCCGCAATGTGGTGGTCACCGATGTCAATGATTACCGGCTCGATCTGGCCAAGAAGATGGGCGCCAACCGCACCATCAACGTGACACGGCAATCAATTGATGAGGTGACTCGCGAGATGGGCATGGAGGGTTATGATGTCGGGCTGGAAATGTCCGGCAATGGCATCGCCTTCGAGGACATGCTCGAGCACATGTATCCCGGTGGCAAGATAGCCCTGCTGGGCATACTGCCACAGACCACACAGATCGACTGGAACCAGATCATCTTCAAGGGCCTGGAATTGCATGGCATCTACGGCAGACTGATGTACGAGACCTGGTACAAGATGACACAGATGGTGCTAGGCGGCTTCCCTCTTGAGAAAGCCATGACACACAATATCAGCATCGATGAGTTCCAGACCGGATTTGACCTGATGGACCAGGGTCTTTGTGGCAAAGTGGTCTGTAACTGGGACTGAAGACATTAACGGACTGCTCAGCAGTTCACCAAAGTGGATAGCCGATGAAACAGAATCTGGATCACTACCGCGACGTCATTGACGACATTCAACAGGCCGGCCTGTACAAGACCGAGCGCATCATTACCACGCCACAGCGTGTTGACATCAATGCCGCCGGGCGAGATGTCCTCAACTTCTGTGCAAACAATTACCTGGGACTGGCCGATCACCCCGAGGTTATCGCTGCAGCGCACCAGGCACTGGATGATTACGGATTTGGTCTGGCATCGGTGCGTTTCATCTGTGGAACACAGGAACTGCACAAGTCTCTGGAATCGGCTGTATCGGCTTTTTTCGGTACCGAGGACACTATCCTCTACAACTCCTGTTTCGATGCCAACGGTGGACTGTTCGAAACCATTCTGGGGCCGGAAGATGCTGTCATCTCCGACAGCCTCAACCATGCATCGATTATCGACGGCATTCGTCTGAGCAAGGCGCAGCGGCACCGCTATGCCAACAGTGACATGGATGAACTGGAGCAGTGTCTGAAAAACACACAGGATTGCAACATCAGACTGATCGCAACCGACGGTGTGTTTTCGATGGATGGCTACATTGCCAAACTCGATCAGATCTGTGATCTGGCCGATCGCTATGATGCGATGGTCATGATCGATGACTGCCACGCTACCGGCTTCCTCGGCAAGACCGGTCGAGGTTCTGCAGAACACTGCGGTGTGATGGACCGTATCGATATCTTCACATCGACACTGGGCAAGGCACTGGGTGGCGGTGCAGGCGGGTTCACCACGGGACGTCGGGAAATCATCGAACTGCTGAGACAGCGCTCGCGACCTTATCTGTTTTCCAATTCACTGCCACCACCGCTTGTTGCCGCCGGTCTCAAGGTATTCGAGATGCTGAGCAGTTCAACCGAGCTGCGCGACAGACTGACCGAGAATACCGAATATTTCAGAGCCGGCATGACCGCTGCAGGATTTGACATATTACCGGGCACCCATCCAATCGTGCCTGTAATGTTATACGATGCAAAACTGTCACAGCAGATGTCTGCACGTCTGATGGAAGAAGGCATTTACTGCATCGGCTTCTTCTTCCCGGTTGTACCGAAAGATCAGGCACGCATCCGTCTGCAGGTCTCGGCTGCACACACCCGTGAGCACCTTGATGCGGCCATTGCAGCGTTCACACGCGTGGGCCGCGAGTTATCGGTCATCGACTGACAGAATCGATTTTACTGAATCTGGCCTCATCTGCCCCGATGGCAGAGAGCACGTGGCCAGACATGAACCACTGAACAAGAGGACATTATGGCAAGTCACAAGATTTCACTGAACTGGAGCCGCAACGGCCAGGATTTCAAACCCGGCATGTACAGCACCGATCATCGCTGGACGTTCGAGGGCGGCGAATCAGTGGGTGCATCCGCTGCGCCCGCCTACAAGGGCAACCCGGCACTGGTCGACCCGGAAGAGGCGTTTACTGCCTCGCTGTCGGCCTGTCACATGCTCACCTTTCTTCACATGTGTGCCATGAAGGGCTTTGTCGTCAACAGCTATACCGATGATGCCGAAGGCTTTCTAGGCAAGAATGACGACGGTCGCATGGCAATGGTGCGCGTGGTACTCAGACCTCAGATCGAGTTTGATGGCGATGCGCCGGATGCCGCCACCATGGATCAGCTGCATCACCGTGCGCACATGAACTGCTTCATTGCCAACTCGGTCAGCACCAAGATCGATATCGAGTGAGCCGGGAGGCCCTGTCATGAGCACTTTGAGTTTTCAGGATGACTATCAGGTCCACGTCCCGACCGGCGTGCTGCAGCGACAGTTTGACAATGTCGATGCACTCAATGCAGAACTGAAGCAGGTCATTCTGGATCTGGAGGCGAAATTCCGTGACAGCCCTCAGAACGCGGTCAACAGCGGTCTGATATCCACCCAGGGTGGGTATCAGACCTCCACCGACATGAATCTGTTCCAGGTCGAAGCAGACTGTATCAGCCAGTTTGTCGACAAACTGCTGATGCCAGCCGTACAGCCCTATCTTGAGCATATATTCGGTGAGGATTCGAAGGTCCTGGCACCGCACCCCATCGGCTGGTCCAATGTGCTAGATGCCGGCAACTGGCAGGGTCCGCACTCACATCCAACGCCATCCAACCTGGCCAGTGGTGTGTATTACGTACAGATTCCGGAAGACAAGCCGGCACCGGAGGGTTGCATCGAATTTCTCAATCCGATCCCGCAGTCACTGATCCACGGTCACCCATCAACCCGGCGCCTGCACCCCAAGGAAGGCCTGATGGTGCTGTTCCCGCCCTACTACAACCACTATGTTCACCCGTTTTCGGGAGACGGACGTCGTATCATCATTGCCTTTGACATGCTGGCCAGCCCGCCCAAGCCGCAGTTCGTTTTCTGATCGGAACACAATCCTTCAAACATGAAAAAAGGGCGGCACTCGTGCCGCCCTTTTTCAGTGATACCACTAACAAGATTACTTGTTGTTGAGAATCCTCAGCTCGACGCGGCGGTTGTTTGCACGACCGTCTTCGGTATCGTTGCTGTCAACCGGCTTTGATTCGCCGTGACCGACCCAGTCCATGCGATCGCGTGATACACCCTTGCTGTTCATGTAGTTCAGAACCGCCTGGGCACGTCGTTCGGACAGGCCACGATTGTAGGATTCACTGCCGCGTGAATCGGTGTGACCTTCAATGCTGATACGAATGTGGCCGTGTTTTGCCAGCGTGTCTGCTCCCATGTCGAGAATCGCCATGGCTTCGTCAGTCAGCGTTGCCTTGTCGAAACCGAAATGTACCCCTTTCAGCTCTACCAGCAATTCCTTGTTGCAGCCGGTCTCATCGACGATGTTGCCTTCTGGCGTGTCCTTGCACTCGTCTTTGACATCGACTACACCGTCCTTGTCACCGTCCATGGGGCAACCATGACGATCAACCGATGTACCGGCAGGTGTGCCCGGGCAGCGGTCAATACGATCAACAACGCCGTCATTGTCACTGTCGGTATCGGTCACTGCCGGTGCAACAGGCTCTGATACCGGTGCCGGTTCTGGTGCGCCGGAGCGGTCACCGAAGGCATAGGTCAGGCCAAAGTTGAACTGATAGTCGTCAAAATCGTCTTCCTCGTCACTGATCGAGGTATTGTCCGAATCTAGGCGATAGACGACCTCGGCACGTGCCGACCAGCGTTTGGCAAAGGGATAATCCACACCCAGACCAAGATCAACCACGGCATCGGAGTTGTCGCCGTTGGGACCATCATGATCCATGCTGCCCACACCCAGGGCCAGGTAGGGCGAGGTGTTGGTGTTGCCCAGCATGTAGTAGCGACCGGTGACAACCCAGCCGTCGATGTCGACATTGCTGCCCGCGCCCAGATCGAACTCGTAGCTGTTGTAGTCCAGCTCGATGCCGAATTTCTCACCCAGGTATCGGCCTATGCCGAAATATCCCGAGAAATCATTGTCATTGGCACGTCGCTCGTCGGAATTGATGTATGAGCCGCCGCCACTGATATACCAGTCGCTGGCATCGGCCATGACATTACCCGTTGTTATCAGGCAGCAGGCTGCTGCCAGCAGTGTTGTTTTCCTGTTCATGTCTTCCTCACGCTTGTATGGTGCTGATGCAGATTTAATCATATCAGCGCACGTCTTGCACTTGTTTGACAAAATCATTCACAAATACGTTTAAAACGAATGTTGGGCATGCTCCCGGCAATCTGGTTCACTCCCCCATGTGCGGATAGCGATAGCTTACCGGCGGCACGAAGGTTTCCTTGATCGCCCGTGGTGACACCCAGCGCAGCAGATTCAGCATGCTGCCAGCCTTGTCGTTGGTGCCCGATGCACGACCACCACCAAAGGGCTGCTGACCGACAACAGCACCGGTCGGCTTGTCATTGATGTAGAAATTTCCGGCGCAGAAACGCAGTTTCTCGGTCAGCTCGGCAATCACCCGGCGATCACGCGCAAAGATGGCACCGGTCAGTGCATAGGGTGAAGCTCGATCCAGTGCATCGATGGTGGCATCTAGCTGATCATCCTCATAACGATACAGAGTCAGTACCGGCCCGAAGATCTCCTCACTCATCAGCCTGGTGTCAGGTCGTGAGGCGACCACCACCGTGGGTTCAATGAAGTAGCCGGTGGACTTGTCGCATCCGCCGCCGACCAGGATCTCATGGTCGTCACTGTTTCTGGCATGATCAATATAACCGGCGATCTTGTCGAACGAGCGCTCGTCAATCACCGCTGCCATGAAATGTCCCAGATCACGTGGATCGCCCATCCTGATGGAAGACACTTCTCGTTTCAGTCCCGCAATCACATCATCCCACAGCGATGCCGGGATGAAGGCCCTGGAAGCAGCAGAGCATTTCTGACCCTGAAATTCAAACGCGCCACGAACCAGTGCTGTCACCAGACCATTGAGACCGGCACTGGGATGCGCCAGCACGAAATCCTTGCCCCCGGTCTCGCCAACCAGTCGTGGATAGGACCGGTATGAGGCAATGTTCTCACCCACCTTGCGCCACAGATGCTGGAAGGTCGCTGTGGAACCGGTGAAATGGATGCCGGCCAGTTCCGGGCTTGCCAGACAGGGATCGCCGACATCGGCACCATCACCCGGCAGCAGGTTGATCACACCGGGTGGCAGACCTGCCTGTTCCAGAATCTGCATGGTAAACCAGGCAGACAGCATTTGCGTGTTGGACGGTTTCCAGATCACCGTGTTGCCCATCAGTGCCGCAGCCGTCGGCAGGTTGGCGCCGATGGCCGTGAAATTGAATGGGGTAATGGCAAATACAAAGCCTTCCAGCGGCCGGTGATCAACGTAGTTCCACATGCCATCCTGGGAACCGGGCTGGTCGGCGTAGATATCGTTGAGGTAATGGCAGTTGTAACGCCAGAAATCGATCAGTTCGCAGGCCGAATCGATCTCGGCCTGAAACACCGTCTTGCTCTGTCCCAGTATGGTGGCCGCATTCATGCGTGCACGCCAGGGGCCTGCCAGCAGGTCAGCCGCTTTCAGAAAGACCGCTGCCCTGTCCTGCCAGCTCAGGTTGCGCCAGGCGGGTGCGGCAGTCTGACAGGCGGAAATGGCATCGGCCACGTGGGTTTCATCACATTTGCTGAAATCGGCCAGTACATGCTGATGATCATGCGGCATCACCACGGTGTCGGTACGATCGGTATGGATTCGCTCACCGTTGATCACCGCCGGGATGCGATGGCGTTCTGCCTGAACCTGTGCCAGGCCGGCTTCGATCTGGCTGCGCTCTGCCGAGCCCGGTGCATAGGAAAGAACCGGCTCGTTCACCGGCCTGGGGATGCTGATCTGTGCTGTGATCATCAATGGTCTCCAAAAGATTCCGGGACTCACCCGGAAGTGACTGTGTTAGCTGCTGTTGTATCCAGTATGGTCTTACATGTTGCGCCGGTATTCACCGCCCACGTCATACAGGGCATGGGTCATGTCACCCAGGCTGCAGACCTTGCTGGCCTCCAGCAGGGCACGGAAGATGTTATCGCGCGCAATGGCATGTTGCTGCAGATCCTTCAACGCCGTTGCCGACCGCTCGCGATCAGATTGTTTCAACTCATCGATATTGTCGATCTGCTGCTGTTTCTCTTCCGTAGTCGAGCGGATCAGTTCAATCTCCTGTATCTCCTCACCCGCTGACGCAGGCCTGAACGTATTGACACCGATCAGTGGCAGTGTGCCGTCGTGTTTCTTTGATTCGTATAGCAGGCTCTCGTCCTGGATCTTGCCGCGCTGGTACATGGTATCCATGGCTCCCAGCACACCACCGCGTTCGGAAATACGGTCGAATTCGGCATACACGGCTTCCTCCACCAGATCGGTCAGCTCGTCCACCACGAACGAACCCTGCCATGGGTTTTCACAGAAGTTGAGCCCCATTTCACGGTTGATGATCAGCTGGATCGCCACCGCACGGCGGACCGATTCTTCAGTCGGCGTGGTCACCGCCTCGTCGTAGGCGTTGGTGTGCAGGCTGTTGCAGTTGTCGAAGATCGCATACAGGGCCTGCAGCGTCGTGCGAATGTCGTTGAACTGGATTTCCTGGGCATGCAGCGAGCGACCGGATGTCTGAATATGGTATTTCAGCTTCTGGCTTCGCTCTGATGCGCCGTAGCGTTCCTTCATGGCGCGAGCCCAGATGCGGCGCGCCACACGACCGATGACTGTGTACTCCGGATCCATGCCATTGGAAAAGAAGAACGACAGGTTCGGTGCAAACTCGTCAATCTTCATGCCGCGTGACAGGTAATACTCGACCATGGTGAGGCCGTTCGACAGCGTAAACGCCAGCTGAGTCACCGGATTGGCACCGGCTTCTGCGATGTGATAGCCGGAAATCGAGACACTGTAGAAATTGCGAACGCTGTGATCAACAAAGTACTGCTGGATATCGCCCATCATGCGCAGGGCAAACTGGGTCGAGAAGATACAGGTATTCTGTGCCTGGTCCTCTTTCAGGATATCGGCCTGTACCGTGCCACGAACTCGCGCCAGCGTCTCCCACTTGATACGCTGGTAGGTTTCGGCATCCACCATCTCATCACCGGTGATTCCCAGCATGTCCAGTCCCAGCCCGTCATTGCCTTCCGGCAGATCACCGGCATAGGCTGGTCGCGGCCGGTTTGCATAGCGTTCGGCAATTGTTGCTTCGGCCACCTGCCACAGACCATTGTCCTTCAGATAGCGCTCGATCTGCTGATCGATGGCCGTGTTCATGAAGAAGGCCAGGATCATCGGTGCCGGACCGTTGATGGTCATCGACACGGACGTGGTCGGTGCACACAGGTCGAAACCGGAATACAGTTTCTTCATGTCATCCAGAGAGGCAATCGAGACACCGGAATTGCCGATCTTGCCATAAATATCCGGCCTCAGATGAGGATCCTCGCCATACAGCGTCACCGAGTCAAATGCGGTTGACAGCCTGGCTGCCTGGGAATCTCTCGACAGGTAATGAAAACGTCGGTTGGTTCGTTCAGGCGTGCCCTCGCCGGCAAACATGCGGGTCGGATCTTCACCGGCACGCCGGTAGGGAAAGACACCGGCCGTGAACGGGTAATGACCGGGCAAGTTTTCGCGACTGAGAAAACTCAGCAACTGCCCCCAGTCCTGATACTCAGGCGGCGCAATCTTGGGCACACGATTATGGCTCAGTGTTT
This sequence comes from Lysobacterales bacterium, assembly GCA_965212525.1. GTDB lineage: Bacteria > Pseudomonadota > Gammaproteobacteria > Xanthomonadales > SZUA-38 > SZUA-38. The sequence continues at coordinate 51,387 of CBDBVC010000050.1, forward strand.
CCCGGTAATTTGATCCGGTGATGTCCCTGCCTCGTACCTGATAACAGAATTCCTCAGACTTGACACCCTCGTATTGTGCCGGCCAGGTACGCAGCAAATCCAGTGATGTTGGTGACAGTGACTTGATGGCTTCCTGATAGCGCTGGCGCAGCAGCAGCCGGGTCGGATCACTCTGATCTGACATGGCATCTGGAGAATACAGTTCCAGCGGAGCCGGCAGATCGGGGTCATCGATGGCCTTCAGTGACTCGTACATGTGCTGTGCACGTGAGGCGTCTGCGGCTTCCTGCACAATGTGCTGATTGATCTGCCGTCCCTGTTTGGAGATTTCAGCCAGATAGCGGTTGCGATCGGCCGGGATCAGTTCAACGGCCTTGGGTTCCTTCACATCAAGCTCGATGTCCGGGTTCCATTGCGCAGCATCAAGCTTGCAATGCCCGGCTACCAGTCGGCACAGATTGCTGTACATCCAGCTGACGCCGGGATCATTGAACTGGCTGGCTATGGTCGGGTAGACGGGTACATCCTCATCGGCCAGGTCAAACTTGAGACGATTGCGTTTCCATTGCTTGCGCACGTCGCGCAGTGCATCCTCGCTGCCACGGCGATCAAACTTGTTGAGGATGACCAGTTCGGCAAAATCCAGCATGTCGATCTTTTCAAGCTGCGAGGCAGCCCCGAAATCCGAGGTCATCACGTAAACAGGAAAATCGACCAGGTCGACAATGGCCGAATCAGACTGACCGATACCGGCAGTCTCGACGATGACCAGATCGTAGTCCAGCGATTTCAGGTAGGCGATGCAGTCGGACAGAATGGCGTTGGTGGCTACATGCTGACGACGGGTCGCCATGGAGCGGAAGTAGATATTGTCCTGGCGAATGGAATTGATGCGAATACGGTCACCCAGCAGTGCGCCACCGGTCTTGCGTCGGGTCGGATCCACCGCCAGCACGGCGATTCGAATCTCCGGCCGGTGTTGCAGAAAGCGGTTCAGCAGTTCATCCGTGACGCTGGATTTTCCGGCACCACCGGTACCGGTTATACCGATGACCGGAATCCGATCAGCGGCCTGCGCCCACTGCTTGCGCATCAGTGCCAGTTCCGGTTCGGACACAAGGCCATCTTCCAGTGCCGACAGGGTACGTGCCACAGTCAGTGAATCGCTGTCATCGCGGGAGACAGGAAGCTCGGTGGCCTGACGTGAATCCTCGGTTCGCTTGACCAGATCCTCGATCATCTGCACCAGCCCCATCTTCATGCCATCGTTCGGATGGTAGATGCGCTCGACGCCGTACTGTTCCAGTTCCTCGATTTCTTCTGGAGTGATGGTGCCACCGCCACCGCCAAACACCTTGATATGCGAGGCATTGCGCTCGGCAAGCATGTCGACCATGTACTTGAAATACTCGACGTGACCACCCTGGTAGGAACTCAGTGCAATGCCGTCGGCATCTTCCTGAATGGCTGCGCGTACCACATCCTCAACAGTACGGTTATGCCCCAGATGAATCACTTCGACACCGCGTGACTGGATCAGTCTGCGCATGATGTTGATGGCGGCATCGTGGCCGTCGAACAGGGAAGCCGCCGTGACAAACCGCAATGGTGAGGATTTGTCCGCGGTTTGCGACATCTTCATGGAATCAACTGATGTATTCATGCTCTGGTTTACCTGTTCGCTGCTGGATGGCATGCAAGCTGATGGCCTGACAGTCAACTGCTTACACACGGCCCGCTATTTTATCCGGTAATGGCCACATTGGGCAAAACTATCTCAGACTATTTTCGAATCATCGCAATCAGCCCAAACTGTAAATATGCTACCATCTGAACAAACGACGGAACGGGATATGGATGGTCCACGCACAGGTTTCATGACATGGCTGGTTTCAGCCACTACCTTCTGCAGCGCTCTGATGCTGTCAGCCCTGTTCGGTCCAGCCCCTGCACTCAGTCAGCCAACCGACCCCTTTTCTGCAGCAGATGCAGCACATGAAATCAGCTTCCCCATCGATCTTGGCAGTGGCTGGTACGCCTGCAAGATCAATGATCAGGGCAGCGAGCATGATTGTGCCGACATGGTTGCTGGCCAAAGCTGGGAATCCCAGGGCTGGGAAGATTATGATGGCCACGCCGTCTATCGGCGCCAGCTCAACCTTGTTCACGCCGATCACCTGATACAGACAGGTCTCTATCTTGGCCAGATCCGCGATACAGACCGCGTGCTGCTCAATGGCGTCGAGATTGGCAGCACCGGCCGTGAACCCCCGGCTTTCGAAAAAGCCAACCTGTATCACCGCCTCTACACCATCCCGGCATCGCTGGTGGCACATGACGGCGAAAACCTGCTGGAAGTCTTCATATACAACGACAGTCGTGATGGCGGACTGGAGACTGGCTCTGCCCGAATCGATGACTGGTTCGTGCTCGACAAGGCAAGAGATGATGCACAGACCGGCCTGATCATCATCATCACCATTCTCGGTTTTATTGCCGTCAACCAGTTGCTGCTGTACCTGTTTTCCAGAAGCACACCTGCCGTGCTGCTGTTTGGTGTCAGCTGCCTGCTCTATTGCCTGTATCTGGTGACCTACTCCGAGATACCACTGCAACAGGGCTGGAACCTGTCGCACACATTCAGACTGAACGTGGCGCTGTTTCATGTCATCGTGGTCACGTTCCTGCAGTTCTTCATCGTGTTCTTTGACATCCGGATTCCGACACTGCTCAATCTGTATTTCGGCTACCTGCTCATCATTGCTGCCACCGTGTTCCTTGTGCCGTTCTCGACTCTGTACATGCTGCTGGAAATCAGCGAGACACTGTTTGTCATCGTCAATTTCCCGCTGCTGGCCTGGCTGCTGTACAAGGCACTGAAAAACCGTGTACCCCACACCATCACCGTGATGGTTGCCATCCTGATACATGGGCTCTGCGCCACCTGGGACGTGCTGGCCGACCTGTCACTGCTGCCACCACCGGTACCCAGTGTCGCCGGCATCATCAGCCCCATTTCGCTGGTGCTGTTCTGTACAGTACTGTCCATTGTCCTGGGACAGCGACACTGGCGCTATTACCGTACAGCCACCTATGACGACCTGACACGTGCCCTGCGCCGCGGCGCCTTCGAATTCCGGCTCGAGAACATGATTTCACACCTTGACAGTGAACGCGATCAGTTGCTGATGGCCATGATTGATCTGGATTATTTCAAGACCATCAACGATGTCTATGGCCATATTGCAGGCGACTTGCTGCTCAAGGACATCAGCAGGCGCATCAGTCGCGAACTGCCTGATCGTTCCCTGATCTGCCGTTACGGCGGTGATGAATTCTGTATTGCGACCATCGTACAGACGCGCCACCAGGCTCGCACTCTGCTGAAGCAGTTGCAGCAGGTGATCAGTGATACCGCCGTGGATGTGGATCGCAAGCCGGTTTCCACCTCGGCCACCATCGGTGCCAAGCTTCACACCCGATCCGATGACATGAATGTCGAGAACATACTGGTGCGTCCCGATGAGCTGTTGCTGGACGCAAAATCACAGGAACGGGGGTCGATCCTGCTGCAATGACTCCTCGCAGCAACTGTCAGGCCTGATCCGGCCACCTCGCAGCACGTTCCCGTCACACAAGTCTGCAGGCCATTTTCGTATACTGACGTGCAAATACGGATGCGTACGGAGATCATTTCAGATACAATAGCGCGGTTTTGGTTACTGCGAACACCGGGTTGAGTCAGCTGGCCGATTGTGGTCAGAGAGTGATCCCCTGGATTCTGTCAAACCGGCTCGTCTGTGTGCCGGAATCTGGTGTTCCAGATACAGCAGCGTGCCGGCATGATTCCAGCTGTTGCCAACGGCAGCACGACAATTCCGGCCACAACAGAAACACAACAGAGGTTTCACGGTCAGTCGCACTCCCCATGGACTCATGCAGGAGCGGCCCGATCAATCATTCAGAATTACAACCGGAAATCAGAATCTGCCATACAGACACGTTCTGTATCGTGAGGAATTTATGGATCTTTTTGAAACGATATCGAAAACTGAACACGAAGAAGTCGTCTTTTGCCACAACAAGGACGCCGGACTCCGGGCCATCATCGCCATCCACAATACCACACTCGGCCCGGCACTGGGCGGATTGAGAATGTGGCCCTACAAGACCGAACAGGACGCACTGAATGATGTACTGCGACTGTCACGAGGCATGAGTTACAAGGCGGCTGTATCGGGCCTCAATCTGGGTGGTGGCAAGTCTGTCATCATCGGTGACCCATCCAGGGACAAGTCCGAGGCACTGTTCCGGTCACTTGGCAGATTCATCGATTCGCTCAATGGTCGCTATATTACGGCAGAAGATGTCGGAATCGACGTCAATGACATGGAATATGTGTTCCAGGAAACCGAGAATGTGGTGGGTGTTCATCAGGTTCACGGCGGTTCGGGTGATCCCTCACCGTTCACGGCATTCGGTACAGTCCAGGGCATTCGTGCCAGCCTGCAGTACAAGTACGGCAATGAGAATGTCGGTGATTATTCCTATGCTGTTCAGGGCGTGGGTCACGTCGGCTATGAGCTGGTCAAGCTGCTTCGCAACGAAGGTGCCAAGGTATTCATCTCCGACATCAATGAAAAGGCCGTACAGACCTGTGTTGACGAGTTGGGTGCCGAAGCCGTTGGCCTGGATGAAATCTATGACGTCGATGGCGATGTGTTCGTGCCCTCGGCTCTGGGCGGTATCGTCAATCAGGAGACCATCGACCGCTTCAAGTTCGAAGTGATCTGTGGCTCGGCCAACAACCAGCTTGCAGATGAAGACGCCGGTGACGAGCTGTACAAGCGTGGCATCATCTATGCACCGGATTACGCCGTCAATGCCGGTGGCCTGATGAATGTATCGATCGAGTTCGAGGGCTACAATCGTGAGCGAGCCAAACGCATGATGCGAACCATCTACTACAATGTGGGTCAGATCTTCAAGATTTCCGATCGTGATGAAATTCCGACCTGGAAGGCTGCTGACCGGATGGCTGAAGAACGCATCAATGAAATCGGCAAGATCAAACTGCCCTTCATGGGGCGTCAGCCACACCGCTTCCCGGGCCGGAACCGGTCTGCCTGATCACTGGAGCATTGACCTTGCACACCTTTCGAATCAATGAAGAAATTGATCTACTGAGGGATACCGTGCGGCGGTTCGCCGATGAGCGCATTGCACCTCGGGCCGAGGACATCGATGTCAGCAATGAATTCCCGCGCGACCTGTGGCCAGAACTGGGTGAACTGGGCCTGCTTGGCATCACCGTCAGCAACGAGTATGGCGGTTCCGACATGGGCTATCTCGCCCACACCATTGCCATGGAAGAAATTTCCAGGGCATCGGCTTCTGTGGGGCTTTCCTATGGGGCACATTCCAATCTCTGCCTCAATAACCTCTACAAGAACGCTTCCGCAGAACAGCTGAAGACCTACCTGCCGAAGCTTTGCAGTGGCGAATGGGTAGGAGCGCTGGCGATGAGCGAACCCGGCGCCGGTTCGGATGTGGTGGGTTCGATGAGCTGTGTCGCCGAGCGAGATGGCAGCGACTGGATTGCCAATGGTTCCAAGATGTGGATCACCAATGGTCCCGATGCCGATGTCAGCCTGGTCTACATGCGCACGGCAGACAAGTCGGCCGGATCAAAGTGCATGACAGCCTTCATCATTGAAAAGGGCATGCCGGGCTACAGCACGGCACAGAAGCTGGACAAGCTCGGCATGCGTGGCTCGAGCACCTGCGAATTGCTGTTCGAGAACTGCCGCATCCCCGACAGCCAGCGCGTGGGTGAGGTCAATGGAGGCGTAAAGATCCTGATGAGTGGTCTCAACACCGAACGGCTGGTGCTGTCCGGAGGCCCGATTGGCATCATGCAGGCCGCCATGGACCAGGCCCTCCCGTACGTACGGGAACGCAAGCAGTTCAACAGCCCGATCGGCAGTTTCGGCATCATGCAGGCGAAGGTGGCCGACATGTACACCATGCTGCAATCTTCAAGAGCCTATACCTACAGGATTGCCGAGGAATACGACAATGGCGTGGAATCACGCATCGATCCGGCTTCCTGCCTGCTGAAATCTTCAGAGAATGCCGTCAAGGTCTCACTGGAAGCCATCCAGTGCCTGGGCGGAAACGGCTATATCAACGAATACCCGACAGGTCGTCTGTTACGAGATGCAAAACTGTACGACATTGGTGCCGGCACCAATGAGATACGCAGAATGCTGATCGGCAGGGAGCTGTTCGCAGAAAACTACTGAGCTGGCCAGGGACAGAATCGCCCCGGGATCAGACAAATCAGGAAACCACAACGATGTCCAACAATGTAGTGATTACATCAGCCCGCCGCACAGCCGTGGGCGCATTTTCAGGGCCAGTTTTCGGCCGTGTCTGCAACCGAACTCGGGGCAGCTGCCATCAGTGCAGCCGTCGCCGATGCAGGACTCGAGAATGATCAGATCAACGAAGTGCTGATGGGCTGCGTACTGCCGGCCGGACTGGGCCAGGCACCGGCACGTCAGGCAGCACTCGGCGCCGGACTCGACCTCTCGGCCACCTGTACCACGGTCAACAAAGTCTGTGGTTCAGGCATGAAAACCGTCATGCTGGCCCATGACGCACTGAAGGCAGGCAGCACTCAGGTTGCTGTTGCCGGCGGCATGGAGTCCATGACCAATGCCCCCTATCTGCTGCCGAAGGCACGTGGTGGCTATCGCATGGGGCACGGTGAAATCCTCGACCACATGTTCTTCGATGGCCTGCAAAACCCCTATGACAATCAGATGATGGGCGTGTTTGGCGAGCAATGTGCCAGCCAATACAGTTTCAGTCGCGAGGCGCAGGACGAGTTTTCGATCCGTTCCGTGAACCGAGCCATGGAGGCCATGCAGTCGGGTGCATTCGACGATGAAATTACCGCTGTCACAGTCAGGAATCGCCGCGAAGAAATCACGGTGAACACCGACGAGGAGCCGCCGCGCTGCAAGATCGACAAGATCCCCGGCCTGCGTCCGGCATTCAGCAAGGACGGTACCGTGACGGCAGCCAGTTCCTCCAGTATCTCGGATGGTGCGGCAGCAATGACACTGATGACCGAGGAAACCGCAGCAGAACTGGATTGCAAACCACTGGCACGCATCATTGGCCATGCCACCCATGCGCACGAGCCAGCCTGGTTCACCACCGCTCCGGTCAGCGCCATGAAGAAACTGCTCGACAGCATTGGCTGGTCAGCGGCCGATGTTGACCTGTACGAGATCAATGAAGCCTTTGCCGTGGTCACCATGGCTGCCATCGATGAACTGGGCCTGAATGTCGACAAGGTCAATGTCAATGGTGGTGCCTGTGCCCTGGGTCACCCGATCGGTGCCAGCGGCGCCCGCATCCTGGTCACACTGATTCACGCGCTGAAACAGCGTGGACTCAAGCGTGGCGTTGCATCGCTCTGCATCGGTGGTGGCGAAGCGACGGCAATCGCCTTGGAAATGCTGTAACGGACACTGCCATGCCACAGATCACCGATACGGTTCACAAACAGTCAGCAGAATTCATCGAGAATGCTGAACACCTGACCTCGCTGGTCAGTGATCTTCGCGAACAACTGCAACAGGTCCGGCTCGGCGGCGGAGAACGCGCGCGTGAGAAACATCTCAAGCGTGGCAAGCTGCTGCCTCGAGAACGAGTCGACCAGCTGCTTGATCCGGGCAGTCCGTTCCTTGAACTGTCGGCTCTGGCAGCCAAGGGCATGTACGACGATGCAGCACCCAGTGCCGGAATGATCTGTGGCATTGGTCGGGTACATGGTGTCGAAGTGATGGTGGTGGCCAATGATGCCACCGTCAAGGGCGGCACCTACTACCCGATAACCGTCAAGAAACATCTGCGGGCTCAGGAAGTTGCACTGGAGAACAACCTGCCCTGCATCTATCTGGTCGATTCCGGAGGCGCGTTTCTGCCACTGCAGGATGAAGTATTTCCCGACAAGGAACACTTTGGCCGGATCTTCTACAATCAGGCACGCCTGTCATCGCGCAATATTCCACAGATTGCCGTGGTGATGGGCTCCTGTACCGCCGGCGGCGCCTACGTGCCGGCAATGTGCGATGAGGCCATTATCGTCAAGCAGCAGGGAACAATCTTCCTTGGCGGCCCTCCCCTGGTGAAGGCTGCCACCGGTGAAGTGGTCGATGCAGAATCACTGGGTGGTGCCGAAGTGCACTGCACCAGCTCGGGTGTCACCGACCATTTTGCCGAAAATGATGAGCATGCCCTGCACATGGCACGCGATGTTGTGCTGCACCTCAATCGCAGCAAGCAGATTACTCTGGCCACACGCCCCGTTACAGAGCCGCTGTACCCGACCGATGACATTTACGGCATCATCCCGAAACTGTCACGCCAGCCCTTCGATATCCGACAGGTCATCGCAAGGCTTGTGGACGGTTCGGAATTTACCGAATTCAAGGCCCGCTACGGCAAGACACTGGTCTGTGGATTTGCCCACCTGCATGGCTATCCCGTGGGAATCGTTGCCAATAACGGCATCCTGTTCTCCGAATCTGCCCTCAAGGGCGCACACTTCATACAGCTGTGCAATCAACGCAATATCCCTCTGATTTTTCTACAGAATATTACCGGCTTCATGGTCGGACAGAAATACGAGAACAGCGGCATCGCCAAGGATGGAGCCAAGATGGTCACCGCCGTGGCCACCTCTCATGTGCCCAAATTCACGGTCATTATCGGTGGATCATTCGGCGCTGGAAATTACGCCATGTGCGGGCGCGGCTACCAGCCACGCATGCTGTGGATGTGGCCCAACGCCCGCATTTCGGTGATGGGCGGCGAACAGGCGGCCTCGGTACTGGCAACCGTCAAGCGCGATGGTATCGAGGCACGTGACGGCTCATGGGACGATGAGGACGAAAAGGCATTCCGCAGCGATATCGAATCACAGTATGAACACCAGGGGCACCCGTATTATGCCTCGGCCCGGCTGTGGGACGATGGCATCATCGACCCTGCCGATACCCGTCGCGTACTGGGCCTGGCCATTTCGGCTGCGCTCAATGCCCCCATCGAGCGTGATCGATTCGGCGTCTTCAGGATGTAACCGGGGTCATGACGTCGCTGCTCACAGATATTCGTGGCCGCATTGCCACCGTTACGCTGAACCGTCCGGAGGTACACAATGCCTTCGATGATGCCCTGATCGGGGAACTGACCGAAATCCTGAACAGGCTGAATCAGACCGAATCAGTCCAGGTCATTGTACTGACAGGCGCCGGTCAGTCCTTTTCTGCCGGTGCTGATCTGAACTGGATGCGTGGCATGGCCTCAGCCACGGAGCAGGAAAATCGTGACGATTCCCTGAAGCTGGCTGAACTGATGCGAACACTGGCCTATCTGGACAAGACCACCGTGGCCCGTGTCAACGGCGCTGCCTTTGGCGGCGGTGTCGGACTCATCGCCTGCTGTGACATTGCCATTGCCAGTGACAGGGCCCGCTTCGGACTCACCGAAGCCCGACTGGGACTGCTGCCAGCAGTCATCTCACCCTATGTCATCGATGCCATTGGTGCACGCCAGGCCAGACGCTACTTCAGAACCGCCGAGCGATTCGACGCCTCGGAGGCAAAGCGTATCGGACTGGTGCACGACTGTGTCGCTGAGGAAACACTGGATTCGGCCATCGACAGGCTCAGCAGTCAACTGCTTGCCGGAGGACCTCAGGCCCTGAGCAAGGCCGGGCTGCTGATTCAGCGGGTCTGTGGACGCACGCAAGACGAGCAGCGCCAACTGGATCAGGACACGGCGCAGCTGATTGCAGCGCTGCGTGTATCGAAAGAAGGTCAGGAAGGCCTCAGTGCCTTTCTTGATAAACGAAACGCCAACTGGATTGAGCATGATTAACAAGCTGCTGATTGCTAACCGCGGCGAAATTGCCTGCCGCATCATCAGAACCTGCAAGCGCCTGGGAATCCGCACGGTTGCCGTCTATTCCGAGGCTGATCAGGACGCACTACATCGCAAGCTCGCAGATGAAGCCATCTGTGTCGGCGCCGCCCGACCAGCCGACTCCTATCTGAACGGTCAGTCGATCCTCAATGCAGCAAGCCAGACCGGTGCCGACGCCATTCATCCCGGTTATGGATTTCTCAGCGAAAACGCGAGGTTCGCCCGTGATGTTGAACAGGCCGGTCTGATCTGGGTGGGCCCCACGGCCGCCACCATTGAACAGGTCGGCTCGAAGGCTGCCGCAAAGACCACCATGACCGATGCCGGCGTACCACAACTGCCTGGCTACCATGGTGATGATCAGAGTGAGTCACGCCTGGTCAGTGAAGCGGCCAGGATCGGTTTCCCGCTGATGATCAAGGCCGAAGCCGGCGGTGGCGGCAAGGGCATGCGAATCGTCGAGGACGAATCCTCGTTTTCCGCACAGCTGGCAACCACACGTCGTGAGGCGGCCAATGCCTTTGGTGATGACCGCGTGTTGCTTGAAAAATATTTGCCCAGGCCTCGCCACCTCGAGGTTCAGGTGATTTCGGACAGCCATGGCAACTGCATCCACCTGTTCGAGCGCGAGTGCTCGTCACAACGCCGTTTCCAGAAGGTGATTGAGGAATCGCCCGCCGTCAATCTGGATGATGACATCCGCCAGCGACTGTGGCAGGCCGGTATCGATGCCGCCAGAGCAGTCAATTACATCAATGCGGGTACCGTGGAATTCATCGCCGATGAAAACGGTGAGTTCTATTTCATGGAAATCAATGCCAGGCTGCAGGTGGAACATCCGGTCACTGAAATGGTAACCGGCCTGGATCTGGTCGAATGGCAGTTGCGGATTGCCAGCGGAGAGCCGCTGCCGGCCAGTCAGGAACAGATCAGTTCGTCAGGACATGCCATCGAGGCACGCCTGTACGCCGAGGATTCGGATCAGGATCTGCTGCCCTCCTCCGGCACGATCACCGGCCTTAACTGGCCCGAAGACGCCCGAATCGACACCGGCGTCGTCGATGGTGATGAAATCAGTGTGCATTACGACCCGATGATCGCAAAACTCGTCGTGTACGGACGCAACCGCGAATCAGCACTGGCCAGACTGGATCGGGCCATTGCGCAGACCTCGATCAGCGGATTGAAGAACAACCTGCGTTTTCTCTATCGTCTGATCCGTCAGGACATTTTTCGTGAGGGTCGCATCAGCACCTCATGGATCGATCGACACCTCGATCGGCTGACCAATCCCTCAGCCGATCTCGAAACCGACACCTGGATTGGCGCAGCACTGGCCGCCTGTCTTGGGTTGTCTGCTGAACTTGATGCCGGCAGCCACAATTCCAACGACACAGGTTCGCCCTGGTCACTGGCCGACAGCTGGCAGCTTTCAGGCCGTCGCAGCAATCTGTTCCGCCTGATGGTGAATGACAGTTCAGTCGAAGCCCGGCTGTGTGGACATGATGGTACCTACGAGATCAGTCTTGATGGTGAGACTGCATCGGTGACCAGCGCCAGTCTCATCGCTGACAGTGACGGCCTCAACCAGCAGGTCAACTGGATCCAGGACGGTGCTGCCCGGCAGATCGCACTGCAGCGACACGGCAGTCATTACAGGATTCAGACAGCTGACGACCTGGTCGACTGTCTTATCGTCAGCCCGGACCAGAGTCTGGAAGGAGAGCAGGATGAGGGCGATCGAATCAGCGCGCCAATGCCCGGACAGATCATCAGCATTGTGCAGCCCGCCGGATCCGTGGTGGAGAAGAACCAGCCGGTTCTGATCATGGAAGCGATGAAAATGGAACTGACCCTGGTGGCCCCGATGGACGGGACAATCAAGGCAATACACGTCAAAGAAAACAGCTTTGTGGAGGCCGATGCCCTGCTCGCTGAACTGGAAGGAACAAGCGATGAAAATGAATGAAGTCAAGGCCGTCATCAGTGGTGGGGTCTCGGGTCTGGGACTGGCCAGTGCACGCCGTGTCATTGCGGCCGGTGGCATGGCAACCCTGCTGGACATCAATGACGAGAAAGGCGCCGAAGCCGTCGCCGAACTGGGTGAACGGGCGACCTATGTCAATACTGATGTCAGGTCAGAGGCCAGTGTCAGTGAGGCCATCGCAAAGGCCGTCAGTCACATGGGAAGTGTCAACGCTGCTATCAACTGCGCCGGAATCATTGGCGCTGCCAGAACGCTCGGACGCGAAGGCCCGATGCCGCTGGATTATTTTTCCAACGTCATCCAGATCAACCTGATCGGCAGTTTCAACGTCAGCAAGGCAGCCGCCCAGGCCATGACCGGCAACGAATCCGGAGAAGATGGCGAACGTGGTGTCATCATCAATACCGCATCGGTCGCAGCCTATGAAGGACAGATCGGCCAGGCGGCCTACTCGGCATCCAAAGGCGGCATCGTCGGAATGACGCTGCCTCTGGCGCGGGAATTCAACCGCTTCGGTATTCGTGTCATGAGTATCGCACCCGGTATCTTCTGGACACCCATGGTTGATGGCATGCCCGAGGAAGTTCAGCAATCCCTGAGCGCATCCATTCCATTCCCCTCAAGACTGGGGCAACCGGATGAATTTGCTTCCACCTGCGAGTACATCATCCAGAACCGCTACGTCAACGGCACCACCATACGCGTGGATGGTGCGGTACGCATGCAACCCAAATAGGTGCGCCATGAAAGCCAGTGAAGTCAAGAAGAACATGATCGTGGAGCATCAGGGACAGGTGTTCAGTGTTCGCCATATTGATATCAGGACACCTTCCTCGCGTGGCAGCAACACCCTCTACAAGATGAAACTGCAGGACGTGAGATCGCGTCAGAATCTGGATTTCACCTTCAAGGGTGATGATCAGCTGGGATCGGTCGATTTTAACCGTCGGGTGTGTCAGTACTCCTATCATGATGGCGATAACTTCGTCTTCATGGATAACGAGGACTACAGCCAGTATCTGCTGTCTGCGGACGATCTGGGTGATGACACCGCATTCCTGACCGAAGGTCTGGACCAGATCCTGGTGATGCTGATCGAAGGCCAGGCCGTCGGCATCCAGCTGCCGCAGACCGTCGAAATGGACATCACCGAAACCGCTCCTCCGATCAAGGGAGCAACCGTCACCAAGCGTACCAAGACAGCCTCACTGTCGACAGGACTGGAAGTTCAGGTACCCGAATACATCAGTACCGGTGAGCGCATCAAGGTGAATACCGAAACCCGCGAGTATATCTCCCGCGCCACGGACTGAATCACAGCTCGGTACCAATCCGTTAATCAATCGGATCAAAAATGGCATGTCTCGGGGCATATCACATGCCCCGACAGAGTTTGAATGAATGTTACGGCTGCAAACTCGGACTTCTAAAAGACCTTAGTTTTCGGTACGCTACATGTCCAAGCTGAGGGTGTTTGTTAGCATGATCAAACCGGGCAGTACCTTTGGGAAGTATGAAATCATCCGCCAGATCGGCAAGGGCGGAATGGCGGTGGTGTTCGAGGCACGTGACACCACACTGAACCGTCATGTCGCTATCAAGGTTCTGCCACCCGAATTTTCCCACGATGAAGAACGCAGTTCACGCTTCCGCAAGGAGGTACTCGCCGTTGCTGCACTCGAACACCCATCAGTGGTCACCATCTATGAAGTCAACGAGGTAGACGGCCTCAGTTATTTTTCCATGTCTCTGGCACCTCAGGGTAACCTGAAGGAGCGTATCAAGGAAAAGTCTCTGACACCGGCCGAATGTCTGCGTATCTGCAAGCACATCGCATCGGCACTGCTGCATGCGCATTCCATGGCCATCATTCACCGTGACATCAAACCCGAAAACATCCTGTTCACCAAGGAGCAGGTCCCCGTACTGGCCGACTTCGGCATTGCCAAGCTGGTCACTGCAGACACCAATCTGACGTCACAGGGACAGTCACTGGGCACACCGTATTACATGAGCCCGGAACAGGCTCAGGCTCAGCAGGATATCGACCATCGAAGTGACCTGTACTCACTGGCTGTGGTGCTGTATGAAATGCTGACCGACACACCACCGTATAACGCCAATACGGCACTGGGCATCGCTCTCATGCATGTGTCGGATCCGCTGCCCAAACTGCCGGCACAGCTTGCCATGTTCCAGCCATTCGTCGACAAGGCCATGGCCAAGGATCCCGACAACCGTTTTCAGGATTCGGTACAGATGATCCAGGCACTGGATGAACTGATCGGCAAGGTCAAGACCCTGGATGATGGCCATGATGCCAACAGGCCACTGCGCCATCGTCAGATCACAACGCCAAATCCCGAGTCGCGACAACCAGTTCCACCTCAGCACAGCAGCCAGCAGCAAACGGCTGTGCGCAAGCCGTTTCCAGAGGATGCAAACAAGGCACCGGCAGAAAAGCCTGAACAAGGCGGCGAGGCAACCGCGAAACAGACCGATGCCAGACCATCATCCAGCGGTGAACGCAGGAAACCGAGTTTTGTCAATCCGGTCGAGGAGCGCCGGCGCAGGCGCGATACCCATTTTGATCTGATGGCCATCACCCCCACCTCGATGGAGGCCTACGACAAGGACAAGGCCACTGGCGAGGGCCAGGCTGCAGACAAGGCTGCAGACAAGGCTATAGACAAGGCCGCAGACCAGGCAGCAGACCAGGCTACGGACAAGAGCAGAGACAAGGCATCAGAAAAGCCGCAGAAGAAAGCAGCCGGGTCAGACAGAAAGAAGGCTGAACCTGCAGAACCTGTCAAACCTGTCAAAAAGAAACAGGTCAGGGCAAAAGCCACACCGACCGCGAAAAAGGCACCGGCAAAACCCGATGCAGAAGTGCCAAAGCAAAAGGCACCAGCAAAACTCGCTGTTGAACCGCCAAAGCAAAAGGCACCGTCCAGCAAGCCACCGCCTGACAAGGACGAGCAGCAGAAGCCTGAGTCGCCGGAGAAAGCAGCCACGCCACCGCCTGCGAAGCCCGCGGCCAGTAATCGTGCCGACCCTGAGACCGTACGCAAGTCAACGGCCAGCACACGCCCGGTCAAGCCAATGCCGGAGCATCCGGTCAGGCCACCTGCAGCGAAAGAAACCAGCGCAAGGCAGACCGAACCGGGCAGTTACAAGACAGTCGCCGGTGGCCAGAAGAAACCCGAACCGGGTGAGACGGTCATCTCCAAACGACGCGTGCGCAAGGAATCCCTCAAGCCGGTCAGTCGATTACAGGCCGAAGCTGCAGAGCGCAGTGAACCGGTCAGCTCCGGCGGGCTTGGCGAGACCCTCAAAAAGCCCGTGGTATGGGGATCTGCAGCAGCCGCGCTGGTGGCTGTTGTCATCATCGTTGTACTGTCCATGGGTGATTCGGCTGATGATGTGCCAGTGGATCAGCCAGTCGCCGTGAAAGACACCTCGTCAGACACAACTCAGGCTGCCACCGAGACAGCAGACGACTCTGATATCTTTGCCCAGTTCAACGATGAGATCGAACAGCAGCAGGATGAACAGTCGCAGTCCGATTCGGATCCTGTCGTCGACACCACAGGTGATACCGATCCGGATTATGACAGCATCGACGCACAGCTGGAGTCCTCGCTGGTTCAGACCAGCCAGAGTCATGCTGATCAGCAGGCCCAGGATAATGGAACCGATGACTTTTTCAGCGCTGATGCCGATCGTGACAGTGTCATTGATACGACGCTAGATGACCCGGTTGTCATTACCCAGTCAGATCCAGTAACCGATGTTACCAATGACGACAGTTTTGTCGATGCCCCGGAACCGGTCACCGAAGCGGTGCTGACAGATGACGATACAGCGGTACTGCAACAGCTCGAAGTCGATCGCCTGCTGACACAGGCCGGTGAACACCTGGCCTCGAATCGCCTGACGCGACCCGCCGGACGAAATGCGGTTGAATCATACCAGCAGGTACTGTCACTGGACCCGGATAACAGCGCCGCACGCGACGGACTGGCCAGTGTCAGCGCCCGTCTGCTGTCGCTGGCACGTCAGCGTCTGCTCGATAGCGGCGACAGGGCTGCATCACGTGCCCTGCTCAATCGTGCTGTTGCACTGTCTGGCGAGAGCGCCGAATCACGTCGACTGGCAATCGAGATCGACGAGTACAGATCACCTGATGAGGTGTTGCAGCCTCAGGTGGTGTCGGTATCGCCAGGTCGACGATTCAGCGATCTGCTCTCCAGCGGGTTCAACGGACCACAGATGGTCGAGGTCAGCGCCGGCAATTTCGTCCTGGGTGCTTCGGTCGGAGCTGCCAGCAACCAGCCACCCTACCCGGTCACCTTCAGCCAGAATTATGCCATCAGTGCACACGAGATCACGCGCAACGAATTTGCCCAGTTCATCGACAAGAGCGGGTATGAAACCGATGCGGAAAACCGAGTCGGCTGCACCTACTGGGTGTTCGGCTGGACATCGCGACCTGGGAAGACCTGGGAAAGCCCGGGCTTTGACCAGGGTGCCACTCATCCGGTGGTCTGTGTCACCTATAACGATGCCGTGGCCTATACACGCTGGCTCAGTTCCGAAACCGGTGAGCGATACCAGCTGCCTACCGAAGCCCAGTGGGAATACGCCGCCAGACTCGGTGTGACAGCCAGGGACATCACACTGGAAAACATCTGTACCAAATCCAATGTCGCCGACCTGTCACTGGTGCGTCAGCACAAGACCCGCCAGGACTCCGATCATATCTTCCAGTGTGATGATCAGTACGGTTCAACTGCTGCGGTTGGCAGTTTCGATGACAACCCGCTGGGAATCAGCGACATGCTCGGCAATGTGGCTGAATGGGTCAATGATTGCTGGACTGCAGACTACAGTAATGCACGCAATGACGGGGCAGCAGTGAGCACAGATGGCTGTACGGAGGGCGTGGCTCGCGGTGGATCATGGATAGAACTTCCTTCCAACACCAGCCTGGTCAGCCGGGTCAGGCGTGCACGTTCGGAACCGATCAATCACATCGGTTTCAGGGTCGTCCGGATCAACCCCTGATCGCAGAATGTGGAATCAGCCCAGTGCCTTGCTGTATCGGGCACGCAGGATGCGTACACGCTTGACAAAGTTCTCGGTCTGCTCGTAGGGCGGAATGCCATTGAACCGGACCACAGCGTTCTCGCCGGCATTGTAGGCGGCTGCCACCAGCGATTCATTCTGATTGAACTTGTCGAGAAGAAAACGGAGATACTCCACGCCACCGTTGATGTTGTCGGCTGGGTCAAAGGCCTGCTTGACGCCAAATCGTTCCTGCGTTGCAGGCATCAGCTGCATCAGACCTTCCGCACCGACATCTGACACTGCCGTATGCTTGAACCAGGATTCAGCGTGAATGACGGCACGGACAAAGGCCTCATCCACGGCATGCTTCTCGCAGGCATCGAGAATTTCACGGGTGTAATCATCAAGATTGAGTGAAACTGTCGTCCAGTTGACCTGTTTCTTCCAGGCACATCCACGGCACTTCAGCCGCACCACTTCGTAGTTCCTGACGTTGGGTTTCAGATTGGAAAAGACGATCACACCGTCCTTGTCTATATGCTTGTATATCTGTGCCTGTGCCGGCACGGTAAGCGCACTGAATGCTGCGAGAATGAAGCAGCAGGCCGTCAGATTCACTGTCTGACGCAGGGTATCCCTAATCATGTTGTCTGTGCCTTTATTGTTTGCATTTTCGGCTCATCGATCCTTCTGTGTGTCTAAATTATCGATAGTTTTCAATTATTTCAAGCATCTGATAGTCAAAACCCGACAGAGTTCAATCGACTGATGGATCATTGCTGGCACTCTCATCGGTTGCACTCTGCACACGATTGCATATCCTGAAACTATTATGGACCAGAAAAAGTTGCTGATCAGGGGTGGCTGTCATTGTGGCAGGGTCATCTTCGAATTCTTCACACCACGGCAAGTGACCGTGCTGGAATGCAATTGCAGCATTTGCCGCATGACCGGTTTCAAACACCTGATCGTACCGCATCAGAACTTCCGACTGATTTCCGGTGAAGAGGCACTGCTGGAGTATCGATTTGGTACCGGCAAGGCGGCACATCTGTTCTGCGGCCATTGCGGTATCAAGTCATTCTACCAGCCCCGATCTCACCCTGACGCCTGGAGTGTCAACCTGGTCTGTATCGACCACAGCCAGCTCGATGAGATCGAGTACCAGCATTTTGATGGCGAAAACTGGGAACAGGCCAGCAAGGAGCTCGATTCCGGACTCGGTCACTGACGCGTCGATCAGGACCCATTGCGATCAGCCGTGTCGCCAGTTAACAGGTGTTCACGAACCAGGGGTATGGTCAACCGTCGCTTGGTGACGAGCAGAACCGTGTCAATGCGATCCAGCAATTCAATCAGATCGGAGAGATTTCTCGACACCCGCCTGAGCAGGTATTCTGCAACATCCGGTTCCAGACGAAAGCCCATGATGTCGGCTCGTCGCTGCAGCGCATCAATCTTGCCGGCGTCATTCAGCGACGGCAGATTCTGGCTGACAAATGCAGCCATGCGTGATTGCAGATCAGGCAAGGCGAAGTTCAGACGCCTGATATTCTGCTGACCGGTGCACATCACACGCGCACCACAGGCCCTGAGACGATTAAACAGGTGAAACAGGGATTCTTCCCAGGCCCGCTCACCCAGTAACCGGTCTATGTCATCCAGCACCACCACGTCCATGCCGTCAAGCTGATCCAGCACACTGGGTGCAAAACCGTTAAGGCTGGCAGATGACAGATAATGACAGTTCAATCCATTCTTTCTTCCCGCCTGGTTCAGCGCAAGTGCGCAGTGTGTCTTGCCACTGCCCGTCGGACCGGTCAGGTAGACCCAGCCGTGATCACCCTGATGCAGGAATTCCTGCAACATGGGCCCGACCACTGCCGGTTCAGGTTCAACCAGCAGAGCCAGATCAGGTTGTGGTTTCAGCCGGACATCAAGTGGCAACTGACCCGTTTCGTTCATGTGCCTGGAATATACCCCGTAGGTTCAGTCGCTTCTGTCGCTTGCCGGGGGCTCGTCATCGTCATCATCGTAGCGAGTTTCTATGGCAACCTTGCCGTTCGGATCGTCCGATCCCGGCGGTGGATCAATAGCTTCCCCATCTGGTGGATGTTCATCCCGGGATTCATCGAGCTCGCCATACAGACTGCTGCGCTTGTATCGCTGATGAGCGTGGCGCAGCAGAACCATGATGACCGATGCCGCCGGCAATGCCAGCAGTACGCCGAGAAATCCGAACAGCTGACCGCCAGCCAGTACGGCAAAAATCACTGCCACCGGGTGCAATCCAATTCTGTCACCCACCAGCAATGGCGTCAGTATCACGCCTTCCAGTACCTGACCGATACCAAACACCACCAGAACCGCTATCAGGTGATTGATATCGCCAAACTGGAACAGTGCAGCAACCACACCCAGTGCCACACCGACGATGGTGCCCAGATAGGGTACGAAACTGATCAACCCGGCTACCATGCCGATCAGGATGCCAAGATCGAGTCCGACAATCCACAAGCCCACCGAATAGATGAAACCCAGTGCCAGCATGACTGAGAGCTGCCCCCGCAGGAACGATCCGAGCACGCTGTTGGACTCCTCGGCAAGTCGAGTTACGGTGGGTTCGACATGCCTGGGCAGCAGTGCCCGCACACGATCCTTGAGAATATCCCAGTCACGCAACAGGTAGAATGTCACCACGGGGATCAGCAGCAGGTTCATGGTCCAGCCCACCACCGCCATGCCGGATCTGGAGATCGAGGACAACAAATTGGCAACTATTCCACCGGCTTCCTGCCAGTTGGTGGTGACCATTTCCAGCAGCTTTTCCTTGTCCGGTGTATTGATGCCGAAGTCAGCCAGTCTTGCAGCCAGCGGTTCCAGCTTCTGTCTGGCCCATTCGAAAAATCCAGGCAGCGTATCGATCAGCTTGCCGATCTGGTTGTTGAGTGTGGGAATCAGCACCAGCAGAAGTATGGTGATGAGAATACTCAGTATGGTGAAGACGATCACCACAGACAGCGTCCGACTGAGTTTCTTGCTCTCGAGCCAGTCTGCGATGGGGTCGCCCAGATAGGCAAACAGGGCCGCTACCGCGAACGGCGTCAGCACAGGCGCCAGCAGATAGATCAGCCAGCCGGTGGCAAGCACCATGGTCAGCGCCAGCCACTGCTGTGATGTGGTCAGCCTGGGTTTGACCGCAACACTGGGCTGCGTCAGTTGCTCTGATTGTTGTTGCTCGTTTGCCATGCTTTTACTCCCCATATCCAGACGTATTGTCCACCACTGAGGATCGTCAGCGCAACGACCAGGATGATATTAATCTGCTGCAACTGTGCAAGATCAACACTGAAAGCGGCATTGCCGAACACCACCAGTACCAGCAGAATCTGGAAAAACGTGGTGATCTTGCCAGCCAGCAGCGGTGTCGCCCTGACCGGCTCGATCAGGTGGTGGTAGAGCACGCCCCCGGTCACGATGACGGCATCTCGTGCAATCACCAGAATGAACAGCCACATCGGCAGAAAATCGTGCACCACCATCAATGCAAAACAGCTGAACAAGAGTACCTTGTCTGCCATCGGATCCAGCACACCACCCAGTTCACTCTGCATGCCGAACTGCTTGGCCAGCCAGCCGTCGACCGAGTCGGTCATGCCGGCCACGAACACGACCCAGAAGGTGGCCACGTAGTTCTGCTCACCAATCAGCCAGGCGATCGGAAACACCGACAGCATTCGGGCAACGGAAATCAGGTTGGGGATGTAGAAAAATTCTCGGACTTGCATCAGTCTGTGGGCAGTCGCCTGATTGTATAGTGCAGATCTCGTGAAATATTGATGTTCGAATCGAATACCGCAGGTTCAATCAGCTCACTGCTGGCAAATATTCTCGACAGACCGGTATCGCCCGTGGTTGTCTGAAGATAAAGCAGAATGCGGTCTGGTGAAGCCTCGACTACCTCGATACCATCGATCACAATCAGCTCATCCAGATAACTCATCAGCTGGTGATACTCGGCAGCATTGCGAATGTCACTGACCTCCAGACGTACCGGCCGACCGGATACAGCAGTCTGACTGACAGACAACTGAGCCCCCATGCGATCACTCAGCTGGTTGATGGCCGCAGCAATCGCCGTTTCAGTAGTCTCGCCATGTGAGCGCCAGTTCATCGGTGTGGACAGGCCAAGCAGGGTTACATCAACAGTCCAGTGCGTGGCGTTTTCGGTCACGGACATCAGCATCAGCTGTTCTGTATCGTAACGCAGGCTGGTTTGCTCGATCACCGACAGATCATTGTTGACGATGTTGTCGGCTGATACCTGCCTCAGATCATCCAGATCGTACAGGGGAACCTGCAAGGGTATGGCAAAACGCTCGGACAGATTACTGATCAGTTGCCGGTTGTATCGGTCGCCCTCCTGATCGAGAAATTCGGTATTGAAGCGGTTGCGCCGTGCGATCCAGAGCAGGGTTTCCGGTCGTTCAAGCTGCCACAACGGCAGACCCAGCTGCTGCATCAGGTTATTGATGTTGCGCTCAAAGAAGGTGATCTCCATGATCTGCTGATCGGGCTGCAGCGAAAAACCGAATTTGCGAGCAGAATCGGCCGACAGAAACCCGCGACTGGACGACAGGGAGCGGGCATCAGGCAATGCGTTGAGCAGATCAGTACGCATGACGGCCGACTCATCACCAGACAGATTCACCAGTACCTGTAGCAATGCCTGCTGATAGGCTTCGGCAATACTCCTGCCCTGCTGGTTGTCCAGAATGACACGCGCCTGATAAGGATCGACCCGCTGTGCGCCCTGCGCAAGCTGCATGATCGAAAGAAGAATTGCCACACAACAGGTTTGAATCAATCGCGTCATAGAAAAATGTTTATCAGATTGTCGGTATACGATACCATAGCTGCCGCCAATTCTGGCCAGTCAGATGGCGCGCCAGAATTCTCTCACAACAGGGACTGGATCAGCCGGAAATAACCACCCTGATCCGGTTGCGACGCTATTTAAACACAGGCATGCAGGTAAAACCACCAGTGACCAAGAAGAACGGATTGACGTACAAAGACGCCGGCGTCGACATCGATGCAGGCAATCGCCTGGTGGACGCCATCAAGCCACTGGTCAAGCGCACCATGCGCCCTGGCGTGGCCTCTTCGATCGGAGGTTTCGGCGGACTGTTTTCGCTGGCTGAAACCGGAATGGAAGATCCGGTCCTGGTGTCCGGGACCGATGGGGTCGGCACCAAGCTCAAGCTCGCACAGCGGCTGGGCAAACACGATACCATCGGCATTGATCTGGTCGCCATGTGCGTCAATGACATTGTCGTCCAGGGAGCCGAGCCGCTGTTCTTTCTTGACTACTTTGCCACCGGCAAGCTGGATCAAGCCGTCGCGCTGGATGTCATCAGGGGCATATCCGAGGGCTGCGTGCAGGCCGGTTGTGCGCTGATTGGTGGCGAAACCGCCGAGATGCCGGACATGTATGGCGATGGTGACTACGACCTGGCCGGTTTTGCCGTTGGCGCAGTCGACCGCAAGAACCTGCTCGACGGATCTGCCATCAGGGCAGGACATGTACTGATCGGACTGGATTCAAGCGGGCCTCACTCCAATGGCTACTCCCTGATTCGCAAGGCCATTGATGTGGCCGGACTCGACCTGTCACAACCGGTCTCGGATCAGACACTGGGTGATGCGCTGATTGCCCCGACTCGTATCTATATCAAGGCCTTGCTGGACATGTTCAGTGAGTGCAGAATCGCCGGTCTGTCACACATCACCGGCGGTGGGCTGAAGGAGAACGTGATCCGCGTCGTGCCCGAAAACCTGGGTATTGAAATCGACACCACATCCTGGCAGCGACCGGCCGTTTTCGATCTGCTGCAGGACTCGGTGTCGATTGCCGAGGATGAAATGCTCAAGACCTTCAACTGCGGTATCGGCATGGTGGTGGTGGTTGACGAGCAGCAACAGCAATCGGTAATTGAATGCTGCCAGCGTCATCAGATCGGGGCCAGGCGTATCGGAACCGTCACCCCTGCAGGTGATGAACGCGTCGTGTTCAGCCGTGTCTGAGTCATTATCCGACTGCCCTCTCCGGGTTGCGGTACTGTTTTCAGGGCGTGGCAGCAACCTTGCTGCATTGATCAGACTACAGGCTGCCGGCAACTACCGTGTGGCACTTGCCCTGACAAACAATCGCACGGCTGGCGGCACGGAAATCTGCAGCGATTCGTCCACCCCCTGTGTGGTGATAGACGATGGCGGCAAATACAATTCCCGATATTTCGAATCAACGGCACTCGAGCTGATCGAATCCGAAGGCATCGATCTGGTCGTGCTGGCCGGATTCATGCGAATACTCACTCATTCATGTGTTGTTCAGCTGCAAAATCGCATGATCAATATCCA
The DNA here is from genome assembly GCA_965212525.1 of Lysobacterales bacterium. Classification (GTDB taxonomy): domain Bacteria; phylum Pseudomonadota; class Gammaproteobacteria; order Xanthomonadales; family SZUA-38; genus SZUA-38. Next base: position 74,869 of record CBDBVC010000050.1, read on the forward strand.
TCCGTCATTACTGCCGCAATTTCCAGGCCTGAATACGCATGAACGAGCATTGCAATCGGCTGTCACAGTACATGGTTGCAGTGTGCATCTGGTCATTCCGGAACTTGACGCCGGTGCGGTCATCGCCCAGTCAAGATTGCGCGTGTCCGCAACTGACAACGTAGAATCACTGTCCTCGCGGGTACTGGCGGACGAACACCAGTTGTTGCCCGCAGTGGTGTCTGAAATCGCAGCGGGTAGAATCTGCTTCAGGAATAATCGAATTTATGTCAATGAACAGGAACTCAAAAAGCCGATGCAACTGGATGGCGGCGCTCTTGTCATGGCTGATCATGACGCCACTGCAGGCGACTGAGGACTGCAGCGAGTCGCCGGCATCATTTGATGCGCGATTTTCAGTTGAGCGCAACGGCAAATTCATTGCAGACAGTCAGGTGAGTCTCACCCGCCTGTCTGATGATGAATGGCAGTACCGAATCAACACCCGTGGCCGCAAGGGGCTGGCGAGTTTTCTCAAGGTAAAATCAAAAGAGGAGGTCACCTTCCGCATAGCTGACAAGGACAGGTGGCTGCCCCTCAGGTATGAAAGCCGGTTTGACAGCCGCGTCAAGGACAAGCAAAACCGGATCACAATGGACTGGGGCACCCGGCAGGCCTCGGGGCGTGACGACAAGAAGTCCTGGCTATTGCCCCTGAAAGAGACAGCAACAGTCAGCCTGATGATCAATCCCCTGCTGCAGCACCAGCTCAGAACGGCCTCGCCACAACTGGAATTCCTGACAATCGACAAGGGTCGCGAAAAGCTGTTGAAGTTCTCTGTCATCTCTGAGGATGAGATCTCCACTCAACTCGGACGATTTGAAGCCATACGGATCGACCGGGTGCGAAGTGGCACATCTCCGCGAACCACATCAACCTGGTTTGCGCCGGCACTGGATTTCATGCCGGTCCGGATCGACCAGAAAAACGACGAGAAGGATGAACACGTGATCATGACACTGGTGTCCCTGCAGACCGATGAGTCCTGTGATCATCATCAGGTGACAACAGGCCGTGACCAGATAACAGACTGATCAGGTATTCAGATGCATCCAGCCCACCCCTTCAGGCGGCGTAGGTATTCGGCAGACGACGTACACGGGCACCCAGCTGGCTGAGTTTCTCTTCGATACACTCATAACCGCGATCGATATGATAGACCCGGTCGACCACGGTCTCTCCTTCGGCCACCAGACCCGCCAGTACCAGTGACGCCGACGCTCTCAAGTCCGTGGCCATCAGCGGTGCTGCGCTTAGCTTGTCGACACCGGTCACAATGGCCGTATTGCCCTGCAGGTCGATATGGGCACCCAGTCGTTGCAGTTCCTGTACATGCATGAAACGGTTTTCAAACACCGTCTCGGTGATGCTGCCCGTCCCTTCGGCAATCGTGTTCAATGCCGTGAACTGTGCCTGCATGTCTGTCGGAAAGCCCGGATAAGGCGCAGTTCTGATGGATATGGCTTTCGGCCGATTGCCCTTCATGTCAAGCTCCACCCAGTCCTCACCCTGAGAGATGTGGGCGCCGGTTTCATGCAGCTTCGACAGAATCACATCCATGGTGTCTGCACGCGCATTCGTTACCCTGATCTTGCCACCACTGATGGCAGCGGCCACCAGGAAGGTGCCGGTTTCGATACGGTCTGGAAGCACCGAGTAATCGCACCCGGTGAGGCTGTCAACGCCCTCGATGGTGAGGGTATTGCTGCCGGCACCGGATACCTTGGCCCCCATGGCATTGAGGAAATTGGCCAGATCAACAACTTCTGGCTCCTGTGCCGCATTCTCGATGATCGTGGTACCCCTGGCGAGCACGGCGGCCATCATCAGGTTTTCCGTACCGGTGACTGTGGCGATATCGAGCACGATCTGTGCGCCCTTGAGGCGTTCGGCGCGTGCACGGATATAGCCGCCTTCAACCTCGATGTCGGCACCCATGGCACGCAGGCCTTCGATGTGCAGATTCACCGGCCGGGTTCCGATGGCACAGCCACCGGGCAGTGAGACATCCGCCTTGCCATGCCTGGCCAGCAACGGGCCCAGCACAAGAATCGACGCCCTCATGGTCTTCACCAGATCATAGGGCGCCGCATACTGGTCGATGGTGGCGCAGTTGACCTCGATCTGCATGCGTTCGGAGATGACTACCTCGGCACCCATGCGACCGAGCAGTTCAATCGATGTGGTGACATCCTGCAGATGGGGGACATTGGAGATGACGCACAGGCCATCTGACAGGATGCACCCGGCCAGAATCGGCAGTACGGCATTCTTGGAACCTGAGGCCCACACCTCACCGTGCAGTGCCTGACCGCCCTCGATCACGATTTTAGCCACGTTCAGTCAACTCCTGTTGCTCTGCGGGAGTGCGTGTCGTAAGCGCCAGTGCATGAATGTCACCGCCCATCTGATCACCCAGTGTCGCGTACACCATGCGGTGTCTCTGAAGGGTTCTGATGCCCTCAAAATCTTCGCTGACGACAATCGCCTCGAAGTGAACGCCATCGTCGCCGGTGACGGAAACATCACAGTTATCAATTCCTGCTTCGATCATCTGTTTAATTTGTGTACAATCCATGACTTTGTTTACTGGACCCATATCATCCTCGGCGCATAGTATATAAAAATCTGGCTGCCAATATCTGGATTCTTTCATCGATAAACATGTTTTTTTTCTGTCATAACGCTGTCGCCCGGCGACCAGCACCGTGTTTCATGTCGCCGGAGTTCGGCTGAATGTTGCTTTCGCTCGGTCTCATTGTACTCGGACTGATTTTCCTGGTATGGGGTGCAGACCGCTTCGTGGCAGGCGCATCGGCCACAGCACGAAATTTTGGTGTTTCGCCTCTGATCATCGGCCTAACCGTGATCGGATTCGGCACCTCGGCTCCGGAGATGGTGGTTTCTGCCGTTGCCGCATTCAAGGGCAACCCGGGTCTGGCTGTCGGCAATGCCGTCGGTTCCAATATTGCCAACATTGCCCTGATCATCGGCATCTCGGCCATGATCGTGCCACTGCATATCCAGTCATCCGTACTGAAGCGTGAATACCCGGTACTGATCGTCGTCACACTGCTGTCTCTGGTGCTGATGTTCGACCTGTTTCTTGGACGTACCAACGGCATCATTCTGCTTATTGCCCTGTTTGCCATGACCACCACGATGGCCTTCATCGGCATGAACGACGGCGAGAACGACATCATCGAGGACGAGTATGCCTCGGAAATACCGTCCGACATGAGCACTCGGGTTGCACTGGGCTGGACACTGCTGGGCATGATCATCCTGCCGATCTCATCCCAGATTCTGGTACTCGGTGCCGTCGACATTGCCACCAGGCTGGGCGTTTCCGATGTCGTCATCGGCCTGACCATCGTCGCCATCGGCACTTCACTGCCTGAACTGGCGGCCTCAATCGCTGCCGTCATCAAGAAAGAACATGATCTGGTAGTGGGCAACATCATCGGTTCGAACATGTTCAATCTGCTTGGTGTTCTTGGCATCGCCGCCACCATTGCACCCACGCCGGTGTCGGATGTTGTGCTCTATCGTGACATGCTGTTCATGACCGTGCTGACTGTGATCCTGCTCCTGATGTCCTTCGGTCGCGATGGCAAGGGCATCATTCATCGCTGGGAAGGTGTGCTGCTGTTCATCTCTTTCGTGACCTATCAGTTTTATGTGCTGGCCAGCGAGCTGTCACACAATATGTAATAGACCGGTAACTGTAAATTAACGTCACGTCGCTGAAAATTCATGGAATGTTCAGAAAAGCGGTCGTATCATGTGACGCATTCAATGGTTAAAACCGGATGTAACCAGATCGTGAAGACAGTATCGCCACACAAGGGCCACATGTCCCTGTTTCGAAAATCCCTGACTCTCGTCCTGCTGGTACTGCTTGTCCAGACGACAGCACATGCCCAGGAAGGCAGATCGGCGCTGAATGACTACAGCTGGAAATTCCAGGTCAGCCTGCATACTCAGCACTTTGATCCGGAAGAACATCATGTCGACCATCAGAAACTGATCAACCTGGAACAGCAGCGCAGTGATGGCCGGGTCAGGGGTGTTGCACTGTTCGACAATTCATTCGGTCAGTTCTCGCAATACCTTTACATGGGCAGAAATTATCAGTTGAGCAGCATTCACCCGCGTGTCTACGCCAAGGTAACCTATGGTCTGCTGCATGGCTACAAGGGTGAATACAAGGACAAGATCCCACTCAACAACTTCGGTGTGGCACCAGCCATCATTCCGATGCTGGGTTATCAGGGTAAGCGGTTCAACACAGAACTGCTGCTGCTGGGCAATTCCGCCACCATGCTGGTGGTGGGCTACCGGTTCTAGACGCAGGCGATCACACCCTCAGAGGCCGTTAACTTGCCTGTTCAACAGCGGTCAATCAAAGGTACAATGGCCTGTCATCAGGCAGAGAATGAATCGTGACTGCAGAACAACCATCCAGACTCGACCCCGTTTCCATCGCATCCGACAACACGCTGAATGCAGATTCTGCAATCGCCAGTGCACAACAGGTTGTCGACATTGAGCTGGCTGGCATCACTGCACTCAAGCAGCGTCTGAACGATGACTTCGTTCGTGCCTGCAGAATCATGTACGAGTGTCAGGGCAGGATCGTGGTCATGGGCATGGGCAAGTCCGGCCATATCGGTTCCAAGATAGCCGCAACTCTGGCCAGTACAGGCAGTCCTGCCTTTTTCGTGCACCCCGGTGAAGCCAGTCATGGCGACCTGGGCATGATCACACCCGAAGATGTCGTGCTGGCGCTGTCCAATTCGGGGCAGACCGATGAACTGCTGACACTGATGCCCATCATCGGCAGACTGGGTGTTCCCATGATTGCCATGACCGGCAGTCCCGATTCGGCACTCGCAACCAAGGCAGCCGTCCATATTGATGTCAGCGTCGAACAGGAAGCCTGTCCGCTGGGACTGGCACCCACTTCCAGCTCCACCGCGGCACTGGTGATGGGCGATGCACTGGCTATTTCACTGCTCGAAGCGCGTGGCTTCACACGCGATGACTTCGCCCGTTCACACCCTGGAGGACAGCTTGGCAGACGTTTGCTGCTGTGCATCAGCGACATCATGCACACCGGCAACAAGGTACCACTGGTCAATCTGTCGGCGAGCATGCATGAGGTGATTGTGGAAATCACTCAGAAGGGGCTGGGAATGACTGCCATCGTCGATGACAACAGACGCCTGAAGGGGGTATTCACCGACGGTGACCTGCGTCGTTCGCTGGAATCCGGTCACGACATGAGGGAGGCCACTGTTGATCAGTTCATGACTGAGGACTGCAAGACCATTCGCAGCAATGAGCTTGCCGTGGAAGCGGCCAGAATCATGGAAGAATTACAAGGTACATTCGTTACTGGTTGTTGATGACGAACACCGGGTCGTCGGAGCACTCAACATCCATGACCTGCTCGATGCCAGGGTAATCTAGGCCTGACCATGACCGATACCGATGTCATCGCCAGCGCACGCGACATTCGCCTGCTGATTCTCGATGTGGACGGCGTCATGACAGACGGCCAGCTTCATTTCAGTGACCGCGGTGTGGAGAGCAAGGCATTCCATTCACTCGATGGACTCGGTTGCCAGTTCCTGATTCGCTCAGGCGTTGATATTGCCATCATCACCGGCCGCCGCAGCAAGATTGTCGAACAACGTGCCCGCAAACTCGGCATCACCGACGTCTTTCAGGGCCAGATGGACAAGCTCACAGCCTATGAGGAACTGAAATCAAGACATCAACTCGAAGACAGGCACTGTGCATTTGCCGGCGATGACCTGATCGACCTGCCGGTGCTGACTCGATGTGGCCTGTCACTGAGTGTGCCCGATGCCCATGCCGAGGTCAGAAAGCGCGTCGACTGGATCTCGAGTCGCAAGGCCGGCTATGGTGCCGTTCGTGATATCTGCGACCTGATCATGCAGGCTCAGGACAACTATCAGCCACTGGTGGAGTCGTACCTGCAATGAATCAGTCCACCATGATCAAGATCCTGCTTCTGGCAGCCATTGCACTGGGGCTCAGGCAATGGGTGACATCCAGACAGGATGAGGACGCTGCCAATGCACCACTGCCTGATCCACGTTCGGATTACACGCTGACACAATTCGAGCTGCTGGTGATGAACACCGAGGGTGAGCCAAGCTTCAATGTCGTCGCACCCTATCTGGAAAAGAACAACGATGACCGTTCACTGGATATCAATCAGCCGAAGGTCCTGCTGTTCAATGATGACAAGACTCACTGGACCATTACATCCGATCATGGCTGGATCAGTGAAAGGGCAGACAAGCTGCTGCTAGACGGCGCCGTCAAGATGGTGACCGACAGCACCGAACGCCCTGCCCTCATTGAAGGCACCGATTTCACCATTTACCCTGATGACAAGCAGATTGAATCCGATCAGCGGGTTCAGCTGACCCGCCCGGAAAGCCGATACGAAGGTGTCGGTTTCAGGGCTGATACCGGGCTCGACCTGATTGAAATCCTATCCGAGGTACATGCCGACTATGCAAGCCAATAAATCCAGATGCCTGGCCCTGTCCCTTCTCGCCTGCCTGATGATGACGGCAACCAGCAGTCATGCCAAATCGGCCGACCGTGAAGAGAACGCCGTGATCGATGGCGGTTATTACCGTATCAACCCGGAAACGGGTGCAGACGAGTTCAGCAATGGCTTCAATCTGGTTCAGGGCACTCTGAACATCTCATCGGACGAAGCCACCATCTACCGTTCCGAAGAGGGCCTGACCCGAATCGTGCTGATCGGCAACCCTGTCACATGGACCGAAGCGCTCGATGACGGCAGCATGCTGGATGCGCGTGCCAATCGCATCGATTATGACCTTGAAACCGAAAACGTGGTCATGACGAAGAATGTTCGGGTGCAGAAAGGCCTGCAGGAGATCACCGGTGATGATGTGCGTTACAACCTGAAGACGCAGCAGCTTGAAGGCGGCAGCAAGGAGGAAGGCTCGCGCATCAGAATGGTGATCAAGCCAAAGAGCAAGAGCGATTCCTGACAGTGCTGACGGCCCAGGGACTTCACAAGGCCTACAAGGGCCGCCGCGTCGTTGACAATTTTTCCCTGCATGTGGAACAGGGAGAAACTGTCGGACTGCTTGGCCCCAATGGCGCCGGCAAGACCACCTGTTTCTACATGATGGTCGGTCTGATCAGCTGTGATGCAGGATCAATTCAGCTGGATGATGAAGAGATCAGTGCACTGCCGATGAACATCCGTGCCCGCCGTGGTATCGGCTACCTGCCTCAGGAGCCCTCGGTATTTCGAAAGCTCACCGTTCATGACAACCTGATGGCCATCCTGCAGATGAGAACCGACCTGAACGCAGCCGGTCGCAGGCTGGAAGCCAGCCATCTGCTGAATGAACTGCACATCACCCACCTGCACAATCAGCTTGGTATCAGTCTTTCAGGCGGTGAACGCCGTCGTGTCGAGATTGCGCGCGCACTGTGTGCGAACCCACGGTTCATACTGCTGGATGAACCATTCGCCGGTGTCGACCCGATCTCCATCGGCGAAATCCAGCGTATCATCAGCCATCTCAAGGCACGAGGCATTGGTGTGCTGGTGACCGATCACAATGTTCGCGAGACGCTCAATATCTGTGATCACGCCTATATCATCAATCAGGGTTCGGTACTGGCCAAGGGCCCGCCCGATGAAATCCTGGCCAACCAGTCTGTCAAGGATGTCTATCTGGGTGAAGATTTCAGAATGTAAGTCCGATTCTGTGCTGGCCCCTGTCATTCCCAAAACGGTCAAGTCTGCTAGAATGAAATCATGGAGCCTCACTGCTGAACGGGGGTTCCCAGGGGCAGTGAAATTATCCGGTTCGCAACAGGACGATTAATACGAGTGAAGCCAGCTCTTCAGCTCCGATTGGGGCAACGACTCAAATTAACGCCACAGCTTCAGCAGGCAATCCGCCTGCTTGCATTGTCTGCGAACGAACTTGAAAAAGAGATTGTAGACGCCCTCGAGAGCAACCCCCTGCTTCAGGGTGTTGAACCCGAACCCGAACCCGGATCAGAACCACCACAGACAGCTGACAAGCAGCGTGATGACATGGTTGCCATCGATGTCGCCGAACAGTGGAATGCCGAGCAGATCTCCGTACCTCGAAACGGTCGACTGTCGACCAGCAATGTCGATTATTCCGACCTTGACCGAACCATCGCCGACACAGACAAGGACGACCTGAAATCATCGCTGATGTGGCAACTCAACCTGCTGCACCTGAGTGAATCCGACAGCGTCATCGGCATGGCCATCATCGATGCCATCAATGAAGACGGCTACCTGACCGAAAGCATCGAGCAGATACACCAGAGCCTGATGCCTGATTACGAGGTTGGTGTCGACGAGATTTCGATGGTGCTGCATCAGATTCAGCAATTCGAACCAGCGGGCGTGGCCGCGCGCAACCTGTCCGAATGCCTCTCCATTCAGCTGATGTTGCTGCCACAGGATACGCCCGGTCACAGCACCGCTCGACAAGTCATCGACGATTGTCTGGATCTGCTGGCCACACAGAAGATACCGGAACTGAAGCGGCGACTGGGGGTGCGCGATGATGAGCTGGAAACAGCCATCCAGCTGGTCAGGTCACTGGACGCCCGACCCGGCGCCGCCAGCAGTGTCGAGAGAACACAGTATGTTGAACCGGAAGTCATCGTTCGCAAGAACGCCGGCCAGTGGCAGGTGGCGCTGTACCAGAAACAGCGCACTCGACTGACCATCAATGATTTCTATGCCTCGATGATCAAGAGTGCATCCGAGGATGATTCCAACTACCTTAAGCAGCAATTGCAGGAAGCAAAATGGCTGATCAAGAGCCTGGAAAGTCGTGACCAGACCCTGCTGATGGTCTCCAGCGCCATCATCGAGCGCCAGACCGGTTTCTTTGACGAGGGACCGGCACAACTCAAACCCATGGTGATGCGCGAGATTGCCGACCAGACCGGCCTGCATGAATCCACCATCTCGCGAATCAGTAACCGCAAATACATGATGACGCCACACGGCATCGTACCGTTCAAGTACTTCTTTTCCAGCAGCGTCAGTAATGACGATGGCAGTGGCGCATCTTCAACCGCCGTTCAGGAACTCATCCGGAATTTGATCAATGATGAACCGGCGAACAAACCCCTGAGCGACAATAAACTTGGGCAACTACTCAAGGCCCAGGGCATCAACGTGGCACGTCGGACAGTCGCCAAATACCGTGAGGCATTGAACATTCCCTCATCCTCACAGCGCAAGCGACTGATCTGATGAGACCACAATGACACGAGGAGAATTCCATGAATCTTGATATCACTGGCAAAAGTATCGAAATCACACCCGCATTGCGCCAACACGTTGAGAGCAAGATCAAGAAAATAAAGCGTCATTTCGAGCATGTCATCGATGTTCACGTCATACTTGATGTGATCAAGCGTGAACACCGGGCAGAGGCCACCGTCAAGATCGCCGGCAGGACGCTGTTCGCTGAAACACGCAGTACCGACATGTATTCAGCGGTCGACCAGCTGATGGACCGGCTCGATCGCCAGATCCTGAAGGCCAAGGAGAAAATGCAGAATCGACAGCACGATTCCATCGCCGATGCCATTATCTGATCACAGTGCCCCTGATGCGTTGTTCAGGGGCTCTGCAAGATACCTGTTGAGGAATGCAATGCATTCGTTACAATAGGCGCGGCGAAAACAGGGTAACTCATCTCACAACAGGACTGCCGGCTCAGGTTCTACCGCACTATGCATCTCGCTGATTATTTTGATGTGTCTCGAATCAGGATCAATATCCCGATTCAGAGCAAGAAACGGTTGCTGGAATTTGCCAGTGAGGTCATTGCTGACAGCAGTGATGACATGAGCCCCAGAGCGCTCTTTTCACAGATGTGCGCACGTGAATCCATCGGCAGTACCGGACTCGGTCGCGGCATCGCCATCCCCCACGGACGCGTTCCTGATTCCGACCAGACCCTGGGTGCCATCATCCGTTTGCAGGAAGCCGTGGATTTTCAATGCTCCCGACAAAGTACCGATTGATCTTGTCATTTGCCTTGCCTTGCCTGAAAATCACGAGCAACGGCATCTGAACCTGCTCTCGCTGATCGCTGAGTTTCTTCACCAGGAAGACAATCAGGATATGCTCAGAGAGGCCGAGACAGCTGATGTCATCATGGAGCAACTCAATTCATGGGTACCCAGTCAGTAATCCAGTCGGTCAGTGCAGGCGAGCTGTTTGATTATCTCAATAGCAGTTTCCACATGGTCTGGGAAACCTGCCAGAACAGCCGCAAACGCAACATCACCAGTGACGCCATTCGCACCGAACACTCTGATCTGGCCGGATTTCTGAACCTGATTCACTTGCACAAGGTGCAGCTGATCGGACCAGAGGAGATCAGCTGGCTGGATGCACTCGATGCACGCTCCCGATGGGAAGCACTGATTCAGCTGCAGAACCTTGATGTGCTGGCCATGATTGTCTGTGACGGACAGACACTGCCCGGTGACCTGGTTGAATCCACCAACGAAACCGGCATACCCGTCTGGTCTTCACGCGAATCGGGTATCGAGCTGTTGTCACATATCCAGCACTACCTCACGCAGCAACTGGCTCAGGTGATCACCTATCACGGCGTCTTCATGGAAGTGTTCAGTGTCGGAGTGATCATTACCGGAGCCAGCGGCACCGGCAAGAGCGAACTGGCACTTGAACTGATCAGTCGCGGCCACCGTCTGGTGGCTGATGATGCCCCCGAATTCAGCAAGATCGCACCCGATACCCTGGCCGGCCACTGTCCCGAGGTTCTGACCGATTGCATTGAGGTCCGCGGTCTTGGCATCCTCAATGTCAGGGCCATGTTTGGTGACAGTGCCGTCATTACCACCAAATACCTGAAACTGATCGTCCACCTCGAGCTGATGACCGAAGAGATGTTTCTCAAGGATGCAGAAACGGCACGGCTGACCGGTAGCGAATCATCGGTCAACCTGCTGGGCATCGACATTCCTATGACCACCCTGCCCGTCGCACCGGGAAGAAATCTGGCGGTGCTGGTGGAAGCGGCTGTCCGCAATCATGCGCTTAAAATGCAGGGCTATCACTCGGCTGACAAATTCATCGAGCGTCAGCGCAGGATCATGCAGGATGACCCCGAGTCTCACGAAGCAGCCGAACCCGGTGAGTCAGATGGGCAGTGAATCGACTCCGGAACTGGTGATTGTCACCGGACTGTCCGGATCAGGCTGTTCGGTGGCGCTGAAAACACTGGAAGACCTTGGCTATTACTGCGTTGACTGTCTGCCGATCGAACTGATCCAGTCCTTCATCGATCATGCCATCGAACATCCCGATCGCGGCTATCACAAACTGGCACTCGGCGTGGACATTCGCAGCCAGCCATCACAGGATGAGAAACTGGACCGTATTCTGCAGTCAATCAAGTCCCGGATCGCTGACACGCGAATCATCTATCTGACAGCAACCGATGCCTGTCTGCACAAACGCTACAGTGAAACCCGCCGAAGACACCCCCTGGCCACGAAATACGCCACGCTGACCGAATCCTTCGCCAGTGAGCGGGAGATCCTGTTGCCGGTCAAGTCGGTCTCCGACGTCGTCATTGACACCTCGAACACCAGCATTCACCAGTTGCGGCGTCTGATGTGCGAGCAGCTCGATCTCGTGCCTCAGCAAATGATGCTACTGATCGAATCATTTGGATACAAGAAAGGCGTTCCGGCTGACATCGATGTGGCCTTTGATGTCCGCTGCCTGCCCAATCCACACTGGGATCTTCAATTGCGTGGCCTGACCGGTCGTGACAAGCCAGTGATGGATTTCTTCAGGCGACATGATATCGTGCAGCAGATGATCGATGACATCAGTGGCTGGATGGAGCGATGGTTGCCGGAATTCGTCCAGCAACAACGAAATTACCTCACGCTCGGCATAGGTTGCACCGGCGGCAAACACCGCTCGGTCTACATTGTCGAACGCCTGACTGAACGATTCACCAGCGCCGGATACCAGACCCTGCCCTATCATCGGGAGTTGATCTGAATTGGTTTTGCTACTGACACACCAGCTGATCGGTAGCAGCCTGCTGGCGCAGACGCGCCTGCACCTGGGCGATTTCAGGGGGCATATCGAAGTCTTCGAAATCGATCCGATAATCGACACCGACGAACAGTTCGACAAACTGGTACGATTTGTTCGCAAGCAGACTGGTGTGCAGGGTTCATCTGATCTGCTGATACTGACCGATATCTACGGTGCCACGCCCAGTAATCTGGCCCATAGACTCGATACCGGACTGGAAACGATGATCATCCACGGTCTCAATCTTCCAATGCTGGTTCGTCTTTGGAACTATCATGACCTTTCCATCGACGAACTGGCAGAAAAGCTCGTCAGTGGTTCAAGGCGTGGAATCTTCATGGGTGAGGTGCCCGATTGATCACGCGCACACTCACCATCATCAACAAACTGGGCCTGCATGCACGGGCAGCAGCCAAACTGGTGGGTACGACTGCGGCTTATTCCAGTTCCATCATGATTGCCAAGGACGGGCGCGAAGTGAATGGCAAGAGCATCATGGGTGTGATGATGCTGGCTGCCGGCATGAACTCGACAATTGAAGTCAGCATTGACGGCGATGACGAGGATGACGCGATGGCAGCCGTGGAGGCACTGGTTTCCGATCGATTCGGTGAAGACAAGTGAGCCAGCTCCTTTACGGCAATCCGGTTACTGGCAACATCGTCATCGGTATGGCACGCCATTACCATGACAGGCTGGACATCAACAAGCACAAGATCGATCCGTCACTTCAGCAGCAGGAAATCACACGTTTTCATCAGGCATTGCGTGAAGCTTCAGAAGAACTGAGCCAGATCGAGGCCCGCGTCAGCAAACGGGTTGCAGCCGAGGTTACCGAATTCATACACACGCATCAGCTGATGCTGGCAGACCTTCAGTTCATCGAGTCGGTGGAAACCCTGATCACCCAGCATTCCTGCAACAGCGAGTGGGCGCTGGCACTGCATCGGGATGAACTGGCAGAAGTCTTTTCCAGTATGGAGGATGAGTATCTTTCGGCGAGAATCGATGATATTGATCAGGTGATACGGCGTGTCTTGCTGCGCCTGCAACCTGACAGCAAGCCGATACTGATGACCGGTAAAACCGGTGATGATGACGACAAGTCGGGCATGATTGTGGTGGCCGATGATCTGTCGCCCGCTGACCTGTCACTGTTGCACGATCAGGGCATCACCGGTCTGATCACCGAACACGGTACACCGTTGTCGCATACCTCGATTCTGGCGAGAAGCCTGAAGATACCAGCCATTCAGGGCGTGCATCACGCGCGCGAGCTGATCAGCAACGATCAACAGCTCATCATCGATGCCGACCATGGCCTGATCATCTCTGATCCGGAATCCGGACTCAGTGAACACTATGAGCAGCTGATGGAACAGCAACGCGCATCGTGGCTGGCCCTGAACAGGGATGCGGCACACAGTGCACGGACTGTCGACGGCAAGTCCATTCGGGTACAGGCCAACATCGACCTGCCTGACGATCTGGACGATCTGGATATCAACACCGTTGATGGAATCGGGCTGTACAGAACAGAGTATCTTTTCCTGAACCGTAACATCCCGCCGGACGAAGATGAGCAATACCATGCCTATTGCAGCATTATCACGGCCATGCGTGGCAAGCCGGTCACGATTCGTACGCTGGACCTGGGTGCTGACAAGCAACCAGGTACACCCGTGGCCACCGGTGTCAATCCGGCGCTTGGGCTTCGAGCCATCCGGCTGTGCCTGAATGATCATCGCCTGTTCTATCCGCAGGTCAGAGCCCTGCTGCGGGCTTCTGTTCATGGGCCCCTGAGGATTCTGATCCCGATGCTGTCGACCTCGACTGAAGTCTTCCAGTTCAAGACGCTGTTCAATCAGGCACGATCCGAACTGCTGTCACAGGGCGTTGAGGTCGGCAATGATATCCAGCTTGGCGGGATGATCGAGGTTCCTGCAGCGGCGCTGAGCACCCGCACATTCGCCAAGCACCTCGATTTCCTGTCCATCGGTACCAATGACCTGATCCAGTACACGCTTGCCATCGACCGTGTCGATGATCAGGTGAACTATCTTTACGACCCGTTGCACCCCTCGGTACTGCGTTTGTTGAAAATGATCATCGACGAGTCCCGATCTGTTGGCACGCCACTGACCATGTGCGGTGAAATGGCCGGAGACCGGCGTTTTGTACGTCTGCTGCTCGGGATGGGGATGACCAACCTCAGCATGCAGGCGAGTCGGGTAGCCGAGGTCAAATCCATCATTCGTCAAACCAGTACCCGAAGAATCAAGTCCCAGGTGCGAAAAATACTCAACGCCTCTCACCCGAATCGTATCCGCCTGCTGGTGGAAGAGCTGCAGATCACCTGAAACATTCCGGCGTGAAAATGCCACCGGTGCCGGCCAGGTTTCCTCGATCTCGCCTAACTGATGTACAATGACCCTGAATTCATGGGATTGGTTAAGTTTTTCATTAAATTTCCATGGGTTGAGCCAACTAGTTATTACTTTACTGCATCAGTCGACCAGACCTGCCAGGGCAAACTGTCATGACCGAAATGATCAGACATCAGAAAACGGAGTTGTTCACACAGCTGCTGAATGATGCCCTGCGCGAGGGCCAGCTCGGCAGCCTGCAGTCAATGATCGATGCGCTCTCACCCAGTGAACTGGCCGATCTGATCGAGTCATTGCCAACACGGCCGCGGAACCTGTTGTGGAGCCTGATCGACACCGAAATCGACGGTGAGGTACTGGTCCACCTGAATGATGAGGCGCGTGCCCGTATCATCGAGATCACCGATGAGGAAGAACTGATCGAGGCCACCCAGGACATGGAACTGGATGACCTGGCCGACATCATTACCGACTTGCCCGAGCAGGTGACCCGCGGTGTGCTCGATGTGATGGATCGGGAGGATCGCGAGCGGCTCAAGCAGGTGCTGTCCTATCAGGAAGACAGTGCCGGTGGTCTGATGAACCCCGAAGTACTCACGGTTCGTCGCAGTGTGAGCCTCGATGTGGTGTTGCGCTATCTGCGCATGCGTGAAGAATTGCCCAAGGTGCTTGATCATCTGTATGTCATCGATCGAGACGGAAAATACCTTGGCCAGCTGTCCATCGCCGACCTGCTCACCAGAAAGCCGGACACCATGGTCGCCGAACACATGAGTGATGATATCCCGGCAATTCTGGCGACCACGCCGGATACCGAAGTAGCGGCCATGTTCGAACACCAGGACTGGATCTCTGCACCGGTCGTCGACGAGCATAACCGGCTGATCGGCTACATCACCATTGATGACATTGTCGATGTGATTCGTGAGGAAGCCGAACACTCGGTGATGAGCATGGGTGGCCTGGATGAAACCGACGACATGTTCGCACCGGTGATTTCCAGCAGCACACGACGCGCCATCTATCTCGGGCTGAATCTGCTCACGGCGCTGATCGCCGCCGTCTGCATCAATATCTTCAGTGACACCATCGACAAGATCGTCGCACTCGCTGTCCTGATGCCGGTGGTGGCATCCATGGGCGGGATTGCCGGAACCCAGACACTGACGCTGACCATACGCGGCATGGCACTGGGTCAGGTCGTGCCGTCAAACACACGGCCACTGATGAACAAGGAAATTGCCATTGGTGTTCTCAATGGCATTCTGTGGGCCATGGTCATCGCCGTGATATCGGTATTCTGGTTTCAGGACTGGTGGCTGGCGCTGGTGGTGGCCATTGCCATATTCTTCAACCTGATTGCCGGTGCCATCGCAGGCGTGATCGTCCCCATCATGCTCAAGCGTTTCAGTATCGACCCGGCGCTGGCCGGCGGCATGGTTCTGACCACGGTCACCGATGTGGTTGGCTTTGTTTCCATACTTGGCCTGGGCACCCTGTTGCTGGTGCAGTAAGCGGTCTAACCTGTTTTTGTCGCCGCAGCACTCTTTTTTGCAACATTGTTGCGCAGGTAGAGTGGTTGCAGGGACGACACATCGCTGTATTCACTCTCGTTCATGATTTCGGCCATCGCCGCAATCGCACTGGCCTGGGGAAATCGATCTGGCAGGCATTGCCCTGCCCTGCTCACAACCGGTTGCAGTCGACCAGCAAAGGCCTCGAAGGCAGATCCCACCAGTACGTCGACGTCATGTTCAAGCCTCAGATCATCCGGTGACAGCAGATCATGCGCGTAAAACTCGTCGATATCCGGCCCATTGAATCTGAATCCGGCACAATAAATCTCGTCCATGCGGGCATCCATTGCCGCCAGAACGGTTTCAGCACCGGTTTCGCGCTGTGCCGCCCAGGCCAGTGCTCTGAGGGAACTGAGGCCTGCAACAGGACGACCGAAGCCGAAAGCCAGTGCCTGGGCGATGCTGACCCCGATACGAACTCCGGTGAACGAACCCGGCCCGTGATCGACAGCGATGAGATCGATGGCAGATCTTGCCAGACCCGCATCGGTGAGCAGTTGATCAATCCAGGGCAGCACCAGACGGGCATGCTGCTGCGGTGCCCGTTCACTGAAACCAGTGAGTTCACCATTATGCAGCAGCGACACCGAACACTGTTCGCTGACGGTATCGATTGCCAGGATTGTCTTGGACATGAAGCAGACCTTCGTGGTGTTTTTTACGATGATTGGGTATTGTATGAAAATCAGTCCCGGCCACCAAGAGAAACCCGTTGCATACCATGATTTACCGACCCGTATTCCTGTTAGCATGCCTGCTGCTGAGCTCATCAGTGACGAATGCAGCCAACCCCGCTCCCAGTCGCTGAGTATCAGAGCATGCAGCTGGATCAACACAGTCAGCTGCGAGGCGATTTCGAACAGGGAGGTATCGTGTTCGGCACCACCCGTACGGATGCCGAGATCAGCCTTGATGGCAAACCGGTGATGCTGTCGGATGAGGGGCACTTTGTGATCGGCTTCGGCCGGCGATGCAGCCAAAGAGGCCGTACTCGAACTGACCTACAGCGATCAGCAGACGATCAGCATGCCGCTGACGATTGCCGCACGCCAGTATGACATCCAGCGTATCGACGGCCTGCCACCTTCACAGGTAACGCCGCCCGAATCGGTGCTGGCGCGTATTCGTGATGACAACCGTCAGGTGGGACAGGCTCGTGCAGGACGATTGAAGCGAACCGATTTCCTGCAACCGTTCATCCTGCCCTCACTCGGTCGACTCTCCGGCGTCTATGGTTCACAGCGCGTACTCAACGGCGAACCCAGGCGACCTCACTTTGGCATGGACATCGCAGCCCAGACCGGTACCGAGGGTGGTGGCCCCGGCGGCGGGAATCATCACACCTGGCCCACCCTGACATGTACTATTCCGGCGGAACGCTGATTCTCGATCATGGTCATGGTGTCTCATCCACCTTTCTGCATCTGAGTGAACTGCTGGTTGCATCCGGAGACACTGTCGAACAGGGTCAGCTGATTGCCCGTATCGGCGCCACAGGAAGGGTCACCGGTCCCCACCTGGACTGGCGCATGAATGTCGGCAAATCCAGGGTCGATCCGCAGCGTCTGCTGACGGCTGCGGAACTCGACAAGCTGGAACAATAGCTTTCACTCTGTTGCCTTGATCAGAAGTCGATGCTCACCCGCAGATAGGGAAAGCGGCCGGGTATCCTGTAATCGGCTACATTGAAACTGTTGGCAAAGGCGCTTGTGGACAGCGGCGGCCCCTTGTCTCCCAGATTTCTGACACCGACAAGTACCCGGGTATCATACTGCTCCAGCTCATAGCTTAACTGCACATCATGATAGGTGGTGGCGCCGAGCTTTGCGCAAATCCGGAGCTCCATCACCATTCAGGTCCTCACCGGCGTTTACAGAATCCGAAATCTGCAAAAATCTCACAGTCCTCAACACTTGAGTGCTGGTATTGCATCGTCCAGCTGGCCTGCCACGGTCCCTTCGCCCAATCCAGCGTCAGATTGGATTTCCAGCGCGGTATCAGCGTGTCACCAAAGTTCTGTCCGACAAAACTGAAATTTTCCTGTGGCACATTCGGGTTAAGCGAATCCGGAGAATGCCGGCTGGAACAGATCGTAGGAACGCAGGTAATGGGATTGCCAGTCAATCGAGAACTGTCCCCATCCGGTTTCCGGGAAGTCATAGTCGACCAGAATATCGATGAATTCAGAATCGATGGAGTTGCGGTTTGCCCTGCCGGCAAAAATTTCCAGTACCTGACCGGTGTTCGGGTCCCGCGTGATCTGGCTGCACAGTCGCAGTGAAGTGGTACAGGCATTGAGTACCTGAGTACCGCTGATGGGTGCGATGGCACCCTCGATTTCGATATCAGTGTATTGCACCGAAATGGACAGACCATCAAGCCAGGCGGGTTCATACATCAAGCCCAGCGTGCGGGTTTCAGCTTCTTCAAGACCAAGCCGCGGGTTGCCGCCGACAAGCACAGGGATCTGTACACCGGGCTGGACATACGACCCTGGCACGCCTGCACAGCCGGGCAAGCCCGGGTTGGTGTCCGGCAGGCCGTCGCCATCGGTATCAATGCCATTGCAGGGATCGACGATGGTCGGAAATGCCCGTTGCTGCCCTCCAAACAGGTCGGTAAGACTGGGTGTGCCTGCACCATCCGCCACACTGGCACGAATCAGCAGATCATCAATCGGCTGCCACTGAAGTGCGATGCTGCTGTTGACGGTGTCACCGAGCAGATCATAATCGGTTCGTCGCGCGGCCAGCGTGAGATCCAGGCGTCTAGCTGCCGCTGCATTTTCCAGCAGCGGCACGGCCAGTTCCACGAAGAAATCATCGCTGGACATCTCACCCATGGTCGGTGATCTGAACGAACCCGACGTGGCGCCTGAGATGGTCAGTGCGTCGGGAACGTCGAAACCTTCGATCTGGCGGTAGTCATAGCCCACAGCCACATTCAGGGAGCCAGCCGGCAGTTCGAACAGCTCTCCTGTCAGAAGCGCGCTGTACTGGCGTGATTCATTGCCATAAGTGTCCTGAGTAGTGATGCCGATGAAATCGAGCATTTCGGCGGTAATGGTGCCATGGCCATCGGGCCCCTGCCCGCCAAATACATTCAGCGGTACACAGCCAGGTATGGCTCCGGTCACGCAGTCATTTGACAACGCCTGAGCAACCCGGTCGATGCTGACTAACCCCTCGCTGAGATCATTGCGATTGATCTTCTGATAGTCGTAATCGACAACCCACTCGAACGGCCGACCCGCCCAGTCAAAGCTGCCCTCGAGACCGGAGTTGAAGCGGTAGTAATCCACTTCCTGGTTAAACTGTCGATTTCCGGCTTCAACCAGTCGTCGCGCCAGCAACCAGCTTGAGGCCGGAATATCCACACCCAGCGGATTGAAGGGATTCAGAGCACCCACACCGACCTGACCACCCGGGCCACCGGAATCGAATATCCCCAGGAATAATTGTGAAGGTGCCAGTTGCTGGGTCGATGAGCGTGTACTGAACTGGGCTTCTGCCGTCAGACGGATGTGATCGCTGAACTGATACGAACCCTGCGAGAAAATCGATGTCCGCTCCAGAGGGGTCAGCAGGAAGTTGAAGGGTGCGAAATTGTACCGGTCCGATCCAGCACCAACCGGACCAAATGAGAAGTCACCGATTCTGAACGCCGCCAGCCCCAGACCGCCGGGGCCAGTGACCTGTGTGCCCGGGTCTGTTGTAAACCGTGTCGAGAAGGAATTATCCAGTGGATTCAGAAACCCGAACCGACCCTGTGGTGTTGCCGATGATCCGAGTGCATTGCCGGTACCAAACTGGGGCTCTGCCGAGATCAGCCGGTCTCCGGCCAGAACCGGTTCGTCCTGTGTGTATGATGCATTGAAATAGATCGAACCCCGGTCAGAGGCCGCGCCAAGCGAAAGATCAAACGATTGCTTTTCACCATCATTGCCGGATTCAAACTGACCGATCTGTGCATTCAGCTCCACACCCTCAAAACCACCCCGCGTGATGATATTGACCACACCGGCAATCGCATCCATGCCGTAGATGGCCGATGCACTGCCGTTGAGCACCTCGACCCTGGAGACCACGGATAATGGAATATTGTTCAGATCCACAGCAGATGACAGGCCGGTCTGCAGACGCCTGCCATTGATCAGCACCAGCACACGTCGTGACCCCAGATTGTGAAGGTCGGCGCGAGTTTCTCCATTACCACCGTTGTTGAAACGGGTACTCAGAGCGGCTCCGGAAACCGTCAATTGCTGCAGAAAATCGCCAACTGAAGTTAATCCCGTGCGCAGAATCTCGTCCCGGTGATGAACCGTGACATGCGATCCGTTGGAAACATGACGCAGCTGTGATCCAGTCGAGGCAGATTTGCCGTCCGAGCTGGCTGCTTCTGCAACGCCTGTTATGGCCAGGTCGCCTGTGGCACAGGCCAGCGCCGAGCTGACGGCGAGATAGATTCGTGTTCTGTTCATGCAACCCCCTTTGGTTATCGTGGTTCGTTCCAGCCACTGGTTCACTCATCGCCCTGAATGTGTCAGTGATGGTGCAGGCTGATTGCATGGTATCAGTTCAATCACTGACGCAGAGATGACGAAATTTTGTTGGACCAGAACGTCAAAGGCTCTGGTGTGGGGACTGAATGTTGAATTCGCGGGCATTACTGAGTGCCAATCAATGAAAACCGGGAGAGCCAGTCCCCACACCCGAGCCTTCGGGTGGAGATGACCAGGAAAGGCATCCTGCACTTTCCTGGTCGGTACAACTTAGGTGTTTGACATCAATTCCGTTTGATCATTCCCGTCACAATCAGAAGTCAACGGTGACACGGACATAGGGGAACCGGCCTGGTACCCGGTAATCCGAGGCGTTGAAGCTGTTCGCGAAGGCCTGAGTCGACAGTGGTGGTCCCTTGTCAAAGATGTTCTGGACACCAAAGGTCAGGCGGGTGTCGTATTCAGACATGTGATAGGAGACCTGTGCATCATGGTAGATGGTGGAACCGAGATGACGACCAAGATCGTTGCCGTCGATATCACCATCCTGATCCAGATCACTGATGCCGGTGTCATTGAAGCCGTCACCGGTGGTGTCTGTACCAATGTTGCAGAATCCAAAGCTACCAGCGATACCGCAGATTTCATCGGAATCACCAATGAACTGCATGCCCCAGGTCGCATCCCAGTCACCGTAGGACCAGTTCAGGTCCAGTGAGGACTTCCAGCGTGGCAGACCGGTATCTCCAAGGTTCAGACCAAGGAAATTGGTACTGATGGGCGTAGCATTGGGGTCAGTGTTGCCGAAATCGGGCGTGGTCTGCTCATTTCGACCCTGATAGGCACCATCCCAGACAACCCGGAAGAATCCCCAGTCAGTCTCGGGGAAGCTGTAGCTGACGAGGAAATCCACACCTTCAACTTCACGTGTGTTGATGTTCGCCGTGGCTGCCAGAATATCTGAAACGAAACCGGTTGAAGAACGAGTCAGAAGACCACAGAGCTGCTCGGTACGGGCACAGGCGTTCAAGATGGTTTGTGCACCGACAGCCGAAATGGCATTGTCCAGCTCGATGTTGTAGTAGTCGATCGTCATATCCAGACCGTCAAGCCAGCTCGGGCTGTAGACCAGACCGAAGGTCTTCGAATCCGAAGTTTCGGGTGTCAGCAGCGGGTTGGAACCCACGGTGATTCTGATCTGCGGGTTGGGCTGAGAATATGATCCGGGGACACCGGAACAACCTGGCAGGTTGGGTGTGGTATCGGGGAAGCCATCGCCATCGGTATCCAGACCATTACAGGGATCAACCAGTGTCGGAAAGCTGTCGCTCTGACCGGCAAACAGTTCGGCAATATTCGGTGCCCTGAAGCCTTCAGAGAAAGTGGCCCGTAACAACAGGTCATCGATGGGCTGCCATTCCAGACCGATCTTCGTATTGACGGTGTCACCGAAGGTATCGTAATCGGAATGACGTGCCGACAGTGACAGATCCAGGCGCTCGGCACCGGAAACACCGGAGAGCAGCGGAACTGCAAATTCGACATAGAACTCATCTACCGTGGTCGCACCCGATGTGGGCTGTCTCGCCGTACCCGAAGTGATGCCGGAAGATACCAGCGCATCCGGGGTATCAAAACCCTCGACCTGGCGGTATTCGTAACCGACAGCGAAGCCAACCGGACCGGCTGGAATTTCGAACAATTCGCCTGTCACATTGGCCGTGTAGTTACGCAGTTCGTTTCCGCGTGTGCTCTGCTCGGTATACAGAATGTAGTTGAGCATGGCCGGTGTGATGGTACCGCTGCCATCGGGCCCCTGCCCGCCAAACACATTCAGCGGAACACAGCCAGCGATGCTGCCGTCAACACAACCGGCTGACAGTGAATCGGCAACCCGTTGCAGGTTGACCCGACCCTCGGCGATGTCATTGCGGTTGATCTTGCCGTAGACATAATTCATGTCCCAGTCGAAGTATCGATCGGCCAGCTCGAAGCTGCCTTCCAGGCCCGCGCCAAAGCGATAGGAATCGACTTCCTGCGAGAAGAAGCGATTGTCGGCCTCGATCAGTCGTCGGCCCAGGAACCAGCTGGATGCCGCCAGATCCTGTCCGAACGGATTGAACGGATTATCGGCAGACACACCAATGGTGCTCGCAAACGGTGCAGCAAAGGCGCCCAGGAACAGTGGTGTCGGTGCCAGCAACTGGTCGGATGAACGTTGATTGAAACTTGCCTCAACCGTCATGCGAATATCGTCGGTGACATCGTAAGTACCCTGGGTAAAGACATTGGTGCGCTCCAGTGGTGCCAGAAGATAGTTGTCCGGGGCAAAGTTGAAGGCATCAACCGGATTGGCCGAGAGAATATCGGAATTCCGGAACCCGGCGGCACCCTGCCCACCCGGTCCAGTGATATTGGAACCCGGATCGGTGGTCAGGAAGCTGCCATTGACCAGGAATGTCCCCTGTGGCGTGCCGGCAGAACCGAAGGCATTACCAGTACCGAACTGAGGCTCTGAAGAAATGACACGGTCACCAGCGAAAACAGGCTCATTCTTGACATAGGATGCCGAGAAGAACACTGATCCGCGATCGGATGAGGTACCGACCGAGAAATCATAGGCCTGGATCTCACCGTCATTTTCGGATTCGTACTGGCCGAACTGGACGTTCGACTGCAGCCCTTCGAAATCATCACGTGTAATCACGTTGACCACACCGGAGATGGCATCTGATCCGTACACGGAGGATGCACCGTCCTTGAGGATTTCAATCCGCTTGATCACGGCAACAGGTATGTTGTTCAGGTCGACAACACCACCCAGGTTGGTCACGAGGCGGCGTCCGTTCAACAGTACCAGCAACCTGTTCGAACCCAGGTTGCGCAGATCAAGACGGGTTTCTCCATTACCGCCGTTGTTGAAGTTGGTATTGAGGGCAGAACCCGCAATCGGCAGATCCTGTAACAGGTCACCGACCGAGGTCAGCCCTGTGCGCTCGATGTCTTCGCGCTGGACCACGAACACGGGCGATGCCTGCTCGATGTCGGCTCGCTTGATACGCGATCCGGTTACGCTTAGTCGCTCCAGTTCGGCATTGGACTCGTCCTGGTCCTGTGCATACGCCGTCGAGAGCCCCATACCCGCAATCAGGCCACCGCTGACGATGGCCCGTATTGCTTGAGAGAGTATTTTCTTTTTCATAACCACTAACCTCTCCTATTGAAGTTGGTTTTAGTTTTGGCAAATCGGAATTCAGTCATCGAAACGACTGAAACGTACCCATACGCTGGGCGACTATTAGCTTAATCAGAGTGTCTGCCGGATGATGTGCGAAAATCTTCGTAGTATGTGCGAAAATCTTCGTAGTTGTTGCGCTTAATGCTGACGGGGTGTCTCTGGATGCATTGCACAAAACATTCAAAGCACGCTATGTGTCTGTTTTTATGGCTTTTATTTGGTTTTGAATTGCCGAATCGGGATGTCCACCCCTGTATCAAAAACATCGCAGGGCAATTCATGGCGTCTCAATTAACAAATAATTAACTACTTGACATTTGGTTCAAATGACTACAGTATCATTCATACGTAAGTCTTCGTTTAAATGGGCAGCGAATGTTTCTTACCAATCAGACAAAACATCGAATATCGTTGAATAACAAGAGAAACCGGCTGAAAGTGTCGATGGAATATATTGAAGCCAATTTCGAGCGTCCGCTCTCCCTGCAGGAGATTGCAGACACGGTTTTCATGTCCAAGGCGCATTTTCTGAGGCAGTTCAAGAAATACTTTGACATCACGCCGCACCAGTACCTGACGCAGTGTCGCCTCAGGGCAGCACGATATCTGTTGCAGCACTCGGATGTCAGTATCACTGAAATTGTCTATGCCAGCGGATTCAAGAATCGCAGTTCATTCTCGCGAATGTTCAAACAGCACTGCGGTTGTTCTCCTCTGGAATACCGCACCAACCGGCAGGCAGTGTACGACGAGAACATCGAGAAGGAACTGAAGCAGGCCTGAGCGCAGGATTTCAGTCCAGAGTTAACCTGTCGTGTCACCGAGCACTCCGGCACCGCGCCTATAGCACGGCCGCCGGGCGCTTCCCTGCCCTGCCCTTGCCCTTTACAGATTCAGTAGAACACACGACACTGTCCTCACCATTGCCCTGGAAACCAAACATGCCAGAGAAAACGAGCTGTCGTCAGGCGACCATTGACGATCTGGATCAGCTGTCCATGCTATTCAACGATTATCGTGTGTTCTACGAGCAGGTGCCGGACAGGGACGCGGCGAGGCAATTCATCCATGAACGCTTCAGACATCACCAGTCGGTGATCTTCATCGGTTATGTCGATAACACCGCAGCCGGTTTCGTACAGCTGTATCCGATCTTCTCCAGTGTCAGGATGAACCGGGTCTGGTTGCTGAACGATCTGTATGTGGCCAGGTCAGCTCGGGGACAGGGGCTGGGTGAAGCATTGCTCGAATCCGCCGCTGAGTTCGCCCGATCTACCGGTGCCAGTTACCTGACCCTGGAAACCGGTGCCGACAATACCACGGCACAACGTCTGTATGAGCGACACGGCTGGGTACGTGAGGGAAATTATCATTACGTCATGGATTTCGACAAGCAGACCTGATTACAGGCACTGCTCTGCGGGTTGGTCTTAAAGCCCGGACAGTGCCGTATCCAGATCCTGCTTCAGATCATCCAGGTCCTCGATGCCGACCGACAACCTGACCAGATCATCTGTAATGCCGATATTGGCCCGCTTTTCAGGCGGCACCGAAGCATGCGTCATGATCGCCGGGTGATTGATCAGACTCTCCACGCCACCCAGTGATTCGGCCAGCGCAAACAGATGCGTACGCTCCAGCATCAGGCGTGAGGCTTCTGCACCGCCGTTCAGCGTGATACTGACAATACCGCCAAAACCATCCATCTGCTGTGCCGCCAGGGCATGTTGCGGATGATTCTCGAGACCAGGATAGATGACATCCCGAATCGCCGGGTGAGAGGTAAGCCAGCCGGCGATTTCTGCGGCACTGTCACAATGCTGGCGCATGCGAAGGTGCAGAGTCTTGAGTCCGCGCATCGCCAGGAACGAATCGAACGGTCCCGCAACAGCACCGACGGAATTTTGCAGAAAGCCCATCTGTTCGGCCAGATCGTCGCTGGCCACCACGGCAATGCCACCCACCATGTCGGAATGACCGTTTAGGTATTTGGTTGCCGAATGAATGACGATATCAGCACCGATTTCAATCGGTCGCTGTAACATCGGCGTGGCAAAGGTATTGTCGACCACAAACAGCAACTCGTGCTTTCTGCATAATGCAGCAACCTGAGCCAGGTCAACGATTTTCAGCATCGGGTTGCTGGGTGTTTCCACCCACACCATGCGTGTTTCAGGACGGATCAGGGATTCAATGGCCGAGACATCGGTCATGTCGGTGAAATCGAACGACAGGCCGGCAGAACGCGTTCTTACCTTGTCGAACATGCGGAAAGTGCCACCGTACAGGTCGTCAAGCGCGATCACGTGATCGCCACTGTCTAGCAGTTCCATCACGGTGCTCGAAGCGGCCATACCGGAACCGAATGCAAAACCGGCAACACCGGATTCAAGATCGGCAATGCATTGCTCGTAGGCCATGCGTGTCGGGTTCTGGGTACGCGAATACTCGTAGCCGGTGTGCTTGCCAGGACTCTCCTGAACATAGGTGGAGGTGGCATAGATGGGCGTCATGATGGCGCCGGTCACCGGTTCAGGTGCCTGACCCGCATGTATGGCACGTGTGCCAAGGCCAGCCTTTTGCTTGTCTTTTTCAGTTGTCATCTGTGTTCCGTGAATTTACTCAAACGAACGCCGCAGGTAGTTCAGCATGTCGATACGTGTGATGAGACCGAGAAACTCGCCATCATGTTTCACGATTGCAACCTTTCCGGCATCAAAGATAGGCAGCAGCGTCGACAGCTCTGCCGTACTGTCGACAAAATCGAGATCTGATGTCATGGCACTGGACACCGGGTCTGCGTAGCGGTCGGCATGATCATAGACACTGAGCAGCAGATCCGATTCATCAATGATGCCCACCAGCTTCTCGTCCTCGATCACGGGCAGCTGCGAGACATCATACAGTTTCATGCGGGCGTAGGCCGTCATCAAGGGTTCTGTCGGTGCAATGGTGACTGTGTCGTGCTTCCAGTAGGGGCGCATGATCAGATCGCGAAGATCACCAAAGGTCTCGCGTTTGATGAAACCCTGATCGATCATCCAGTAATCGTTGTACATCTTCGACAGGTACTTGTTGCCTGTATCACAGACAAAGGCCACCACACGCTTGGCTTCTGTCTGTTGCTGACAGTACTTCAGTGCACTGGCAATAATGGTACCGGTAGACGAACCGCCGAAGATGCCTTCCTTGTCGAGCAGTTCACGGGCGGCTGCAAAGCTTTCTGCATCACTGATGGCAAAGGCCTGCCTGACACGTGTGAAGTCGCTGATCGTGGGCAGGAAATCCTCGCCGATACCCTCCACCATCCAGCTGCCACTCTTGTCATTGAGTGTTCCCTCGTTGACATATTCAGCCAGAATCGAGCCCACAGGATCGGCGATGATCAAATCCAGATCGGGCTTGTGCTCGGCAAAATAGCGCGACATCCCGGTCATCGTGCCACTGGAGCCAACACCGAACACGACCGCATCGACATCACCTCCCATCTGCTCGAGGATTTCAGGAGCAGTGGTGTCATAGTGAGCTTCGGGATTATCCGGGTTACCGAACTGGTTGATGAAATAGGCACCTTCGGTGTCACTGGCAATCTGCTCGGCAAGGTCCTGATAATACTGCGGATGTCCCTTGGCCACATCGGATCGTGTCATCACCACCTCGGCACCCATGGCCTTGAGGTTGAAGATCTTTTCACGACTCATCTTGTCCGGAACCACCAGGATAAGATTGTAACCCTTCTGGGCAGCAACCAGAGCCAGTCCGATACCGGTGTTGCCAGCGGTGCCCTCCACCAGTGTATCACCGGGTTTGATCGTGCCGCGACGTTCTGCAGCCGCGATCATGTTCAGCCCGATCCTGTCCTTGATTGATCCACCCGGATTCTGGCTTTCCAGTTTCAGATACAGCGTGCAGGGGCCGGTGTCCAGATGATTCACTTTAACCATCGGCGTACTGCCGATCATTTCCAGTACATTGTTGTAGACGTGCATGACGATTCCCGAATTCTGACCGGCAGCTGCGAGACGATGAACCGGTCACAAAAAATGCGCTTACTGAAGCAATCTCCAATAAGCGCACTGAAATTTGATGTGTGTATCCGGCGCCGTCAGGGCCGCAGGATGACGGGTATTAGTGTATCACAATCAGGAAAAGACTGATTGATCCAGCATTCGTGCCAGGCGATCCTTGGCGTAGAGTTTTTCTTTCTTCATTTGTGTCAGAGACAAATCGTCCATCGGTAATGCCCCGACCTCGGCATCATGGACCTTCTGATCAAGCTGCTGGTGCTTGTTGTAAATGCGGCGAAACTCAATGTTCTCGCTGAGCATCTTTTTCACTTCTTCCTGGCGGTTATGGAACATACGCCTCTCTCCTCTCAATTCTGACAACGGTGAGGTCATCTTCCTTGAGTCATAGAGACGTCAAACACAATCAGAGGCGAATAGAAGCCCTCGACCGGCTCACGAGGATCCGATGCGGTTGATGGTGTTTTTCAGGACAAAAAGAACGTTGCTCCAGGTGCTGAAGCGGCCGACGGTGAAGATGTCTGCTGTGGGTCTCTATGGAACTCATGGATTGTGTGTCAACGAGCGTCGGATAACCGTTGCGACGCTCAGTCACTAACCTAGCTCAATTCGGCATAAACAGCAAGCTTTTTCCGGGTACCGTGAAGGCAGCGATCCAACTGCTGAACCTAGTCATCGTCGTTCAGAATAATCACATCAACGCGCCGGTTTCGCTGTCGACCCGTGTCGGTTGCGTTGTCAGCTACCGGAAACTCCTCACCCAGCCCGACAGCATCCATCCGGCTTGCCGAAATGCCGCGTTCGATCAGCGCCTTCTTGACGTTATCGGCACGTCGCTGCGACAGACTGATATTGAACGACTCACTGCCGGTGCTGTCGGTGTGGCCCTCGATGCTGACCCTGCGATCCGGATTCTCATTGATGGCAGTAACCAGCTTTTCCAGCGATTCTATCGCCTCAGGGCGAATTTCAGCCTTACTTTTCTCGAAGGTGACATCACCGAGAGTAAACAGCAGGCCACGGTTGGTCGACTCCGCTTCCATCGATTCAAGCTGCTGGCGCAGGGCATCGGCTGTGGCACTGGCCAGTTCAGCTTCCTTGCGAGCCAGTTCAGCCTGCTCGGCTCGGGCTGCTGCCAGACGCCTGGCCTGTTCGGCCTCCTGCTTGATCTCCTCGTTTCGGCGCGATACCTCATCGGCCTCATTCTGCGCAGCCTGTGCGCTCGCCAGTGCGCGTCGGGTTTCTTCCTGCTGCACGATATTGGACGCACGCAGACGCTCGGCTTCTCGCCTGGCCATCTCGGTCTCGTGCAACGATGCCTGCAGCAGGGTCTTGTCGTATTCTCGCTGCAGTTCAAGCAACACAGTCTGTTCGTTGCGCTCCGAAGCCCTCGCTCTGGCAATATCGATATAGCGTTCGATCAGGTACACCAGATGGGCACGTTTTTCCTCTTTCCTGCCCTGCACCAGTTCCAGCTCACGCATGGTCAGGGACGCACGCCGCAGTTCTTCCGGCGCATAGCGCTGAATCACCGGATCATTCCTGACCGAATCAAGCTCCAGGCGAACCTGTTCATAGTCTAGCCGCTTGTTTGCTGCGCTGCACGCAGTCATGAACAGGGTCATTATCCACAGGCCGTGTATCAGTGTTTTCATCAGAACTGCTCTCCGGAGGCATCCGTACCCAGGCTCTTCTCCAGGTCTTGCTTCAGCTTTTCGTTCTTGTCGCGCTGCAACTGGGTTGCCTGTCTGGCCCTGGCGGCCGCTGTCTTGGCCATGGCAAGCTGGCTGTCGACTATGGACTCGTTTGCCAGGTAGCCTGCACGCTCATTGTCGTTTCTGTCCACTGCAGACTGGATCGCCTGATATTTCTCGCGTGCGGCTCGCAATTCCAGTGGCGCATAGGTGTCGGCACCGGCCTGTTCGGCTAGCAGGATCTGGTCCCTGGCGTCATCAAATATCCCGACAGGCACTGGTGTCGAAGCGCAAGACACCAGCATCAGACCAGTGATCATAATGTAAACAATCTTCATTTCTATCTGCAGCTCCAGCAGGTTGGATTGACTTAAACGTCCAGTATTTTATCATTTGAAGAGGGCGCTGCACATTTTGCAGTGAAATCAATTTGATAAAGGTACAGGGAACTCCTATGGATATTGGATACTTTCTGAAACTGATGAAAGAGAAAAATGCATCCGACATGTTTCTCTCCACGGGGGCACCCGTCAGTATCAAGGTCGAAGGCTCAATTCATCCACTGGGGAAATCGGGCCTGCCTTCAGGCATGGTCAAGAAGATTGCCTATTCACTCATGGATGAAGGCCAGGTTCCCGAATTCGAAGATAACCTTGAGCTGAACCTGGCGATTTCTCTTCCCGATGCCGGTCGCTTCCGAGTCAATGTGTTCAGACAACGCAGTGAAGTGGGCATGGTCATCCGTGCCATCAAGGGCGAAATCCCGAGCCTCGGTGAACTTCACATGCCGGATATCCT
>CBDBVC010000051.1:0-32923 GCA_965212525.1 Lysobacterales bacterium
AAAAAGGATGAGGAATCGAATGAAACTATCACCACTATCTACTGCATGCAGCGCGCTCGTACTGGGCGGTATACTGTCTGTTTCTGCCCAGGCGCAGACACGTGTTAATGTGGCCCATCTTGCACCGTTTGCCGAAGACATCGCTGACACAGCCGTATCAGTCAATGTGAACGGAAACGAGGTACTGACCGGCGTTACATACAATCAGGCATCAGGTTACCTGCCTCTTTCAGAAGCCGGTATTGCACCGGGAACAACACAGCTGGATGTGTTCGCACCCCCAGGAGCCGCAACCCCGGCCATCTCCGCTACAGTCGATCTGGCAGCTGACACCGATTACACCGTGATCGCAATCGGTGATGGCACCAACCAGCCACTGGCGCTGCTGCCTCTTGTCGATGACAACTCCGCACCCACTGCTGGCAATGCACGCATTCGAATCGTTCACGGTGCCCCCTTTGCGGCCAGCATAGATGACACAGCCGTATCCATCCGGCTTGATGATGGTACCGTCGTGAATGGGCTTGCTTCCGTACCATTCCCGCAGAACTCCGGTTTCTTCGAGCTGCCGGCGGGCACCTATGACCTTCAGGTCGCCACACCGGATGGCAGCACCACACTGATCGACATCGATCCGGTCACACTCAATGACGGTGACATCGTGACCGTGGTTGCCACCGGCGAAATCACCAATCAGCCGCTGGGCATATTTGCCCTGTTTGGCGATGGTTCAAGTGCGGAACTGGGTCTGGAGCCTGCATTCACCACCATCAATCCGGGCCTGAACGGTGCCTGGTTCAACCCGGATACCAATGGCCAGGGCTTCCTGATCGATGTACTTCCAGCCACTGGAACCATTTTCGTCTCGTGGTTCACCTGGGAAAATCAGCAGAGCATGGGTTCAATGGCCACAATAGGTAACGCCGACCAGCGCTGGCTGACAGCCCAGGGCCCGATCACCGGCACCAGCGCCAGCCTGACCATCTCCAACAGCAGCGGCGGTCTGTTCGATGACCCGACCGACCCAACCCTTCAGGATGCCGGTACCCTCAACATCAGTTTCGATGACTGTGATTCGGGTCTTTTCGAATACAACCTGACAGACAGCGGTCTTCAGGGCAGCATCCCCGTTGTCCGGCTGGCAGCCGATAATCTGGAGCTTTGCGAAATGTTCTCGGGTTCGAATTTCGCCCGCTAGAACATCTGCTGCAACGCAAGGTCCCAGACGGCCATCCCATTGGGGGTGGCCGTTTTTTTTATCTCAGAAGTGATGCGGCGCATACACGCATTTACCCTTATTGACGCTCCAGATGTTCCTCCCTAGTCTTGTGGCCAGGCTATTCGGCACCTGACTATTGGGGGACTCTTTTTGCAACAGACGATGATCAAGCTGTTGTCATCCATGTTGAGCAGTGTGCGCGACCTGGCACCGATTCTCATCGTTATTCTGTTTTTCCAGTTTTTCGTGCTGCAGCAGCCGCTGCCCGACCTCGGCAAGCTGATTGCCGGAGTTGGATTTGTCATCCTCGGTCTGACCTTCTTCATTCACGGCCTGGAGCAGGGGCTGTTTCCGATTGGTGAAACCATGGCGCATTCCTTTGCCAGAAAGGGCAGTGTGATGTGGCTTGTGATTTTTGCCTTCTGCCTTGGCTTCGGCACCACCGTGGCCGAGCCCGCACTGATTGCCGTCAGTGCCGAAGCGGCCAAGGTTGCCGCTGCCGGCAACATGATCGAGGCAACCGAAGCGGCACAGGCCAGTTATGCCAACGGCCTGCGATTAACCGTGGCGCTGTCTGTCGGTCTGGCGATTGTGATCGGCGTGATCCGCATCATCAAGGGCTGGCCCATCCAGTGGATCATCATGGCAGGCTACGTGCTGGTGGTGATCATGACCATGCTGGCGCCGCGAGAGATCATCGGCATTGCCTACGACTCCGGCGGCGTCACCACCTCCACCATCACAGTACCACTGGTCACCGCACTGGGTGTGGGTCTTGCCTCATCGATCAAGGGGCGCAACCCGATGATCGACGGCTTTGGCCTGATCGCCTTTGCCTCTCTGACGCCGATGATCTTCGTCATGGGCTACGGGATGATCATCTGATGGACGTGCTGCGCGA
The DNA here is from genome assembly GCA_965212525.1 of Lysobacterales bacterium. Classification (GTDB taxonomy): domain Bacteria; phylum Pseudomonadota; class Gammaproteobacteria; order Xanthomonadales; family SZUA-38; genus SZUA-38. The sequence continues at coordinate 2,121 of CBDBVC010000051.1, forward strand.
AGTGCTTGATGTCATTCTGGGTACCGTGACCGATGTGCTGCCCATCGCTGCCATTATCTTCGGCTTCCAGTTTTTCGTGATACGCCGCAAACCGGCCAACCTGCAGCAGATCCTGACCGGCTTTGTCTGGGTGCTGATCGGGCTATCACTGTTCCTGATCGGGCTGCAATGGGCGCTGTTCCCTCTGGGCCAGATCATGGCCGAACAGCTCACCGACCCGGCCTTTATCCAGGCCACTGGCGCCGTTGCTGGTGGAGTAGACAACATCATCTGGACCGACTATTACTGGGTGTACATCTTCGCATTCTGTATCGGCTTCAGTACCACCATTGCCGAGCCGTCTCTGATCGCCGTGGCGATCAAGGCCAATGAGGTGTCGGGTGGTGCCATCGGTACCTGGGGCCTGCGCATCGCCGTTGCGCTGGGTGTGGCGGTCGGTATTTCGCTGGGCTGTTATCGTATCGTGGTTGGCGACCCGATCCACTGGTACATCATTGTCGGTTACGTCATTGTGGTGATTCAGACCAGCAGGGCACCGAAACTGATCATCCCGCTGGCCTACGATTCGGGCGGTGTCACCACCTCGACGGTGACGGTTCCACTGGTGGCGGCACTGGGCCTGGGCCTGTCACAAACGGTTCCCGGTCGTAATCCGCTGATCGACGGCTTTGGCCTGATCGCCTTTGCCAGCCTGTTTCCGATCATGTCGGTCATGGCCTATGCGCAGCTGTCCGAAGCGAAGGCACGATTTATGAAACGAAGACAACAGACCCAACAGGGTTCACAGGATTGAGAAATTAGGAGTTCATCATGCATTTCAAGATGATCGTTGTCCTGGTAGAAGACCAGCACACAACCAAATTGACCGAAGCAGCACGCGAGGCCGGCGCCACCGGGGCGACAGTGATCAAGAGTGCCTCCGGCGAAGGCATGAAGGAGACCAAAACCTTTCTTGGTCTCAGCCTTGAATCACAGCGTGATGTGATCATTCTGCTGGTTGAAGAACACCTTAGCCGCCACATACTGGAGGAGATAAACCGGGTCGGCGAATTTGACGAGAAACCCGGTACCGGCATCGCCTTCCAGGTTGACGTGGAAGATGCCGTGGGTGTTGCCCAACAACAGAAAAAACTCACCGATCAGGTGAAGGAGCTGGTGTGATGGAAAAGAAAGTTATCAAGGCACGAGACGTGATGCGCAGCAACTTCAGTGAAATCGACGGCATGGCCACCGTCAATGATGCCGTCCATGTGTTCAGTAATAGCAGCGTTGACATGCTGGTTGTCAAAAAGCGCGACGAGCACGACGCCCATGGTGTGGTGCTGTTGTCCGATGTGGTCAAGAAGGTATTGGCCAGGGACCGGTCCGTCAATCGGGTCAATGTCTACGAGATCATGTCAAAACCAGCAATCAGCATCGAACCCAACATGGACGTACGCTATTGTGCGCGACTGTTCGACCGCTTCGGCCTGTCCCACGCCATTGTCACCGAAGGCGGTATGGTGAAGGGCATCGTCGGTTACCGTGAATTGCTGGGCCCCTGGATGGCTCAGGAGAAAGAAGAGTAAACACAAGTACATTGATGACCCGGATCATCGCCGTTCACCAACGGCGCTGATCACTGTGATCACTGCTGCATGTGTGCCCAGATACGAGAGATTCGAAGCTGCTCGTCAGTCAATGGTGACAATGACACACATCATGAGAAAGATGGGAAGAATCCATATGAAAGGTGAAATAGCCCTGATCATCAATGCACCGCAGCGTGCACATCGTTTATCCGATACGCTCACTTTATTTCTACACTGTCTGCATATTATTTGTTTCATGAATTCTGATTCCTGATTTTGACGACATCAAAGGCCAGGATCGTTGATCCTGGCCATCATCACTGATCGTGATTGAAGTTTATTTACTCGTAGGTCAAATTGATAATATCAACCCACCCCTGATTAACCGGTTCATTGGGTCTTGGCCAGGCAGTAGGTGCAGTGATGTTCATCAACACCTCACCATCGTCATAATCATGTGAAATATACCCAGCCTGGATCGAATTTTGTCCGACATCGACCCATGGGCAGCCCATACAGAAGCCCATGTAATATTCATAATCCATGGTATCGTCGCCTTGCACATTATTTTCGCTGCTTGCAGCCCAAACTGGCTTACCTGTCAGATCAAAGTAATACAATGCCGTGAAGTTCCTGCCGCTGAATCCCGTGCTGAATTGTGTTGATATACCCCAGCCAGAATCATCGCGGTTATACCACAGACCGTTATAGCTGCCATGGACACCACCACCGAGCGAACTGATATGAACGATTCGCTCAGTGCCGCTGGTGTTTTGTTCCTGTCCAGCGAAGTTCCATGAAAAGTAGGCCTCCTCATCATTGATTGCATCAATGGTGATATTGCCGAATTGTGTGGTTGAGGCAGCACCGCCTTCTGGCTTGGTGGTTCTACCGATTTGCGAACTCAGTCTGTTCTGGAACATCTGGCCACCGGCTGTATACCAGACGGGTGAGCCATTCGCGTGGTAGGTGTACCAGGTCATGTAATTCACATCATCCTTCTCGGCGATGAACAGTCCCCAGCCAGGTCGTTCCGGGTTGTACCAGTAACCCTCCTTCAAGGTGTGCGAGGTGGCATTCAGGGATGTGTTGATGCTGGATATATTGAGGTTCTTGTAGGTGTCATTCAGGTTTGTATTTGGATAAACCACTGCCAGGTTGGTGGACATGCTGTTCAGGAAACTCACGGCCTGTGAACTTGTCTTGTTCGGGAAATGTGTAAAGTAATTGGCAACGGCTGACGCCACATTCGGTGCCGAGAATGAGGTTCCCGTCGTCAGATCATTACTGGTAAAGGAACCCGATCTTGCGACGAAGTCTGTCTCGGAACTGGCATTGGATTTACAACTTAGGGGCACTCTTGTTCCACGTGGACGCGGTCCACCATCACCAAAACCGGTACCCAGGCTGACACACTCCAGGCTGCTGCCCGAACCACTGACAAATCCCAGACCAGTCAAGCCGATTGAGAGTGCGTTGTGGGCACATGAATTGGGAATCACACCTTTGGCGGCTTGGCCCAGACCCGGCTTGTAGTTCAAACCGTTGTACCCCTGATTTCCTGATGCAAAAATCGTGACAACACCACGATTGTATAGATCATTGATCAGTGGAATATTGGAACAGGACCCAGCATTAGAATCATTCACAACTCCGCGCGTCTCTGTGAGCACACGAATGTTGTGTGTCGCATGATTGGTCTTGATCCACTTCAACACCCCGCCCAGACTGCCTCTGGCAGTGATGAGTTCAACATCGTCATTGCCATCCAGCGCAATACTGGACACAATCGTCGGATGTTCGTTGGCCGGGTGTGCCGATTCATTGACGACACACGATTTTTCATTGCCTGTACTGCAATGCAGCTTCAGGTGAACCCGGCAATCCGGTGCATTCAGGTTATTGTTGGGACAACCCAGTTCCGACAGGGCGGCGTATTCATTATCGATGACCACCACCCTGACCGGATCAGCCTGGATCGCCGTACTGATCAGCGTTGACATCAACAACAGACCCACCCTGTTTATCTTGTTTCTTGTTCTCACTATTGACTCCTGTTCATTGAAATATTCCCTGGCGGACTACATGCCACCATCGTCTCGTACCCACACCTTCAGAGGCCAGAACACCGACTGTTCGGTTTCCGGCCTGTAGGTGTTCGCGTAAAGAGTCAAAAAGTTCAGACATTCGGGTATTACCACTCATATCAGAATATCTGCATTACAGACCGGTCAACGCGGTCAGGGGCGGGGTCAAATCAACGATGTAACAAGACTATCAGCATACTGACATCATGCTGTCAGTAGCGTGTCAGTAAGATACCTTCATCGACCACAACACACAGGATGAAGGAGACGACACAATGATTGGATACATCACACTGGGTACATCAGATCTGGATAAATCCGGCGCCTTTTACGATGCCCTGCTGGGCACCCTGGGCGCGGGACGTTTCATGGAGGAAGAGGGCTATTTCATTGCCTGGGCCACGGAGCCGTCAGCCCCATCGCTGGCCGTGTCAAAGCCATTCAACAAGGAACCGGCCACTGTCGGCAATGGCACCATGGTGGCCCTGTTCATGGAAAACCCCGAACAGGTGAATGCCCTCTACAACAAGGCCCTGGAACTGGGCGGCACCTGCGAGGGCAAGCCAGGATTCCGCCCGGAGGAAAACACCTCGGGCTTCTATGCCGGCTACTTCCGTGACCTGGATGGTAACAAACTCAACGCCTTTTGCATGGTAGAGGAATAATCAACCTGCTATGAAATGTGCCATGGTCAATGACAGACCATGGCACGTTCTGAACTGATCATGGACACTCAATATTGGGCAATTCCCGACTGGCCTTGCAGGCCTTCGAAGCATTGTACGCATCCACCTTTTCGTTGATACTGCGGCACAGCGCAACGTCAGGGTTGGGTGTCTGCTGTGACGCCTGCCAGTCCTGCTCCATCTCCTGAATAATGTCTGCCTTCGCCTTGCATGCCAGCAGGCGTGTGTGATCGTAAGTCCCCACTTCGGTAATCAGAATCGCGGCCAGCAACGCGACAATCGCTAGAACGACTGCAAGTTCCAGGAGCGTAAACCCCTGTTGTTGATGCGTATTCATTCGCACAATCCCCTCTTCATCTCATCTTCTTGAGACTAGCACATGGCAGGAATAAGTCATTGCGAGCCGTACGCAACCCGGGTAACTACCCTGCTGTATTTCAGGACGAATCGAGAGATCGCCGCGTCCAGACGTTGTCCGATTCGGTCGTTGATCCATCTGGCTTGCTATAATTCAGCTGTGATGTCCACGCTGCGACTACAGCCGCTACTAAACCGGCAAACACATGATTTCACCACGGTGATTCTGGGCTGGTGCATGACGGTATCTTTCCTGCTCGTGTACTGCCTGGGTCATGGCGCATTGACGGCCGAGCCCCTGCTGCCGCTGGCATCATTTCGCTGGAGCCTGATTCACGGAACGAGTGTGATAATGTTGCTGGTGGCAATATCACATGGCTCACAAAAGAGCCGTCTGTATTCTGGATTGATGGGCTTGCTTGCTGCCCTTACCTCCCAATCTTTGTTGTCAGTCTTGCTCACACTGGACTGGCAACAGCTGATTGCCGTTCATAGCTACACGTCGATCTTTCTGACGGGCTTGCTGACTGCAATCATGTCCAGAAAAGCCAGCCGTGTCCGGACAGATACAACATTCAATGTAGACATCCACGGACTTGTTCGAACCGTGACAGCTTCTCAAATCATTGCTGCACATGCACATCGCAATTACATCGAGCTGGAGCTGGATTTGCCGAATCATGAATCTGCGACAGCTCTGATTCGAATGCCCTTGAAGGCTCTCCTGACAAAGACAGACGACCAGCTGATTCAGGTGCATCGATCACACCTGGTCAATCCTGCATTCATCAGCCGCTCAAACCGCGATGCTCGAGGCAAGCTCAGGCTGCACCTGAACAATGGCAGCTCGGTGCCCGTCTCGGATCATCAGCGCACCAGACTGAAAAGACTATTGATTCGTCCCTGACTGGCTTGATTCATCCCAGACGACTGGCACTCATCTTTCAGCACCATCAATCTGGAGGCTCTCAAAAATAGGAGAGCCTCCATGCGACTTATTCTGATCCTGATTGCCATGCTTGCAAATGCCGTCTCAGCACAAGAAGACGACCGCGACACACTGCGCCACCTCAAGGAAAGGCTCTGGCCGAAGGCCTATCGCGAGGCCGATGTCGACCTGCTGGACAGCATCCTGCACGAGGATTTTGCCATCATCACGGCCAGTGGTGATTGGTCGACGCGAGAAAGGGAACTGGCCGAACTACCCGCCTATGACTGGCCACATGAGTCGTTCAGCTATCAGATCAGGCGTCTGGATATCTATCACGACAACACCGCCATTGTGGCTGGTGAAGGGCGCGCCAGCGGCAAGAATAATGAAGGCCCTTATTGCCTCGTCTATCAATCCAGTAATGTACTGATCAAACAGGAGGGTGAGTGGAAGGCGGTGCTGTCACACGTCTCGGGTGTGACTACCGATTGTGATAGCTAGCCGGACGACTGATGCCTAAACCATTTTCTCCCAGGTCACATCTAAAGGGTTCATGCACCCTGCAATCATTCGAGAATTGAGCCAGAGGAGATCGAGATAATGAACAACCGTCAGCCGGAACGAGTTCATTGCAAACTGTACACAGCCATTGTTGTGTTGCTGTTTTCGATGCTCAGCAGTTCGGTCGCTCACGCCACCTGGTCAATCATCGCAGTGGACCGGGACACGGGCGAGATTGGCATTGCCGGAGCTTCGTGCACATTCGATGTCTCAGACATTGCCTCCATTGTCCCTGGCAAAGGTGCCATTGTGGTGCAGGCCGCCAGTAACTATTTTGCCCGCATGAAGGGCGTCGACCTGATGGAAAAGAGTGCCGGTGCGGAACAGGTGCTGGCGGGCATGATGCACAGTGAATTTGATCCCGAGCGACAGCAGTATGGGGTGATCACACTGGACAGCGGGACTACCCCACAGGTTTATTCGGGCAAACAGATCAAGGAATACAGCGGTTCCAGAATCGGTGACACTATGGCAGTCATGGGCAACATCCTGGTGAGCGAGGTTGTCATCGCAGATGCCTTCGATGCGTTCACAAAGCACAAGCAGCAGACACTTTCTGAACGTCTGATGCTGGCCCTGACTGCAGGCGCCGATGCGGGCGGAGACACACGGTGCGGCAGCCAGCATGCCCGTTCTGCATTTCTGATGGTCTACAACCCAGCGGAGGGTGCCATTACAAAACTGGCGATTCAGGGTATCGCGCCGGGTGGTCAATCCGCCATTGTTCTGTTGAATGCCGAGTTTGATAACAGCCGTACTGATTGATTCTGGTTCACCCGGTTTCGATTCGCTGTCCTGATGTCAGCCAGACTTGCTGCCGCTAATACGGTCTCGCCCATTGAAATCAAATGACTCAGGCGAATCATCCTGGCTCATGATCCAGGGCCAGCTACCGGCACCCGGGTAGCCTGCGGGAATCGGCCAGCTGACCAGGGACTCGAGTGAATCGTCTTCATTCCAGCGGAATACCTCAGCGGCGATCACGGATTCAATTTCGCCTGATGCGTTCAGGCTGACTTTCACAATGCACACCAGGCCCTGATCTCCTCTGATGTGCTTCTCCAGACGATCATTGAAGTCCTTGGGCAACGCCTGACAATTCCCGTCCCAGGTATCGCAAACCACCCACATGCCATCACGCCAGTACAGGCTGTTATACGAAAGGGTTGTGATGCGGCCTTCGAACAGCGTGTATCGGTCTGAACCATCGAAGAACCGGTCACCCATGAATGCCAGCGAGTCCGGATCAAATGAGGCATCAACGCCCTCAATGACCCATGACTCCATTTCGAACTGTTGCAGAAAGCTGGCAAATTCACTATCGAATACCACTGCCAGAATCAGATCGTCCAGTGTCAGTGCATGCGTGTTGTGTATCAGTCGCGCGCAATAGCCGTTCTCGCCACTGTAATTCATCACCAGGTACGAGTCGTGCCCATCGCCGCCCCAGCTCCAGACGAAACCCAGATTATCCTCAATCAGGTAGGAGCGGCGGTAAGTCAGTTCAGCATCGTTCTTTACGATTCCCGTGTCCACAAGATGATGGCGCACCAGGCCATCCAGATCCGGTAACAACCAGTCCCAGCGAGGGTCGGCTTCCGGCACCTGCAAGCCCTGCCCGACGAAGGCAGCATCGGGCTTGACCACCGCCCTGAAGTTTACGACGCCAGATGCCTCAGTCTGTCCTGAGCCGGGATCACAGCCGAGCAACAGTAACGGCAGAAGACAAATCAAGGTTCGCGAATTCATGCACAGCAGTCCCGAGGCGGTTTGGGCGACATGCTGACACAGCCGCCTCGTCACGATCAACCCGCTTCACGATTCTGCTCATCTGTGACCTATCGCAGTGGACAGCCAGTGAAACAGGCCTACACTGTGAGGGTTACTGTCTGTGCCGGTTTAGGATCATGCGCTATCAACTTGACGACCTGATTATCGATACTTCTCAGAAGCAGGTGTTTCGATTCGGCAAGCGTCTCGCGATTTCCGGTCTGAATTACGACTTTCTTGCCTGGCTGGTGACCCACCCGGCTGAGGTCATTGAATTCGATGAATTGATCGAGGGAATCTGGGCACCGGCTGTCGTGAGTCACGACACGGTAACCCAGCGCGTGACGCTGTTGCGAAATGTACTGGGTGACAATGGACGGGATCCTCGATACATTCGCTCGGTTCGAGGGCGGGGCTATCAGCTGGTGTCGACTCCAGCGGTTCTTGACTCACCTGTCGCGGAGCCTGCCGGATTCAGGCACAAGGTGGTGACTGTTCTTGGTACGGGCATTATTGCGATGAGCCTGTGGGGTGCCTGGGTCATGGGTGCGTTCAACCCCGATGTGCAACCGGTAGCCACTGTCGCAATTGAACCCGTTGATCGATTGTTGCAGCGTGCACAACATTATCACAGCATCGGCCAGAAAGATGACAACGAACGCGCGATCGAACTGTTCCGGCGGGTACTGCAGATCGATCCTGCTCACACCGAGGCACGCCTGGGATTGAGCAAGGCCTATACCCGCAGCATGTGTCGTTACAACGCCGACCCGGTCTGGGCAGAACGTGCCGAAGAGCTGGCGGCATCACTGATTCAGGAGCAGCCAGACAATTTCCGTGCCTGGCGTGTGCTGGGCTTTTCGCACGATTGCCGTGGCCACATTGCTAGTGCACGCAATGCCTATCACCAGGCCATTCGGCTCGACCCCAACAACGACATCAAGAGCCAGTCCGCTCTGGCCTATCTACAGGGTGAGACAGGCGAGCTTGCACAATCGTTGTCCAGAAACCTGTTTGTCAGTGAATCCGATCCCGAACAGACCTTTGCGCTGATTCAGCTTGGCCGTTCCTATGAATTGCTGGGACTGCACACTCAGGCCGAGTCCGTCTACTCACAGAGCTTCGAATTGTATCCGGATAATATCTATTCCAATATGGGTTATCCCTGGAACCTGTTCTACCAGGGTCGGTTTGATGAAGCCCGAGACATCGTGACCGTGGCCAGGAAAAGGCCCATGCATCCGGATTTGCTGCTTCTGTCGGCTGAGCTGGCCATGCTCAATGGCGACAAGGAGTTGGCACGAGACGAGCTGGCTGCGGCCGTGTCCATGCGACCCACGGCGCTCTATCTCAAACTCATGAATAACCTGCAGCAACCCGAAATGGAATCGAACGAATGGGCCCATGACATGCTTGTCGAACTCAACGACCCGAGTCATGCTCAGCATCCCAAGAATGGATTGAAACGCGCACTGCTTCATCAGCACCTGGGACAACATGATGCGGCCCTGACCTCGCTGAACGAAGCGGTGGATCTGGGCTATCGAAACGCCTCATATCTGTCTGTCTCGCCGCTGTTTGACAGTCTTCGTCAGCATGATGGATTTCAGGATGTCTTGAGCCGAATCCAGAATGAGGTCGATCTGCAACTGGTGCGCGTTCACGAACTGGGTTTACTGGATCGGGCCGTCACGTTGCGATAAAAACGGGCCGGCACTCAAGCCGACCCACTCGTTACGACCTGTTTAGCGCAAGGCCGGCAGTATGTATTGTGGAACGAACTCCTCCTGGATGCGGAACAGGGTTCGGTGGCTGTAATTGCCGGCAAAAAAGGCCACCAGCAAATCCAGCTCCGGCAAGCCCATGACAATCTGCCCGCCATTACCTGCCGCAAAGAAGGCCTTCACAGAGCGGCCCTTGTATGGGTACTCAATGGTCCACCAGGCATAGCCATAGCCCTTGTTGCTCATCTGGTACATCGGCGTCACTGATTGCTCCACAAACGCCTTGCTCAACACACGCTTGCCATTCCAGATGCCCCCATTCAGCATCAATTGACCCAGTTTCATGAAATCGCGTGGCTGCCAGTAGATGCCACCGCCGAAATAGGGCTCGCCCGTCGGTGACAGGTTGAGGTAATAGTGGTTGATCTGCAGCGGCTCCGCGATCAGTGTCTGGATCAGCTCCTCCAGTGTACGGCCACTGGCAGCTGAGAGCACGGCCCCCACCAGATTGATGGCACCACTACAGTAAACGGCCTTTTCGCCCGGTTCCCGGATCATCGACAGATCCATCATGTAACGGTACCAGTCGGGCTGTTCCGACTGCGACTGTAATGTGTTCTCATTGCCCGGTGATGCATCGTCACCGTCATCGCAATCCAGTCCCGATGACATGCTCATCAGATGCTTCAGTTTCATGTTGGTGCGGCGTGGATCTGCATCATTGTTGCTGTACGCAGACCCAAGTATGGTTTCAAACACGGGACTGTCTTCTGATAACGGATAACCGGCCTGAATCACTGCACCGGCCAGCACGGCCGCCAGACTCTTGCTGGCAGAACGTGTGTCGTGTGCCTTGTCGCGGTGAAAGCCATGGAAGTACTCTTCCAGCACCAGCCTGCCCGATCGCGCCATCAGAAAGCCGTGAATATAGACATCATCAATGGAATCGGCCGGGGGCAGGATGACGTCATCGATGAATTTCCCGATGGCGGCTGTATCAAATCCGGCTTCAGTCAGGTTGCCCGTCGGCCAGTTGTCTTCCGGGATATGCACGGGTGCGTGGTAGCGATAGGGTTTCGGATTCTTCCCCCTCGCGTAGAAATGGCTGTCACTGTCGTCCTCACTCAGCCGCAGGTCGTACTGATTGCCGCGGATATTCACCGACATCTGTCCCGGCTGATAGGCCGCCTGGGCCAGCGTGCGTTCATTCTCATAGCGGAAATAGCGGCCGATCCAGTTGACATGATCGTCCACCAGCTCGACCCGGTCGATGTTATAAAACACACCAAAGCCGCGATCGGGGTTGCGCATGAAGGCACCCAGTTTTCCGTCTTCACGCTTCCACACGGGTAGATAAACGCTCCACTCATCCAGCAATGGATGAATCTCACCGCGCCAGAGTTGATCACTGACCTTGTCCAGCACAACGGGCGAGGCATGCGGCATGCCGTTGTTCAGAATGCCGGGTTGTGTCCAGTGTCCCTTGATACCCTTGCCCTCGGCATCGATCATTCCACGGAACGAGCCAAGACCGTCAGGAACTTCGAATGACAGTCGCCCCTGTGAATGGCTGGCCTGTATCTGATACCCGGCAACATCAACCCACCACTCACCCTTGTCCTGCCTGATCCACAGATCGCCCTGCACCACTGGTCCGGCGATTCGATGAGCCTCCCACGTCCCGATCAGTGCATCACTGTCGGTTTCCTGCGCCATGCATCCACCGGTAATGAGGATCGAAGCCAGAAACAATATCGTCATCTTTTTGGTCATGTCACACCTGTTTGCTAATCAACTGAATTCATTGTGATCCATCGGCAAATGAAGTCCATGAACCAACGCTGAAGAATAATGAAGATGACACGAATCTGACGATTCTGCCAAAACCGAGGCTTGCAGGATTGCAAATTGGTCGGCCGTACAGGATCATCTGGCTGGACCACACGCAGACAGGATCAACCCTATGACGAGGCCTTGTGAATGAGTTTTGAATGGATCGCCATTGCACTGAATGACGTCAGCTGGGTTGCTGTGGCCTTTGCGCTCGGCCTGGTGGCCAAATGGATTGGCTTGCCACCGCTGGTGGGCTTTCTTGCCGCCGGCTTCGTGCTCAATGCCACCGGTGCCGAAGCGGGCAGCGGGCTGGATAAACTGTCCGATCTTGGCATTACCCTGCTGCTGTTCACGGTCGGTCTCAAGCTGCGCCTGGGTACGCTGGCCAGGCCTCAGGTCTGGGCTGTAACCACCATTCACACCACGCTGACCGTTGCCATCTTCAGCGGCCTCATCCTGTTGCTGGCGGCATTGGGTATGCCCATGCTGAACCAGCTGGAACCAAAGGCTGCTGTACTGCTGGCCTTTGCCATGAGCTTTTCAAGCACCGTATTTGTGGTCAAGGTGCTGGAACAGAAGGGCGAGAGCAAATCACTGCATGGACGCATCGCCATTGGTGTACTGATCATGCAGGACGTCTTCGCGGTTACCTTCCTGGCCCTGTCCATCGCCAAGGTGCCTTCTATCTGGTCGCTGGGCCTGTTGCTGCTGATACCGCTGCGGCATGTGCTGTTCTTCCTGCTGAAATTGGTTCAGCACGGCGAACTACTGGTGTTGTACGGCTTTGTCATGGCACTCGGTGGTGCCGAACTGTTCGAGATGGTTGGCCTGAAGGGCGATCTGGGTGCGCTGGTGATCGGCGTCCTGCTGGCCCAGCACGCACGCTCTGCGGAACTGGCCTGGACCATGCTCAGTTTCAAGGATCTGTTCCTGGTCGGCTTCTTTCTGCTCATCGGTTTCTCTGGACAACCAACACTGGAGATGCTGCTGATCGCCGGGCTGATGGCGCTTCTGGTGGCCTTCAAGTCCACCCTGCTGTTTGCCCTGTTTGCCCTGTTCCGCATGCGGGCCCGAACCACCTTGCTGGCCACCATCAATCTCAGTAACTACAGTGAATTCGGTCTCATCGTGCTGTCCATCAGCATCGCTCAGGGCTGGCTGCCCTCAAGCTGGCTGACAACCTTCTCTATCGCCGTGGCGCTGTCGTTCGCCATTGCGGCTGTGCTCAACAAGTTTTCACACCGCATCTACTCGAAACACCGTGATCGTCTGCGTCAGTTGCAGACCACAAAGCGACTGGCTGACGACCGCCTGATCGATATGGGTGAGGCCACCATTGCCATTATCGGCATGGGCCGCGTCGGTGAAGGCGCATATGACGAAATGCGTGAACTGCACGGCGATACCGTCATTGGCATTGATTTCGATCCGGGCCGGATCAAGTCGCTGCAGAAAACCGGCCGCCGCGTGCTGCTGGGCGACCCCAGCGATACCGACTTCTGGGACCGCATGACTGAAAAGCACGCACTCAAGCTGCTGATGCTGGCACTGCCGAAGAACAGCATGAACCTGCTGGTGCTGGATGAAATCAAGCAGGCCTGGTTCAAGGGAACCATCGCCGTTGCGGCGCGTTATCCTGATGAAGTCGAGAGTCTGAAAAAGGCAGGTGCCACAACAGTGTTCAATATCTATCACGAAGCAGGCACGGGTTTCGCACTGCATGTTGAAGAAGAGTTGAAGACCACAGATTCATGATCAACGGTTATCTGACTATCAGTTCCATCTGCAAATCGTCCATCGTGTGGCCTGATCCGATGTCAAAACAGATATCTCCGGTTTTTTCAAAACCCAGTTTGTAGTAGGCCGCAATGGTTTCGGTGTTGTGCTTGTTTACCGTGAGTGAAATCTTCGGCGCATCAAATTCTCGTGCCTGACTGGTGATAAAGGCCATCGCCTGCCGGCCCAGACCTGAACCGCGTTCACTCGACAGGATATACAGCTTGCTCAGAAACAATTCCTCATTCGAAATTGTCAGACCGATATAGCCGACATTGTCGTCATCTGGTCTGATCAGAAAATACCGGTAGTGTTCATCACTGATCTGACTGGAAATGGCGTCCCTGGAATGGAATCCCGACAGCATGTACTCGACCTGTTCATGACCGAGCATGGGCGAATAATGCTCGACCCAGATAATGCGAGCCAGTCGCGCTACCTCGTCGATTTCAGCCGATGTCTTTACCCGATGAAACATGATCATTGCCCTTGGACTTGCGGCAAAGACTACATCAGGCTGTCGCACCGTGTCACCAACAAGCTATGCCGGGGGACTATTCGTCCAATTCAAAGTCAGCCACATTGCTCTCAATCATGCCAAGCCAGGCGCGGACCATCTCTGCCGGTGGCCTCGGGCGTCCACCCATACTGACAAGAAAGTGTTTACCGTCAGTCCAGGCATAGCCCATGTCCCCGATAGTCCAGAGTGTCGTGCGTTCGAACTGCCCCAGCGTGAATGTTTCAAATTGTGGTGAGTTCAGAATGAAGTCCTTGAGGTCATTGATGTTCTCAAACCACTGCAGCGATGCGGTGACCTCAGTCAGTGCATCATCACCCTGCCAGCGCATGAACATCAGACCGTTCAGTCCGGGCACCTTGTCATTACGGGCCATGGTTACGACATCGCGCGAATGGAACTTCAATTCCTCACCAAAATCCTGCTCGAGTACGATTTCAGCCATGGCACTTTCGGCCTCAGGGTGTGGTTCGGTTTCGGCATATGCAGCGACTTGCATGTGAATGATCAGAAGCATGAAAACAGGAGCTTTGCGGGCCGTCATGATTGATTCCTTGTATCACTGGATTTGAGTTGTTCTTGGACCATGTTCCAACTCACATCACCTCCTGACAAGCAATATGACTCGAGCACCTCAGTTTCATGATTTTGGTATCGCAGCTTGATACCAATCCTTTCTGGTATTAAATCATGCTTACCAGGTCAATCCATCCATCGTTGTTGGTATAAAATGATGTGATGGTGCATGTCAGTCGCACATGCATGGAATCATCGTCAGGAGAGTTTGAACATGGGCATATCGACAAGGGCAGCCGACATCATCAAGCAGTTCGATCAGGACGACGTTCGGATGGGTGAGCTCAAGAAGGTGGGTGCTGAAATAAAGAAAGATCACGACCTGGCCCTCGAACTGTGGACATCAGGCAAGTTCTACCCGCGCATGGTCGCCACGCTCATATTCGACAAGATGCAGCTGGATCAGGACAGCCTCGACAAGCTGGCAGAGGACATGATGACGCACGAGTCCGAACAACGAAATCAGCTGGCCGACTGGCTGCTTGCCAACCAGCTGATGAAAGCGAAGAAGACCAAGGACCTGCTTGAAAGCTGGAAAGACCACCCATCCCCGGTCATGCGCCGACTGTTCTGGTACCACCAGGGCAGGTTGCGGTGGACCGGACAGACGCCGCCCGACAACAGTGATGAGCTGCTCGATATCCTCGACAGGACTCAGATGAAAGACGAGCCCGACGTTCAATGGGCGATGAACTTCTGTGCCGGCTGGATCGGTGTCTTTGACGCCGAGCGCCGCGATCGCTGCATAAAACTGGGTCAAACCACGGGCCTGTTCAAGGATGAAATCGTGCCCAGAAACTGCACCCCGTCATACCTGCCAGAGTTCATTCGCATCGAGGTGGGCAAGCGCAGCTGAGAGGCGTTCACCAGGCATTCACGTCACTCCGGTAAAGCTGATACCGACGGTTTGATTTGGTGTGTGGCACCGATACCATCATGACAGCAGCTGTATATTCCATACTCTGGTTTCACATCATCACAGGTGGGATTGCCATCCTCTTTGGTGTGTTGACACTGTTCGCGACGAACAAGGGCTCTGCACAGCATATCCGTTTGGGCGTTGCGTTCTGGCTCGCGATGATGGCGATGGCCTTCAGCGGCATCCTGGTGGCCGTGCTGAATACACGTGCCGTATTCATCTTTATTGGAATTCTGTCTCTCTACCTGATCCACACCGGGCGCCTGGCACTGACCCGAAAGGGAGGCGTGGCCAACCGACAGACGACCGTCTGGCTGATCGTGAACTGTCTATGCTTCATCGCCTGTATCGGACTCGGAATTCAGTCGATTCGGCTTGATCAACCGCTACTGGGCGCAGACTATCCGCTGTATTTCGGTGTCAGTTTTGATGCACTTTTGTTCATCATACTGGACTGGCGATTGATGGCCTCTGGCAGCGCCACCGGCAAGCGACGCATCATTGATCACCTGTGGCGCATGATTGGCGCACTGTTCTTTGCCCAGTTTGCCCTGCTGGTCGCCAATCCACAGCTGTACCCCGATTGGTTTACCGACACAGGACTCAGCCTGATCGGCTCGATAATCCTGCTGATCACCATCGCCTACTGGATCGTGATCGTGCGAACAGGAAAATGGGTGAGAACGAGTCTGTAACAAGGACTGAACATCAAACCAGCAACCAGTGCGTGTCATATGGGATCTGCGACAAGCCACCATTGAATCCACAATAGTCATGTATTGCACCACGATCGAATAACAGCATCAGTTGCCAGATCGGTCTTTTCAATCTACACTACTATATCGAAACGATATAGTAGTCAATATGGCAAGCAAGACAGACATGGCAATACTCGGCATGCTCACTATCGAGCCAATGTCCGGCTATGACATGAAGCAGTTCTGCGAGGAAAGCCTGTCCCACTTCTGGTATGAGTCATTCGGCAATCTGTACCCGCGATTGAAACGACTGTCCGATGCCGGCCTGATCAGCGCTAAACCAGAACGTCGCCCAAAGGGTCCCGATGCAAAGGTTTATTCGCTCACGGCCAGAGGAAAGTCCAGACTCAAGATGTGGCTCAGTGAACCATCCGAATCCGAACACGTGCGCAGTGAATTCATGCTGAAATTCTTTTTTTCTGCCCACACCAGCCTGGATGTATGTCAGCAACGACTGGCTGAGTACGAACGGGAACAACAGCGGATTCAGCAACAGTACAGCGTCATTTGAAAAGGTACTGCGTTCTGCATTGGACGAGTCCGACCAGGTGATTTTCTGGCTGATGTCATTGCGACGCGGTCAGCTGCTCACTGAAACACGGCTGCGATGGTGCGTCGAATGCCAGGCCGAGCTTGCCAGACTGAACAACGAGGGAGGTCACGATGAAAAACAGTCTTCACAATAGTCTACTGGGTGGTGCCATGGTCTGGACCGTTATCACCACACTGTTCACCTGGTTACCGCTGGTGCGCATCCTGGGGCGTCCCGAGGGTTACCACTGGCAGGTCCTCGGTCTGTCAGGGGAAGGGTTTCAGGGCGCCTGGTGGGTATTTATCCCGTTCGTTTTCTACAGTGTGCTGTTACTGTTCACCGCAGAACGTGGTCCACGAAATGTGTTTCATCCCCTGCTGATCCTATGGCATCTTTTTGTTCTGGGCCTCATCCTGGTGGCAATCACACTGGATGGGAATGACGCCATGATTCAGGGGCAGGGTCTGAACTGGAGCTTTCCCCTCTGGATTCTGGTGATTCCTGCGCTGCTCTCATCGGTCGCTGCAATCATCTGGGTCACGCTCGATCGGCAATTGACAGAGAAAGCCATTCCGGACTGGTCCCGAAGCAACACCAAACGATTGACGATTTCGATTCTCCTGCTGCTGGTCGCCCTTGTTCTGTTTCGCCTGGGAACCAACTATAACTGGGTAACTGCATTGGCAATTGTCTGTACCATTGCCCACTGGATCCTGTTGTCCTGGGCTTTTTCAGCAGACAAAATACAGCATTCGCATTCCTAGACTGATTAACAGAATGAGACGCAAGTGCAGACTGGATCATCGTCACGTGAGCGGGAAATTGGATTAGCACAGACCTGTAAGTCTATGCTTGCCGGCGACTTCAACAGAGCCTCGGTTCGAGGCTCAATCATCCTTTAATAATCTGTCCCTGATTTCATTCAGCCGAACATAAGTCTGATAGCGCAACATCAGACTCTCGAAGATCAGCCGAACCAGCAATGGACCGAAGATCAGCGACATAATCCAAGCCCAGTTATCATGCGTATAAAGCCACCAGGTGCCGTAGAGGGTTCCTGCAATGCCAGCCCAGAAAAGAAACTGCAACACAATCGGCATGACAAACTTTCTGAACAGCAGGTATTCCGCGAGTCGATTCATGAGCCTCTCCTCGATTCAAATGCAATGATTCATGATGAAATCAGACCAGCGACTTGAAACCTCCATAGGCCATTCGCGTAGGATCAAAGCCTGAATCGGAAGCACCCATGATTTCTTCCATTCTGGGATCCGTCGCGACTTTCTCATTGACCCGATCTCGTGCCTCGCGCGACTCGAACGTAACCCAGCCGAAAACGATCACCTCATCATCCGTAGTTTCAACGATGTCAGTGAACGACGCCGTGCCCTCAAGGTGCATGTCGTCGCCGACGAACTCGCGATAATCGAGCGCGCCATGCTCCTTCCACACCGCTGCAGCCGCTTCGGCCAGAGGCTGATAGTCCTTTAGTCGATCTCGTGAAATGGGAAAGACAAATCCGTCAATGTAATTGGCCATGGGTATTCCCTCAGGGGTTTATTTATTGATCATGATTGTTCCAGGTCTGGCAATTCAGATTCCCTCAGATGTCATGTGGACATGAATAGAATAAACAACAGCATTGCACTCACAATCAGAATAATGATGGCATTTCCTGATAGCCAGCCTCTGGTTGTATGATTACTCCTCTCGACTTCCTCATAAAACGCTGCCACATCCACCGGGTGATCCACCACGTGATCTTCGTCCTGTATCAGTGACAGGGCATCGTCATGATGTTCAGCCAGGTAAACGAACAACGTCCGCTTGGTGTGGCCACCCAGATGAGGCAGGTTTCGTGCTGTATGATCGTTTCCCACAAACACAGGAATGCCATTGGACTCAAGTCGCATTTTCATGGCGTTTATTTCGTGAGGATCTTCACTCGAATAAATCGGCTTCATGTCTGGCCTCGTTGTAATGCATGCAACACAGATCAAGCCTCGAGCAGTCAGTACACTCCGATCACTCGTGGCATGAGCCTCGCTGGTGCTGCAATGCTATCGCTTGTCCTGCTCCTGGGCAATCAGATGGCTCACAATCAACCACTGGCCATCGCGTTTTTCAAACACGCGCAGGTGATTGATGCGGCGCGCCGGCATCACAATACCGTCGGAAGTTTCCTGATTGCTTCGAACCAGCTTGCTGCGAACCAGAGCGATCGAATCAGACAGAAACCGGATGTCAGTGTACTCATTGGTTTCGGATGAGCCGGCCATGACGAAATCCAGGCCGAATATGTACGACAACCCCTGCTCCAGTTCAGCCTTGCTCCTGTACCGGTCGCCAAAGGCATTGGTCCAGTCGACATCATCGGCGTAATGGGTCAGCGCCCGTTTGACATCACGTTGCTTCCAGCCCTCATTCCATGATTCGAATGTCGCCAGAATGGCGTAATGATCGGTTTCTGCTGCAGACAGTGACCAGACAGGCACCAGTAAGAGCATGTAAAGTGTTTTGCGGATCATCGTTTACCTCCCTGATCTGTTCGAAATTTGTCATTACTCATACTCTACAATGACCCGCTGATACCGATCCGCACAAATCTGCTCACCCACATGAATTCAGTTCATGAGGAACGACTGACTCAAGTCGGCCGTTCAAGTGTGGCACCCCGTCTTTGTTAACAGTGGCGGGGTGTTTTTGATTACTGACAATAACAAAAGGGGTCGACACCCGCTGGCATCGACCCCTTTTCAGTTCACTTGAGTACGATCAGAGATCAAACCTGTCGGCGTTCATCACCTTGCTCCAGGCTGCGACGAAGTCGTGGACGAATTTTTCCTGGTTGTCGTCCTGGGCGTAGACTTCGGCGTAGGCGCGCAGGATGGAATTCGAGCCGAATACCAGGTCGACGCGGGTTGCAGTGAAGCGCACCTCGCCGGTATCCCGATTACGCAATTCATACAGGTCACCGCCGACGGGGTTCCAGGTGTACTGCATGTCGGTGAGGTTGACGAAAAAGTCGTTCGACAGCGCACCGACACGTTCGGTGAAGACACCGTGCGATGTGCCGCCGTGGTTGGTGCCGAGCACACGCATGCCGCCCAGCAGCACGGTCATCTCGGGAGCGGTCAGGCCCATCAGCTGAGTGCGGTCCAGCAGCATTTCCTCGGCCGTGACCACATAATCGCCCTTGACCCAGTTGCGGTAGCCGTCGTGCAGCGGTTCCAGTACCTCGAATGAATCCACATCGGTCTGAGCCTGTGAGGCATCACCTCGACCGGCTGAGAATGGCACCGTGATGTCGACACCGGCAGCCTTTGCGGCCTGCTCGACACCGACGTTACCCGCCAGCACGATCACATCGGCCAAGCTGGCTCCGGTCTCGGCGGCGATGGGCTCAAGCACGTTCAGTACCGTTGACAGGCGCTCGGGCTCGTTGCCGGCCCAGTCTTTCTGAGGTGACAGGCGAATGCGGGCACCGTTGGCACCGCCGCGCTTGTCGGAATTGCGGAAGGTACGTGCACTGTCCCAGGCGGTGGAAACAAGATCACTGACGCTGAGACCCGTGTCGGCGATTTTCGCCTTGACCGCATCCACATCATAGCTGGTGCTGCCTGCAGGTACCGGATCCTGCCAGATGAGATCCTCACCGGGCGCATCGGGGCCGATGTAACGGGCTCGTGGACCCATGTCGCGGTGTGTCAGCTTGAACCAGGCGCGTGCGAACACTTCGGAGAAGTAGGCCGGGTCCTGGTGGAAGCGCTCGGAGATCTTGCGGTATTCCGGATCCATCTTCATGGCCATGTCGGCATCGGTCATGATGGGGTTGTGACGTCCCGTCGCGTTTTTCGGCATCGATCGGCCGATCTTCCTCATTGATGTCCTTCGGCTCCCACTGCCAGGCTCCGGCCGGGCTCTTCTTCAGTTCCCAGTCGTGACCAAGCAACATGTCGAAATAGCCGTTGTCCCATTTGGTGGGATTGGTGGTCCATGCACCTTCCAGGCCACTTGTGACCGTATCGTCGCCAATGCCACGCTCGGTGTGGTTGTTCCAGCCCAGGCCCTGTTCCTCGATGGCCGCGCCTTCGGGTTCGGGACCCAGCAGGTCAGCATCGCCGTTGCCGTGCGCCTTGCCCACGGTATGACCGCCTGCGGTCAGGGCCACGGTTTCTTCATCGTTCATGGCCATGCGCTTGAAAGTGACACGTACATCGTGAGCGGTTTTCAACGGATCAGGGTTGCCGTCCACGCCTTCAGGGTTGACGTAGATCAGACCCATCATCACCGCGGCCAGTGGATTGGCCAGATCTCGCTCACCCGAGTAGCGAGTGCCTTCGCTGCCGCTTGGGGCCAGCCATTCCTTCTCAGAACCCCAGTAGGTGTCCTTTCTCAGGGTGCCAGATGTCCTCGCGACCGAATGCAAAGCCGTAGGTCTTGAGGCCAAATGATTCATAGGCCAGCGTACCGGCATACGCGATCAGGTCGGCCCAGCTCAGCTGGTTACCGTACTTTTTCTTGATCGGCCACAGCAGGCGACGCGCCTTGTCCAGATTTCCGTTGTCGGGCCAGGAGTTCAGTGGCGCGAAGCGCAGGTTACCGGTGCCCGCACCGCCTCGGCCGTCCGCGATGCGGTAGGTGCCGGCGGCGTGCCAGGTCATGCGAATCATCAGGCCACCGTAATGGCCCCAGTCGGCTGGCCACCAGGCCTGGCTGTCGGTCATCAATGCGTGCAGGTCTTCCTTCAGCGCGGCGACGTCCAGCTTGCGCACTTCTTGCTGGTAGTCGAAATCGGCTCCCAGCGGGTTGGTCATGGCATCGTGCTGATGCAGAATGTCGAGGTTGAGGCTTTTTGGCCACCAATCCGTGACGCTTTTCTCGCTGGTCGACAGCGCTCCGTGCATGACCGGACATTTATTCGCAGACATGAGTGATCTCCCGTTCGCTAGAACCTGGTTGTTGTGAAATTTGAATACGATTCAGATTTCAGTATGAACCAGGGATCACGATTGGTGAAATTGATTGTTGCGATGATTGTGATAGATGATATCTATGACAGATCTTATGTAGGAGTGTAACCCTCCCCAAATTACTGGCACCCTAAACTAGAGTTTTCTGGCTTCATGGTCGTTAACATAAATTCTATTGGTGTCAGGTCATTCAGCGAGTCATGGGGCCTTTCTTCGTTGTACTGCCTGATCCATTTTTCTGTGATCTCCCGCACCTCATTTAGTGTTCTGAAGACATACATGTTCAATACTTCATCTCGGTAGGTTCGGTTGAACCGTTCAACATACGAGTTCTGAGTCGGCTTGCCAGGCTTGATGAAGTCCAGCTCTATCCCGCATTCCTCAGCCCAGCTCGACATGGCCACCGAGATGAACTCCGGGCCATTGTCCATTCGCAATCGCTTCGGATAGCCTCGCCAGGCGATGATCCGCTCAAGCGTCCGTATGACACGTGGCGCAGGCAAGTTCAGGTCGATGTCGATGCCCAGGGCTTCACGATTACAATCGTCTACCACATTGAACGTTCGAAAGCGCCGGCCACAAAACAGGCTGTCACTCATGAAATCCAGTGACCAGCACTGGTTGATTGCCTCAGGCACCACCAACGGCTGTGGGTTTCGAGTGGGCAGGCGTTTTTTCCCACGTCGTCGCTTGTTCAGCTGAAGCAGGCAATACACCCGGTAGATTCGCTTGTGATTCCAGACATGCCCCCAGCGACGCAGGATCTTGTACAGTTTACTGAAGCCATAGGCCGGATAGCGTTCCACCGCTTGTTGCAGCGCAGCTATCACGGCATCGTCTCGGTTAGGATTGGGGCGATATCGATACACGCTGTCGTGAATGCCGACCACGCGACAGGCTCGGCGACAACTGACTTGATGCTGTGTGATCGTGTAGTCCACGAGCTGTCTTCGTACCCGCGCCCCTAAAGCTTTTTTTCCACTATATCCTTCAGGATACGATGGTCCAGGCTCAAGTCGGCATACATCTGCTTGAGTCGGCGATTCTCCTGTTCCAGCTCCTTTAACCGTTTGATATCGGAAGCCTCCATGCCGCCGTATTTGCTTTTCCAGTTGTAGTAGGTCGCCTCGGATATGCCGTACTCGCGGCTCACTTCCTTAACTGTTCGACCTGCTTCAACCTCCTTCAAGATTCGAATGATCTGGCTTTCTGAGTATCTGGACTTCTTCATGGTGAGCTCTCCTTATGGGTCAGTGTAGACCAGAGAACTCCAGTTCGTCATGTCAGCATTTTTGGGGAGGGTTACAGGAGCACGGTACATACAGAGTGTCACATCATCAAGGGCTCATTCCATGACTCGTTACAGCGCGCTTGAACAAAACCCCTGATCGCACACCCAGGTCATCATCACATCATAGAAGCCGCTCGCCGTGGGATTGCTCCAGTACTCTTCCTGCTGCTGCATCTCGAGATAGCCGCCGGTCTTGCTCATTTTGAGGTTATGATCGGCACCTTCGAAGACCTTGATCGTCAGATCAGAGTTGTCCTGCTGGCCGATGGTTTTCTCATAGAGCGCCTTCGTTTTTCGCCAGTCCACGTTCTTGTCGTTATCACCAAAGATCGCCAGTACCGGAATTGAAATCGATTCGAGTACCTGATCGAATTCCGGCACGCTGATCTGCAGGCCCGATTCTTCATCAAAGGTGTTTCCCTCTGACAACCATTTCTGACGATACTCCTCATAGAGTTTCAGGTCCTCCTCGTAACCCGGGCTACCGGGCTTGTGTTCAACGTAGGGCTTCCCGGTGAGTTTCTGAACGTACTCATCCTGCCAGAACGGCTTGCTCACCATCAGGTAGCTTTCGTAATCCCCACCCGTCCAGAACAGACGGTTCTTGTCCACCCAGGCGTTGTAAATGGTGTCGATGTCGTCGGACGCATAACCCGCAATCTCGAGGTTTGAACGCAGAAAATAGCCCCAGTTTTCATAGGCGTCGGTGCCGCTGACAGAAACCCAGAAACGGATACTCGGATCACGCTGGATCGCCACTGGCGCAATCCAGCCGGCGCGACTGACACCCCACAGGCCGATTCGGTCCGATCCTGGCTCATTGGATTGCCTCAGTGCTTTGATCGCAGACAGGATCTCTTCCGCACTGCTTACGATCGGCTGATTGATATCAAACTCACCCTCGCTCTTGCCGTTGCCAGGCTTGTCCCACACCACTACCGACATGCCCTTCTCGGTAAATTTCGACCGGAAATTGCGGTAATGATCCCCTGCCACCACGTTGGTGGGGCCATAGCCATGGACGATGATCACGATGGATTCTGCCTCGCCCTCTCCAGGCCGACTGATCAGACCATCCAGCCGTTCATCCTTCATCGACACAAACGAAAACCCGTCCGTCGACATCTCAGATGCAAAAACGCCGGTCGAACAGATCAATAGCATTACCAGGACCACACCACACAAAACTGCCTTGTTCATACACTCTCCTGTCTCACCCATTTCGATGAGGCATCAAACTTCAACACACTAGTCGAGCCTTTGACGCGGATAAGGAGAAAAGGGTTACAAATTGATGTGAAATATCAATATGGGGTTAGGCGTGATTTCCAGTTAACGTCCAGGCTGTGTTGCCATAGCCACACGAAAGTCACGACCATTGTGCAATATGTTAGAAGACCGCCCTAGTTTTAACGTGCGCTTCGGCATTTAGAACATTCCCTGTGCTAGGACTGATCAAAACCAACATTAGTTCCACCACAAGCCTTACAGTGCTTTATTTTCGGATGATATCTTATAGAGCGAGAAACAAGCGAAACTCCGGCAAACGCTAGTCCACCAAAGAGAGTTGATAAAAGTACAGCGACCCATGCCTCGGGTTGATGTATGCCCAGGATGAAGCCATAGCCAATGACACAGACAAGAAGGATTGCTAATTAGCTCCCGTACGAATAATACAGGCTATAATAATTGGACATTCGTTGGGTAATTGATTGTTCAAGTCTATCATTTGCCATAGCGTCAGTTCGTGGGACCTACAGTGTAGACTGGTTACGGACACAGCTTGTGCCTAACGCCTATATCATACGTCAGTGTGATGGTGCGCAGTAGGTCAAATGGCTGTGATCATTAGGCATTCTAAGACTGGTCATTTCGCTCTTCAAACATCACATCTGAATCATTGCCACGCTTTACGGACAAGTGAAGAACATAGAAATTTGATGGTGGATTGACTCCACCTTCTAGTCTTTGCCTCTCTCTTGCTGCAAACACCAAAAAACCGTTTTCACTAAGTAATATTAATCGCTCATCGATGAATTTAGCTGCGCGAATTCGTTCGTTTGTTTCCATCACGACACCAATATCAGCCCAATCTGAAATGTCTTGGAAGAACCCCCCAACCAAGTCTGTTTCTGTGTTATTAAGATCATCGCTGTAATCGTTATAAGTCCCGTGACAGGCTAGAGCAAGATTGAGAAGTTCTTTTCCAGAAAGAATCACCGGTAACTTAGTTGGAATTTCACTCGGAATCCTCTTGACCTGAACAGGTGATTTATTTTCTTTCTCTTGTAATTTTTCTTCGACCCACTTTTCATGTTCTATCTTAATGCCAGTAAGATACTTTGTAGTATACCTTTCCACTTGGTCGTCAACCATCTTATGGTGTATTCGGCACAACAGTAAAAGGTTTGAAAGACTGTCGATTTTATTTGCCGGAAAAGATGGATCATGCCTCGGACCCGATTCTGCAGCAGATCGAATATGACATTCCTCTCCGATAACCGACTCTGAATCTTGATGTGTCGGCTCTATAATTAGGAGGTTTCTACATAAGGTGCACCTGTTGCCTGACTTTGCCCAGAGTATTTTTCTATTCTTATCGGAAATCGGCACTGTAAATCTCTCTGGTTGCCAAACTACCAAGCTGTACGGTGAAAATTATGCGAAGCTTATTTCGTGTCCAAACGTGCACCTTGTTCGTCGCTTTCATGAGCTATCTACGCCGAAGGACAAAATTTGTTCATATGATTTCTTAAATTCTGCAGTCCGTTCTTCGATTTGACTCATAGGCAACAGTTCTTCCGTATTTTCGAGAGCCGCTTGTACATGAGAAGCAAGTTGGCATAGAACAATACCCCGCAAAGCGAACTGAACCCATTCCCCAAGTAAGTGATGTTGCATTGCTGTTTCACATATTACGCCCTGATTTTTTGAAGTAGCAATCCATGCTATGGCTCTTAGGCCTCTATCACCATCGCGAGCTGTAACCCAATTGGGGACGTGCAGAGGGATTTCTCCCTCTCGAAACATTTCACCAAGTTTTGCTCGTGCGGCACGCTCCAGCTCCAAGGAACGCCATCCCGACTTAGTTTTAACAGAAACAAACATTGGATCAAATCTAGAGTCCTCATGTGCGATTTTACCCGATTCAACGTCTCGATCCCAAGCTTGCTTAACGAAATACACTGAACAAAACCAACGAAGCAGATCCCAGTTGGAAAAGTCAGTGCAGAGATATCTCTTATTTACACGAAGCAATGAAAACTCGAATCTCTCACAGAGAATGTTTTTCATCTTGTCTCGTCGCTTTGCGTTAGGCTCCGAGTGAGTAGGCCCATCAAATTCCACAGCAAATAATGGCTGATGCTCTGAATCAGATACCACGAAGTCAAAATGTGCTTGAAGCGCATATCTATAAAGACTATCAGATATTCCGCTACGCTCAATCTTCAAAACATCTGCTACACGCACCTTCGGAAATACATGTGCGTCAAAATCTTCGCATACTTCTCGAAGCCGCTGATCAGTTACCGATTCCGGAAGGTTTAGAAGCTTCTTTAGCATGCTGTGAATCGCCTAATGCTCGAAATCACTTTGCAATTCAGGCTGTGTAGCATAGCGGTATAGTTTAAATTGATCCATGTGCATTAGTCTTGTTATGTGCTTATACGCGAACAATACCTGCACCAGGAACTTGAAGCTCTTTTAACCAATTACGAACCTCTGAATTATCAACTTCTTGAATTGAGTAACCGCGAGCTATGATTGTCTGTTTAGCACCTGGGCTCAATTCATTACTAGTCACTATTAATCCATATTCAGCATCATTATACTTCATGTCAGCATATAAACCTTTTACTACTACTTTTTCAATTTTCTTTTTCTGTCTTTTACATTGAATAATAATATGTGGAGGCTCAACATCTACACTTTGTTCTGGTTTCCACACCCGGACATAAACACCATCATCGTTTCTTCCCGGGCCCAGCTCCACGTTATAGCCATCTCTATGAAAAAACTCTGCTGTTAACTCTTCAAATTTCCTCCAATGCATATCTTGGATTCTATTGTTGTTAGCATGAAGGTAATTAATAAATCTCTGATCTAAGAATTTGCCAAACTCAGGACTTCCTGATCCACCAGCAAATAAGGATTCTAATGTTTCAATATTCCGCCACTCTGTGTATCTTTGCCCCGTGTGGGGACTAATATTAAATGCCTTATCTAAGACTTCAAGCCTCTCGAATGCCATATCTAAACCTGCTTTACCGTACTTTTGAGCTGCGGCTCTCATAAATAATTCAGGATTAAGGGACTTACTCCCTTTTTCTTGAGCTTCCTGCATTATTAATGGAAACGTTTCATTAAATAATTTAATCACACCTTCATGGACATGCTTCAATGGAGTTTTCTTATATTTATGGTAAAGATCTATGCCTACAATATCCCCATTATATTCTTTTTCTGTATATCCTATTCTATGTAGCAATTTATAAAATAACTCATCATACTCTTCTGATCGAATTCTTACGTACTGAGTTTCAGATGCCATTATCACATCTGCATATTGGGTATCGGCAAGAAGATCACACATTGCTTCAATCGATAGAGCAATTCCAGATTTATAACCTACAGTTTCTGAAAGACCATCCCCTAAAGTTTCGGGACCAAAACACATTCCTCCCATGTCAACGCCCTCAATAAAATCTGAATTCTATTCTTCTAATAATCGCCGCCGTAATAGACGAGAAACATGTTGCAAGTCCAGCACACGCAGTGCGTGATTATTAGCCCTCTTGTTAGGTATCTGTGGACCTCTGACGAGAATAGATATTGTACTCTGGCGCAGGAAGCTTCAGTCGTGTGTAGAAGTAACTAATTACTAAAGAAGGCACACCTCTGCTAGCGATTTCCAACAAATGAAGTTGGGGAGCATCAATTTCTACAGCCGTAGTATTGTGGGCAATCCACTTATTTGTAACGGTGATAAGGCTTGCCAGTGCTGATTCCGCTTCCTCAGCGTTGCCTGGATATTTTTGTATTACCTCTGAAACCTCTACCAGTGGAAGCTTGTAATCCTCGATTCCAATATCGTCTTTCCTGCCTCCCACTGCACGTTGTCTCAATTTTGTGTGTGATGCTGCAGCTAAACCGATAAATTCGAGCAGTGCCCGGCAGTTCACAATTCCGGATTCTATAGCAGCATTTGTAAATCCTGTGGATAGGCCTTCAATGAACAGTTTTCCACCAAAATGAATTGTCATTTCTCGAGGATCTGGCCACTGCTCCACATGCCGAAGTGCAAGATTCAGAATACATGCTGATTGCATTCTATACGGAATTATTTTATCGCGATGCTCGATTAGCGCGCTCATAAATTTTATGCTTTACAATGCATTAGGTTGATTAACACAATATAGTACTATGTGGAATCCCCATAGTACATTTGGACGTGTGTGTCAAAACGGTTTTACAAGTCCTTATCTTCCTGGATATTTTGCAAATTTACTTCCAATTGACGACAACCTCACTTTACCATGCATGAGAATAATTTTGCTTAGCTACAACATCGCCGGTGCATAGTCAGCAAAGAGACGGTGTTTGATCATATTGCTATTGACGCCTTTTCTCGATGAATTCGAATTTTCGAGATTCACAGCACTGAGATTCTATCGATACCCTCTCGCTTGCAGTGAAAACAGCCGCTCGTAAATCCCCTGTATCTCCATCAATGTTTCATGGCTGCCCTGCTCGATGATACGGCCGTCTTCGATGACGACGATGTGGTTGGCCATTCTTACTGTTGAGAAGCGGTGTGAGATGAGGATGGCGATGCGGTCCTGTGTGAGGTTCTGGAAGTGTTCGAAGATGGTGGCTTCGGCGGCGGCGTCCATGGCGGCGGTTGGTTCGTCGAGTACCAGGATGTCGGCATCCTCGCGCATGAAGGCGCGCGCCATGGCAATTTTCTGCCACTGGCCGCCCGAGAGTTCGCGGCCCTTCATGAACCACTTGCCCAGTTGTGTCTGATAGCCCTCGGGCAGTTGCTCGATCATGGGCGTGGCCAGGCCCTTGTCGCTGGCACGATGCCAGCGCTGCTCGTCCTCGAAATAGCGCACGTCGCCCGCGCCCACATTCTCGCCGACAGTGAGCTGATAGCGCATGAAGTCCTGGAAGATGACACCGACGCGGCGTAGCAGAGTGGCCTCATCCCAGTCGGCCAGATCAGCACCATCAAGCAGGATGCGGCCCGTGGTCGGCTGGTACAGTCGGGTCAGCAGCTTGATGAGGGTGGTCTTGCCGGCACCGTTCTCGCCCACAAGCGCCAGTGACTGGCCGGGCTTCACGTGCAGGCTGATGTCTTGCAGCGCCGGGCTTTCGGTATCGGGGTAGGTGAAGCTGACGTTCTCGAAGCGAATACCGTCGCCGGGCTCGGGGCCTTGTGTAAGGTGGCCGTCGGTACCGGCCACAGGCGTATCCATGAATTCGTACAGCGTGGAGAGATAGAGATTGTCTTCGTACATGCCGCTGACGGCCGAGAGTATGCTCGATACCGCCGATTGCCCCTGACGAAACAGCATGATGTACATGGTCATCTGTCCAAGGGTGATCTGGCCGAGCACCGTGGTTGCGGCCGTCCAGGCATAGGCGCCGTACAGCGCCAGTGTGCCCAGCCCGCCCAGCAGGAAACCCCAGGTATCGCGGCGAATGGTGAGCTTTCGATCCTCGCTGTAGAGCTTGCGAAAGATGTTGTTGTAGCCTTCCAGCATTTTCGGGCCCAGGTCGTACAGTTTCACTTCCTTGGCGTGGTCCTCGCGCGCCATCACCATTTCCAGGTACATCTGCTTGCGCGTGTCGGGCGAGCGCCAGCGGAACAGGCGGTAGGCATCGCCCGAGAATTTGGTCTCGGCGAAAAACGCAGGCAATCCGGCCAGCGCCAGCACCGCCAGGGCCCAGGGGGAGAACTGCACCAGCAGCACACCGAAGCTGATGAGTGCAATCAGGTTCTGCACCAGCCCGAAGGTGCGGGTGACCAGCGACAAGGGCCGACTGGAGGCCTCGCGCCGGGCACGCGTGAGCTTGTCGTAGAATTCCGAATCCTCGAATTGTTCCAGTTTCAGCGTGAGCGCCTTTTCCAGAATCATCACGTTGACACGCTGGCCCAGCTGGGCCCGCAACAACGACTGGCACATCGAAATGCCGCGCTGTGAGGCCGCCTGCAGCAGCATCAGCGCCGCTTCCAGCGCCACCCACTGGAATACGAGTGCATAATCGGCCTCGCCGCTGTCCTGATAGGCCGTCGCGGCAGCCACCACGGCATCAACAATGAGTGCGCCAACATAGGCAATGCCCGCGGGCACCACACCACTGACTAGCGTCAGCCCACCCAGCGCAATGGTCAGCTTTCGGCTGGTGGACCACACCAGCTCCATCGCCTTGCGGCTGAATCGGAACACGCTGAAAAAGCCCGTGGACGGGGTCGGTTCAGGCGTTGTTGTGGAACCGTGGAAGCTGGACAAGTGGAATGCTCTATTTGTGGCGCTCAGGCTGGTCTACTAGACATGATTGCATGAGGTCGGCTTTTCAATGATTGCCAGAATCGACTGACAATTATCCCCGGTAATCCCGCTCCAGATCACTGCGGCATTCATTCACCGGCTCGGGCTCGTCGATAAAGTTGGTTTCGAAGCATTCATCCAGCACCGAGCAGTAGCAGGCCCTGGCTTCAAGCGTATTACGCACCTCGTTGATGTGGTTCCAGAACGGGCTGTTGACCTCACTGCGACTCAACAGGAATAAGTCGATCTTGCCCTCGCTGGGCAGAATCAGCGGAGAGGGGTTGGCCGTGATCAGGTTGCCCATCAAATCCTTTGTACTGAGTTCGGAACCTTGTGGCGGTGTGATCAGGTCCAGGCAACAGCGCTCAACAATGTTGTAGAAGCC
>CBDBVC010000052.1:0-26560 GCA_965212525.1 Lysobacterales bacterium
GATCGTATTGCGGAACTGCTCGTGGTCTGTGACAGCGAAGAACTCGATCAGCTGACCGAGGCCGCCAGATTACTGTCTTCCAGATTGCGAAAATAATCAACGATATCGTGCCCTGACAGGCTGACTTCTGTCACTTCAGGCCTGTTTTGATTCATGCTAGGATGATTTTTTGCGTCTCAAACGACGTCAAGCACCACATCAAACAGGGAATAACACTCACCCATGGAAAGTACTCGAACACAGTTCACCAACATTCTCATCTTCCTGCTTGGCCTTATGCTGGCCGCTACAGGTATTGCCAAGCCCAGCAACGACAGTATCGAAGGCGTTTCTGCCGTCACGGTACACAACTGGGCACACATCAAGTTGTCCGGCGATTATCCCGAGCGGGCACAACTGCCGGGCTTCTTTGCCGCAGTCAGCGAATCACTCGATGAAATGATCAGCAGGCTGGACAAGGCCGCCACCGACGAAAGCATTGATGGCGTGTTGCTTGAAGTCAGCAATGTCAGTATCGGATGGGCCAAGCTGAACGAGATCCACGCCGCCATCGATCGCCTCAAGTCGAACAAGGTGCCTGTCTACGGCTGGACCATCACTGGCAACACGATGGATTACCTGATCGCCTCTCGTGCCGACAGGCTTTACATGCCCGAATCCTCGACCCTGATGCTGCTTGGGCTTCGTGCCGAAGTGAGTTTTTATCGCAACCTGCTCGACAAGCTCGAGGTACAACCCGACATCCTGCGCGTGGGCAAGTACAAATCGGCGGCTGAACCCTACTCGCGTACCGAAATGAGCCCGGAATTCAGGCAGGAAATGGAAGCTGTTCTGGATGATTACTACCAGCAAATGGTGAACATGATCGCCTCCTCACGGTCCATTCCGGCTGAAAAGGTCAGTGCCGCCATCGATTCCGGTCCGCATATGGCCACAGCCGCCAGGCAGCTCGGGCTGCTGGATGAGGTCATTTACCGCGATCAGATCGAGTCCGTCGTCACCGGTGGCAAGGAAGGCCATATCCTGTATCTGAGCAAGGATTACGGCAAACAGGAATACGATGACGATTTCAGCGGTTTCGGCGGCATGATGAAACTGTTCGAGGTCCTGACAGGTCAGGGTTCCAGCAAACAGACATTCGATGACCCGACCATTGCCGTCATTTATGGCACCGGTGCCATCGTGACCGGGGAAAGCACCAGTTCAGGCTTTGGTGGCGAGACTTCACTGGGGTCCGAAACACTGATCAAGGCCATCCGCAAGGCCAGCAACCATTCCCGCGTCAAGGCGATTGTGCTGAGAGTGGACAGCCCTGGAGGCAGTGCGCTGGCCAGCGACATGATCTGGCGTGAACTGGAAACGGTGGATATACCCGTGGTCGTCAGCATGGGTGATGTGGCTGCCAGTGGCGGCTATTACATCTCAATGGGTGCAGACCGCATCTTTGCCGAACCTGGCACCATCACCGGATCGATCGGCGTGGTTGGCGGCAAGCTGGCACTCGAGGGTTTGATGGAAAAGGTGGGGATTACCACCACCGTCATTTCACGTGGCGCCAATTCAGGGTCGATGAGCTCACTGCACACCTTCAGTGACAGCGAACGCATCAGCATGACGCGTATTCTAGAGGAGATCTATAACCAGTTCACCAGCAAGGCAGCCGAGGGTCGTTCCATGCCTCTGGGAACCATTCGCGAGCTGGCGCAGGGTCGCATCTACACCGGTAACATGGCACTGAAAAACGGCCTGGTCGATGAAATCGGCACGATTGACGATGCCATCACACATGCCCGTGAAATGGCCGGAATTGATCCGGATACCGAAATAGACAAGATGGTTCTGCCCCGTGCGCAGAGCCCATTCGAGCAGTGGTTCGGATCGATGGGTGGTGTAAAGGCACGCGGTCTGGAAACACTGTATGAATCGCTCAGGGCGATTGCGCCTGAACTGGCAGAACCGCTCAAACTGCTGTCCACTGTGAATCTGCTGGCGACCGAGCGGGTACTGACAATGATGCCGTTCAGCATCCGGATTCGCTGAGGATAAGTTCAGATCCCCATTCGCGAGAGCATGGATATGATTGAATCGAGCACCCCCTGAATACGGGGGTGTTCGACTGAAAATCGTCGTCGTGCCGATTCGTACTGCTCGATCACATCTTCGAAACCATCGATGTCATCGTCGGTGATTGACAGTCGGGTATGCAGATCCGAATCCAGCTGCTGAAGCATCTGGCGGGTTTGTGCATCGAGTGAAGACGTGTTATCCAGTTCGCTGCGCAAGGTTTGCAGTGCGTTTCGAAGTTCCTGCTGACTCATGATGACTCTCCCTGCGGGTCTTGTCGGTCTGATTCAGGTCAGATCCAGGACCACCCTGAACCGTGCCTCGTTTGACATCATTTTATCATAGGCCGCCGCTGCCTCGGCAAGCGGATAGGTCACGATCATGGGTTTGATGTCACGCAGTTTCGAGAATTCGAGCGTTTCTTCCGAATCCTTGCCGGTGCCACTGGGCCAGCCAGTGACACCCCTGCGTCCTGTAATCAGTTGCAGCGGAGACACATCGATATTGTCCGCAGAAGCACCCACCACAATCATCCGGCCATCGACCGAAAGGCCGTTGATGACAGAGGACATGGCGGCCGAACTCGGTGCCGTGGCCAGAATGACTCGAGCTCCGCCCAGCGCCTGCAGAGCGTTGACCGGGTTGGTAGTGTCCGTATCGATGTACAGATCAGCACCCAGCCTGTGAGCCAGTTCGGCCTTGTCCGCTCCTCGTGACAGCGCCACGGTATGAAAGCCGAGGCGGTTTGCGTATTGCACCGCCAGGTGCCCGAGACCACCGATACCCTGGATGGCCACGACATCGCCGCCGAGAGCACCACTGTTTCTGAGTGCATTGTAGGTGGTAATGCCGGCACACAGCAGTGGTGCGGCCTCGGTTGCCGAAAGCTCATCCGGCACCAGTGCCAGTGCCTCTTCGCGTGCCACCATGTATTCGGCATAACCGCCATCGACATGAATGCCTGTGATGACCCCGTTTGCACAATTGATGAAATCACCAGTTCTGCAGGGATCACACCGGAAACAGTGACCGCCGTGCCAGCCAACACCGACCCGCTGACCGGCCTCACACAACTGCACCCCGTCACCGACGGCCTCTACAACACCGATCACTTCATGGCCGGGGACCCTTGGATAGCTGATGCCCGGGAACAGCCCGTCCTTGATGAAGGCATCACTGTGACAGATACCGCAGGCCTCGACACGGATCAACACCTCACCCGCTGCAGCCTCTGGCCTGTCACGCTCCACCAGCTCGAATCCCGCACCCGGCTCACTGATCTGCATCGCTTTCATCAACTCACTCCTCATGATTCTTTGGTTGCCTCATCATAGCATTGCCATGTGACGCCTCCGTCAATGAAACCGGGAGACTGGTCACAGGGTGCGGTTCACGATTCATTTACCATTTGTTAATGAAACCAACCTATACTGGCAGGATGTGCGCCGTGCGATACAGGAAACAGAGATGATGAACAACTGGAACAGATCATTTTCCGCATTACTGATTGTTGCAAGCCTCGTCACATCGGCCAGTGCACAGACCTTCGTCCGGCTTGTAACCTCCGTCGGCAATATCGATATCGAACTGATGGACTCGGCAGTGTCGGCAACCGTGGCCAATTTTCTCGATTACGTCAACGACGGTGATTATGTCGATTCCTTCTTTCACCGCAGCGACCAGAGCACCTTCATTCAGGGCGGTGCATTCCAGTTCACCGGCGGTCAGGTGCTGACCGTTCCGCCGAACGCAGCCATCGCCAATGAATTTCAGCAGTCCAATGTGCGCGGTACGATTTCGATGCTGTACTTCGGCACCGACCCCAATACTGCCACCTCGCAGTGGAACATCAACCTGGCTGATAATTCGGCGCAGTTCGACATGATCAGTGGCAATCCCGGCTATACCGTCTTCGGCACCATCACGGCCGAGAGCATGCCGGTCGTCGATGCCATCGCGGCGCTGACGATTTCCGATGTGGGCGGCGCCTTTACCATGCTGCCCACCATCAACTACATGGGCGGCAGCATCGTGCGTGAAAACCTGGCCATCATCGACAGTGCCAGCATCATCGACGATCCCGGCGGTGGCGGCGGTGGCGGTGGCGATGAGTTCATGATCAACCCCGGGCTCAATGGTGCCTGGTTCGACCCGGCCACGCCTGGCCAGGGCATCCTGATCGAGGTACTGCCCAATGCCGGCATCATCTTCATGGCCTGGTTCACCTACGACACCAGTCAGCCAGACCCGGGGCTCACGGCCGTAATCGGCGATCCGGGGCACCGATGGCTGACGGCTCAGGGCGCTTTCGGCATTGATTCGGCCACACTGGACCTGACCATCACCTCGGGCGGCCTGTTCGATGATCCGGCAACGGTCAGCAACACGTCAGCCGGCAGCGTGGGTTCGGTGACCCTGGCATTTACCGACTGCGGCAATGCCACGCTGACCTACAGCATTCCGGGCAGCGGCCTCAGCCGCACCATCACGCTGATCCGCATCTCCAATGACAATGTGTCCTTGTGTGAGCAGCTGAACAGCACCATGCGGCGCTGATTTTCAGGCCGAAACAGCGCATCGAATAGTCCCTGAATGCAGTGTCAGAACTGTGCTGTCGTTGCTGTTTCCGGTCTATTGCATTCTTTTTTTGTCTTTTCCGTAACCTTTTTGCAACCACTGCGTCTAAATCAATAGAGTTCTGCGTGAACTCTGTGGTATGCAGTGCCAGATCGCCGCTTTCCGGCGAGATCGTGTTTAGGGTGTGAGTTGATCACTGACTTGCTTGTTGTGGCTCGACCGGAGGCTAAAAGGATGCGTTCGTATGCTGTTTAACACGCCGATTTTCTTCATCTTTTTCGTTATTTTCCTGCTGTTCTACGGCTTTATCTTTCTCCAGCGCAAACCCCGGGTCTACTTCATTCTGGTGGCCAGCCTGGTGTTCTATGGTGCATGGAACTACAAGTTCATCCCCCTGCTGGTGGGCAGTGCCGTCATCGACTATTTCCTGGCGATTGCCATCGGTTCGGCCACGACGATAGGCCGCAAGAAGCTGTTTCTGACGCTGTCGATTGCGATGAACATCGGCATACTGGCCCTGTTCAAGTACGCCGATTTCGTACTGCAGTCGGTGGCCGACCTGCTCGGTGTATTCGGCTATCAGGCCTCGATTCCGACGCTGTCATGGGTGCTGCCGGTGGGTATCTCCTTCTACACCTTCCAGAGCATGAGTTACACCATCGATGTCTATCGGGGTGTGATGCAGCCACGCAAGGGGCTGGTGGAATTCACCGCAGCGCTGTCGTTCTTCCCGCAGCTGGTGGCCGGCCCGATCCTGCGCGCCAGGCAGATTCTGCCGCAGTTCCATCGCCTGCCCGTGCCCACCTGGACCATGGCCAGGCACGGATTCCTGCTGATTACCGTCGGCGTGTTCAAGAAGACCATTGCCGATCTGCTGGCTGTACCGGCCGCACTGGCCTTCGATTCGGGTCATACCATCAGTACACTGGAGGCATGGACCGGCGTACTGGCCTTTGCCGGACAGATCTACGGCGACTTTTCAGGTTACAGTGACATGGCGATTGGCCTTGCCCTGCTGCTCGGTTTCCAGATACCACTGAACTTCCGTCTACCCTACTTTGCCATTTCCCCGGTTGATTTTCTGGCGCCGCTGGCATATCTCGCTGTCATCCTGGTTGCGTGATTACCTCTATATTTCGCTGGGTGGCAACCGAACCGGCCATCGTTACCGCAATATATTCATCACCATGCTGCTCGGTGGACTGTGGCACGGTGCCCGCCTGGACCTTCGTGGCCTGGGGTTTCTTCCTACGGCATGATCATTGCCGGAACCCATTTCCTGTCCACGCGCGCTGTGTTCAGGGGTTTCGTCGAATCCGATTCGAAAGGCACTGAAGGTTCTCAAGTGGGCCATGACATTCTATCTGGTGCTGCTTGGCTGGGTGCTGTTCCGTGCCACCAGTATCGAGGGCGCCTGGCAGCTGTTCCTGGATCTGCACACCTTCTCCGGGCCCGAGTGGCATGCCCCGGTCGCCATGACGGTATTGTCCTGATGGTGGTGGGCGCTCTGCTCGTGGTGCACCTGCTGGACAAGCTGGTGCTGAGCAAGGGTGGCGAAGATCGAAAACAACAAATGGCTGTTCTGGCCGCCTGCTGGGTCATCATCCTAGGCACTGTGCCTGATGATTGGCAAGCCCAGTGCAGAATTCATTTACTTCCAGTTCTGAGGGATGAGACAGATGACTACAGACATGACTCCTGAAATGACTGAAGAGCACACCACCGGGACAACGCGCGATGTACTTTCGCATCCTGATGACCATTCTCATCGGCATGTTCATTGCACTGGTTATCATCCGCATCTTTGCCGCCTCGATGGGCGGGTCGCCGGAAAATATTATGGGCCGGGTCTATCAGGCACGTGCCGAGCTGCCCGAGATCGCCTCTGAGGCGCGTGAGAACGACACCCTGATATTCTTTGGATCCTCGATGGTCGAGGCCGGCTTTTCGCCGCGTGAATTCGAGCAGATGCTGGATGAGAAGGACGTGAAAAATTCGTGCCTGGAATTTCGGCTTTGGCGGCCTGAACCCGCTTTACCAGGATTTTCTGGCCCAGACGCATTCGCGATTCATTCCTGGAGAATGATGCGCGACTGAAGGTGGCCTTTATCGAGTTCAACCCGTTCCAGACCACCATCACGCGTCGTGATGGCGCCCGGGCCAGTGATGATTCCTATATCAATATGCTGGCCACCGATGCCGAGATATTCGAGATCATGAAGCAGGATGTCAGGCGCGGCATTCGCATGTTTCAATATCCGCTACCTGCGCAACAGTGTTTCGGCAGAAATGGCGACTTCATTCTTCGGTGGTTTCCTCAGGCCACGTGCTCCCCGTACTGAAATTGAACTGGACGATGAGATCAGAACACGATTAGACGAAATCGGTGAACAGATGAGTGTGGCGTTTAGAAGAAGATTTTCCTGATTTCAAACCCCTGCCGATGGTGTAAGGCGAATCAGGGGTTTCGGTCGATCAGAAGTGACCGCACACCTGAGACCATTGAATTGTTTCGTGAATATTACGAATTGCGAGAACACCCCCTACTTCAAGGAAAGTGCGCTGCTAGCGCCGCATCCACTCGGCCGACATCATCGATCTGAATTTCGACGAGGAACTGATCGTGCACTTCATTCGGCTGGTGAAGGTGTTTAAGGAATTTTCCGATGATGTACAGGTGGTGCTACTGCCGCGAAATTCCGACTGGGTGGTCTATCCTCCGGAAGCCGAGGCACGGCTGAACGCCGTGATCGACCGAATCGAGCGCGAGACGGGGCTGAAGCTGCACAATCATCAGCTGATCGAAGAAGTACCGAACAATCTGTACAGCGACACCACTCACCTGACGGGTTATTTTGGTGCCGTGGCCTATACACAATATCTGGCTGACCGTTACGCCGACCGCATCGGTGAGGCGGTTTCACGATAGATCAGCGCTGATGAACTGAACGGTTCAACCCCAGGACCCCTGCCGGTCTGCCCTGCGTTTCACTCATTTTCCCGATGACTGGACGGACTGGCAGCGGTTCCTGGATTCAGCTCTGGCTCAGCTCTGGCTCAGCGCCGATTCAATCGCCTGCCTGACCGAATCCACAGACGGCAATACGGTTTGAGAGGCATCGCCCAGCGGCGTGAAACAGTCGGCACCGGTAATCTTGCTGATCGCCTTGTCCGTCCCGAATTCGGCCACCAGCAACGACACCACGCCCTCGCCGACACCGGCCGAGGCGCGGCCTTCATCGACAATGAGAATGCCATCATAATCGCGGGCAATCTCGCAGATCTCGGCTGAATGCAGCGGTTGCAGCCAGCGCAGATCCATCACCGTGGCCAGACCATGGCCTTCATCGGCCAGTTGCCTGGCGGCCTTCAGACTCATTGGAACGCCATTGCCGTAGGTGATGACTAGCAGGTGTCGTGACTCGGTATCGTACAGACCCGGCATGCCGATCTGTATGGCCTGCTCCGGCGCCGGGTAATCAAAGCACCAGGCATTGTCGCCTTCGGTATGCAGATCCTTGTGCATGTAGAGGGCAATCGGCTCCAGAAACAGGATGACCCGGCCATTGACCTTTGACAGGGCCATGCAGCTACGCATCATCCTGACGGCATCGTCGCCGCGTGAAGGACAGGCCACCAGTACGCCGGGAATATCGCGCAGCGCACTGATGCTGTTGTCATTGTGGAAGTGGCCGCCAAAACCCTTCTGATAGCCCAGTGATGGAATGCGCACCACCATCGGGTTGGCAAACTGGTTATTGGAGAAGAACTGCAGACTGGCGGCTTCACCACGAATCTGGTCACAGGCATTGTGGAAATAGGCCAGGTACTGGATTTCGGGTATGGGCAGGAAGCCGAGATTGGCATAGCCCTGGGCCAGACCGAGAATGGTCTGCTCATCCAGCAGCGTATTGAATACCCGCTTGTTGCTGAACTGCTTCATCAGCTGGCGCGTAAGGGTATACACCCCGCCCTTCTGGGCCACATCCTCGCCGAATATCAAGGTATTGGGGTACTTCAGCATCAGATCCGACAGGCCCTTGTTGATCAGGATGGCCATGTGGCGTCCCCCCTGATTTTCGGGAAGTCCCTTCTCGCTGCCAAACAGCTCCAGACGCTGCGTCTGCTCGACACGGCGGCTGGCTTCGTTGTTGACTGCGGTTTCATCATAAGGCGCCAGCGGCTCGATCACCTGATCCAGATTTTCCAGACGCGGCCGTTTGTCGGCTGCACGGGCCGATTGCATGCAGCGCTCATGCATGGCGTGGTACATGTCGATGATTTCGTCGGGTGTCATCACGCCACTGCGAACGGCAAGTTCGGCAGAACGCAGCAGTGGATCGGCCGCTTCGGCCGCTTCAAGCTCGGCAAGATCACGATAGTCGACCTCGAAATCCGTTCCGGCATGCCCCATCAGACGTGTGGTCTTCAGATGCAGGAACACCGGCTTGCGCTCGTGACGGCAATAATTGACGGCGGTCTCCACCTGCCGGTAGCCACGTGCCAGATCCAGACCATCGGCTGCAAAATACTGCATGCCACGACGGTGCTGAAAACTGTTCTTGATCCAGTTGTCGGGTGTCCTGACCGAGATTCCGATACCGTTGTCCTCGCAGACAAACAGCACCGGCACGGCAAGGCCCTGATAGGCCGCCCACTGGGCTGCATTGAATGCGCCCTGGGCAGTGCTGTGATTGGCACTGGCATCACCGAAGTTGCACACGGTGATGGCATCTTCCGGTATAGCCATCTCCACCGCTGAGCGTCTGGCCAGCTCGATACCCAGTGCCGACCCTACCGCCTTGGGCAGGTGCGAGGCGATGGTGCTGGTCTGCGGTAATACCCACAATGGCTTGCTTCCCCAGACCTTGTGGCGACCACCCGAAGCCGGGTCCTCGCTGCTGGCCGCAAACGACAGCGCCGTATCATGTACCGGATCTATCCCGTCGACCTTGCGTGATCGTTCCATCATGAACCCGCCGCTGCGGTAATGCAGGAAGGCCGGGTCGGTATGCCGGGTGAGTCGTCCCAGCAGGGTGTTGCCCTCGTGACCGGAACTGCCAATGGTGTAGAACACCTTGTTTTCAAGTCGCAGTTCGCGCGCCATCAGATCGAGCTGTCGCGACATGATCTGTGATTCGAACAGCTCGAGAAACGTGGTCCTGTCCATGCCGGTTTCCGACAGATCGAACGCCGTGGTGGCAGATTCGAGGGAATTGACATGATCGATGAAATTCTGGTCGATGATCGCGGCGCGATTCACCTGTTTTGACTTGTTGTTGCTGGCCATCAGGGCTGTGTCATGACTGGAAATGAGAGGGACGGAAGAATATCAGAACTGATCGGTGAATGCTGAACAAATCCGCTCTATCCGCTAAAAAAACGGGCTCATCAATGCTGCGATGCCGATCTTTGCACAACTTTACAACAATCGACCCATTTCTTGCTCACAACAGTACAACTTTTTAACAACTTGCCGCTATAATCCCACGCTGTCAAAAAGTACCGAGGATTTCCCCATGCCATGGAATAGAGCCGGATCACGCATCCTTCTGCTGTCATTGTTCACCCTGCTGCTGAGTACAACTGCGCTGGCGCAGACGGTTGTCCGCATGGACACATCGCTTGGCCCGATCGATATCCGCCTGTTCGATGCCGAAGCACCACTGACCGTGGCCAATTTCCTCAATTACGTCAATGACGGCGATTACAATCAGTCGTTTATCCACCGTCATGACGGCATCAACGTCAACCGCTTCGTTCAGGGCGGCGGATTCACCTTCATTGATGATTTTACCGATGAGATCGAGATGGATCCCCCGGTAACGAATGAGTTCGGTATGTCCAACGTGCGCGGCACCCTGTCCATGGCCAAGGTGGCTGGTGACCCGAACAGCGGCACCAATCAGTGGTTCATCAACGTCACGGACAACAGTGATCCGTTTGATACCGACAACGGTGGCTTTACGGTGTTTGGCGAAGTGATCGGCGATGGCATGGATGTGGTCGATGCGATCAATGCGCTGCAGACCGTCGTCTTCAATGCGCCGTTCAACCAGATCCCGCTGCGTGGATTCTTCGGACTGGTCAATGAAAACCACCTGGTGATGATCAATACCATCCAGATCCTCGGCACCACCACATTTATCAATGAAGGCATGAACGGGGCCTGGTTCAATCTGGCCACGCCAGGCCAGGGCTTTTTCATTGATGTGCTGCCCGAGACCGGTATCGTTTTCATCTCTGCCTTCACCTACGATATCGATCAGCCCGATGCATCGATTGTCGCGGTGGTGGGCGACCCGGGTCAGCGCTGGCTGACGGCACAGGGTGCTTTCTCCGGCAATTCAGCCACACTCGACATCACCAACTCCAGTGGTGGCCTGTTCGACAACAATGCTGCGGTAACCAACAGTCCCGCCGGCACGTACGGCACCATAACCATCACCTTCAGCAGCTGTGGCAACGCCACCATCACCTACACACTGACCGAAAGCGGCCTCACCGGCACCATTCCTCTGGTACGTGTCGCTTCAGACAATGTGGCCGTGTGTGAAGCCAATTCCAGGGATCTTGAATTCGCTGCGCTGACTGCTGATCCTCAGTAATCGATACCCACCAGAATTAGAAA
Source organism: Lysobacterales bacterium (assembly GCA_965212525.1). GTDB lineage: Bacteria > Pseudomonadota > Gammaproteobacteria > Xanthomonadales > SZUA-38 > SZUA-38. The sequence goes on from CBDBVC010000052.1 coordinate 11,273, forward strand.
AAGCCGTGCCTGGTGCACGGCTTTTTTTATGTGTCATTCACCCGGAATCGCTCACATTCTGCGCCCGGCCATGATCAGATCGCCGGCATGACAGTCCTGAAGCGCGAATCCAGGACAACAGAATGGCGTATTATTCATCACTGATCGTGACTGGATTTTCTCTTATCTATACACGCCAGGTTACTGTAATTAAAGAGATTAATTTTCAAAATCCGAACGAAAACAGATGAGTAATTTTCATCCATGACGAACATTTGTTAATAAATAGTTAAGAATTATCTTGTGCTTTATTGACGAGAGCGTAGACTTGCCCGCCATGAATTTTCAGCCACGAACATGCGAGAACAGCGACAGCACAGTCAGCAGACTGCCTGGCCGAATACTGTTCAATGTAAGCGGGCTGGCACAGAAACAGACACGATAACGATCCTCACGGAGGGTCGCGGACCTTCCGATAGCACAGAACCCGGAAGGTCGAATTGACACCCGGGTTTTTTTGTACCCGGCAATACGGCAACGCCGTTGAACCAAGAGCCCGCAGATGCGGTCGTAACAGAGCATTGAATCAACGCACCGACACGGTGCACCAGGAGCGCAACATGGCCTACAGGCCCGCAGACAATCAGAACCACAGGCAACACCCGGTGATCCATGCCGGACGAGTGGCTGTGAGCTGCATTGCGCTATGGCAGTGCCTGCCAGGACAGTTCGGCGAGAACGGATCGGACTCAAGCGGCGTGAACGACAAGCGGATTGGCACAGGACAGACAGGTAATCCTGGCAGTCATGACATACCGGGCATCAATGAGATGACCCGTGAAACCGAAGCCAGAGAATCCGGTTTCAGCAACAACTCAGAATTGATGATGTAGAACACCACTATCAGGTGGTCTGCATCGGCAGACCTCCAACAGGCTTTATCAGAGCCCCTGACAGGTTTGCCAACCGGTCGGGGGCTTTTTTTTGCCCGATCGAACACTGCATTGAGATAGATGGTGCAGCAGGCGTACGGCGAAAGGCCGTGACAGACACGCCAATCATTAACAATTCGGACGCATTATTTCAGTGGGGCCGCCATTGCCGGTCAGCCGGCGCTGTGCCGCCCCACATCATTTTTCGGATGCACGATGAGTTCAGCAAGAACACCGGCGGGATTCCCCTCCTCACTCATCGTTTCCCGTCGCTACCGCTGTACCACCCCCAGGATAGTGGTGGCAATGGCTGAACTGTCGTTCATCCATCGCCGTGGCTGGTCTTTTTTGGTCAGCTGCGGTTTCTTTAATTTTTTTCTTTTTCTGAATTCGGTCATTTTTTCAATATCAGGTTTCACAAGACCCAGATAAAAAAGAACACAACAATTCAACAAAAGGAGAACCCAACATGAACAACTAAAAAAAATACCCTGGCGGTCAGCAGAAGTAGCAGCCCGGCTGCTTCACCAACTGTTGACCGAATTTCACTTATCATGGAGAACAACATGAGTATTAAACAAACGATTCGCAAAGGCCGCGTTCCGGTTCACATATGGACCAACGATATTGATGCCGGCGCCATCGATCAGCTGACGAATATTGCCCAGCTGCCGATCGTGCACCATCACGTGGCCGCGATGCCCGACGTTCACGTCGGACTTGGGGCGACCGTTGGCTCGGTCATCCCGACACTGAAGGCCGTGATTCCGGCTTCGGTCGGTGTCGACATCGGCTGCGGCATGATGGCTGTGCGGCTGACACTGAAGGCACATGAACTGCCCGACTCACTGGCGCGCATTCGCAGTGCCATCGAGGCGGCCGTTCCGGTGGGTTTCAACATGCACAAGCAGGAAAATATCTGCACTGACGGCATGAAACGTGTCAAGGACGGCCACGACAAGCTGACCGAGAAACACCCCAAGCTGGCCGAACTGAGTCGACGTGGCAGCCCATGGAAATGGGCCCGCCAGATCGGCACGCTGGGTGGCGGCAACCACTTCATCGAGCTTTGTCTGGATGAGTCCAACCGGGTCTGGGTCATGCTGCATTCCGGTTCACGCGGTGTCGGCAACCAGATCGGAACCCACTTCATCAGCCTTGCCAAGGAGAACATGCAGAAACTGGGCGTCAGGCTCAGTGACCGCAATCTCAGCTGGTTCGATGAAGGCACCCGACTGTTCGACGACTACATCGAAGCCGTAGACTGGGCACAGGGCTACGCCGCGGAGAACCGCCACCAGATGATGAATCTGGTACTGAAGGCCATCCGTAGTGAAGGACTGGACTTTCGCATCACCCGCAAGGCCATCAACTGTCACCACAACTACATTTCTCGCGAAGTGCATTTTGGTGAGGATGTGCTGGTTACCCGCAAGGGTGCCATCCGGGCCGGTGCCGGAGAGCTCGGGATCATTCCGGGCAGCATGGGTGCCAGGTCCTACATTGTGCAGGGCAAGGGTAACGCCGATGCCTTCCACTCCTGTGCCCACGGCGCCGGTCGCAAGATGTCGCGAACAGCAGCCAAGAAGGCCTTCAACCGCGACGACCTCATCGCCCAGACCAGGGGTGTTGAATGCCGCAAGGACAAGGGCGTGATTGACGAAGCACCCGGTGCCTACAAGAACATCGATTCGGTCATGAACAACCAGTCCGACCTGGTTGACGTGGTCCACAGCCTGAAACAGGTGGTCTGCGTCAAGGGCTGAACAGGTGGGTGGTCACATCAGCCTGTTCAGCAATTTCTCTTAACTCACTGAAACCCTGAGGAGACTCTCATGAGCACACGCAAGCGTGTGTTGCTGAATCCTTTGCTGCGCAAGGGCCACGTGCATGCGCCCAGCAAATCAGCACAACGCAAGAAGCAGCTCGATGAGATTGACGACGCCGTGCTTGACTGGATGGCGATGGATGACGAGGAACTCGATCATCTGTCATCAGACAGTCAGATACATTCGTCAAGATCAATCGACAAGAACTACAAACCCTGAACCCACTTATTCATTGAAAATCAAGGAGGTGCGAGATGCAAACACTCGACACGGATTCACAAATCCTGCTGAATCAACGCCAGAGGCTGGAAACGCCGCTGGCCTCAACACTGGCCACCGACAGGGCTGGCAAGCCGATGAACTGGCTGGGCTGGCAGGATGTCGTTACCCTGATGGCACGCGATCATGTTGCCTGGTCTGCCGGTGACACCATTGTCACGGTACGCGGCGGCTGGGATCGCCACGGACAACGATCCACCTGCGAGATTCCGGCGATCATCGCCTGCAAGGGTCGTCACCAGCAATGGCGCAACAGTCCGGCACTGACCAACCCCAACCTGTTCCGCCGTGACCGTCATACCTGCCTGTATTGTGCCAGACAAGCAGGTCCCGGAGTCCGGCTAACCCGTGACCACGTGATCCCGCGTGTCCAGGGCGGTGCAGACTGCTGGGAAAACGTCGTCACCGCCTGCTCACGCTGCAATGCCCACAAGGGCGGACGCACACCGGAACAGGCCGGCATGCCATTACTGGCGGTGCCTTACCGACCCACCTGGGCAGAATACCTGGTACTGGCCAACAGCAGAATCCTCGCTGACCAGATGGATTTTCTGCAGGCATTCCTGCCCACAAGATAACCACGCCAGGGATGGTGTGGTTTTTTGAATGTTTTGACATGCGTAGCTGGCGTAACGCATGTCAAAATATTCGGGGAGTTTTTGTTCGGTGCCAAACCGATGAACCTCTCACATCATGTTTCAAGTTTAGTCCGTCGCCACTGATTTGAGTCCCTTGAACAGCATTACCGCGATCAGGCCGAGCACGATCTCCAGGCCCGCATATACGATAAGGAGCCAATGGGGCATGCCGTCCAGGATAAAACTCAGTATGCGCCCGGCGGCAAGTCCAAGCATGAACACCGCGGCGCTTACGAGCGCCGGAGCGGTCATCTGCTTGTTGAACGCACCCCAGGCCCAAAGCACGGCCAATCCAAGGTACAGGCACATTACGGCCCGCATGATGTGCGTGAGATTGACTGTGTCAACAGTGATGCCAAACAGCGCGTCAAGGGAGACCGATGGCATGGCGCCATAGACCAGCGCGATTGGCACGATGCCGACCGCACAGAAAATCAGATAGGCGCGGATCTTCAGGGAGTCATTCTTCATAGCGCGCTCCACGGGCTCCAGTCGTCGGCTACAGGCACTAGGCCCTTTTCTTCGGCGTATCGCTCGAAGATGGCAATCATGTTCTGGAGCCGCTCCGGCTGCTCGGCCTCCAGAGGACGAGTCTCACCTGGGTCACTCTTGATGTCGTAAAGGTGCCACTCGCCATCGCCATACATGCCGGTACGCATGCGGATGGCCTTGTAGTCTCCGGACACAACATAGGTATTGCCAAACAGCTCGAAGACGACCCATTCGTCTTCCGTCCGCGGAGTCGCTTCTTCTCCCGCCAGGAACGGTCGCAGGGAAACGCCGGTCGGCGGCGTGAGCTCGCGGCCGTTGAACTCGGTCAGCGGGTGATCGACGCCGGCATAGTCAAGCATGGTCATCGGCAGTTCTTTGACGTAGGCGTACTCGTTGGTCATCTCTCCAGCCCGAGTGTTAGGCTGGTTTTTCGGTGGTATGACGATCAGTGGTACCCGGATGCCGCCCTCACCGATAAACCACTTCCACCACTGCAGGCTGCCATTGGCTGCTCCAGCCCAGTTTGTACCAATGAAGCCGAACGTATTCCCCTGGCCAATGTCGTCGAACTCCTGGCTGTATGCGGAGCGCATCCACTGGATGAGATCGGGGCCCGGGGCAAGCTCGCCGACAAGTCCAGTGCCTTCGGGGCCATTGTCCGTCGTGTAAATGATCAGTGTGTTGTCGAGTTCCCCGTTCTCCTCAAGGTTTTGAAGGAGTCGGCCGATTTGCTGATCCTGTGATTCCATCATGGCTGAGTAGGCCGCCATCCACCGTGCCTCGGTGCGCTTCTCCTCGTCAGACAATTCCGACCAGGCGCTCAACAGCGGATTCGATTCACGTTCTGGCTGGGGCGCGTCCTGCGGGATGAGTCCCAGCTTTTTCTGTCCCTCGAAGCGGGCGCGATGAAGGCCTTCGTAGCCCAGCTCAAGATAGTGATCGTAGTATTTGTTGATAAGGTCAGCGGGAGCCTGGATCGGCGCGTGTGCCGTCGTGTAAGCCAAGTAGGCAAAGAAAGGCTGGCCGGTCTCGCGACCCTCCTCAATATACTCCAGCAGTTTGGAGGTCCAGAGCTCATCTGAAAAGACGCCGTCCGGACGTGTCACACTCTCGCCGTTCTCGTAGTACGGCTCCTGCGGGATTTCTCCTCGCGCTAGAACGGCCTGGACTTCGGGATCGGCGGGATTGAAGTGAAAGGCGCCCTGGTTCCAGTGGTTCGCCGCACCGGTGTAGAGCCCATAGCTGCGATCAAAGCCCCACTCTTGCGGCCCCTCGCCGCCGTGGCCCGACCCACCGAGGTGCCACTTGCCCACCGTGTAAGTGCGGTACCCCGCGTCCTGGAGAAGCTCGGCAACCGTCGCCGTGGTGCGTGTAAGATGCGCTTCGTAGCCAGGCTTGCCCTCGGAAGGCGGATAAACCGTGTAGTCAAAAGCGGCGAGCCCGATCTCGATCGGATCGTTACCGGTCAACATCATTGAGCGCGAGACCGAGCAGACCGGCGACACGTGGAAATTGGTGAAGAACGTGCCCTGCTCGGCCAGCGCGTCTAGAGTCGGGGTCTTTGTAACCGAGCCGCTGATGCCAAGATCACCGAAGCCAATGTCGTCACCGACGATGAACAGTATATTTGGACCTACTGTTGCGACAGCCTGGGACTCAGTGACAGTCTGGGGCTCGGCGACGGCCGCCGGCTGCGATTCATCGTTCGATTGAGAACAACCTAGCATCAGCAGGCAGATGAAGAGAAGTGAAGTCACCTTGGTATGTTTCATAGATACCTGTCCATTTTTGAGTCGTTTCTGCAAAGAGCTGGATTGATAGTACAGGTTTATAATTGATTATACGAATGGCTAACCAGGTCCATGTGGCAGCACTGATTTCAATCGCAGCAAATAATAAAGAGTCCAAACTCTTACTCTATAACCTTTTCCAAAAGGTGTAGTCAAATCAGGCCGAAACCTGACACCCCCATTTCGTTTGACGGCAAGCCGCCGGCAAACACACCGAAGTTCCGTTTTCCGTCATTCGCTCAGCGGCTCAGGTTCTGATTGCCTGGCTGACACACTCGCCCCTGGCATCGTGTGTATCGACAATACAGGAAAGCGAAGCTACCGCTTAGTTAGCTCAGTTGGTAGAGCAGTAGACTCATAATCTATCGGTCGCAGGTTCAACTCCTGCACTAAGAGCCAATCAGCCTTTCACGCTGACTTTTCGGATAACCCACTAAGGGTGTGGTTCAAATCCACAAGAACGTCGTGCAAGCGACACACGGGCAGACTCCCCGGTGATGATCGTCAGGCATGTATTGCTGACATGACTCACAGCAAGCCGGTCGCCTGTCCCGCACAGATACCGCCATTGCGGCCCTGACCCCGACCCGATGCAAATGGATGTGTCCTGATCGATGCCCCGTCACCATGAGGGTGCAGACCATCAGGACAGTCCGTGCGCATTCGGGTTCGGGACAGATGCCGCAAGGACCGTTCGCAGTCCACAGGATGTGGTCACCGCGTCAGGAGACGCTGCGTGCCTCAGGTTGCTGTCCGGGCCCGGCCGTTTTGTGGGGAGCTTCCCATTCTTTCTATCAAACCAAGGAGAACATCATGTTCGGATACAAAAAAATCGTGATCGCAGATTACGAACGCGGTCTCAAGTTCGAGGACCGTCGCCTGGTTGCCGTTCTGGACCCGGGTGTGCACGGTTACTTCGACTGGAGTGGCCGTATCGCAGTCAATGTGGTCAACATCGAAAAGCCTCGTCTGCAGCTTGATCAGGCCGACTTCCTGATCGCTCATGCCCGCGAGGACATCGCAGCCCACTTCGAGCGAGTCGAGCTGTCCATGGACGAGCTGGCCGTGGTCTATCGCAACCGCCAGATGATCGACCTGGTTCCACCGGGCAAGTCTGCCGTTTTCTGGACACTGGACGATGCGGTCGAGATTCACCGCATTGACGTGGCAGAGGAGCTCAGTGTGACCGAGTCACTGGCTCGTGAACTGCTGGTCTACAACCCGGTCACTGCCAAGCGCTACCTGACCGTTCAGGAGATCGCCGACTACGAAACCGGTCAGCTGATCGTTGACGGTGTGCTGACGCAGACACTGGCGCCCGGATTTCACGCCTTCTGGACCGTGAACCGTCATGTGCTGGTTCGTGTGACTGATAACCGCGTACAGAGCCTGGAAGTCAACGGCCAGGAAATCCTGACCCGCGACAAGGTGTCACTGCGTATCAACCTGATGGCCAACTATCGCATCACCGATGCCGATGTGGCACGTCAGGCACACCGTGACATCGGCGATCATCTGTACCGCGAGCTGCAGTTCGCACTGCGTCAGATCGTTGCCACACATGACCTGGCCCATCTGCTGGCCAACAAGGGTGAGATCGACAAGGTTGTGTTCCGTCACACCACCGAGGCCATGGCCGACAAGGGTATTGCCCTGTCCAGCGTTGGTGTGCGCGACATCATCCTGCCGGGTGACATGAAGCAGATCCTCAACCGCGTGGTTGAAGCAGAGAAAATTGCCGAAGCCAACGTGATTCGCCGTCGCGAGGAAACCGCGGCCACGCGTTCACTGCTGAATACCGCGAAGCTGATGGAAAACAACCCGACGCTGCTGCGCCTGAAGGAACTGGAAGTGCTGGAGAACGTGACCGGCAAGATCGATCAGATCACCGTCTTCGGTGGCCTTGATGGCCTGATGAACGATGTGATCAACATCGGCAAGCCCGGCAAGCGCAAGCTGACCAGTGACAACGGCACCGCCGGGTCGGGCTCATGAGGGCCGTGGCAAACCCGCGGAATGATCAATTTCCGCAACACTGACCTGCCGTCCACGTGCGTGGATGGCAGGTTTTCATGGACTATGACTGCCATACCAAATTCAGAATCGAACAATGCGTCCGAATCCGTGCAGACTCATGTACTCACTGTAAGACGATTTCAGCACTGAACCAATGACACTGAATCATGCTGACTGTTCGTCAGCCACGCTGTCATTCCCGCGAAGGCGGGAATCCATCCTGATTTCAGGACCTGGACGATAAATCATCCTTGCCGGAAAATGATTCATTCCCTTCCCTATTTCGGATCCTCGAATCCGTTAGAAAAGATCTCGACCGGCAGCACGGTGATCGAACCGGTCTGATCGGCAAAGTTGGTGGGTGAATTGGTCATGACGTTCAGATTGTCATCAATCGACATCACGCCATCGTTGGGCAGGTCATCGCCAGTGAAGTTGAGTACGTCCTGCCCTGGCCCGAAATCCAGTGTAATATTGGCCGCATCACGGTTGATGAAATTGTCAGGCAGGATGAAATCCGGCGTGACGGCACCCGGCAGTGCAGCGAAATTCGAGGTGGCAATCAGCAGCCGCTTGTTGGCGGTGGGCGAACCGGAATTACCAGGGAAGGTGAACACCACACTATTGCCGTCCGATATGGCTTCCAGTGTATGGGCGTTCAGAAACTGCTGGCCGTTGACGGCACAGAACAGCTCGATGAACTGCACGCTGCCATCGTCACTGGAATAGATTTCAGCGACATCCCATAAATGGAAGGCTGCCTGAGCCGGCACCATGGCCAGGGCTGAACACAACAGCAATCCGTTCCGTACCTTCCTCAGATTCAACATCTGCTTTTTCCCCTTGTTCTTTATATGTGATCAATGTGAATACGCAGCAAGCAGGCTACCGGACTGAACACAATCAGTCTGACAGATGATTACCAGTCTAGCAGATCTTCAGGCGGTAGTATTCGCAGGGCTATTGTGACCGAATAAAGGGACTGCACCAGGACCATGGGGTTCTGGATCATGTCCAAATATGAAGCCAATAAGAAGAATTCGTTCATGCCCTTGCACCGGAGGGCTGCGCTTGGCAGCATCAGCGCAGGAATACCCGTTTGTGAACGCATGAAACTGATCTATCGCATCGGACTGGCACTACTGACCTGCTCGCTGCTGGCGCTTGCCGCCATGGCACTGATGACCCGTGCCCAGCTGGATCGTGACTTCCTGGAATTCCTCAACCGTACCGAACAGAACCAGCTGCTGCGTCTGATGCCCGAGTTGCAGGCGCATTATCTGGAATACGGCGACTGGGAAGCCATGCGTGACGATGATCGACTGTGGCGAGAGATGCTGCGTGACACACGGCCCGAGCAGCGAAGTGAGCGCCCACCCCCGCGCGAGCATCGCCCTCCTCCTCATCCACGCAACGAGACTGATGGCAGTCGGGACCGGAACCGTCCACCGCCGCCGGGCAGACGCGGTGACAGCAACCGCCACCCAGCAGATCGAAATAATCGCCAGGGCCCAGGACGCCTGCGAGCACATGGCCCGGGAAGGCCACCGCCAGGTGATCAGAACAATATCGGTGGCCGGCTGGTGCTGCTCGATGCCTATCAGTTGCCGGTGATCGGCAAACGCGGTGAACTGGACCCTGATCAGTTGCGCCCGGTCATCATCGATGGTGACACGGTTGGTTATCTGGGTATTCAGCCGCTGAAAAACCCCCAGTCGCGCGAGGCTCTGGAGTTTCTCAGCAGCCAGAACCGTGCCCTGCTACTGTCCGCCGCTATCAGTCTGCTACTGTCGATCGCCGTTGCCTGGGTACTGGCACGCCAGCTGAGCACCCCTATTCGTACCATTGCAGGCAGTATTCGCAGCATGGCATCGGGCCGCTATCAGTCCCGTCTTGAAATGACACGGCAGGATGAACTGGGTGAGCTGGCTCGCGATGCCAATCAGCTGGCTGTGACACTGTCCGACAACGAAGTGGCCAGGCAGCGCTGGATGGCCGACATCGCACACGAGTTACGCACGCCACTGTCGATTCTGCGTGGCGAGATCGAGGCAGTTCAGGACGGGGTGCGAGAGCTGGATGAGTCCATGCTGACTTCGCTGCATGATGAGCTCAGTCATATCAATGGCCTGGTGGATGACCTGCATCAACTGGCCATCTCCGATATCGGCTCGCTGGATTACCGCTTCAGCGCAGTGGATCTGGTGCAGGAAATCAGCACAGTGACCCAATCGATGGCAAGCCGGTTTGATGATGCGAAACTTGCACTGGATACCGACCTGCCTGATTCCACCGTGATGGCACAGGTGGATCAGAAACGCTTTCGGCAGATGCTGCACAACCTGCTCGGCAACTGTCTGCGCTATACCGAATCTCCGGGTCGCTGCCTGCTGCAACTGAAACGAAGCGAAGACAGGCTGCGGCTGGTGATCGGTGATTCCGGGCCCGGTGTCAGTGACGATGACATGGCGCGTCTGTTCGAGCGTCACTACCGCATCCGGCAGCGCCCGGCGCGTGAGACGGGAACTGACACAACGGACGAAGCCGGCATTGCCAGTGGGTTTGCCCGTGGCCAGGCCAGTGGTCTGGGGCTGTCGATCGTGCGCAATATCGTCGAGGCGCACCAGGGCAGTATCTGTGCCAGCCACAGCCCGCTGGGCGGGCTTGCCATCGAGATCACCTTACCGGCAAAATAGGCGCATGACAGCGCCTGCCCCCACCATTCTCGTGGTCGAGGATGAAGAAAAGATTGCCACTCTGCTGATCGATTACCTGCAGAAGATGGGCAACTACCAGACCCACTGGATCAGTCATGGTGATGACGTCCTGCCGTGGCTGGGGAGCAACGAAGCCGCCCTGATCGTGCTCGACATCATGCTGCCCGGCATGAACGGAATGGACATCTGCAAGGAAGTGCGGCGACACTCGAATATCCCCATCATGATGGCCACCGCACGCGTGGAGGAAATTGATCGTCTGCTGGGCCTGGAACTGGGGGCCGATGATTACATCTGCAAACCGTATTCACCTCGAGAGGTGGTGGCCCGGGTTAAGGCCATCCTGCGACGCAGTCAGGGCTCATCGCAACCCAGTGGTGATACCCTGGTGATCGACCGGCATGGCTGGCAGGCCAGATACCTGGGAGAAGACCTGCAACTCACGCCGGTGGAGTTTTCCCTCATCAGCCATCTGGCCGAACAGTCGGGTCGTGTGTTTTCGCGTCAGCAGCTGCTGGATGTGATCTATTCGGATCACCGCATCGTCAACGACCGAACCGTCGACACCCACATCAAGAACATTCGCCGCAAGCTCGAGGAAATCGATGCCGAAACAGTGACGATCGAATCGGTCTACGGCGTGGGGTATCGTCTCTCGATGTAGATGCGGGCAATCACGAGCCGTTTGCAGAATGTGACGCAATGCACTGTTTTCAAAGGATTTCACACACGCTTCATGCCCGTTTCACGATTTCATAAGACTTCTCCACATTCTCTCCGCATTCCCTTCAACAATTCACCACGCTGAGCTTCTAGTCTGGTGTCACTCTGAATCGAGGAGAGAACACCATGACAACAAAACGCCCCCCAAACCACCGAAGCCGTCTGAGTCTGCTCAGTATGGGTCTGCTGATGGCCCTTTCTGTCCAGGCACAACCGGATAACAGTGATCAAAGCAGCCAGGACGCAGATCAGGCATTGATCAATCCCCTGCTCGAGGCATCCGATGCCGAACGGCTCAACCCCGAAGTATCACCGGCGCGACGCATCGAGCGCGGCCCAGATGCTGACAATGGTCCGAATAATGGCCCCGGCAATGGACCAGGGAATGGCCCCGGAGGAAATCGACCCGGACGACGTGATGAGCGCACCATCGACGGCAGCGGCAACAACCGGGCCAGTCCTCAGGTCGCTGCAGCACATATTCCGCTGCAGCGTTATGTCGAATCCGACTATACCGATGGCGAATCTGCCCTTGCCGGTACTGACCGGCCAGGTGCCCGTGCCATCAGCAATGCCGTGTTTGCTCAGGCCGAATCAATACCGACAACGTCCCGCACCACCGATTATCTGTGGCAATGGGGTCAGTTCCTGGATCACGACATCGATCTGACCGATGGCGTGGACCCGGCCGAATCCGAGCCGATTGCCGTGCCTGCAGGCGATGCATTCTTTGATCCGGACGGCAGCGGAGATGAGGTCATTGCCTTCAATCGCTCCATCTACATCACGGACGATGATGGCAGTGCCGCCATTCCGCGCCAGCAGATCAACGAAATCACCAGCTGGATTGATGCCTCCAATGTCTACGGCTCGGATATCGAGCGTGCCGAAGCACTTCGGACCCTGGATGGCAGTGGCCGACTGGCCACATCAGAGGGTGACCTGCTACCGTTCAATGTGGATGGGCTGACTAATGCCGGTGGCAGCAGTGATGCGCTGTTTCTGGCTGGCGATGTCCGTGCCAATGAACAGGCAGGCCTTGCCGCCATGCACACGCTCTTCGTTCGCGAACACAACCGCCTGGTCGCGCGTCTGGCCGATGACAACCCCTCACTGAGCGGCGATCAGCTTTACCAGCGTGCACGTCACATCGTCGCTGGCCTGATGCAGAAAATCACCTACAGTGAATACCTGCCTGCACTGCTGGGCAATGAGGCGCTCAGACCCTATCGCGGTTACCGCGAATCGGTCGATGCGTCGATCGCCAACATCTTCTCGACGGCCGCCTACCGCTATGGTCACAGTGCCTTGAGCCCGCAGATCCTGCGACTGGACGCGAACGGCGAGGAAATCGAACAGGGTCACCTGGCCCTGCGTGACGCTTTTTTCTCCCCGTCACGGCTGACCGATGAGGGTGGTATCGAACCCATCCTGCGCGGGCTGGCTGGGCAGTTGCATCAGGAAATCGACGCCATGGCCATTGATGATATCCGCAACTTCCTGTTCGGGCCGCCAGGCGCCGGTGGTTTTGATCTGGTGTCGCTGAATATCCAGCGTGGCCGTGACCATGGATTACCGTCCTACAACTCGGCACGTGAGCAGCTCGGGCTGGATCCGATTCCCGAAGGCCGCTTCGATCTGATCACCTCCGACACAGTCATGGCGCAGCGACTGGAAGCGGTCTATGGCAGCGTCGATCTGATCGATGTCTGGGTCGGTGGTCTGGCTGAGGATCATGTCGACGGTGCCCAGGTGGGCGAGCTGATGTTCACAGTGATGAAACGTCAGTTCGAGGCGCTGCGTGACGGCGATCGATTCTGGTACGAAAACAGCCTGAGCCGTCAGGATCTGGCGCTAGTGCGATCATCATCGCTGGCTGATGTGATTCGTCGCAACACCGTGATTGGTGATGAGATTCAGAACAACGTGTTCCGGGCAAGACGCATGCCTTAGTGCCTGTCCCCCCGCATCGGCAGTCAGGTCTGATGACTGCCGGTGTGCCTCAACTGTCACGGCAATCGACATGGATGTCGATGCTGTGACATTTTCTTATGAAATGGCTTTACTATCAGATGCTTAGAAAAGCTTTCTCCAGCCTTTCTTCTGTGATGTGAACTTCTCGATGATGGTCTTTGCATCCAGTCCATGGGCGTCCACGCGCAGTGCCTGCTTGATGATACGTGGCTGGTCGGGATGTTCACGGTTGTGCTCGAACAGGTTCACCTTCTGGTATTGCTTGTAGTGCTTCTTGGCATGATTGAGCACAATCAGGACGCTGGGTTGAGTGCGGTTGTCAGTGTCCTGCGCCAGAATCAGGGCAACCTCTTCGGTATTGAGCAGCACCAGGTTTCCGTTCGGGTACATGCCGATGGACTGGATGAATTCCTCGACAAGCTGATCCTGGAACAGAATATTTCGCTGAGAGTAAAGGTAATCCATGGCTTCGGTCGAGCTGATCACCTTGTCAGTATAGGGTTTGACGCTGGTCATGGCGTCGTACCAGTCGACCAGACCGACCATCCGTGCCGGCACAGGGATGTAATTGGCCTGCTTGCCTTCAGGATAACCGCTGCCGTCAAACCGCTCATGGTGATTGGCCACGATCCTGATCACTTCGCGGTCGATGGCCGGTGTGGATTCGAGGATCTCGACGCCGTGTGCAACAAAGCCCTGAATCTGTTCGACCTCCTCGCGCGTCAGAGGCCCTGGCTTCTCCAGCAGTTGCCGGCGCAGCTTGGTCTTGCCGATCTGGCACAACAGCGCCGCCAGAGTGACCTGATAGAGTGCCGATTCCTCCATGCCCATGTGCCGGCCGAGCACGGCTGCCAGTACCGAAGTTCGCACCGAATGCCCTATCAGATAGGATTCATCAACATGCAGCCTGCGCATCCAGATCATGGCATCGGGATGCTGGATGACGCTGTTGATCATGTTGGTCAGCGGTTGAACGATGCCCTTGACGTTAAGCGCCTGCCCGGTTCTGACGGCATTGATCATAAGACTGGCCGATTGCAGGTATTCGGCATAAACGGTTTCGGCACGCTTGTATTCGCGGTCAAACTTGGATGGCGGCGGATAGTAATCGGGCTGGGTGGGAATATTGGCGATGGCTTCCAGCTCTTCGGCATGCTGGGATTCGGCGTCGAAACTGGCCGGCTTCACGGTCTGCCGCTTGCCCAGTTCGGAAAAGGTGAATTCCCCCGTCCTGCCCAGCAGTTCGTCTTTATCCCCGTTCTTGCCCATGACACACCTCTGACAGCAACTGATCCCGTTCCATGACAGTTGGATCCGCAACACGGCACTGACTGTAGTTTCGCCAGTGCCTGACTCTGACACCATAATAACGGATGTGTCCCCGGGGGCAAGTCGACCTGAGAATTGTTGACATTCGTTTTGAGAGTTGGCTCCTGGCTGTTCAGGGCAGTCTTTTCTGCTCCAGCCAGCACAGTGTGCAGAACAGTGTAAACAGTAGGAAAAACCACAATCTGGACACGGGCCGACCAGCAGCGCCAGTGCTCACGGCCTCATCGGATACATTCCCGGAAAGACTGTCTGCACGGGACTGCTGAAACAGCTGACTGGCCATGCGACGAGCCTGGCGTGATTCGCCGGCGTGGGCCGTGGCCGGATACACATACACCGCTGTTGTCTGACCCTGGCTGCTGATCCGGTGCCAGCCCGACTTAGTTGGCCAGTGATAGGCGCAGTAGCGATTCGGCCAGATTGCGTGCGGCTCACCAGTCAGGCTGATCCCTTCACCGGCTTCATCGCTGCCAGATGTCCATCGAATGGTCTGTACTGGTGATAGATCAGCAGAATTTGCTGGCTGCGATGCGGCATCATACTGCAGACACAATTCAATGCGGTGATCGAGCCGTGCTACCGAAGCAGAG
>CBDBVC010000053.1:0-9128 GCA_965212525.1 Lysobacterales bacterium
TTCCATCCGGAAGTGACGCCCGAAGTGGTTCTGTTCAGTGCGCCATGCCCTGCCGATCCACCATTCCAGATCCCACTCATTCCCGCTTAGGTTCAGGCCGACCCTCGGGCCGACGCGACCACCAGCACGGCAGCCACCGCGACCACCAAGATTGACCCAAGAGAGACCAACGCGTGTGTTCGTGTTATTCGCAAACTTCATGTTCACCCTCGCGTAGCCAGGGTTGCCGTAGTTCGCATTACGGAAGTCGATCACAATGTCAACGCCATGACCACTGATGCCAGTGCCAGTGCCGGCTCGGGGATGGCTTAGTACACCCATGAACTGAACACAGTGGTCTTCATAATCAGCGCTAACGCTCTGCACGATTGTTTCGATCTTCCTGGCGTCACCGTTTACGTCTGAGTAGACAGCCCACGTCACCTTCTCACCGAAACTGGCATCCATCAGCGCAAGGTTGCTCAGCTCCTCGACCTCAATCGTGGTGTCCTTCGCACCGATAGCCAGGCCCCCGTTAAACGTGAGTGAGCAGACCAAGCCTTTGCTGTTCAACATGATGTGGCAGTCAGCAAATAACACGCCAGCACTCATGCCACGGATCGCTGTGAACTGAGGGAACTGGTCCGTAGCGCGAGCTGTCTCTGTCGCATCAAGACGAATCTTCGGACCACGCTGGCTAGCCACACCTTGCGCACCTGCCACCACAATCGGAGCCCAGCTATTCACCAGCTGTAACGGGCCTTCCTCAACCGTTGGGATGTCACCGTGAACACTGATGATGATGTATGCACCGGGCGGGACATAGACCCGTGCCGCAAGCTTCAGTGCCTCAGTGACTGTCTTTGGTGGTATCCCATTGATGTAATCCTGCTCTCGATACCATGTGTAATCACTCTTGTTGTCGGGGTAGCCATAAGGCACTGAGTCCTGCTCCTGCAGGGGTGTAACACCATCGGGGACAACGTGGATGACAACAGCTGCGACATTGTCTTTAGCCCTCACGTACCCGCGCTGATCGAGATAGCTCTTCAGGAACGGTGGGGTGACGGCTGCCTTCGATGTATTGATGTCGGCGTTCAGGGCATCACGTTCTTCAATGCTCCTGTCGTTCTTGCTTAGATAGGTCTCTTCACCATCAGCCAGCTCAACTACACCCTTTGTTCGGATCTGTGCATCAACAACCTCAAGGCCCGTCAGATCAAGGTCACGATCAGGTGAGCCAAGGTTGGCGAAGTTTACGCTCTCGCCTGTCTCTAGATCCTGCAGGCCATTGTTGGTGACGAGGAAGCCTTCCTCATTGAACCCACTGATGTAGTTCTTACCGCCATCGACAGCAGTCTGGTAGTAAGTCCACTTGTTGGCTGGCGTCAGTGTCTGCTGATACCTAGGCAGCGCTTTGCTATACGGCCCATATCCACTCCACTCATAAGCGTGACCAAACAGACGGATCTGAGATGGGCGATGCAGGTTGATCTTGTCAACATCAATCTCAAGGAATCGTTCTGGCTGCGGCTGAGGCCTCAGCAAGTTCTGGACAGCGATACCAGCGTTGCCGCAGTAATAAGCCAGGCCCTTCCAATCAGTCGCTGACTTCCATTGGCCTTTGACAATCGGGGTGTCCAGATTGAAGCCGCAGTTCTTTGACTTCTCCCTATCGTCGGTATCACCATCGAAGATGATGACAGGGTGGGAGTTGAGGACAGTGCCAGGTGCTTTGTAGTCAGCAGGCATGTGGACGTAGCTGTCCTGCCACTTGTCTGGGTCCCACTTGCCCATGTGATCGACGGTGGCATTGAAGTGCTTGCCGTCCCGGTTGATCGTGTCGCCCTTGTGGTAATAAGCAGCTTCTTCGTGAACTAGGTCAGCACCAGTCGCGTTGCAATTGCGCAGCTCGACACGGATGAACCCTCTCTCACGTTTGTCCTGTGTTGCCTTGGCGACTGCTGAAATCCTTTGTTTTGTCCAAACACCTGCTACATCCTGCAGCACATAGTCACGAACTGGGAACCTCTTGGTGTCGTCATCCTTCAGGACCAGACAGCTGGTGCGCTCTTCTTCAGTGCGAAGATCAACGAACCGGCGGATGAACACATCGAGACGGGCCAGGTCGGGGAAGCGATCACCATCACCATCACCAGGCTTGTCACCGTTCTGAGTTTCCATCGGCTCCTTCAACCTGATCCGATCAGGGTGCTGACGGTCCCATGGGTTCTTGGCTAGCCGTGCCCTGTAGTCATCGCCACGGTTGTTGCGGACCCAGATGTAATCGTTCTCCTTCAGGGTGTACCCTCTGCTGGCGACAATGTCTGGCTGCTGGGGCTTGGTGCTGCTTTCGACAAGTTCGCCTTTGATGTTCAGCTCTTCGCTGTCATTCAGCTGGTTCTGTCCACCCTGCAGTGAACCCACATAGATCCACTCAACTGCATCAGTCTTGTCAAACGGATCGCGTGAACGCCATAGGCCCACAGGTTGCCACTTCTCATCTTGCGGCTGTGCTTTCTCGTGGAAGCCCTCACTTAAAGCAGCTACTTGGCCGAAGTTTGAATTGCTATTCGTTATGGTAATTTCACCACCTGATCGGGTCCAGTGATGAACTGCCTGCCCAATTGCAAACACTGAGACTTCCTGGATGACAGCATTGTTGATTGCTCTGATGTGGAAGTGCCCCCACTTTGGTCTGATCCGAACGTTGTTGGGGTCGGTGTCGATAACTTCCTGATAGTTCTTCGGGTCACGCCAGCCGTCTGAACTCTCGACGTAGATCTCATAGGCATTCACATCAGTCTGTAGTGAGACCCCAGTGAACTGAGCAGTAACAAGTGAGCGGAACCCGCCGACCTTCGCACCGTCATAATCAATGCCGCAGAGCCCAAACTCAGAACGAATCGAACAGTTGTAGATGTACGGCGAAGCGGAAGCAGTGGTGTCTACGTCCTCAGAAGGGGTTGCCGGTTGTGGCCCTACGATTTGATACTCTCTTAAGTCGGTTTCGACAAAGGCACTGAAGTCAATATCATCACCAAACTTCTTCTCGATCTTCAGGTAGAACTGATCCAGCTCAGCCTTTGATGCACCCTCGAAGCACGTCAGCAGGTGATGGCTATGTGGATATGTCGGGCAGTCCATGAAGGTCACGCCGTAGTAATACCCTTCACCCGTCGTCAGCAGGATGGGCATCCGCACATCACTTGATCCCGTCTTGTCCTTCGGGCAGGGGACAACATCAGGCGTGAGGATTGTCTTCCTAAGGTCAAGCGATACCAGGCTGCAACCACGGGGCAGAATTAAACCACCACTGGTTGGGTTGAACAGTTCGAGATCTTCCTCGGGGATCTCTTGCCCATCGGTGTATGGCTTGTCAAAGAAAGCATCATCCGTTGCTGCACCCAGGCCGTTGTAAACCTTGTTCTGCCCACTGATGACGATCGTCACCTTCGTGCGCATGTAGCTGCAGTCAGTGTGATAGTCCCGGCTGGTTAGGATGCCGCACTCAATGACAGCCCTGTTCAAACTACGAAAGGGTCTGGCCTCGGTATAACCACACTCCAGCTGCTGCTGCCTAATGCGGCGCATGATCGAATTGGTATCCAGTTCCCCTTCGCTATCGCTGCCACCGCTGCTTGCGTAATCCCCAAAGACGATCTTGTCTGATCCGATGTCAGGGTTTACATGCAGGACGTAGGACCTATTTAGCGGGTCGTTGACTGCTGTATCACCAGGCTCGATTAACGGCTTACCACCAAGCTGACGGACCGCATCATTGATGGCATTGATCTGATCTCGATACTGCCCTTGCGATACATCCTGATGGCCGATAGAGCCATTGTCACCAGCTTGAAGTATGTAAGTCACACCAACGCGCAGCCGTTACGATTACATTCTATTTGTCTACACAATCCTTAGGCCAATCCTCTTGCAGTAGCTTGATCTCGCCAGTAGTTACGAATGCTGCGGTGCCGACAACCAGATCAGTAGGTCTGAGATTCACGCTGTTCTGTGTAACCAGGATGTCAGCCTCGTAGTACAAATCACCAGGCATCTTGCAGTCAGTCCACTGGCAGTCAGCGCCACGGCTAAGCATCCAGAACTCTGCAGTCGCCTCGCATCCCTTCTCTGTCATCAGCAGCATCTCCATCAACGGCAGCCCGTTGTTAGTTCCTTCTGGGAAGCACTCACGATCGATGAAGAACTCAATGTTGCCGCCGCCTGTGACCACTGACTTAACGCTGTTACCCCACTTCTCACTGATGCTTGTCACCTCAATGTTCTCAGCGTTCAGCTGTAGGGACCATTCCCTGATGTCGCATAGCACCTGCCACATGTAACCACGATCAGGCAGCCCGGTGTATTCGATGTCAGCGTTGTCGTAATCATCTGTTCCTGCTGGTTCAAAATCCAGGTCATGACAGGGTACATAGCCCTCGTAGGTACTATCTCTTACTAGATATTCAGCAGCATTAACAAGGTCGTTAAAGCATGTTGCCCATGCGTTGTTATAGGTAGAGCTCCCATGGGGGCCGATGCCGATAGGACCAGCGCAGTTTGCAATATCCACCCTCCCCCGTGGACAGCCAGCCAGCGCGTAGCACCGCTCCTCATAGAAGCTCATATACCCAAGCTCGTTTACGTGGATGAAGTATTCGGGCTCGTCATCTGTTGGCAGCTCATCTCCTTCAGCAAGATCCCCGGCTCTTGCGTAGAACTGCGCATCATCATTGATCTGAGAGTCTGGATACGACTCCATTCCGCGCTTGTAAAAGTAGTCATCATGGTCGGTGATGTGCGAACGGTTAGGGCCTAAGAACCATTTAGACCCAAAATATGATGCATATCCCTCCTGCTTCGTCGGCCATCGGCTTCCTTCAATCCAATGCGGCAGGGCCAGTGTGCTGACCTTATCTCCTGTCCAGTAACCCGGCGGGCATTCTTGTAGGTGGTTGCGATCGTAATCAACTTCACGCGATGAGACTAGGAACGGATCAGGTGCCTTCCGCTTCAGGACTAATCGCCCACCAGTACCTAGGACTGCCATCAGAACACACCTGCCGCTGGGCCGGAGCACTGGAAGCTGAGCTGTACTGACTGAGCAGCACCTACATCAACGCTCGGGGATACGTTCGTCAGGATCCCTTTGTACCGAAGCCGTCCCACCCATTTAGGTTTCGTGGTGCCAGGGCCTGGCTTTGGTTCATAGTTCCAGTCAGCATTCACCCCGTCCTTATTCAATACAAAGTCAACTTCATGCTCTTGGTGGTGGCTCTCGAAGATACTATTCAGGAACTTATTAGCAAACTGATCAGCAGGATCGTAAAAGAGTGTGCAACTTCCGGTGGTATTACGAACGCCGTGAATAAATTCCCTGTCATATTGAGACACCGCAGTCACATCAATCGCATCACGCTGAATACTTACAGAGAAGTTGCGTACCTTTCCAATCTTTCTTCCATCGAAACGCATGAAGCCATCAGCACCTGTTAATACTGTCATGCCATCTCCAGCGTGCCGATTAGCCTCGTTTCAACTCTACTTAAATTAGGCTGTAGGCTTTCAATCCGTGGGCGCTCAAGCCATCGCCAGTCCAGGTCATGCGGCATGTGTTCATACAGGGTGCGCTCCATGCCGGCCCATACTTCTTCCGGTAAAACAATCGTGAAGAGCCCGCCCTTACTCTTGTGCCAGCTTTGCAGGAATCCCTCGACCCATTCATCACTGCAGGTGTAAGTCAGGAAGACAGTGGCATCAGCAGGCCTAGACCCATAAAGCCTGATTGAGGTAGTACCAGCGACAGATGTGAACTTCTTTGTGGACCACTCTGCAGGCCTGTAAGTTCTCTTCTGTGGCTTTATGTCTGGATACCTAACCCTCATAGTTCACGCCTTCGATGAGCCAGTTGCTGTCTTGATCCCATCCTTTCACGATCATACTCTTATCGTCCTTATCTAAAGGCCAATAGATAGCCTCGACATCAACATTGCCATCTTCATCAAACCCAACCTTCATCACCTTGTAGGCCTCAGCTCTATTTTGTGAGTCAGCAATACAGAAGACGCAGTTCGTTCTGTTCAGGCAAAACTCTCCATCGAACTTGAGTTCCTCTTCGCTGATCCTGCGGCTGCCACCATCCCAGACCAGGCACTTCTGCTCACCAGACGGCACATACCCCCAGGTCGTTACCCTCCCCTGGCTATCGATCGCACCGTTGCGGGGCTGGTCATATCGCACCGTCTCCATACCGACCTTGATAATCGAACCCACCTGGAGGTTGGCCTCAGACGGCACCGTCTTAAACGCAACTGTGTGGGTCACCAGCCGCCGGTAGCGGCATTCATACTTAGCCCGGTCGATCGCGTGATCCAGACTGGTGCAGTATTGAGTCATGTCGATCTGGGTGACAGGTGCCATATCTGACGTTTCCGTCTCCCTCACCGATACCTCACGGTTCATAGGGAACAGGCCCTTCACATTGGTTGCACCTGACTCACGTTCTTCCCGCCACCGCACGCTGATGATCGGGGCAGTCCTGTCTTGCTGGTCGATGTAGCTCAGTTTGAACGTGTCCTCCAGGATGTTGCCCGCTGTAAACAGACCCGTGATCTTCTCCGGGCCATCGAAGGTGACGACTGGCTTCAATGCAAACCGTCCGCCACTGATGCACAGGTCCAGCAGGTAGTTGTTCGCAGCCTCGGTCCCCCACGTCCTGATGTTTACCTTCTCAGTGATGGCACCGTCAAAGAAGTAGTGGCGGTCATTGTTGAAGCGGTGTGCATCCTTGAACGACTTCACGTCAATCAACTCACGGCTCAGCACACTGCCGACGCCATAGCGGTCGCTGGTCAATAGATCAAACAGCACATCAGGGAAGTGGTGCGCACTCTCGTCTAGCTCCAGCAGGCTGCGCCCCAGGCCCTCGTTGACATACACACTGAACTGCTCAAGCCGGTTGATCTCCAGTGAGCTGCGGATATTCAGGCCGACTGTCGCCAGCTTGTTGTAGTCAGGGACTGGGTTGTTCTCTGTGATGATGTTGACATTAACGATCTGATGCTCGGGGCTACTCGCAGAGGTGTCCATCTCGTTGAAGTAGAACGATTCCGCCAGCCGCGCCCATGCATCGCCGTAGAACTCACCGTCATCAAAATGTTCCGTCTCAGGCTTTTCGTCTGGTTCATCAGTAGCGTCCAGGCCCCAGTAGCACTCATCCACCCAGCCATTGTTTACGTCTTTCCCATCCGGTGGACGCAGCGTCAGCATCTGGAAGGATTCTTGGGTGCGCTCAATCTTGTAGCCGGAGAATCTAATGCTCAACCTTGAGTCAACTACCAGCTGAGGGTCATTGATCGTGGAGTCCAGCACCCACAAGTCTCCCTTCTCGATGCCCTGCCTGATCTCCCATCCACTCACCGGCACAAACCGCACCGACCACCTCTGTTCATCTGGGAACTCAATCCTCAACCAGTTGAAGACTGCTGTAGCCCGCTCACTGCAGAAGCCGTAAAGCTCATCGCACTTGATCCACTTGTCATATTCTTCTGCCGCAGCATTCCGGTAATACATACGAAAGAACGAGTAGCGCTTCTCCTTTGTGGTGATGGTGTCTGATTCATACCGCTCGAAGGCTGCTCTGCCGTCCTCTGTCTTGTCCTTGATGTCCTCAAACTCCGTGTCATTCCAGCGGGCACAGGCCCAGGCGTCATAAAACTGTTCGCCGTATAGATCACGTAACCAACCCTGATCGCACGGGCCATCGTTATCGCTGTTCTTTTGGTATTCCGTCTTGCCATTACGAACGTTCCGGAAGTTACACATCCCACTCAGGCTGATAGCCATCTGGCTCTTAAACGAGAACTCAACAACCTTCGCCCTGCGCTCTACCGATACGTTCGCTGATGCCAGCTTGAAGATGTGACCCCGTTCCGTTGCATTGCGTGGGGTTTCCTGCCATTCCTCTGTCTCCATCTCAGCAGCGTCATCCGCCACCAGTTCAACTTGCCCGGCTTCAGTGACCTCAAAGACAGCCGTGATGGTCTGCCCCTCTGCAACCGGATCACTATCCGCCATTGACTTAAACAACTTGTCTTCCGGAGTGCGGGACACACACACCGCCTGCGCCGACCCGATCTTGTAAAGGCTGCCCACCTCAATGTTCTGGTCATATTCCTTCTGCCGACTGGCTACAGCCTGCAGCACATCCAGGTTGACTGGGCCAGTACATTCTTCGCCTGGTTCGCATCCTTCTGCCTTGTCCTTGTCTGTCTCGGCTTTCGCGTAGTCGTTCAGTACATACGTCAGCTGCTCACCGACTCGCACATCCTTAAGGCCCTTGCCACCCACAAGCCCGCTGTACTCAGGCCATCGACGCCGCTGCTTCCTTCGTTCTTCCTGCACAGCAGGATCCTTAACGCACAAGATCTCACCGTTGTCATCCACAACTGGGTCACGGTTGGGGCGATAGCGAGGGTTCACCTTGTAGCCAAAGCCATTACCCACAAACCCGTACAGGCCCAGTGCTGTCTGGGAGCTCGGCTTAGCCGCCATGCAAAAGTCAGGCTTATAGGTATCCGACTCCGAGCGGATCATGTAAACATCGTCAGCCCCTTGGTTCATCGCATTGCCAGGATCCTGCTGATAGGTACGGCCCGCGATGTTGTCCAGCTCCTTGATGCGCCCGCCGTTGTTCCGCCAGTAGATACTCAGTCGGCTTGTGGTGCTGCCCGGGGACAGGTCATAGCTGCGCAGCAGGTTGTTGCCGATCGCGAACTGTGTCGGGTCAATGCTCATCTCCGGCGCACCCTCGCCCACCAGGAACATCGCCCGGAGCATCTGGTTATTGCCCAGCGTCATCACCTGCGACCAGATCAGGTTTGTGTTGACCCTGACTCCTCCATACCACTTGCCGTCTTGCTTGGTGCGGCGGGCGTAGACCAACGGGACAATGCTGCTCAGCTCAACAACGTTCTGCGGTGCGTCGAACCCGGTGCCGGGTGCATACTCCTCGCCCCTGACGATGTTCTGCCCGTTGACTTCCTTGGTCTCGGGTGATGGTTTGTCTTTCGGGATGTTTGGTTTCGGGGCCAGCAATGTTGCCAGGTACGACAACGCCATGCCCACCACCAAAGTGACGATGAACG
>CBDBVC010000054.1:0-29905 GCA_965212525.1 Lysobacterales bacterium
ATGCACGATATGGACTCGTAAAGGGAAGTTGCATTTAACAAAGTTACAACTAGAAAAGTAAGTTAATACAAAAATTTTACCCTTTGAAAGACTCTTGTGGAGCTAAAATTCTTAGCTAAGTTCGAGATGTAGAGTTTGTAGTAAATAATACGTCCATGAGTAGAGACAGATGATCCTCTAAATAATGGATGAGGTACGAGGGTATTTCTTAACACACGAGACCCGGTGATGATGCTGGCCTTGAAGCTTCCAACATGACGGAACTCTACCAAAAATAATACTTAAAATACTTAGAAAGAGAATATAATATCAAAGGCAATATTTTGACTATTTACTTACGGTATAAGGAGCAATAGTAAAGCATAATAGTGTTTGAAATGGTGGATTTTCAGCGACTATTTTGATGAAGGCGAACAGCTTCATGCCCGGCCGCCATATTTGATAACCAATTACCGTGAAGGGAAGGGTTAAATCACTTTTGTTTCAAGCTTCTTAAAAAAATTATTTAGATTAAGTATTCTTTATTTATAGCAAAAACTACAACAAATTATTAATTTTTATGATCTTACTTGGTTTAAAGTATAATGTTTGGTATAAAAATGAAAAAATTTAGGTTTTACTAAAGCTTTTCTACCCTACCCTAGTTGGGCAATTTTGTAACTGCGCAAGCGTGCAGCTCCTCACGCCAGCGAAGAACGCCTGACGGTATATGCATATCCAGCATGTAAACTAAAATCTAAACCTTTCATTCTCCAAATTAATTAATTTTCTCAGCATCTCAAGAAAATGGGAAGGAAAAAACCCACTTTTGCAGCTAACAAGGACGCATTTTACCGAATGAATTTCTTATATCAGGTAAATTCTCGTAAAAGTGGGTATTCTTGAGGTTCACTTTTGTAGTGAAGGACAAAGCTTTAGATAACATAATTGATTATTTTGAATTTCTGATATCAAAGGCTGCAAATGTTAGCTTGGCAACCAACCCAAGGAACACTGGCCTGGCGAGGTTCTATATGAATTGTTTGACATCGGTGGCTCAGAAAAATGTCCTCAGATTGTAAGTACGGAGAATCATCAAGATACTGAATGAATCTCATTAGCCAACAGCAAGGAGGGATGGCCATGAGTTATTATTTATAGGGTATTCCATAGCTGAGTTATTATTCAGATTTATGAATCTGATAAAACTCGACACCATTATACGATGTCCAGGCAGAGAATATGTCATGTGATATCAACCACAGATTATGAGTATTTATCATATCACACAGGAATCCAAGCATGAAGAGGACTGTTTGTAAGAAGTGTCATAGTTTACTGCTTCCTGGAATGACCTGTAAAATCAGAACAAGAGGTGGGCTTGGTATAAATTTCTCTTTTTTTGGTTAGCAAATTTCTGGCAGAGGGAGGAAAACCAGAGAAACCGGAGACAAACCCTCAAATCATGGGAGATACTAATAATGTAGAATATCATCATACCTGTTTGACAAATCTTGTTTTAGCCAAACGAGAAAGCCATGTAATTGTCACGTGCCTGTGCTGCAAGAATGTCAAGAGATTCCTCTCACGTAAAGATTACAAGCTATGGAGTGAGAAGAACAGTGACACAGCAATCAACATGCAGCCAGTTGAACAGGAAAGTAAGCAAAAATTAAATTTGAAGCAACAACAAGTTGAAAAAGAAAAAAATAAGAAAGCAAAAGATAAGCCACCAAACTGAAATAGTACAAGGAATGAATTATATTCATAATAATATAAAACATGTATTTATTTCCTTAGATGTTTTTGTATCATAGGTTTCCCCCTCTATGGAAGCCATTCCAGTGTTAAAACATTTGTACCATATATATTGTCAGACCACAAGAAAATGTGCTTCTGCCCCCCCCCCCCCCAAATACTGTCATTGATTAACACTGTTTTTATTTCCAGTTTGACAAATGAATTGATAGTAATTACCAAAATTGCAGCCTGGATAATTCAATTTTTTAACTTAAGTCTTTAATGTTTTATTGATTTAATAATTAACTAGTGAAATACTAAACACAATGAGAACAATATCAATTTTTTAAATAGCTAAAACATTAAACACAATATCTGTAAAATACAAAAGAGAAAAGTGAGAAATTTACTGACACATTAAAAAGAAAAAGAAAATCTATAAATAAATAAATAAATATTTTCTTTATGCTAAAATAAAGAAGTACAAACACCCACTCAACTGAGATAAGACTTTCCTTGCCGAACAGTCATGAATTTTTCATGTAACATGAAATACAAATATTGACTTTCGAACTCAAAATATTGAACTTTTCTTTAATCTCTTCATTTTGTCTATTATCAATATTTACTTGATCTAGGTTAGTGGTGGTATCTATTTAAATTTAATTTTTAAAACAAAACTTTAAATATTATCATACGACTAAAAAATTATGTATTTTCTCTTTTTATTCTCTTTTTCTGTGTTTTAAGGAAATTCTCTAATACAAATTAAGTGAAAAAATAGATGAAATTATGCTAATCTAGCAAGATCAATTTAGTTGATTATAATTTGATCTAAGATCAGTTTTAGTGTGACATATGATGATGTTTTTAGTCAGTATGCACCAAAATCTCTTTTTTAAGAATCCAAAATCCTTTTCCTGTATTAAGGGGTTAGCTTTCTCTCATATAAAGTCCTTAATTCTAGGATTTAGCCATAAGCTTACTGCATATCTCATGTTTAAAGAATTTTTCAATCTTCATAAATTACAAAGCTTTAAAACATTTTACTTCAAATGATATCATTTATGACTTTAAAATTATTAAGTTACAAAACAATTTGGTACTACCCTGCGAGCAGTCTCCTTTTTAATTTGGTGTTGAATATAACTTAAAATTGTGAGTTTTGAATTTAATTGCAAAAAGAATTACTTGCAATATTGCATACATGCTTGCTCAGAATGTGTTTTATATTGTAATGTCTAACCCTTTGTAGTGACAGTTTACCACTTTATCTCAAACCCTGGGGCTACTCAGTAATGGCTTTCAGAAAATATGCAAAATCTGAGCCCATAGTCCATGTGAAATAAATGCAATACTAGAGGAACATGGTCAAAATAGAAAAGAGTGAGTTTTGTTCAAGCCAGAGGAAAATAGAGGCCCAAATATATCTAAGTACTTTGATGCAATTTTTCTTTGATAACCCCGTGACCACCTGCCAAGGTAATGTTTAAAAGCTCATTGAAGCAGACAAATGACATACATCTCCCTACTTCCTTGCAATTAAGGCCTCTTTTGTTCAAGGCAAGGCGGTGGGTTCTTTTGAAATTTGATCATTAGTATGGAAATGAGGGAGAAAAATGTCATGCGAATGAAAACAACTTCTTAAAAGGTTGACTGATGTGAAGTGTAATGTCATCATTTTTGGAGGCAATGTGTTAAAAGTGGCTTATTATTGACACTCCCCCACCCCCTGCAAAGCTTATGCTGATAAAACCATAACTTGGGCAGTTTCACCTAAATTGCACATCTTTATCTGAAACTTATTCGAAAAAAATTGCAAAATCTTTGATATTTCCTCTAATAACTACTGATTTTTAGCTGGTTGATAATTTACGAGGATGTATAAGAACTCAATTTCTTATGTAAACAACTAAATTAATCTTATTGATTCTGAATAATCGTTAGCCTGTAAGATTCAAAATACATGAGATTAAACAATACTGAACAAAAATAAATGTAAACACTTTAAAGTGAGAAACAGTTTTGATTTAGGTACCCTGGTCAGAATGGAGAAATAAATGACCGAGCTACATCCTAATTATCTAAAATGTGGTTTTTTTTCATGTTATGTTTAAGGGAATATGTTCTGGTTCTTCGTTGAAATCTGTTAGGCTTTGTATTGAGCAAGAAGGCGTTATAACGCCATTACAATCGTCACTACAACTTGTTACTTGTAAACTTTCCCCAACGATATCGCTGCTTCTTCTTGTACTACACTTTATATCGTCTTCATGGATTTCACAAACATTTTCATCGCCGCTATCGTCTTGTTTTAGTCCCTCAATCGACCTCCGAGTTTCAATGTCTAGGCCATTAGCATCTATAGAGTTTGGTTTCATATATTTCAACGAATCCCCGGCATCACTAGTGCTCAAGACAGCTCCTTCGCCACTAGCAACGCGACTAATATCATGCGTACTGTCATAACGAAAGCTATGAAAGTCGCTAAATTCGTCGCCCGAAAAACCTCCATGGCTTGTGTCTGCATAAGTAGCACTGTTAATTTCCATCTGTAAATCCATATCGTAGGTATCAGTTGGTGTTGCTAAACTGACGGGGTAGTAATTCCTTGGAGGGCAGTCTTCTACAAGAGCATAATGATTCATGTTGGGGTAAGCAGGCCGTGGAATCCCCGCTTGGGTACGAAAATTGGGCCTTACATGTGGATCGTAAATGATAGGTTGATGTTGGTGGTTTAAGTCAGTAAACTCGCCGATGTAGCGGTATTGTCTGGGTGGTAGAGGAAGAGGAGTACACTGCTGAGTGACGACTGGTTCTCTTGCTGTTCGCCTTCCTCTACTTGGTTTGTTTCTCCGAGGAGGCATTCTCCCTTCGTTCCTGATGTACCTTGCCCAAGCACAACAACAAACCACTAAAACTACAATAAATATCCCCACGTAACATAAAGTCGTTACAATTAAAAACTTGGTGTCGACCATAGTGTGAATGTTCCAGGAACAAAGGCTAAATGCGTGTTTTTACCAGCGACAAATGACGCCTCGTTGGAGTCCTTTTCCAGGTCAAAAGATGATGGTTTAGTCTGGAGACAGGAGCGGGAATATTGACGCTGGTCTCCCCTGGTATTCACTTTACAACGACAGTGACAGCTCAAGACTAGACTATAAATCCGTATGGCATTCTAGTGCGAGTTCTAATAGCTTATCCAATAAACACACTTTATCCCAACTCTTTGAAATTCTCGTTCATTCATGACCTGTGGCATCCTTGTTGTACTGCCAGACGGTGCCAGAGGTGACGTCCTGACTGTAGTAGACATACTTGCCGTCAGGTGAGAAAACCGGTTCGGCGATGTTCTTCTGTCCAATTTGTGTACCGTGCGGGTTCTTGACCAGCTGAATACCACTGCCACCGGAGATGTGATACATCCAGATCTCACCGGCCGGTATACTGCGCTGGGTCACAAATCCACGCCGTGCCACCAGCCATTGACCATCAGGGCTCCAGGACACATTGTGCAACAGATTGTTGCGCTCACTGGTGACGGCTTTCGCATTGCTTCCGTCGGCATCCATGATCCAGATGTTGTCGGCACCCTCGGCATCGGAGATATAGGCAATTTTCTGACCGTCCGGCGAGAACCTTGGCTGAATCTGCCAGGCGATATCATTGGTCAGTGCACTCGCCTCTCCGCCTTCAATGGGCATGGTGTAGAGATCACCCAGTGCATCGAACAGCAGTGTCTTTCCATCCGGGCTCACATCAACATTGCTCCAGGTAGTTGAATCAGCATCAATCGGGACAGTACGCCACTCGCCAGGAGGTTCGTTGACGTTCCAGCCTTCCTCTTCACTGTCGGCATCGTCAGTGACGGGGATTCCGTGGTGAGCCAGCAATGGTGATATTCCCATCAACGGGAACAGCGTGAGCAGTATCAGCAAACGGATATGGAAACGGTGAGGAAAGTATTGACTCATGCCGGAACTCCTGGGGGCGGGCTGTGGATTTTACGGCTAGCGATCATAGCACACAATCGTGAAATCACTGGCTGTCTGAGGGCGGGAATCGGCCGAAAACGGCACCATCGATAGCATCGTCTGGTAAACTAGCCGTTTACGCTGGATCAGCTCAATCGGATGTCATCAAAAATCGGTTTTGTCTCACTCGGTTGCCCCAAGGCACTGGTGGATTCTGAACGCATACTGACACAACTGAATATCGACGGTTACCAGACCGTGCCCGACTATGCCTCGGCCGACCTGGTGATCGTCAACACCTGTGGTTTCATCGACAGCGCCAAGGCAGAATCCCTCGAAGCCATTGGCGAGGCACTGGAAGAGAACGGTCGGGTGCTGGTTACCGGTTGCATGGGCAAGGACCGAAACAGCATTCTCGAAGTTCACCCCAAGGTGCTGGATGTTTCCGGTCCGCATCAGTACGAGCAGGTTGTCGGTGCTGTGCATGAGCATCTGCCCATCGAACAGGAACACAATCCTCATGTCGATCTGGTACCGCCTCAGGGCGTCAAGCTCACTCCGCGGCACTACGCCTACCTGAAAATCTCCGAAGGCTGCAATCACAGCTGCTCGTTCTGCATTATCCCGGATCTGCGAGGCAAACTGGTCAGCCGTCCGATCGAGCGGGTACTGGCCGAGGCGCATAGACTGGTGCGATCGGGCGTGCGTGAACTGCTGGTGGTGTCACAGGACACATCGGCCTACGGTGTCGACACGCGTTACAGGACAGGTATGTTCCGTGACAGAACCTACCAGGCCCGCATGAAGGACCTGTGCGAGGGACTGTCCGAAACCGGCGCCTGGGTGCGACTGCATTACGTCTATCCCTACCCACATGTCGACCAGGTCATTCCATTGATGGCCGAGGGCAAACTGCTGCCCTATCTGGACATGCCACTGCAGCACGGCTCGGCATCGGTACTGAAGCGAATGAAGCGACCGGCGGCAACGGCGAAAGTGATCGAGAGGATCCGTCAGTGGCGGCAGGTGGTTCCGGATCTGGTGCTGCGCAGTACCTTTATCGTCGGCTTCCCGGGCGAAACCGAGGAGGACTTCGAGCAGCTTCTGAGTTTCCTCGAAGAAGCACGAATCGACCGGGCTGGCTGTTTCAAATACTCGAATGTCGATGGCGCCCAGGCCAATGCACTGGACGGACATCTGCCGGAGCAGGTCAAGCAGGAACGCTTTGAACGATTCATGGCTGTACAGCAACGGATCAGCCGGGAGAAGCTGGCAGAACGCGTTGGCAGGACCATCGAGGTCATGGTTGATACAGTCACAGCAGATGCGGTCACGGGCCGCTCCTGGGCCGATGCACCTGAAATCGATGGTCAGGTCTACCTTCCGGTTGATACTGGCCTGAAGCCGGGCCAGATTGTGACGGCACTGGTCGAGGACTCGGATGATCATGATCTCTGGGCCGACCCGGCCGCCGTGAAAGCGTCCTGATCCAGACACATGCCAGCCGCTGATACCTCAGCCGTCATCGCGCGCAATGCCCATCGGCTCGCTGGCAGGTGTGTCCATGTGGCAGGACTGGAGCAACTCTCCGATATCGAGCCCATTCGCGAGGCTGCTGCAACTGTCGAGGCCATGACTCTGTATGCCGGCGTGCTTGAGCAGGTCAGAAACTCAGGTCTACAGGTCCAGTTCGGGCCCGAAATTCCAATCGCCAGCGAGGCGGATGAGCATCGATACGACGTCATCATTGTGCTGATCAGCAAGAGTAAACCGCTGAACGCCCTGCTGGTTCACTACGCTGCAAGCCTGGCCAGTCTGGCCAGCCTGACCGAGACAGGCACCGAGCTGTGGCTGGTGGGTCACAACAAGGCCGGTATCAAGTCACAATCGGGCCTGCTGACCGACTACTGCGATAAGGTGATAAAAACCGACAGTGCGCGCCACTGTGTCATCTACTCTGGAAAGGCCAACACCCGCACGACGTTTCAGCTTGACGATTACCGGCAGCGCCACAGTATCAGAACTGAACAGACGGGTTTTGATGTCATCAGTTATCCCGGTGTTTTTGCCCACGGCCGACTGGATCAGGGCACCGAGCTGCTGCTGAATACAGCAGCGATGCCAACCCATGGCAGCCTGCTTGATTTCGGATGCGGCTGTGGCGTTATCGGTGCCCATGTCAGCCAGTTGTCACAGGACAGCTGTCGTATTGATGCCGTGGATCATGACGCCATGGCACTGGCCGCCAGTCGCGCCACCTATGCGCTGAATAATGTCTGCGGAGAGGTGATGGCTTCCGATGGCTTGTCAGCAGTTCAGCAACGGTATGATGTGGTGATCACCAACCCGCCCTTTCATCACGGTATTCGCACCACAACCGACGCTACACACCGCTTTCTGGATTCAGTACGTGATCATCTGAACGACAGCGGCAGCCTGCTGATGGTGGCCAATGCTCATCTTGATTATCCTGAATGGCTCAAGCGTCATTTCAGGCAGACCGAGGTACTGGCCCGCACAGGCACCTATCAGGTGACGCGTTCGCGTCGCTAGGAATCCATCTCGCTGCATTCAATCGGTTGCCACAACTCGACCTTGTTGCCGTCCGGATCCATGAACCAGCCGAATCGTCCATAGGGCTCTTCCATGATCTCGCCGACAACCTCGGCACCGCCCTGCCTTACCTGTTTCAGCGCCTCATCCAGATCGTCCACCAACAGATTGAACATGAAGGCATTTGTCGAAGGTTGAAAATACTCGGTATCCTGCCTGAATGGGCCGAACACGGTGAACCCACCAGCCGGCATGTCGCCAGGCTTGAAGCTGGCACCATGCCATTCGGGATCCATCGGGATATTGAGGTATTCGCGATACCAGTCTGCCAGCCTGCGCTGGTCAGCCGATTTGAAAAACACACCGCCTACACCAATCACACTCGCCATGTTGACACCTCCGTGGTTTGATCAGGATTTCATGGTTTTCGAATATTGATAATAGATGATAAATGCCAGCGCTGCTGTGCCGGCATAGCCTGCCCACTGCGGTGACAGATAGGGTAATGTTATGCCGTTATTGAACAGGATGACCGTGATGATCGCCACCAGCACACCCATCAGCGCTTCACCGGTGATCAGGCCCGAGGCAATCAGCAGGCCACGACCATTGCGCTCAGTCCGGGATGACTCATCCAGCGACACTGATTTTCGACTCACCAAGTGAGCAATCAGTCCACCGATGAAGATGGGTACCGATAGCCCAAGCGGCAGGTAAACACCAACCGCCACGGCCAGAACCGGAAAGCGGAAGCTGGAACCGCGTTTTTGCTGGATCAGGTCGAGAATGATCAGCGCCACTGCAAGGCCAAAGCCGATGAAGATGTAATTCCATTCGATGCCGTCACCGAAGATACCCTCGGCAAGCGCCTGCATGAGGCCGGCCTGCGGTGCCGCCAGCTGGATCGAATCCGGGTTGATCGGGCTGGGCCGGCCAATGCCATAGCCTTCGTCAAGCACATTCAGCACCAGTGGAATCACCACGGCGGCGGCGACCACACCAACCACCTGAAAAATCTGCTGACGCCAGGGTGTGGCGCCCACCACATGTCCGCACTTGAGGTCCTGCATGTTGTCACCGGCAATCGCCGCTGCCGAGCAGATCAGTCCGGCCAGGAAGATCACGGCGATGGGTCCGAGTGTGGCGGCCAGGCCATCATTGCCCATCAGTTGCAGCAGAATCAGGGCCGAGATAATCACGGTAGCGATGGTCACACCCGAGATCGGGTTGTTCGAGCTACCCACCAGACCGGCCATGTATCCGGCTACCGAGGAAAATATGAAACCGAATACCAGCATCAGAAATGTCATGACGCCCGCGATCAGAAATCGCTGTTCATATTCACCCAGAGCGTTCATGAAAATCAGGAACAGAGGTACGATGGCCAGCAGGGCCACCACAAGCACGTATTGCAAGGGGGTATCGAATTCGGTGCGAGGCATGCCACTGCCGCTGGCACCACGTGATTCCCGGTAGGCTTTCAGACTGGCCTTGACGCCGGATACCAGAGGTTTGAATAGGGCGATCAATGACCACACACCGCCGACCATCATGGCTCCGACGCCGATGCGACGACAATTCTGCCAGGACTGACCGGCCAGCTGCGACCACTGTGACGAATCCAGCTCGGCCCAGGGTGTTGCCGGATCAATCCCGCTGGCAACCATGATGGCTTCCGAATTGATCATCCAGTTCAGTGGCACCCCGATCAGCGTACCGATGGCGCCGCCGAGAAAGACCAGCACGGCGATATTGAGCCCGACTATGTAGCCGACGCCGATCAGGGCCGGGCTGAGATTGAAATTACCCATGAACAGGTATTTGCCGGTAAACCAGGACTGAACCGTCGCAATGTTGCCCGCGAGAACACCCAGACCCGATTCCAGTGCCTTGAACACGGCACCGAGACCTGCCGCCATCAACAGCGCCTTGAGACCACGACGTGAGGCGGCATCGGCCTGACGTGACTGCTCTTCAAATTCCTTGGCCCGGCCTTCGGCCAGTGCCGCATCGGCTTCGATGGTCTGGTTGTCCCTGTCGGTTTCGATGCCACCGGTTTTCAGCACTTCGGCCGTGGCCACACCTTCGGGAAACTTGAGCCTGGCTTCGACGATCAGTGCACGCCGCAGTGGGATGGTGAAGGCAACGCCGAGGATTCCACCGATCAGTGCAATCGCCACCATCGGGCCGTATTCATAGCCGCTCCAGGCATTCATGATGACAAGAGCCGGTATGGTGAAGATGATGCCGGCCACCAGTGATTCACCGGCCGAGGCGGCAGTCTGCACCATGTTGTTTTCAAGAATGGTCGAACGCCTGAACAGCTTCAGTATGCCCATAGACACGGCAGCTGCCGGGATCGAGGCAGATACGGTCAGTCCCACCAGCAAGCCGATGTAGGCATTTGCCGACGCCAGCACCATCGACAGAACGGCACCCAGGATCAGGGCCTTGACGGTCATTTCGGCGAGACTGATCCTCGGCGAAACCACTGGTGGCGGCAACACGTTGTTCTGGCTCATGAAATTCCCTCTGCTTCTGTCGGTCTGGTTTTTGGGCGTCAGCCACATGCTGCACACCGGATGAGAGGGCTGTCAGTTCCACCAATCGGTGATCTGTCGGCAAAACCGTCCACCACGGTCCAGGCTGCAGGCCTCTGCATTATCCACAATATCAGTGGATCACGAAACTGCTGCGTGCTGTCAATTAGTGTCGAATACCAGCCTGTAAGCAATTCTGATCTCCTCGGCCACCCGGATGGCCCCACCGCCGACAGAAAAAGGTTCAAGCCCGAGGTCTTCATGCGTGATCGCGAATTCACCGTGAGCGATCAGTCGGTTTACTGAGCTCTGTATTGTACTCTCGTGCTCGATGATCAGTTGAGCTCCGGCGATGCTGAAGTCTATAGTGCAGTTTTGTGATGCCGATCCACAATGGATCCGGGCGGTGACAAAGGGATGTTGTTCGACATCAAGCACAGCATCCGACAGCAGGTTGCCGCGTGTGCCACGGCGGTCATTCTCATCGGGCTCGGATTCGAATCCGGTACCGGCAGACTGTCGCAATGCCGGATCATCAATCCGGAAATCCCAGGGTGACAGAAAAAGCAGCCCATCGAATGTGTTTCCAGCGCGGGCCAGCAGACCACCCAGCTGCCCGGTACTGAGGATGTGATTGTGTCCGAGACTGGCCAGGGCACCATCCCGGTAAACCGAAACGATCACGAGTGACTCGGTGTGCACAGGACGATAAAGCTGCCAGCCGTCAGCTGCCAGCGCATCAAAATACGTCATCGAGAATGAGTCTGGCTGCTCAGTTGCGGACTGAGGCTGGCTCAGCTCCGGGTAATGACAGGCACTGCAGAGCAGGGTCAGCCAGACGGCACACAGGGCACGCATGCAGATGCTGCGTGGCATCGATCAACCGACCTTCTGGGATTCCTGTTTCGTATCGTCAGCAGCGAGCCCCAGATTGGCACAGATCTCCCTGGAAGCCAGTGCGCGATTGAGCGTGTAGAAATGCAGTGATGGTGCACCGCCGTCGATAAGGCGCTGGCACAGTTCGGTCACAAAATCGATTCCGAAGGCACGAATCGACTGGCGATCATCACCAAAATCACGCAGCCTTACACGCAGCCAGCGCGGCATTTCCGCACCACACATGTCGGCAAATCGCGCCAGTTTGGAGTAATTGATGATGGGCATGATGCCCGGCACGATCGGAACATCGATACCGCGCTTTTCACAGTCGTCGACAAATCGAAAATAGGCATCGGTATTGAAAAAGAACTGGGTAATAGCCTCGTTGGCTCCGGCGTCAACCTTGAGTCCAAAGTGGTCCAGATCACGCCTGGCCGTTTCGGATTCCGGATGAAACTCGGGATAACAGGCCACGGCGATATGAAAATGATCCCCGGTTTCCTGGCGAATGAAACTGACCAGCTCATTGGCCCAGCGCAGTTCGCCAGCCATGGCCATGCCGGAGGGCATGTCGCCCCGCAATGCTACCAGACGACTGATACCGGCTTCGCGGTATCGTGACAGCAGGTCGCGGATTTCATCCAGTTGACCACCCAGACAGGAGATGTGAGGTGCCACGTCCTGGCCGGATCCAGACTGGATGTCGAGGACGGTCTTTTCGGTGAAATTCAGGGTGGAACCGCCGGCACCGTAGGTGACCGAGACGTACTCGGGATTGAGCTGGCACAGCGACTGATGGGTCTGCTGGAAGACCGCCTGCTGCTCCTCGGTCTTGGGTGGAAAATATTCAAAACTGATGGGTACCATCTTCTTGTCCTCTACCCGTCATGTGTTACCCCGGCCAGGCCGGGGTAACGGTCAGGGCTCAATCAGTAACGGTAGTGCTCGGGCTTGTAGGGCCCGTCAACCGTGACGCCAATGTACCTGGCCTGTTCTTCGGTCAGTTCAGTCAGTTGCGCACCGATGCGATCCAGATGCAGTCTTGCCACTTTCTCATCGAGGTGCTTGGGCAGGACATAGACATCATTCTTGTAATGATCAGGACGGGTGAACAGTTCGATCTGTGCCAGCACCTGGTTGGTGAACGAATTGGACATCACGAAGCTCGGATGGCCCGTGGCACAACCGAGGTTGACCAGACGACCCTGTGCCAGCAGGATGATACGCTTGCCGTCAGGGAAGATCAGGTGATCCACCTGGTCCTTGATGTTTTCCCACTTGATGTCCTCGAGGCCGGCAATATCGATCTCGTTGTCGAAATGACCGATGTTGCAGACAATGCACTGATCCTTCATTCGCTGCATGTGTTCAGGGCGGACAATGTCGTAGTTGCCGGTGGCAGTCACCACGATGTCGGCCTGTTCGATGATGCCTTCACGGTTGATGTCGACTACGCGGTAGCCTTCCATTGCTGCCTGCAGGGCACAGATCGGATCGATCTCGGTGATCCAGACGGTGGCACCCAGGCCTCGCAGTGACTGCGCTGATCCCTTGCCCACATCGCCATAACCACAGACGATGGCGACCTTGCCGGCGATCATCACGTCGGTGGCACGCTTGATGCCATCGACCAGTGACTCGCGACAGCCGTACAGGTTGTCGAACTTGGACTTGGTGACCGAATCATTGACGTTGATGGCCGGGAACGGCAGCTTGCCTTCAGCTGCCATCTGGTACAGGCGCTTGACGCCTGTTGTGGTTTCTTCGGTGACGCCCTGAATGGCGGCCAGTCGGGTGCTGTAGAAGTCGGGACGGGTTTCCAGTGTCTTGCGAATGGCATTGAACAGGGCCACCTCTTCTTCACTACCTGGGTTGTCCAGCACAGACAGATCCTTCTCCGCCTGAGAGCCCAGGTACAGCAGCAGCGTGGCATCACCGCCGTCATCCAGAATCATGTTGGCCTGATCGGCAGAAGGCCAGTCGAAGATGCGATGGGTGTATTCCCAGTATTCTTCCAGCGTTTCACCCTTCTCTGCAAACACGGGTATGTTCTGATCGGCAATCGCTGCGGCCGCATGATCCTGAGTTGAGAAGATGTTGCACGAGGCCCAGCGAACTTCAGCGCCCAGGGCGGTCAGTGTCTCGATCAGTACCGCTGTCTGAATGGTCATGTGCAGAGAGCCTGCAATGCGGGCACCCTTGAGTGGCTGCTCACCCTTCAGTTCTTCGCGAATGGACATCAGACCGGGCATTTCGGTCTCGGCAATGCGAAGTTCCTTGTGTCCCCAATCTGCCAGGGACATGTCCTTCACATAATAATCGGTAAATTTGTTGTCAATAACTGCGTTCATGAAAAGTCTCCATAATCATTGAGCACAGGTTGTTCGGTTCAGTTGGTGCAAGCCTGGCAATCTTCTCGGAGATCGTTGCAGCGCTCCCTTGCATCAACCTGAGGCAGGCGCGACGGCCTGCCCCATGTTCTTGTGATCCTGCCAGGTCAGAGGCCGGCAGCATTCCTCAGCGCGTCGGCATGATCGGTTCGCTCCCAGCTGAATGCACCGGTCTCGGCATTGTAGTTGCGTCCGAAATGACCGTAGCTGGCCGTCTGGCGGTAGATCGGGCGGATCAGGTCCAGCATCTTCATGATGCCGTAGGGTCTCAGGTCAAACTGGTCACGCACCAGAGCCTCGATGGCCGATTCATCGATCTTTGCCGTGCCGAAAGTCTCGACACTGACCGATGTCGGCTCGGCAACACCAATGGCGTACGAAACCTGAATTTCACAGCGCTCGGCCAGGCCGGCAGCAACAATGTTCTTGGCCACATAGCGACAGGCATAGGCAGCTGAACGATCCACCTTGGATGGATCCTTGCCGGAGAATGCTCCGCCACCGTGACGCGCCATGCCGCCATAGGTATCGACAATGATCTTGCGTCCGGTCAGTCCGGCATCACCCACAGGGCCACCGATGACAAAGTTGCCGGTCGGGTTGATGTGGTACTTGGTCGCGGCATCGAGCATGTCGGCCGGCAGTACCGGCTTGATGATCGTCTCCATGACCAGTTCCTGCAGATCGGGCAGACTGATGTCCGGGCTGTGCTGTGTTGACAGAACCACCGCATCAATGGCAACAGGGCGATTGTCCTCGTAACGGAAGGTGACCTGGCTCTTGGCATCAGGCCTGAAGTAACGACGTCCGTCATCGTGGTTGCGTCGTACCGCTGCCTGCTTTTTCACCAGTTCATGCGAATAGTAGATCGGTGCCGGCATCAGTGAATCGGTCTCACTGGTGGCATAGCCGAACATCAGACCCTGATCACCCGCACCCTGGTTTTCAGGCGTTTCGCGATCCACACCCTGGGCAATGTCGACCGATTGCTTGCCGATGATGTTGATCACACCGCAGGTGTGGCCATCGAAGCCGACGTCCGATGAATCGTACCCGGTCTCCACAATCACCTTGCGAATGGTGTCCTCAAGATCCACCCAGGCCGAAGTCGTGATCTCACCACCAACGATGGCCACGCCGGTTTTCAGGAAAGTTTCGCAAGCCACGCGGGCCTGTGGATCCTGCTTCAGGATCTCATCAAGAATGGCGTCCGAAATCTGGTCAGACAGTTTGTCAGGATGCCCCTCGGAAACCGATTCCGAGGTGAAAAGGTAGCTGTTGGTCATGAATATATCTTTCAAATCGAATAGAAAGATATATTTTAACCCATGGTGTTCGCCTTTGTATAGTCGAATTCAGTTCAGACTTAGATCACCAGGATCTATCCAGAGCTGAAATCACCTCGGTCTATCGCTCTGTATCAGTCGTCACCAGGGTATCGGAGAACCGTCGTAGTTGTAGAATCCACCGTTGTGTGACGAATTCGCGCCGTCAACAAAGGCCAGCATGCCGCGAACGCTGGTGTCCACGTCGATCAGGCCGGAAGGCCCGCCCATGTCGGTTCGAACCCAGCCCGGATGCAACAGCAGGGTAATCATGCCCTCTCCTGCATGATCTATCGCATAGGAGCGGGTAGCAGCATTGAGAGCGGCCTTGGATGAACGGTATATGATGCGACCGCCCGAGCTGTTGTCCTCGATGCTGCCCATCTTGCTGGTGATGTTGACCACCAGTTTGCGCGATGATGATGCAACAGCAGTGGCCAGCGTCTGGGCAATGTGAATCGGCGCCAGCGTATTGACTTCAAGCACCTCACGCCAGGCATCAAGATCGGTGCTGTGCTCTGCATCGGCAGGACCGATGACACCGGAATTATTGATCAGCATGTCCAGAGGGCTGCCAGCCAGTAACGACTTCAACTGGTTGATATCACTGCCAGAGCGGACATCCATCCTGACCACCTCAACCGGACCGGCCTGCGCGAGTGCATTCAGTTCATCGGCCGATTCCGGATCACGGCAGGTTGCGATGATGCGATCACATCGCGGCGAGAGCTGTCTGGCCCACTCAAGTCCCAGGCCGCGGTTGGCACCGGTAATCACGACAGTCTCAAAATCACTCATGGCTCAGTCTCCTTGTGGCAGGCAGTCATCCGCTGCACTGATATCGCGCCCTATCCTACCCTGAGGTGTGTGCCGGGGGAATAAAAAAAGGCCGGTCACAGGACCGGCCCTTTCAATAGATCCTGAATGAGGATCAGAACTTCACTTTCACACCGAACTGCAGTGACCAGCGAGACTGGCCCACATTGTCCTGCAGACGAGTGAAGGATGTTCGTGTCGGATCATAGATGAAACGACCGTCATCGCTCACACCTTCAAAGTTGACTGCTTCGGCCACGTACTCGAATGGCACCTGGTTGATCTGGCCCCAGTCGTCGTTGATCAGGTTGCCGAAGTTGAGGATGTTGAAGAACAGCTCGCCGCGAATGTCGTTGTACAGCGGGATTTCCTGGGAAATCTTGATGTCCAGTGACTTCGAGTTCGGGCTGCGGCAATGGTTGCGAGATACTGTGCGACCCTTGAAACGACGCAGGCATGGTGTGTCGTCGACCATTTGCAGGAATGCCGCTTCATCGTCAGGGTTGACGAATACCACATCACCAGGACCGGCAGGTACGTACAGCAGGTCGTTGTCGCGGATGAAGTCGCCATTGGCATCATTGTCGAAGGTGTAGCTGAACGGACGACCGGAACGCGATTCGAAGAACGCACCAATCGAGGTCTGCAGATCACCGAACAGGTTGTTGCGGTAAGTCAGAGAAGCGATGTAGCGGTTCTGGATTTCGAAGTTCGAGGTTCCTTCCACTTCTTCATTCGGGTTGTAGACCGCGCGGTTATTCCAGTTTGAAATGGCGCGCGATGATGTACCGGAGTTGACGTTGTCGCCGCGAGCTGCAGTGTAGGCGAAGGTACCTGCCCAGTTCTCGTTGAACACCTTGTCGAAGGCTGCTGTCCACTGCGTGGCAGAACCCTTGCCTGTGTTTCTCAGCAACAGTACGTCGCCGAAGCTGCCGTCACGGTTGCAACGACCACCAGAGGCATTGGCAGTGTCACAGTAGTAGGAGAAACGGCCATCAGGCAGCACGCCCGTTGGGGCACCGAGGTTCAGGTGCTCGTACTGGATGTCGTTCTCTGTTTCGGTGTGCAGCACTTCCAGGGTCATGTTGACATCCCAGGGCAGCTCACGCTCGTAGGCCAGGTTGGCTTTCCAGACTGTCGGCTGTTCGAAATCACTGGCCAGCACGTCAACGTCCTGAACTGCGAAGCCACCGGGCTGTGGCTGGTTGTCAGGATCGGGCGTGAAGCCGACAGAACCGTCACGAATTCGGAACGTGTTCACGTTACCGCCCGGGTTGGTGAATGGGTTGGACAGCCAGACACCGGCTGAGGAACCCTGGAACAGACCGAAACCACCGCGCAGCGATGAGGCGTACTGGCCATCGGAAATGTCCCAGTTGAAGCCAACACGTGGCTGAACCACTTCATTGCCATCGATGGTGCCGTCATTGCGGAAGCCGTAGGCATCGAGGAAGTTCTGGTTGAACAGTGGCGAATCATCCACATTGGGGATGTCCACTCGAATACCATAGGTCAGTGAAAAGTTGTAGGCGATGTTCCAGGTGTCCTGTGCATACAGACCCAGTGTGCTGTAAGCCCAGTCAGCCGCCGGGAACGGATCACTCGGATCGGAACCGATACGGTAGCTGTAGTCAGACGGGTTGCCTGCAGCAAAATCGGCGACGCTGTCAAACACGTAGTTACCCAGTGAGTCAAAGACAAAGGTATTGAAGATGTCGTTGTCCTTGTAATCGAAACCGAAGTTGATGGTGTGGTCTCCACGCAGCCAGGTGGCCTTGACGTTGGCGGTCAGCACTTCCGTTTCGAGACGGTTCGAGTGACGGAAACGCTCGGTACCGAAGATCACGTCACCATTGGGTGTTTCAACGGTGACCTGAGGCAGTCGCTGAGCAAAGCTGGGCGCCGAATCATATTCGGCGTAGGAGATGCTTGCTTCGGTATCGAAGAACGGTGTCCAGTTGCTGTAGAACAGACCGGTGTATGCATCACGCTCGAAGTTGTTGTCATAGAAGAAGGTGTTCAGTGACAGGCTGCTGGAGCTGCGGCCACCGATGCGTGTGTCGTTACCTTCGGACTTCAGGTACTGGAAGGTGGCGCGATGCTTGTCGGATACGTTCCAGTCCAGTTTGACCAGATAGGTTTCGTCTTCTTCTTTCAGCTCGGATGGCGCATCCGGGGTACCCGGATCGAATCCGAATCCGTTGGCAATGCTGATGATCTCAGCCAGATCAGCCGGGTCGATGTCGGCACCTTCCACATTGGCAGGTTCAGTCTGCTCGGACTTCTGGTAGTTGACGAAGAAAAACAGCTTGTCTTCGATGATCGGACCACCGAGATTGACGTTGTAGACGTCTTCATCGAATGTCGGGAAATCATTGCCGTCTTCATCTTCACCGATGAAATCATCATCCCGGAACAGGTATGACACTTCGCCGGTAAATTCGTTGGTTCCACTCTTGGTCACGGCGTTGATACCGCCACCGACGAAATTTGTCTGCGAGACATCGTAGGGAGAGATATTGATCTGGAACTCTTCAATGGCGTCGATCGAGATCACCTGGTTTCGAGCCGGCAGACCGGAGGGGTTCAGACCGAACTCGTCATTGGTTGGAACAGAATCGATGGTGACGTTGTTGTAGCGGTTGTTCTGGCCACCAACAGACAGCTCCTGACGACCCTTGTCCACAACGACTACACGAGGATCGAGTCGGGCGTAATCATTCAGCGAGCGAGAGATGGAGGGCAGTGCGTCGATGGTTTCCCGTGTGACGATGGTGCGAGCACCCTGCTGTTCCGGATCGAATCCACCCTCGACAACGGCGCCAGTCACTTCCAGCGTACCCAGGTCGGCCTGTGATGCCACCATTTCGGCATCCAGCGTGTAGGTTTCCTGCAGCCTGACGAAGACATCGTTGTACTGATCGCCCTGGTAGCCATCCTTGGTAATGGTGACGGTGTAGGGACCGCCAACACGCAGGTTGGATGCACGGTAGCTGCCGTTATCCTGCGTTACCGTTTGCTTGCGGGCACCTGTGGGCTCATGGACAACCACCACCGTGGCCCCGGCAACAGGGTTGCCTGCGTCATCCAGTACCCTGCCTGCAATATTTGATGTGGTTAACTGTGCCATTGCCGGAGTGGCAATCAGGGCAGCAATTACCGCCATCACGAATACGTACGTTCGTTGCTTTAGCATATAACTAGCCTCTGTTTTACTCGCTTCCATTATTGTCATCAAGACGCCTATTAAGTCCCCTTTAATCAGCGCCGCACATAGCCCGACAAACCTATCTGTTCTCTGTGACAGATACGTGACATCAATGAATAAAAGAATACGGTGTGCTCATGACCCGCCGGATATGTAATCGCGTGTCACATTCTATCAAATGCCAGCCCGTTGTTAAGAAATATTGCACTGAAAATTTATGAAATTTTTACAACTGAAAACTTTGTTTCAGTAAATCAGACTGTTACTGAAACTAACGAGAATCAAGTTGAACAAACGTTTGAATCAGTGAGAGATCATGAAGCGGTATCATCTGCCGCAATTGATTGATATGTCAGAACCTGGTACCCGTGATCCGGGCAATATCGGCACATTGACAACCGATTCAGCCGGACTGATTGTCCAGCAGCCACGCCAGGTCGTCCTCACTCATAACCGGGATTTCGAGCTTTTCGGCCCTGGCCAGTT
Organism: Lysobacterales bacterium; assembly: GCA_965212525.1. Taxonomy (GTDB): domain Bacteria; phylum Pseudomonadota; class Gammaproteobacteria; order Xanthomonadales; family SZUA-38; genus SZUA-38. The sequence goes on from CBDBVC010000054.1 coordinate 19,894, forward strand.
TGGAACCGGCCGCTTCACCCGCGATCAGGGCAGTGGTTCTTGCAGAGACCGATCCGCTGACACGTGCCCCCAGAGCCAGCAGCGCCTCCTTCGCCTGACTGCGTGTAAAGCGGGTCAGCTTGCCGGTGAGTACATAGGTATTGCCGGCCAGCGGTAATGCTGCGGTATCGGTTTCGATAACAGGTGCATCAGCACGCGTAAACGGAAGCTGCAGGCCGATATCGCGAAACTGTCCGATCAGCTCGAGGTTTCCGGGTTCACTGAAAAACCCGTGAATGTGTGCAGCCATGATCGGGCCAATATCCGGAATTGCCTCAAGCTCCTCGAGACTGGCTTCGGAAATGGCCTCGATCGAACCCAGTGTACTGGCCAGCAGACGCGCCGTGGTCTCGCCCACTTCGCGAATACCCAGGGCAAACAGGAATCGCGCCAGTGTGGTATCACGACTGCGGTCAATGGCCTGCAAAAGATTGTCGGCGGACTTCTCTGCCATGCGTTCCAGCGCCACAACATCGTCCCGGTTCAGTCGATACAGATCGGCAACCGTACTCACCAGTCCGGCATCCATCAGCTGCACCACCAGCTTCTCGCCCAGACCATCGATATCCATGGCCTTGCGGGAAACAAAGTGACGGAAGGCCTCACGCTGCTGAGCCGGACAGATCAGGCCTCCGGTACAGCGCGTCACGGCTTCGTCCTCAACCCGCTCTGCAGCAGAACCGCACTCGGGGCAGCGCTGCGGCATGACAAATTCTGGCTCATTGTGATGACGCATGGCCATCACCACCGAGACCACTTCCGGAATCACATCCCCAGCCCGCCTGACTATGACGGTATCGCCGACGCGAACGTCCTTGCGGCGAATCTCGTCGATATTGTGCAGTGTTGCATTGGTCACTGTGACGCCACCGACAAACACCGGCTTCAATCTCGCAACCGGTGTCAGGGCACCGGTTCGGCCCACCTGGATATCGATGCCCTCGACCAGGGTCAGCTCTTCCTGCGCCGGAAACTTGCGGGCGATGGCCCAGCGTGGTGCTCTGGAAACGAAACCGAGCGCCTCCTGCAGTTCAACATCATCCACCTTGAACACAACACCATCAATTTCATAAGGCAGCGCATCACGCCGCTCAGCCAGCGCGGCATAGAACTCGTGACAGCCTGCGATTCCCTCAACCACGGCGTTTTCAGGACATACCGGCAAGCCGTAGCCATCCAGCATGGCCAGCAGGGCACTGTGCTGTCCGGGCAAGTCATAGCCTTCGGTATGCCCCACCGAATAGGCATAGAAGTCCAGCGGCCGTGTCGCCGTGACGGTTGCATCGAGCAACCTGAGGCTACCCGCTGCCGCGTTTCTGGGGTTGGCAAATACCTTGTCGCCCGAGTTTCGTGCCTGCTCATTGTGTGCATTGAAGGCCGCGATCGGAAAGAACACTTCACCCCGCACTTCCAGTATGCCCTGATGATCGCCGATCAGTTGCAGAGGAATACTGTCGATGGTGCGTACCGTATGCGTGACATTTTCTCCGGTAAATCCATCACCGCGTGTGGCTGCCTGGGTCAGGATGCCGTTTTCATACATCAGGCTGATCGCCAGCCCGTCGAGTTTCGGTTCAGCTGCGAACTTGAATTCACCGTCGTGATCGATCCGGTCGATGCAACGCTGGTTGAAGGCCTCGACCTCATCGTCGCTGAAGGCGTTGCTCAGTGACAGCATCGGCAGGCGGTGTTCGACCGGATCGAATTCACGGCCGATCCAGTTACCGACTGTCTGTGTGGGCGAATCCTCGCTGACCAGATCCGGCCACGTCGATTCCAGTGCTTCCAGCTCGCGTTCCAGCCGGTCGAATTCAGCATCCGGAATCTCGGGTTCGTTTTCGTTGTAATAGAGGTTTCGATGATGGTGGATCTGCTTCGAGAGATCGCGGATGCGTTCTTTCGCCTCGGTCCTGTCCATCGGTTTGCTGGATTGTTTCATGCGAAATTGATTTTGCGAAAGCTCTTGTGGTCGACAGTAGTCACTGCTGGATCTGCTGATCGTACTGACGCATCTCGTCACGAATGTGGGCGATACGCTGACGCGACAATGTGCTCTGGCTGTCATCCAGAAGGTCGGCTTCCAGCAATGTTGAAAGCCGTTGTGCCGTGGCCAGCATGGTGTCCCAGGCATCCAGGGCCGACAGGGAATTGGGTAATGTCATGAACAGGCAGACACCCGGTGTCAGCATGTGTTCGCTGTGATCGAAGGTGCCGGGGTTACTGACATTCGCCATGCTGAATATGGCCGTGTGATCGTCATGATCGATGCTCACGCGGTGGTAGATTTTCATGTCACCGAAGGTCATGCCCACATCTTCTGCCGCTTCGTGTATTCGCTTGATATCCAGAAAGTGTCCTTTCTGACACAGCAGAAACAGGTTGACAATCTTGTCAGGCTGATTGGGGATTTCGGTATGTGCCACCTCTGAAGCGGCTGGGCCTGTAGCATCTGACTGTTCGACCGCGCCCCCCCTGTCTGCGTTGATGATCGAGCCGAGCCGGTTGAGTTCTTCTGCCAGCCCCTCATCGAGTGGCTGATCTGTGCCGGCCTCATCCCGTGACCGGAAGGCCTTGTCTATATCGGGCAGGTCCTGTTTGCGCCTGGCACGTTCATTGCGGGTGCCGATGAGATAAATCGACACCAGAATGATGATGCCGATGATGATCAGGATAGTGCGCAGCTCAGTCATGCGCTGATCGGACCTGCAGTCTGGTAGCAGTAGCCACAGATCAGGCTCCACGCCGAGATAGCGTCATGCCTGACTGAATCGGTCCGGTCGTTGATGATACGACTCTGTTTCATTGCTCTTGTTCTTGACAGGATTCAGGATCGATGATTTCAGGCCCCAAGTGTACACCGTTGGATCAGGCATTGGCCATTTTTTCCGCCTCGTTCACATCTACTGAGACCATGCGTGACACGCCGGCTTCCCGCATGGTTACACCGGAAAGCTGGTGGGCAATTTCCATGGTGATCTTGTTGTGTGACACAAACAGGAACTGCACCGATTCGGACATTTCCGTCAGCATGTCGGAAAAGCGACCGACATTGGCATCATCGAGCGGCGCATCAACCTCATCCAGCATGCAGAATGGCGCCGGATTAAGCTGGAAGATCGAAAACACCAGCGCCACGGCTGTCAATGCCTTCTCACCGCCGGACATCAGATGTATGTTGGAGATGCGCTTGCCAGGAGGACGCGCAAAGATGGCCACCCCGGCTGTCAGCAGATCATCACCCACCAGTTCGAGATAGGCGTGACCGCCACCAAACAACCTGGGAAACAGTTTCTTCAGGCCGGTATTGACGTTATCGAATGTTTCCTTGAAACGGGTTCGTGTCTTCTTGTCGATCTTGTGGATAGCCGCTTCCAGCGTCGACAGTGCCTCGGTCAGGTCGTCGTGCTGTGAATCCAGGTACTGCTTGCGCTCCTGCTGTTCTTCAAGCTCCTGGATGGCCGCAAGGTTGACCGGCTCCAGTCGAGTGATCCTGGTCTCAAGTTTCTCGATTTCCTGGCGGTGCTGGCTTGCACTGGCTGCCTCATCGAGCCCCTGTTTCAGCTGCTCCCTGTCATAACCGCTGTCGGCGAACTGTGATGCCAGGGTTTCGTTGTGAACCTTGAGACTCTGCTCGTCGAGTTTCATCTGTTCAAGACGGTCGCGGACGTCCGATACGGACTGGTCGGCCTTGAGACGGGCCTGTTCCAGTTCACGAATATTCAGATTGATCTGATCCAGTACGGCACGGGCCTTTTCCAGGCGCTTGTCCACCTCATGCCGGCTGGCGACCAGGGCTTTCAGTTGCTCCGACTCCTGCTGGATCGGTTCATCCGACTCCTCGATTTGCTCGAGCAGCTGCTTGCGTCGTTCGTCCAGTTGCTGCAGCTGTGTGCGTGTGCGCTCCAGTGCCTGTTCCACCGAGGTCAGATTTGCGCGTCTGGTTTCCAGGTCTATCGCCATGCCCTGCGCCTTCTGGCGTGACTCATTGGCCGTTTCGCGGGCCAGTTTCCGGCTCTTGTGGATGTCGTCACGTTCGGCTTCCAGCGTTCCGCGCTGTGACTGGAATTCAGACATGGAATCGATCTTGGACTGCAGACGTTCGCGAGCCTGTTTCACCGCTTCGGTGTCTTCGTCCAGTCGGGAAATCAGACCCTTTGATTCAGCAACCAGCTGTTCGCTGCGCGAGGTCAGGTGGTCAATGCGCGACTGACAGCTGTCACTGTTTGCGGCCAGTTCGGCAATCTTCCGGGTCAGCTCGTTGACGCGGGTTTGCAAGTCGTCACGCTGCTGTTCGAGGGTACGCGATGATAGCTCGCCCTGTTCGAGCTCATCCTTGAGCGAATTGCCCTGTTTCTCAAGCGCTTGCTGCTCTTTCTTCAGCCGCTTTATTTCCTGTTCGCGGCCAATGACACCATCATTGCCACCTTCACCGGCACTGACCCGAACCCAGTGGCTGCCAAGCCATTCACCCGAGGCAGTAATTACCGATTCATGATCCGCCAGCGAGGGCAGAATGGTCTGTGCTTCATCTATATCGTGGGCAATGCGAACCGTCGACAGCAACTGTGCCACGACAGCAGGACCAGTGACCTTGCTCATCAATGTGCCTTCCCTGCCCGCACTGCTGTCAGTGCTGTTATCGGTCACCACCAGATCTGACGGTGCATCATTGAGCCCGTCCATCAGCGTGCCCAGCGGCTGGTCGCTGACAATGGCTTCGAGAAAATCGCCCATCACAGTCTCAACCGCAGCTTCCCAGCCCGACTCAACCTGCAGCATTTCTGCCAGACGGTTGTCATCGGCGAGCCCATGCTGTGCCAGCCACTCACTGACACCGGCCTTGTCACGACCCAGAGCTGCCTGCTGTAGTGCTTCAAGCGAACTGAGCCGTCCTCGTGCCTGCTGGTAGGACTGCCGCACCTCATCGAGTGTCTGTGTCTGTTCGCGGTTCTTTTCGTTCTGCTCGATCAGCGATTGCCGGCAGTCATGCAGCTGCTGTTCCTGTGTGGCCTGTTTTTCGCGCGCCTCGGTCAGTGCCTTGCCGTGTTTTGACAGGCGTTCCTGCAGTTCGGTCAGAGATCCGGAATGATCTTCCTTTTCGATGCTCTTGAGACGATCGGCATGTTCAGTGAGTTTGGCATCCAGGTGTGAAATGCGTGTACGCTCGATTTCGGCATCACGGCTGGTTTCATTACTGGCCGTGCTGAAATCATCCCACTGCGACTGCCAGGCACTGAGTCGGGCTTCAGCTGCCTGCGCAACGTCCTCATCAGCCTGTTCCTGCTCGCGTGCCTTTTTCAGTTCGGGTTCCAGTGAGTCGATTCGACGCCTGAGCTCTTCCTGTTGCACCCGATCCAGGTCCAGGTGCTTTTGCAGATCCTGCCAGTTCTGTTCGGCCTGCTGCTGTTCTCTGAGCTGACGTTCGCGATTTTCCCTGCGGTGTTGTATCGCCTGCTCAATCCGTGCGATCTGACCGCCAATGCCGTAGACCTCTGATTGCACCTTGTTCAGCGCCTCGGTCTCCACGGCCTGCTTCTCGCGAGCCTTCTCGATACGTGTTTCAGCCTGCCTCAGTTCTGCCGTGTGTTTTTCACGTTCGGTCTCGACCTGCTTGCGTTTGGACGATTGAGCAGACAGATCCGATTCAATGGACTCCCATTGCAGAATGATCAACTCGGCTTCGCGCTGGCGGTGTTCGTCCTTCAGTTTCTTGTAGCGCTCGGCCTGCTTGGCCTGGCGATCGAGTCGGCGCAACTGCGCATCGACTTCGCCACGCAGATCATCGAGACGTTCAAGGTTTTCACGCGTATGCCGAATGCGGTTTTCAGTTTCACGACGTCGCTCCCGATACTTGGAGATACCGGCAGCTTCTTCGAGGTGATTCCTGAGTTCTTCCGGGCGAGATTCGATCAGCTTGGAGATCATGCCCTGCTCGATGATCGAATAACTGCGTGGCCCCAGACCAGTACCAAGAAAGATGTCGACTATGTCGCGTCTGCGGCACTTGCTGCCGTTGAGGAAATAGAACGACTGTCCTTCACGCACCACCTGGCGCTTGATGGAAATCTCGGAGAAGCTGGCGTATTCACCTGCCACCGTGCCATCGCTGTTGTCGAAGATCAGTTCAACCGTCGCGGCACTCACCGGCTTGCGTGCCGAGGAGCCATTGAAGATCACATCAGACATGGAATCGCCGCGAAGCAGCTTGGCCGATGTTTCCCCCATCACCCAGCGTACCGCATCGATGATGTTGGATTTGCCGCAACCATTCGGGCCCACAACCCCGATAAGGTTACTTGGCAGGTGCAATACGGTCGGATCCACGAAAGATTTGAATCCGGCTAACTTGATAGTTTTAAGACGCATATTTCTTGCTGTAACGTCGGCTTGCTGTTAACGTGCCGAGCTTTATTCAATCCCGATTTTCATGATGACCACACAACCCACCAAATCCCTGGACGTGTTTGACAACCCCAAACCCGGTCGTGATTACACCATCCGGATCAACGTCCCTGAATTCACCTGTATCTGCCCCAAAACAGGGCAACCCGATTTCGCCCGATTCCTGATCGAATACATTCCCGATGCGGCCTGTATCGAACTCAAGTCGCTCAAGCTCTATTTCTGGTCCTACCGTGATGAAGGCGCGTTCCACGAAGCTGTCACCAACAGAATACTTGACGACCTTGTCAGCGCCTGCTCGCCCAATTTCATGCGCGTCACGGGCGAATTCTTTGTCAGGGGCGGCATCGACACCACGGTCATCGTCGAACACCGGGCTGACAACTGGCAGGCACCCCAACGCGTTGACCTGCCCTGAGCGGCAATCGATCAACCGGCACCCGATTCGTCGCCCGAACCTCGAAGTGACTTGAGATACTCATCGATCTTTCTGGCGCGCAGTCCCTGACGAATGTTTTCCTTCACATCCTCGAATGACGGCGGATCCAGCGGTCTGGTATCTTCCAGATAGAGTATGTGATAACCGTATTCACTGCTGACCGGTTGCGGACTGTACTTGCCGACTTGAAGAGATTTCAGTGTCTCACCAAGACCGCCTGGCATCTGTGCCACGTCCACCCAGCCAAGATTGCCCGAATTGGTTGCGCCCAGCTGAGGCTGCTTTTCCATCATGACATCATTGAACGACTCACCGGCTCCGAGCCTGTCGATGATCGTGACGGCTTCGGCCTCGTCAGTCAGCAGAATGTGGCTGATGTTGTACTGCAGATTGCCGATCACACCCACCTGGGTTTCATATTCCCGTCGCACGTCCTCATCGGTGACCGGGTTGGTATTGGTAAACTCGGTCAGCACGGCCTGCGCGATGAGTGTCTTGCGAGATACATCAATCTCGGCTCTGAGTGTACTGCGATCCATCAGACCACTGCGTTCGGCGACATCCTCGAGCTGATACAGGTCGATCAGGTTTTCCAGCGCCTGCTGGCGCTTTTCCGGATCGGCAGCCATCTGGCCGCGCATGCGCATGAAGGCCTGAAAAATATCATCCGGGATGTCTTCACCATTGACATTGGCTACAGGCTGTCCCCGATACTGGAAGCTGTCCGTCTGCGCTGTATTGTCTGCCGTATCCTGCTGGCAGGCGGTGAGCATGCCAGTCATCAGCAGCGTCAGCAGCAGTTTTCTCACCGTACTCTTATCCTTCATTCATCGCCTCGTTTTCAGTCATTGCCCTGATCGACAATGCGTGTATGTCCGTTTCCATCATCCGACCCAGGGCATTATAGATCAGGCGGTGACGCGACAATCTGTTCAGACCCTCGAATCCGTCGCTGACAATGGTCAGATTGAAATGCCCTCTGCCATCTCGCGCACCTGCATGACCGATATGCCGTGCCCCATCGTCCTCGATTTCAATTCGGGAGACGGACAAGGCGCTACTCAGCAGCTTCCGCATTCTGTCGATCCGGCTGCTGGCAGATGACGATTCGGGCTGTGATGACATCGGGCACTGATTCCTGGTCAAGTCGATCCGGATTCCAGATGACACCTGTTCCGGAGTGAGCGGGCTAGAATAGCAGCTCTGCGATTTCAAACAACCGTTGTCAGCCATTTTATGGGTGAAAGCCCATGGCCATTAAAATTCAGTACGTGATCAGGATAGCGTTGTTGCAGCCTGTCTTGTCAGACAGGGTTCACAGAATGAAACTCAATGCGGCGTCACGGATGATGCAAGTGTTAGCCCCGCCCAGAACAATTCGTTACAATGTGCCACCGACTGATTTGAGTACACCACCTTGTCCGACAGTAACCTGACGGTTCAGCCCAGCCAGAAGGAAATGCCATTCGCCGTTGTGCGCGGCCAGCCACTGAGCCAGGTTCCGACCAATCTGTACATCCCGCCGGATGCCATGGAAGTGTTCCTCGATGCCTTCGAGGGTCCACTCGATCTGCTGCTGTATCTGATCAGGCGACAGAATCTCGACATTCTCGATGTGCCCATTGCGCAGATCACAGAACAGTACATCGAATACATCGAGCTGATGCAGGACATGAATTTCGAGCTTGCTGCCGAATACCTGCTGATGGCTGCGATTCTTGCCGAAATCAAGTCACGCATGTTACTGCCCCGTGTCACACTCGATGAAGAGGACGAGGATGACCCGCGTGCCGAACTGGTACGAAGGCTGCAGGAGTATGAACGCTACAAGAAAGCGGCCGAGGAAATCGATCTGATGCCACGCATGGAACGCGACTTTTTCCAGGCTGTGGCACACGTCGAGGACAAGTCGGTGATCACGGTTCCGCCGGATGTCGACCTCAAGGAGTTGCTGTTTGCACTCAAGGACGTGCTGCACCGTGCCGAACTGTTCACACATCATGCCGTGGACATGGAACCGCTGTCGGTACGCGAACGCATGACCGTTATCATGGAGAGACTGAAATCAGACCAGTTTATCGAATTCCAGCACCTGTTCTCAGCCGAGGAAGGACGCAAGGGTGTGGTAGTGACATTTCTCGCCATGCTCGAACTTCTCAAGGAACACCTGCTGGAAGTGGTCCAGCATGAGCCGCTGGGCCAGATATACCTGAAAGCTGCGGAATAGATCATGGACAATACAGAACTGAAGAAGGTGCTGGAAGGCGCCCTGTTCGCCTCAGAACAACCCCTGACGCTGAATCACATGGTTGCCCTGTTTGATGAAGAGGCTGCGCCATCTCACCATCAGCTCACCAGGGCACTGGAAACCCTGGCTACCGAATGCACCGATCGCGGCATCGAGCTGAAGCAGGTGGCCAGTGGATTTCGCATGCAGGTCAAACAGGAACTGCAGCCGTGGGTCGCGAGGCTGTGGCAGCAGCGCCCTCCCCGTTATTCCAGGGCACTGCTGGAAACACTGGCACTGATCGCCTATCGGCAACCAATGACGCGTGGCGAGATCGAGGAGATCAGAGGTGTTGCCGTATCAACCAACATCATGCGAACCCTGCAGGAACGCGAGTGGGTCAGGATCGTCGGTCACCGCGATGTGCCTGGCAAACCAGCACTGTACGGTACAACCAAGTCGTTTCTTGACTATTTCAATCTGAAGAAGCTGGACGAGTTACCCACACTTGCCGAAATCCGGGATCTGGGCAATCTTGAACCCGAGCTGGACCTGGAGGCGGTGGCGCAATCAGATGACAGCAGCGAATCGGATGATCAGTCAGCGACGTTTAACAGTGATGACAATGACAGTCAGGAAGACGCTGACTCAGGTGTCGAGGCAACGGAACAGGATAGTGAACAGGAAACGGACGACAAACCAGAAGAACAAGAAGCCGACGAAACCAGACACTGAGACTCTGACCGGCGAGCGACTGCAGAAGGTCCTTGCCCGATCGGGTCTGGGCTCAAGACGCGCCATCGAAAAACAGATCTCGGCTGGCGAGGTCATGATCAATGGCAAATCAGCAACACTTGGCGATCGTGTTGACGAAGATGATCGGCTGACGGTAAATAACATCAATT
>CBDBVC010000055.1:0-8629 GCA_965212525.1 Lysobacterales bacterium
GTTGCAAAGTGATTGTGTGCGATTGACTATATGGTTCACTTGACCGCTGTCATTCGCTACCGGATGGCAGAGCGAAAAGCGGAATAAGCCAGCCACAATCCCCAACGCGGCAAACACGGCAATCGCCAGGAAGCATTGCCACAGGGGGATCAGGTCACCACCCGCCAACACCACGCCGTTTTCCCAACACCATTTGCCGTATCCCATCCACGACATAGCTCGTCGGGTTCAGCCGTGCCGCGACCTGCATCCACTGAGGCAGGGCAGAGAGGGGATAGAGCGCGTTACTCAAGAAGAGAAGCGGCAGGTTTAGCAGAAAGATCAGGCTGTGGTAGGCACCTGGACTGTCCGTTTTGCTGGCTACGGCCAGAGCAATGCCTGCAAACCCCAGGCCAAAGCCAGCGACCAACACCACGCCACCGAGCCATCCCGGCGGATTCAGTGCCACTTGAGCACCCATTAAGACACCGACGACAAAGATCACGATGGCCTGAAACAGGCTCTTGGTGACAATTGTGAGGGCATTGCCCAACAGAATGCTGAGGCGGGGAATGGGTGCAACCAGGTACTCTTTGACAATCCCGCGCAAGCGCTCGTCCAGCCAAACAGACCCGCCCGCAATCGCGCCACCTAATGCGCTCAACGCAACAATGCCCGGTGCCATGAACGCGATGTAAAGATCATCACCGCCCGGCACGGCTGCCCCCACGATGCCCTTCATGCCGATGCCAAACAGCACGACCCACAAGATGGGTTGGATAAGCAAGCCAAAGGTTTCTTCCATCGACAGTTTGTGCATCTGTTTGTTCCACAGAACGAATGCAGCGTTCATTTCATGTTCTCCTTGTCGTTCAAATCTGGCGTGATCAATGCTTATCGGTCGCGCAATTGGCGGCCGGTAAACTTGAGGTAGACATCGCCCAGGCTTGGCTTGGCAACCGAGATATCTTCGATAACAAAGTTGTTGCTGGCTGCCAGCGCAACAATTTCAGTGAGCCGACGACTGCCAGTATCGACTCCGATCTGGATGACATCATCGCCAGCATTCAACGCTTGCACAAAGGGCAATTCCCGAACTTGCTCAATAAACGCCTCACGGTCGCCTTGTCCGACGACGCTGATGGTATCGGCACCCATCTGGTCAATCAGCTTATCGGGCGGCCCTTCTGTGATGATCCGTCCCTGGTCAATGATGCCGACACAATCAGCCAGTTGTTCGGCTTCCTCCATGTAATGGGTTGTCATCAGCATTCGTGATTCCTTTTCGCGCTTTCAAATCACGAATGTAATCCCAGATGTTGGCACGATTTTTGGAGGGTCGAGACCCAGCGTCGGCTCGTCGAGGAATAGCACTTCTGGCTCGGTCATCAACCCCCGTGCCAGCTCCAGCCGACGTTTCATGCCGCCGGAATAGGTCTTGACCTTGCGATCGGCTGCCTCTTCCAACTCGACCATCGCCAGCAATTCAGCGGTTTTTGCCTGTCGCTGTGCTTTGCGCTGGCCGTAAAGGTTGCCCGTGATAGTCCAGTACCTGCCGACCTGTCAGTTCTTCATCCAGCACTGTCTCTTGAAATGTGACCCCGATCCGACGGCGTACTTTGTCCTGCCTCTCGCACGACATCCAGGCCGTACACTCTGGCGGTTCCAGCACTTGGTTCAATCAACGTTGTCAGGACAGATAGCGTTGTAGTTTTGCCCGCGCCGTTGGGGCCTAAGAGGGCGTAGATGGTGTTGGCCGGGATTGCGATATCCACACCATCCACTGCCAGCACGTCCCTCCCCTGTATCGTTTCACTAATCCGCTGACTTCAATTGCCGGGCCAGATTCGGTGGGCCTGTTGGTTCATGTGTTTGCCTCCTTATGGTTCCAATTGTCCCGTTTCGAGTCGGTTTGTCACCGTATCCAGCCATACCAGCTCGCTCTCTAGATGATGAATCTGATGGTCAATCACGAGCTGCATACTGCCCGGATGTGTTTCATGGGCTGTGTGCCGTTTCCAACAGGCCTTCAATCACTGACCGCCGCTGATGGAGCAGGCTCAATGCCTCATCATGCGGCAAGATGTCCAGGTAGCCCAGTGCGATGTGTGAGGGGAAGTCCGAGGGTTTGTAGTCGGCCAGCAGTTTCTCTGAGCAGTCTTTGGAAAACCTCGCCGCCCTGTTCTGTGATGGCGTAAACGCGTCGATTGGGGCGATTCCCCTCGCGTTCTTCACGAAAGGTCAGCCAGCCATCCGTCGCCATTTGGTTGAGAAGTTTGTAGACGGTCGGCTTCTTCAATTGGATGCTCGTGCCCAGATGTGTGTCCAGGACCTCATTGAGCTGATAGCCGTGCATTTCATGACTGTAAAGTAGCCCTAGCAGCAGGAGTTTTCGTTCCATACGCCCCTCTCAAAATATATAGTTCTGAATGATTAGTCTATTATGACTATTCACTGTTTACTATATGGCCTTCTCAAAACGATGTCAAGTTAGAATCGTATATATGTGACTTTCATAGGACGTTAGACACCGAGTCAAGACGCTAGACACCGAGTCAATATGAAACCAATCGCACTCAGTAGGGTAGAATGCGACAGGGTCTGGGCTTTGAGTGGGCCTTGATGTCAGAAGGCGATTTGATGGCACATTATGATGTGATTGTGGTGGGTGGTGGCCCGGCGGGGACGACAGTGGCCTCGCTGGTCAAAAAGTATTCCCCTCATTTGAGGGTCTTGCTACTGGAAAAAGCCCGGTTCCCGCGTCACCATGTCGGCGAGTCGCTGTTGGCGGGGGCCAGCCCAGTGTTGAGCGATATGGGTGTTTATGACAGGATCAGCAACTATGGCTTCATCGAGAAATCCGGCGCGACCTATGTCTGGGGGGCATAACCGCCAGCCCTGGGGCTTTGATTTTGACCGGGTGACAAAGCCCTTGCTGGAGCGGGGAATCGTACTACCGGAAAGCTATAGCAAAGGCTGGCAGGTGCGGCGGGCCGAGTACGATCATGAGCTGCTACAACACACGGCGGAGATGGGGGTGGAGGTACGCCAGGCGACGCGGGTTACGCAGGTGCTGCGCGATGGTGACGACCGCATGACTGCTCGTGTCATCGGAGTCGAATGTCGCGATGCAAAAGGCACCACCACGCTGAACTGTAGCTGGCTGATGGATTGTACTGGTCAGGATGCACTGCTAGGCCATGATCTGGACAATCGCCGCTACTCGGCCAGTATGAACAACTACGCGCTCTATGGTTACTGGTCGGGCTACACATGGCACGAGGCATTCATGGGGCAGCCTCAGTTGACCCGAATCTTTCTGGCGACCAGCCAGCACGGCTGGTTCTGGTGCATCCCCGCCAGCGATACTATCCTCAGCATCGGCCTCGTGACCAATCGTGAGATTCTGAACACAATGCCGGGCACAGCACATGACCTGTATCTGAGCGAAATTAAGACCTGTCCGGAAGTTGCTGCCATTCTTGACGGAGCGGTGTTGACGAAGCTCTCGACTAATCAGAATCGGGGACATTTTATGCAGTGCAGGATTGGTCTTACGAGAGTCAGGCGATGGTGGGCAACGGGCTGGGCGATGGCCGGGGATGCGGCGGCGTTTGTCGATCCGATCCTGTCCTCCGGCGTGATGGTGGCACACGAACTGGGGCAAAAGGCGGCCTATACCATTCAACTCGGCCTTTGCGGCTGCCAGCGATGCTGAGATCGACCGTTGTTGGCAGTTCTACCAGGAGACCTACCGCACCTATCTTCACGCCTACCGCCAGATGGCCGAGTTCTGGTATGGTAACAATTTTCTGATGGAAGGCTGGTGGTGGGAAGCGCAGCGCACCCTCAATCGTGACCATGATCTGACCCTGACCGACAGTGAGGCATTCATGCGGCTGGCCTCTGGCTACGCCAACCCGGGCTGAATCGCTGAGTTTGTTCGGCAGCTATCCGCTGGCGGAGGCGCAGCAACTGGTGAATGGGTTGTTCGGTGTGCCGCCTGCGCAGGTCGATCTGGCCGCAGACTATGGCGACAGACTGCTCGGACTGAATGCGAATATGCGCCTGGCGGAAGGATTGTATTATTTCCAGGGGCGGATTCGCAAGACGTGCCGGATCGTAAACACGAACACACAGCGCTATCTTGATCTCCATCTGGCGGAGGATCGGCTGCTGCATGTGCTTGATGGCCAACACACGCTGGCAGGACCTTGCGGCTCTGGTCGATCAGATGCAAGCCGGGCCGATGGGGATGCCGGTGCGCCAGCGCACTTGAGCTGGTCTCACAACTCGATGATCTTGGGGTGCTGGTGTCGATTCAGCGCTAAAATTATTGGAAACATAGTAAGGAGACGTTGATGTCAACGAAGGTGTTGCTGGATACTGATATTGGGTCGGATATTGATGATGCGGTGTGTCTGGCGTACCTGCTGGCGCAACCGGCGTGTGAACTGATGGGCATCACCACCGTCACCGGGGAAGGGCAGGGGCGGGCGATGATGGCGAGTGCGCTGTGCCAGCTTGCCGGGCAGGACGTGCCCATCTATATTGGTGGCGGAAACGCCCACTGATCATTCCGCAGCGTCAGCCGAAAGTGCCGCAGGCCGCTGCGCTGGATCATTGGCCCCCACGCCACCGGCTTCCCGTGTGGGCAGGCGGTGGATTTTCTGCGACGCACCATCCGCGACAATCCCGGCGAGATTACGCTGCTCACGATCGGCCCCATGACCAATATCGGGTTGCTATTCGCCGTCGACCCTGAGGATTCCATCATTGCTTAAGGGGCTGATCATGATGGCCGGGTCTTTCTGGAGGCGGGGTCAATGAGGGCAAGGAATGGAACGTCATTCTCGACCCACACGCTGCGGCGATTGTTTACCGGGCTGCGTCCCCGATTCATCGGTCTGTTGGGCTAGATGTCACGACTCTGGTGACGATGGATGCTGATGAGGTGCGCCACCGCTTCCAGACGACGTTGCTGCGACCGGTGCTAGATTTTGCCGAGGTGTGGTTCCAGGAGCGCCCTCGAATTACTTTCCATGATCCGCTGGCAGCAGCCACGCTGTTTGATGACGCGATTTGCGACTTCGAGTGCGGTCAGGTGATGATTGACCTGGCCGATAATGAAACCCTGGGCAAAACGATCTGGCAGCCGGGTGATGGGCCGCACGAGGTCGCCCGAACAGTGGATTCAGCGCGCTTCTTCGAGCATTATTTCGACATCGTGAAATAACACAGGAGACAATCCATGCAGCCTATGAAGACTATTCGCGCCTGGCACCTGGATATGCTACGCAACGCTGTGCCGGTCATTGGCCATATTGTGCAGACCACGTCACAAGCTGATGCCACCAGGTAATCGGGATGGCGGCGCTGGCTGGACGGCGCTGGAGGTTTTGTGCCATCTGCGCGATTGGGGATGCACTGTTTCTGGATCGTGCCCGGATGACGATGACGCAGGATATTCCGGTTCTCCCCAACCCCGAACCAGGCCCGGTGGCGATTGAGCGCGAGTACAATCTGCAAGATTGGAAAATCGTTTATGGGGAATGGGTAGGCCGGCGCGGTTTGCTGGCTCAATATTTCGAGTCGATTGGGGACAATGATTGGGAGCGCCCTGCCAGCCACCCCAGACGTGGCCTGTTCACCCTCAACGACCAGCTCTTGCTGGCAACGTGGCACGATATGAATCATATGGAGCAGGTGGTACGGATTCTGGCCGAGAAGAAGTGACGGCGGAATCTATTCGGGTTGTCATAATATACAAGCGGCGCAACCGATAGTGTCCCCGGTTGCGCCGCGTATTATTTGTTGGTCAATTGACTCAATGATTAGTCTGAAGGACCTGCCAGGACTTGTTCCAGAGCCTGGGCAAACGAGGTCTCTAGTGGTTTTGGGAAGTAGGCCGTAAACCCGGCGGCAATCGCCTCGTGGGCCACTTTTGCGTCATGGTAGGCGGTTACAGCCACACAGGGCATCTCGGCGGTGGCTGGATCGTCTTGGATTTCGCGCAGTAGCTGCCAGCCGTCCATGCCTGGCAGTGCCAAATCAATCACGGCGAGGGTGTACTGATGTTCGGACAGGAGGGCCAGTGCGTCTTCAGCATCGCGCGCGATGTCGACCTGAATGCCATGATACTCCAGCATCCGTGAAATAATCTCCCAGATATACTGGTCGTCCTCAACGACCAACACGTGCCAGTTGCGCATTTAGTTCTCCATTCTACGTTCGAGGTCTATGTTCAATTCAGGGACTGCCGTGAGTACGGACAGTAAATCGACAATAAATGTTGCCGGGGTCAATGGCTTGGTCAGATAGTTGAAGAAACCGGGCGGCAATAGCTTTCTCCCGATCGCCGACCATGGCGTGAGCCGTCAACGCGATAACAGGAATGTCCGACAATGCCCGATCGTTCTGAAGTTTCTTTATCATTGCCCAGCCATCCATGACTGGCATCGATAGGTCGCTCAAGATAAATTTGGGTTTCACTTCCCCGGCTTTCTTGTAGCCTTCTTCGCCATTCACAGCGGTACGCACTTTGGCACCATAGAATGACAGTAGCATAGCAGCGACCTGTATACTCGCCGGATCATCCTCTACGACGAGAACATCCCAATCGGAGAGTAATTCTTTGGGGATGACAAATTTGGGGGTCCATTTTATACCTCCTTGACAGCTGTGACCTGGACCGGCAGCCTGACGGTGAAGGTGCTGCCTTCGTTAGAGCGGCTACTGACTGATACATCACCATTCATCAAGCGAGTCAATTTGCGCACAATCGCCAGGCCCAGTCCTGTGCCTTCATGTTCGCGTTTCGAGGAGCCGTCTGCTTGTCTGAATTCCTCGAAGATATATTGCAGTGCATGAGGTGGAATGCCCACGCCGGTATCGGCGACCTGGATAATCCAATCACCGTCATCCCAGCCAGCATTGAGGGTGACGGTGCCCTGCTCGGTAAATTTGACCGCGTTTGAGAGTAGATTGTAAACGACCTGGGTGATACGCTCCTTGTCGCCAGTGACCTTTTCGGGCAACTCAGGGTCAATCTCGATCTCGAAATCAATGTTCTTGCGATCTGCCAGCACCCGGATTCGAGTGCGCCAATCGTTGATGACCTGACGTGTTTCCAGCGGCGCAGACACGATTTCCAGCCGCCCGGCCTCGATTTTCGAAATATCGAGGATGTCGTTGATGAGGCCCAGCAGGTGTTGGCCGTTATCATACATGCTCTGGATCATATGTCTGGCTGAATCATCAATCTCACCACCAATGCCTTCCAGCATGATGCCGCCAAAGCCGATGATAGCAGTCAGTGGCGTGCGCAGTTCATGCGACATCGTGGCGAGAAATTCCGCCTTTGATGCGGCTAGCCTCCACCGCTTCGTCACGGGCCATCTGCAGCGCGGTGTTGGTTGATTCCAACTCTGTGTTGGATTCATCGAGATCGCTGGTGCGCTGCTCGAGTTGTGCGATATTCTCCTGAAGGCGGGCCGTCATGTCATTGAAAGCCTCTGCCAATTCGATCAACTCGCCCCCGCTGCCAACCTCAACGCGCTGTGCTAGGTCGCCCTCAGCAATACGCTGTGTGGTTGCCGGTCATGGAGCGCAACGGCAGGGTGATCGTCCGGCTGACGATGAGCGAGATCACCACGCCGATAGCTCCTGCAAAGACGGCAACAGTTAACCCCTGGGTCGTGGCGGCGTTGGTTTTGTCGATTAGAGAGATAGTCGGCAGCTCCACACTGAGTGCGCCAATGGTGCGTGATCCCAGTTTGATCGCCTTGCCCGCCAGCAGACTATCCTCAGTCCATCGGAAAATCGTGTCTTCGCTGGCGATCAGTTCTTCGCCCAGCGGATCGGCAGTCAGACTGAAGGCTGGGGCTGCCGGTCTCGTCAACGATCAAGCGCCCTCTGGTGTCATATATACCCCCGCCGACAGCTACGCCGGTTTCGCCGAATGCTTCCATCTCGTCCGCCAGGAAATCGGTGTCCAGGTTGAGCAGTGGGTTCAGGATACCGTTCTCGAGGATCACCATGACGACCTCTGCCTGCCCCTGAAGCTCCTCGCGGAAGTTGGCTGCCTCACGGTCAATAGACAACAGAGTTACGCCGGTTACTGCGGCAATCACCAGGAGGGTCATGGTCACCGACAGACTGACTGTCAGCGACCATTTGTGCCAGCTAAAAAGATTCATCGTCTACTCTTCGTTCGCCTGTGTCACCAGGTCAAACATCGTTCGTAGCTCTTCCAGGGCTTCTTCAGCACCCTGTGGGAATTCGTCGAACTGGCTGGTATCGAATTCTTCCAGAACTGTCATGCCCTCTTCGGTCTCGGTCAGTTCCAGCAGCAGGGCAGTGACCGCTTCGACGACTTCCTGGTCCATATCCGCGCTGACTACCGCGATCTGGCGCGGCACAGCCACGGTCTCTGCCAGGATAACCATGTGTTCGCGGGTTTCTTCCGGGATTTCTTCCACAAAAGTAGCACTATCGACTACACCTGCAATGACTCGTCCACTGATGACCCACTGAATAGTGGTCTCATCGTCGTCGGTAAATACATAGCCGATTTCGTCATCTGCCATTTCTGGGTCAAGTTCATCCTTATCTATCTCGACCGCTGCCAGGTTGCTTTCCAACAGGTGAG
>CBDBVC010000056.1:0-15303 GCA_965212525.1 Lysobacterales bacterium
GGCAGGGTGCGCCGATCTGGATCACCGTGGAGGGTGCCAACATCCTGACCCGTAGCATGATGATTTTTGGCCAGGGTTCGATTCGCTGCCATCCCTACATCCTTCGCGAAATGGATGCAGCCAGGCTGGAAGATCCCCAACAGCGACTGAAAAAGTTCGATTCGCTGCTGTTCGGACACATCGGTTACAGCTTCAGAAACGCAGTACGGAGCCTGGTGCTGAGTCTTAGTTTCGGACACTTTGCCGCAGTTCCCAGGGATCGCAATACGGCACGTTACTACCGCAAACTTTCGCGGTATTCAGCTTCCCTGGCACTGGTTTCGGACGTGGCGATGCTGTCGTTGGGTGGCAAACTCAAACAAAAAGAACATGTTTCAGGTCGGCTTGGCGATGTCCTGAGCCAGCTTTACATCTGTTCTGCAATGCTCAAGCGGTTCGAAGCCCAGGGAAGGCCAGCGGCTGACCAGGCACTACTCGCCTGGGCATTTCACGACTCTGTTCACAAGATCCAGATTGCACTGAGCCGGGTGGTGGACAATTTCCCCAATCGGGTCATTCGAGGGTTCCTGAAACTTGCGGTGTTCCCGCTTGGGCACAGGGAAAAGGCGCCAGGCGATCGTCTTACTCACAAGGTTGCTCAGCTAATGCAAACACCGTCGGATACGCGCAGCCGCTTGTGTGACGGAATCTATGCCTCCGCCAGAACGGGCCACACAGTGGGTACCATGGAAGATGCACTCCCCCATGTTATTCTGGCAGAGCCACTGGAACGTAAGCTGCAAAAAGCAGTCAGGGCGGGTGATGCGGCGGGCATCACATGGGAAGAGCGCCTCAGATCTGCAATTGACTCTGGCATCATTACGGCAACTGAAGCGGATGTCATGGTCAGGGCCCGCGACCTCACCGCAGAAATCATTGCGGTGGATGACTTCGAAACCGAAGAACTCCAAATGGCAAGGCCACAACCCGACAATCAGTCCGGTGAAATCGAAAAGCAGCACGCAGCCTGAATAAGGAGGCTGTTGCCTTGCTCTGATATTCTCGCTGGCATGGTTTACCGTGCCTTCCCGCTGCTGCTCGCTTTTGCCCTTGCTACTGCAGCCTGTAGCAGAAACGCCGACCAGCGTGCCGAGTTCTTCGTTTTCGGTACGCTGGTAGAGGTTGAGCTACCTGGCACGGCTGAAAGCAAAGCCAGCGAAGTTTTCTCGAATCTTCAGCAGGAATTCCAGCGCATGCACCGGGACTGGCATGCCTGGGAGGCAGGTGAACTGGCGCGTGTGAATGCAGCTTTACAGGCCGGCGAGACAACCCGCACTACTCCCGACATACTAAACCTGATTCGACGCTCCCAGGCGCTTGAGCAAGCCTCACAGGGACGTTTTAACCCTGCAATTGGAAAGCTGATCGGGCTGTGGGGGTTTCATACTTCTGAATTTCCCATTTTCGGCCCGCCCCCGGATCCCGAACAGATCGAGGCACTGATGATTGCATCACCCAGCGCTCTTGATATCGAAATGGACGGCGAAAACGTCACGTCAGGTAATCCGCATGTGCAACTGGATTTTGGCGGCATTGCCAAGGGCTATGCTGTCGATCTTGCCATTAACATCATTCGACAGGCTGGCATCGATTCTACGATCGTCAACGCTGGTGGAGATATGCGTACCCTGGGAAGCAACGCCGGCAATCCTGGAATGTGGGTGTTCAGGACCCGTCTGGTGGTATTGCTGGTGGCATCAGGGTAACTGGTGACGTGGCTGTATTTACTTCCGGCAATTACTCCCGGTTCAGACAGGACGCTGAGGAGCGATACCCGCATATCATCGATCCGCGAACCGGCTGGCCTGTTGAAACTGTTGCTTCTGCCACCGTTATTGCAACTGACGGCACAACAGCCGATGCCACCGCCACCGCCATTGTGGTGGCAGGTCTGGCTGACTGGGTGGAAGTGGCTGCAGATATGGGTGTGGATGCTGCGATGGTAATTGATGAATCGGGCGAGATTTACGCCACCCAGGCAATGATGAAATTCTTCACGCCGGAGCAGGAAAGAACTGTGATTGTGATGCCGGACTCCTGAAAAGTCAGCGTACTAGAGCATACCGGTTTCAAGCTTGGCGACATCCGACATCATGGAATGGGTCCACGGCGGGTCGAATGTCAGGTCAACAATCACCCGATCAATGGTCGGGACAAGTTCCAGCTTGGAACGAACATCATCCACCAGGATATCGCCCATGCCACAGCCCGGAGCTGTCAGCGTCATTTTGACGAACACCTCGCGCTCGCCAACGCTCTCCACCATCTCACATTCGTAAATAAGACCCAGGTCGACGATATTGACCGGTATTTCCGGGTCGTAGCAGGTTTTGAGCTGGTTCCAGAGCAGTTTTTCCACATCAGATTCATCAGCATCGTCCGGCAAACTCGGTGGCTGAACCGGCTCTTTGCCGATGGCATCAGCGTCGATTCCAGCAACCCGGAAAAGGTTGCCGTCCACGAACACAGTGAAACTGCCACCAAGTGACTGGGTGATATAACCCACCGTCCCAACCGGGATGGTGACAACATCCCCGACAGGGATCATCACGACTTCGCAGTCGCGTTCAAATCGGCATGGTTGGCTGGTCTGGCTGTACATGGCTTCCCAGAAAATGAGGTCGTTGCAATCTTAACTCAACTCCGGCCAGTTCCCTATGTTGAGAGTGAACTCAAATATACTCGTGGAAATGTCGATCACGACTGGAATCCTTTTTCAAAACCCGTCGTAAATACATCCCTGTAGACTCGGATGAGTCATCCCTGACTCATACGGTTTTGAAAAAGGATTCCACTCGCACTCGACCGGTGCCCCCAGAGAGTTCGGTGCAGGCTCACTCTGACGTTGCAAGGGGATTCAGGGGGTTTCCTACAGGACCGTATGAGTCAGGGACGACTCATCCGAGCGCCCATGGACGGGTTTACAGCGGGTCCTGTAGGAAACCACCTGAATCCCAATGGGCACTGTTTGGTCATAATGACCTGGTTACTATGCCATCGCAGACTGCAGGTAGTTCTCAACGCCCACTCTTTCGATGAGGCCGATTTGGGTTTCCAGCCAGTCGACGTGCTCCTCTTCGGATTCGAGGATGCGTTGTAGCAGGTCACGGCTGACATAGTCTTTGCAGGACTCACAAAATCCAACACCATCCCGCAAAAGAGGAATCGCTTTCATCTCGAGCTGCAGATCACATTGCAACATTTCGGGGACAGTCTCACCAATCATCAGCTTGCCCATATCCTGCATATTTGGAAGGCCTTCCAGAAACAGGATTCGATCCACCAGCTCATCAGCGTGCTTCATTTCGTCAATCGATTCTTCGTATTCTTTCTGTGCCAGGTCCAGAAACCCCTGGTCTTTCATCATCTTGGAATGAAGGAAATACTGGTTGATCGCCGTCAATTCATTTTTCAGGGCGCTGTTGAGGTAAGAAAGAACTTCTGGATCGGTCTTCATGCAATACAACTCCGTCATTTCCAGCAGCACAAACGCTGCGATTCTGAACGCGATAGTTTACCTAAGCAATGTATCGATTACCGAAATGCTAATGATTTGCAATAGCATTTAGCAAAACGCCCGGTACCAATCAGGTCCGGGCGTTTTCAAAATAGTGTGATGAGAGCAAATCAGGTCATGAAGGCCGGATTGGAAATCACGGGCAGAGAAACCTCGCGATGATCAGCAACCGCTTCTTTGAGTACCCGTCGGGCAGTGCTTGCGCAGGTTCCGCATTGCGTGGCGATACCTGTATCGGATGAGAGTTCGCTGAATGTACGAACGCCCGATCTACAGCTTTGTAGATTTCCCGGTCAGTCACACCTTTGCAAACACATACGTACATAGACAAATAATTCGCTCTTCGATTGATCCAGATCATAAATGCAAATGAGAATGATTGTCAATAACATCTCCAGGTGCTAGTATCAGACCATCTTAATAAGAATCATTCTCATTTAGGCAATTATGCACCATCACACTTTACTCGCCACCCGCTTTGTAACACCTGTTGCCCTCACGCTCATGAGTTCACTTGTTTTAGCGGATACGCAATGTCTGCCGAACGACAGTAACAATGGATCGGCTGCCCCGCCCTACTGCATGAAGATCGAAACCGTATCGGTTTTCGGTTCCACAGGTGATACAGAGAGTGTAGCTGGTGGTGCCAATTACATATCACCCCAGGACCTGGAGAAATTCGAAATTACAGACGTGGCCCGGGCACTCCGTCAGGTTCCGGGTGTTTCGATCCAGGTCGAGGATGGCTGGGCGCTGCGTCCGAATATCAGTATTCGAGGTACAGCGACAGAGAGGAGCAGTCGCATCACACTGCTCGAAGACAATGTTCTTATCGCTCCTGCCCCTTATGCCGCATCATCGGCCTATTATTTTCCAACGTTCGGTCGCATCAACGGCGTAGAGGTTCTCAAGGGACCTTCGTCCATTACCCAGGGCCCATACACCATTGGAGGCGCGCTCAATCTCATTTCAACGCCAATACCCTCCGAAAGAAGAGGAATGCTCCAGGGTGAAGCAGGCTCTGACAGCACATGGCGTGTTCATGCCTGGTACGGAGATCAACAGGAACAATTCGGGTACGTTGTTGAAACCCACCAATGGCAATCAGATGGTTACCAGTCCATTGATCGGAGTTCCACTGATACCGGTCTCGACAAAGAAGATTATCTTGCCAAGCTGGCTTTTTACTCGAAACCCGGCTCCCGGCTCTCGCAGACCCTTGAGCTCAAGCTGCAGACATCAAGCGAAACCTCAGAACAGAGCTATCTTGGCCTGACTGACCAGGATTTCGATCTTGCCGAGCTACGCAGGTATGGCGCCTCGGTATTCGACGAGATGAATAACGACCATGACCAGGTCGTTTTGAACTGGCGACTGGAAAATGAAAGCGGACTGGGTACAACAATCACTGCCTATTACAACGATACGTCTCGAGCATGGTACAAAACCGAAGGCATTGATTTCGATGGCAGTGCCTCCCCCGAGGATTTTTCGCGCACCAGCTGGGCCAGCGTGGTCAGTGCCATCAACCAGGGCAGTGCGCTTGGCGGGCTTGAACCAGATGAATTGCAGGCCATTCTGGATGGCGCGGATACCCAGTCAGGTTCAATCCAGGTCAGGAACAACTCACGGGATTATTACTCACAGGGGATACAACTGACGTTTGACTGGGAACTGGACACCGGGAAAGTCAGTCACCTCTTGCAGGCCGGAATTCGCTACCACGAAGATGAAGAAGATCGTCTGCAACGCAACGACACCTACCAACAACTCGATGGCCAGCTGATACTCAGCCAGGTGGGGCTGGAAGGTAATGCCGGCAACCGAATTCAGTCTGCGGATGCATGGGCGCTTTACGCTTACGACAGAATTGACTGGGGCGACTGGACCTTTACGCCCGGCCTGCGTTACGAGTCCATCGACCTGGAACGCATTCGTTACCAGATCAACAGCGATGATCCGGCCAGCCGGGACCCAGAGAATGTTCGCGATTCCCGCTCCAATGAAGTGGACATCTGGCTGCCAGGCATGGGTGTGATCTACCGGATGCAGGGCGACTGGAGCATGATCGGTGGGATCCACAAGGGTTTCGCAGTTCCAGGGAACCAGCCTGGTGTGGACCCCGAGGAAAGCATCAATTATGAGTACGGTGTTCGTTACGATGGTGACCTGGGCAGCTTCGAAGCCATGGGCTTTTTCAACGATTACAGCAACCTTGTCGGTGTATGCACCAACTCGTCCGGTACTGACTGTGACGTGGGAGATTCATTCAACGGTGACGCCGTGGAAATCCCGGGGCTGGAGCTTACCTGGCGCTCTTCGGTTCCCCTGAGCAATGGCTGGAGTATTCCCCTGCAGGCCAGCTACACATGGATGAATGCCGAATTCCAGACTGATTTTGACTCCGATTTCTTTGGCCAGGTGCAGGCTGGTGACCCGGTTCCCTATGTGCCGGAAAATCAGTTCTGGGTTTCCACCGGAGTTGAAAACGGCCAATGGGCATTCGATGTCAGCCTGAATTACGTTGACAACGTCTGTACCACGGCGCGTTGTGGGGAATTTGAAGAAACCGAATCAGCCATGATGGTTGACCTGGCAGCTCACTACTACCTTAACGAAAAAACTGGAACTGTATGGTCTGGTGGAAAACGTTGCGGACGACCTGTACATCGCCGGTCGACAGCCCTATGGAGCCCGACCAAACAAAGCCCGGACGTTTATCTTTGGAGCGCGCCTTTCGTTCTGACGGGATTTTGATGACCCGCCGCTAACTGAAGATTCTCAATCGCTACCGGTTCAAGCATGGTCAGGGCTTTTCGATAAACACTGCGCTTGAATCGAATCACATTTTTTGCCGGATACCAGAAATCAACCCAGCGAAAATTACAAAACTCGGGTTTTTGGCACAATCCCAGATCAAACTGGGAATCATCGGCCAGGAAACGAAGCAGAAACCAGACCTGCTTCTGCCCGATGCAAAGGGGTTTACTGAACTTTCTCTGGTAGCGCCTGGGCAAACGATAGCGCAACCAACCGGGCGTGGCGCCCAGCAGGTCCACATGCTGAGGACCGAGTCCGGTTTCTTCCTTCAACTCCCGATACATCGCTTCCTCGGGCGTTTCATCGGTGTTCATGCCACCCTGGGGGAACTGCCACCCATCATTATTCGAGCGCTGTGCCCAGAACACGCGCTGCTCGTTGTTCATCAGGATGATCCCGACGTTGGGACGGTAGCCGTCAGGGTCGATCATTGCTCAAATTTCCCCCGCCGGAAATGCCGTATGATTGGTAGCTGTTATCCATATTTCTAAGAATACTAACATTTGAATTTGTTGTCCGCGCACCCCCGCCTGCTGATTATTGCATTAGCGATCCTGTCTGTCCTCAGCCTGGTGATTTCCACGGCGGTCGGATCCGTTGCTTTAAGTCCATCAGAGTGGCTCGAAGCCATAAAAAACCCCGATTCCGCAACCGGTGAGGTTGTTTGGCGATTGCGCCTGCCAAGGGCCTGGGCCGCCTGGCTTGTGGGTGCATTGCTTGCGATGTCAGGTTGCCTGATGCAGGTGTTGCTGCGCAACCCACTGGCTGACCCCTACATTCTCGGCGTGTCCGGTGGCGCCGCTTTCGCGACCTTACTGGGAATGACCATTGGAATTTCGACAGGGTTCCTGCCCATCATGACAATCGCTGGCGCTCTGCTGGCCATTGTTCTTGTATTCAGCCTGGCCCGTGGCGAAGGCCCATGGAGTGGAACCCGCCTGTTGCTCACCGGCGTCGTCACGGCTTCCGGCTGGGCGGCGCTCATCAGCCTGATTCTCGCGCTGGGACCGGACAACAGCCTCAGGGGAATGCTGTTTTGGCTGCTGGGTGACGTGTCCCATACCACACCCGGCCCGGTCCCGGTCGGCGTACTGTTGATCGTGCTGATCACTGTGATGATTCTGGCGCGCAGCCTGAATGTGCTGGCGATGGGTGAGACAACTGCCCGACTGCTTGGCGAAAACACAGACCGGCTTTTGTGGCTGATTTACCTGTTGGCCTCTGTGCTGACCGCTACGGCCGTTTTCACTGGCTGGCCCGGTGGGATTTGTGGGGCTGATCGTTCCGCACCTGACACGAATGCTACTGGGGTGCTGACCACCGTGTCCTGGTGCCTGCGGCGGTCATGTTTGGGGGTTTGTTCCTGGTCGTTTCAGATACCCTGGCAAGAACCATCCTGGCCCCTCGCCAGCTACCGGTTGGCGTGGTGACAGCCGTTCTGGGCGTACCCCTGTTCTTATTATTACTCAACAAGGCCAGGCTAAAATCATGAGCTTGCTCCACTGCAGCGGTCTTGAAGTGAGCATTGCCGATATTCCGGTTGCTCGCGCTCTCGATATTGAACTGGGTCGTGGTCAATTCTGGGGACTGCTCGGGTCCAATGGTATTGGTAAAACCACCCTGCTCAAGTGCATGGCCGGCCTTCTGCCGCCGAATGAAGGGTCTCTCAGCATTGAATCCCGATCGATGACACAAATGACCCGAAAGGAAATTGCCCGAAAAATGGGGATGCTGCAACAACATACGGTTTACCTGTTCGATTCAAGCGCACTGCAGATTGCGCTTACCGGCCGACACCCGCACCTGAAACGCTGGCAAAGGGAAAGCAACAAAGACATGTTGATTGCAAAAACTGCGCTTGACTCGGTGGGCCTGAGTGACTTTTCCAACCGGGAAGTCACCACGCTTTCAGGGGGCGAAGCACGCAGGTTGGCATTTGCATCTTTACTGGTCCAGGATCCTGATATTTTCCTGCTCGATGAACCCACCAACCACCTGGACCTGCGGCATCAGTTGCAGATCATGGATATTGCCTCCCGGATGGTGACCGATAACAAAAAGACAGTTGTCAGCGCTTTGCATGACGTCAACCTGGCAGCCAGGCATTGCAGTCACATCCTGATGCTGTTTGGCAACGGTCAATGGCAGGCCGGGCCCAGCCCCGAAATGCTCAATGGTGAGTTACTGGAGAAACTTTATGACTGCAGGGTAGAGGTTGTGGAAACAAACCACGGACCACGATTTCATCCCATCGGTCAGGGTTCTGTGGAGGTCCCGTCGGCATTATCCTGAGAATTGCGCATCCCCTGGTAGGTCTTGCCGAGTCGCCAGGCACCCCAGGCCCACAAACCCATAAAAGGCAGGTATAACCAGGTCATCTGGCCAACCGACATTCCCGTTGTGGTCAGTCCCTTGAAGATCCAGCTGGCAGTCACGTCACTTCCGCGATAAACCACCGTGTCGATGAAGTTCTTGCTTTTGTAGCGCAATTCCCGATCCACCACCGTGAACAACATTTCCTTGGCAGGACCAAGCACACCGTAGTTCATAGAACGCTGGGCTACCTGAACAGCGGCGAAAAGCACCAGGCCCATCGCGCTGCCCAGAATAATGAAGCCGCCCGCCAAAAAGAGCAGGAATCAGCACCAGTGTCCCACTCATACCGAGCTTTCCGATCAGTCGCGATGTGATGAAGAACTGGAAGGTAAACGCCAGGATCTGCACACCCAGGTCCAGGTAGCTGAAAAACCGGGTGCGCTCCTCGAATCCGACAATATGCTCGTTGACCAAAACCGCCATTCCGTTAAAAAGGAATGTGGAAACCAGGTTATGCAGCAACATCAGCAGACAGGCATAGAGCAGGTATTTCGACTGGAAAACCCGAATGGCGCCCTGCCAAACGCCGCCGCCGATTACTTCCGGCTCCTGGTGTCGGGTAGTGGATTCATAGCGACCCAGGAATATGGCCAGTCCGGTCGCAACCAGCAGGCAACCCGCCGCTGTGATCATAACCACGCGTGAGCCACCGGAAGTCACCAGGCTGGACGTCAGCAGTGGCCCCACGATCGAGCCCAGGCTGCCGCCCGCCATGATGACGCCAAACAGGCGCTGTGCCTGCCCTGGACGGAACACATCCGTCATGAAGCTCCAGAACACCGAAACCACGAACAGGTTAAAGACACTGAGCCAGATATAGAAAGATCGCTGGATCCACTGCGGGGTCGCTTCGTCTTTAAAGCCGATGATAAAAAGCGTCAGGCAAGCGACAAAAAACAGGTAACTTGCCGGAATAAACTGGCCTCTTTTGAAACGCGAAACCAGGAAACCAAAGACAGGCACGATCGCCAGCATGGTGATGAATGTGCCAGTGTACAAAAGGTGCAGAATTTCCGAATTATTGGATGCAACCGTGCCGCGAATGGGTCGCAGCATGAAATAACCGCCAAGGAGGAAAAAGAAATAGGTGAATGCAATCAGCAGGCGC
Source organism: Lysobacterales bacterium (assembly GCA_965212525.1). Taxonomy (GTDB): domain Bacteria; phylum Pseudomonadota; class Gammaproteobacteria; order Xanthomonadales; family SZUA-38; genus SZUA-38. The sequence continues at coordinate 9,861 of CBDBVC010000056.1, forward strand.
GGCCATTCGCCATGTTCTACACGAACCAGTCTTTCCAGGAAATTTTCGCCCGGCGGGGCAGCAGCTTCAGCCATGAAAAGGCCAGTTGTGATTGAATTCAGGTATCTATGATGCTTACAGACTGCCCTGGCTGCAAACGTTCATTGCCACGAATGATGACCTGATCGCCGGCCGAGATGTCTCCGAAGATCTCGATATGATCACCAGAACCCACACCGGTGGTGACTGCGACCTGTTGCGCAGCACTACTTTCATCAACCACAAATACACTTTGGCCGTCCGGTCTCAGAACCAGTGCGTCACGCGGTACAGCAAGCACTTCGCGTTGCTCATCGTTAGGAATAGCAACCCGTAAAATCTGCCCAACCGGGAACACGCCACTGTCGATATCCAGGCGAACTTCAAACTGGTGTGTGTTTGCATCACCAACGGCAACGACAGTGCGAACCACTCCGGTTGCTGTCCGTTTGCCTGCACGCAGCTCCAGCACCTGTCCAGGCATGGCGTAGCCATAAAACTCGAGCGGCGCACGTGCCACAATTTCAAGGTGTTCCTGGTCCACGAGCCGCAACACGTCATCACCTTCCGACACACGCTCGCCTGGCCGCTTGACGCGTTCCACCACGACCCCGGCAAACGGCGCCAGAATTTTGGTCCGGGCCTGTGAATCTGCATTTTGTGCATAGCGGGCATTTGCAACCGCCAGGTCACCAATGGCAACGTCCCGGTCTGAACGGGTGGACTCAAGTTGAGTGGTCGCCGCCAGGTTTGACTCGGCCAGCTTTGCGAAACGTTTTTCCTCACCCTCCAGGAACCGCACACGCGCTTCTGCCCGAGCAATCTCAGCCACAAGTTCCTGTTCGAGTAGTTTCAGACGGGTATCATCAATGCGCGCTACCGGTTCCCCTGCCTCAAACAGGTCGCCCACTTCGGCAACCTGTAATCAGTCGGCCCTCGACTTCCGCTGCCAGGTGAGCATCATCACGACTGATAACCGTCCCGGGAACCAGAGATACGGGCGCCAGCTTCTTGATTTCGGCAGGTGCAACTTTCACAAGGGCACCTGGCAGGTCACCTTGCCCCCAGGCGGTTCCCATTAAGAACGCCAGTAGAATAATTGCCCTGACTAGCCAGTTAATGATCATTATGGAATTCGTATCCTTTATGCCTGCGCAGGCAGACCTTCCTGGTTCCTGACCGCAGGGACCCGCTCTTCGTTCATTCTCAGCAGGCTGGGCAACAGCAACAGTGTGAACAGCGCGCTGATCAGCATGCCTCCAACAATGACCGTGGCAAGTCCGCGGTAAAGCTCGGTTCCGGCGCCTGGTATCAGCATCAGGGGCAACATTCCGAATATGCTCGTCATGGTGCTCATGAGAATCGGCCTCAGGCGCAGGCGAACTGCATTTTCAACCGCATCCCGCCGTGACATGCCTTCGCGTTCCGCATCGCGGGCCCGGTAGACCAACAAGATGGCGTTGTTTACCACCAAACCCAAGAGGATAACGAACCCGATCATAGTCAGGAGGTCCATTTGCTGGCCACCCGAAGCAATCAACGCAAGATCCATGGCCCTAAGGGCCAGAACGCCCCCGACCGTTGCCATTGGGATGGTCAGGATGACAAGCAGGGAATCCTTGAACGACCTGAACAGAGCTGAAATCAGCAGGTAAAGAATCACCACGGCAAGTGCAAAACTGCCGGAAAGACTCGACAAGGCCTCGGACAAGGCCTCAGCTGTCCCCCTGTATGTGATTGAACCTTCTTCAGGCAGATTGGCCAGAATCGCCGGCGCGACCTGCTCTTCAATGATGTTCAGCGCTTCCTCAAGAGGCATGGTTGGCGGAGGGGTAACCTGAAGGGACAAGGTTCGCTGTCGGTCTATTCGTTGGATTCTCGATGGTCCTGCGGTTCGCTCCAACCTGGCCAGTTCGCTGATTGCCAGGACTTCGCCTCTCAAAGTTGCAACGGGAAGCGCGGTCAGTTCTTCCGGCGAGTACCAGTCCTCTGCCCTGAGAACGATATCGTAGCGACGCCTGCCATCAAAATATTCACCGATGAATGCACCGTCGCCCATGGCCCGGACCACGGTTGCAACCCTTGAACGATTCCATCCTACTTCTGCGATACGGCGATCATCGGGAATAAAGCGCAATTCAGGCTCCGCCAGGTCCAGCCCGGGTGAAGGCTGTATTCGAGCACCCGGAATCGCCTGCATGGTCGCCCCAAACCCTGCCCTGCCCGCAGCCAACAGGGAATAAAAATCGTCTGCCGAAAGGTCAATGTTCACCTGTCTGCCACCCCGGCTGCCGGGAAAAGATCGGATCACGCCCGGCAAATGCAAAACTGTCTGGAAAACCGTTGAGTATGTCGCGGTTGATGATTGGGATCAGTTCGTCCATCTCCTTGGGGTCCTGCGCAAACGCGCCGAAAAAGGTCCCCCAGGCCCGCGCAGCGCCCAGGAAGTAGTTCCTGACCTGTGGTTGCTTCTCACCGGACAGGTACGGTGCCAGGCGTCCGGTTAATTTCGTCGAGGAACTCATCTTCAATCGTTTCCATCCCCATGCCGGGCGGGGTCAGGACAAAACCAAAGACCATGTTCTTCTTGCCTTCAGGCAGGTAATCGGTCGGCGGCAACAGAAATATCGCCAATGCAATTGGCAGGGCAGTGAGTCCGGCAACCCAACTCCAGCGTTTACGCGGTGAGTCAGTCCAGTTCATCACATGATCTGTCACCCAACGCCACCAGCCGCTGTGTACGTCTTCGATTCCCTCGCGCCTGATCCAGTTGGATGCTGCAGTTGGCAGAACAGTCACTGCGACCAGGAGCGATGCCACCACGCCGGCTGATATCGTGATCGCAAGGTCCCCGAATAATTGTCCGACCTCGTCCTGAAGGAAAATCACAGGCATGAAAATGGCAACCGTTGTTGCCGTCGATGCCAGCAGTGCACCCCAGACCTGGCTGGTGCCCCTTAGTGAGGCTTCATCACCCCTCAGGCCCCGCTCTCGTTGCCTGAAAATATTTTCAAGAACAACAATGGCAGCATCCAGCACCATCCCGACTGCAAAAGCCAGGCCCGCAAGTGAAATGATGTTCAACGTTCGGCCGGTGGCATTCAAAACCATGAACGCACACAACAGACACAAAAGGAATGGGAAAACGCCACGATCAGGGTCGCCCTGAAGCGCCTGAGGAACCACCAGAGGACAACGATGGCCAGTGAGACCCCCAGAAGCAGGTTGTTCCGGACCATGTTGATGGACGAGTTGATGTAGACCGTCTCGTCGTAGCTCTGCGCCATCACGAGACCCGCTCGTTTGAGCTCATTTTCCTGCAGTTCGACGACGGTTCGTTTTATCTCAGCCATCACCTCCAGGACGTTAACACCCGGTTCCGGCGAGACGTTCAGCGCCAGCGAACGCTCACCCGACTGATGAAGAATCGATGAAACGTCCTGCATGACCAGGTTGACAGTGGCGACATCACGCAACAGAACCGGCCTTCCTTCCCGCCAGTCCAACACCAGCTCACCCAGCGTATCGATGCTGTATTTACCGCTGAATCTAAGGGTGTACTGTCGTTTCCCTACCTCGTTCAGGCCTGCGGAGACGTCCGCATTGGTGCCCAGCTCAGCCGCGATTTCCGTCAGGTCCAGACCTATATTCGCTGCTTTGAAAGGGTCAAAAGTGATGCGCACTTCATGTTTGCGCCCCCCCGAATGAACCGGTCTCCGAAACGCCGGGAATGCGGTCAAACTTCGTGACGATCTCATCCTCGACAAAATCCTGGTAGCTTTCAATCGGACGGGTATTGCCTTCAGCGGGTTTGATGGAAAACCAGGCAATCACTGCATCAAAGCGATTCCCGCCAACTGTGATTACCGGTTCGAGCGCATCAACCGGATACCTTGGAACCTGGTTCAACGCATTCAGAACCTCAATCAGGGCCCTGTCAAGATCCGAGCCGATATCGAATTCAAGGGTAATATTGCCTCGGCCATAACTGGCAACAGCAGACATGCGCTCCATCCCGGGAATGCTACGCAACACATCTTCCTGCGGCTCCAGTATTTCCGACTCAATTTCATTCGGTGCAGAAGCACGCCAGCCGGTCGAGACTGAAATGATCGGTCGTTCCAGGTCCGGTGTCATCTGGATTGGCAATCGACTGAGACTGATAAAGCCGAAAATCGCAATCAGGATGCAACCCACCGCAACAGCCACCGGGTTGGATAGGGAAATTCGAGTCAGTGTCATTGAGCTATTTTACCCGCCATTGCCGATCGTGTTCATTGTCGGTCGCAAAATTGAATCCATACGTCACAAATAAGACCGTCAACTTGTAAAAAAAATCACTTGCACTATCATTCGCTGGCCCCAAAATACGGAAGCGTATGGATTTCGACACCGTCATCGTTGGCGCCGGCTCCGCCGGCTGTGTGCTTGCCGCCCGGCTCTCTGAAGATCCGGGTCGAAAGGTGCTTTTGATTGAAGCCGGTGGCAAAGATAAAAGCCCATTCATTCACATACCCGCGGGATTCACGCGACTGGTGAGGCACCCACACTTAAATTGGGGCTATGAGACTGAGGCACAGGAGCAGCTCAACGGCAGAAAGTTGTACTGGCCCCGGGGCAAGGTGCTTGGCGGTTCAAGCGCGATCAATGCCATGTGTTATTGCCGTGGCCACCACATTGATTACGACCACTGGGCGGCCAATGGTGCTGACGGCTGGGAATGGGAATCTGTCTTTCCGTATTTCCTAAAGTCTGAAGATCACTTTCTGGGGAAATCCGAGTACCACGGTGGTGGTGGTCCGCTGGCTGTCTCGAAGCTGCGTTACACGAACCCACTTAGTGCCGTTTTCCTGGATGCCGCGGAACAGGCTGGCCACCCCCGCACCAATGACTTTAATGGTGCTCACCAACGAGGCGTGGATTACTACCAGGTCACCCAGCGCGACGGACGAAGGGCAAGTACCGCTGTCGCATTTTTGAAACCCGCTCTCACACGTCCGAACCTGGACGTCTGGACCAACGCCATGGCAACGAAAGTACTGCTGTCGGGAGGCAGGTCACAAGGCATCCGGGTGATTCGGGATGGAAACGCAGTTGATGTGCGTGCAGATGAAGTCATCTTGAGTGGTGGCGCGATTAACTCACCGCAGTTATTGATGTTGTCTGGGATCGGTCCTGCACAACACCTTGAAAGCCTGGGGCTGAAAATCGAGGCTGACCTGGCTGGTGTTGGCGCTAACCTCCAGGATCACCTGGATATTTGCACGCTGGTTGCCAGCCGTGAGGCCATCACCTACGACACCCTGAATGACCTGACAGCGGGTTTACGATACCTGCTTACCAGGAATGGCCCGGCGTCTTCAAACGCTGCAGAGGCAGGTGGCTTTGTGGTCAGTCCACTGGCCACCGATGATCGTCCCGATAT
>CBDBVC010000057.1:0-16612 GCA_965212525.1 Lysobacterales bacterium
GTATGGCGGCCCGTGACAGCATACCGCTGACAAATTCCATCTTCTCACCCGGCTGGGTAAAGGTGGAATGCAGAAATTCCTTCAGCACCACCTTGCGCACGTATTCCGCAACAGGCCCCTTGGGGTTCCAGGCAAAGTTGCGTGCCGTCAGCAGTCGTACACGATTCAGTGGCAGCAGTTCGATCAGGCCCATCCGGTCGAGTTTGGCCAGCATGCGAATCATGTCGGTTTCGTCAAAATCGAACAGTTCGGTGATCTCGCCCTCGGTCCACTGATTGACCAGCATGTAGGCCACCAGAAACAGCTTGGGGTCGGCAAGCAGGCTGCGTTCCTGTTCATCACTGAGGTGCGTCAGCCGTTTTTCGGCTCGCCGCGACAGATCAGCCAGCTCGACAAAGTCGATGTTCATCCAGTCACAGATCTGTTCGATCCGCTGCAATGACAGCTGGTTTTTCGAGAAAAGGCGCTTGACGCTGGATTCGGATACATCAATCACCCCAGCCACATCCGCGTAGGTCAGCGATCGTTTGCGCAACATCTGCTTGAGTGCCATGTGTACGCTCGTGTCTGTCTCATCAGCTGTCTCCGTTATGTGGTTGAGTATCATATTACGATACTAATTATATTAAATCCAACCACTGTTAGTCATTCAGTTGCCTGATCAAGTACCAGATAACAGACTGACGCCATGAACACGATCATCATTGTCCTTATCGCAGTGGCCGTACTCTGGCTGTTTGAACAGGTCTCCCCCAATACCCGTTTGCCTGTTGTCAGTGGCTGGTATGGCCGCTGCACCCTGCTCAACGCGATGCAGGCCCTGGTGGCCTGGCTGGGCGCACACACCTGGGATACCTGGTTCTCACAATGGCATCTGATCTCACTGGCTCATGTGTCGCTGCCGCTGCAGGTGCTGTGCGGCTACCTTGTCATAACCTTCATCTATTACTGGTGGCATCGCGCACGTCATTCGGTGCCTGTGCTCTGGTTTGTCCTGCACCAGACGCATCACAGTGCCAGCAGGCTCGAAGTCATCACCAGCTTCTACAAGCATCCGCTGGAAGTGGTGATCAACGGCCTGTTGTCCAGCTCGATACTGTATCTGTTGCTTGGCGTGACGCCTGCAGCGGCTGTGCTGACTGTCCTGATTACGGGTCTGGCCGAACTGTTCTATCACATGAACCTGAAGACACCACACTGGCTCGGTTACCTGATCCAGCGTCCGGAAATGCACCGCATTCATCACCAGCGAGGCGTACACCGCAGCAACTATGCCGACCTGCCGATCTGGGACATCCTGTTCGGTACCTTCAGCAACCCGAAAGACATCCAAGTCGATGTCGGTTTCCCTGACGAGGGGGAACGTCGACTCAGCGCCCTGTTACTGGGCAGGAGATTGAAATCATGAAAATCAGAATCGCAACGATCCTGCTGCTCGTCCTCGCCACGGTCAAGGTCGTGGCCGACGTCGCAGGCTGGAAAAAACTGTCTGCGGTCGCAGCAGTGACCAACACGACTCCGGCGATGAAGGTGTTTACCGCGCACGACGGTTACGAGACCTTCTCGTCCACTTTCACGCTGACCGTCTTCTGGATAGACGGTCATCAGCAGACGCTCACGCTGAATCCGGCCAATTATCGCGGGCTGCAGGGTCCGTACAACCGTCGTAATGTGTATTGGTGCTGCCATTGCCTACGGGCCAATCCTGTCGACCTCGGAACACACAGCCGACATGTGGCAGTCGGTTGCACAATCCGGTTTCTGTTCAGCCAGTGGTGTCATCAGTGAGCTCGGATTTGATCACGATACCGCTGTGGATCGTATGGTGGTCGATTATGGCAGCTGGCAGAAGAACGATGCAGAACCCCGCAACACCCGTATCCCGACAGTCTGGAGGTGATTTGTGAGAAGGCCTGACTTTGAACTCGATGCAGCGGCCCCGGTCAGTGGGGCACAATACAGTCTGATTCGATTCTTCCTGGGTGGCTATCTGCTGGTGCATTTTCTGCATTTGCTCCCCTGGGGTGCAGAACTGTTCAGCGCGGCCGGTGTGTTTCCGGCGACACTGAGCCCTCTGATGGGCATCCTGCCCAACCCCCTGTCCGTTGTGGACACACCAGCGATGGTCAGTCTGCTGCTCTCCGTCGGTGCCGCCTGTGGTCTGGCACTGGCACTTGGCTACCGCGATAGACTGGCTGCCTTGGCCGGTGCGCTCATCCTGGGCTGGCTCTATGCGCGCAATCCGCTGATCGCCAATCCATCCCTGCCGGTGGTGGGGTGGTTGCTGATCATGCATCTTTTTGTACCACGTGGGGCGTTTGCCAGCTGGCATGCACGAGGCGATGCCGAAGCCTGGTCAAAATGGCATCTGCCAAATGGGTTGTGGCTGGCCGCCTGGGTCATGCTGGCCGTGGCCTACACCTACTCGGGTTACACCAAACTGCTGAGTCCGTCCTGGCTTGATGGCTCTGCCATCGAACGAGTGCTCAGCAATCCGCTGGCACGCGATCACGTGCTGCGCGAGTGGCTGCTGTCGATGCCGGTTGTGTTGAAACTGCTGACCTGGACCGTGATGTGGATCGAAGTGCTGTTTATTGTGCTGGCACTGTGGCGACCGACACGCCTGTTTGCCTGGCTGACGATGCTGCTGATCCAGTTCGGCTTTCTCACTTTTCTGAATTTTGCCGATCTGACCTTCCCCATGCTGCTGATTCATGCACTCACATTTGATTATCGATGGCTCGGGTCCAACCGGCGCCAGCAGACTGAACCGGCTCAGGTTCGTCAACCGATCCTGTTCTTCGACGGTTATTGTGCCTTCTGCAATGCAACGGTTCGTTTTGTGCTGGCAGAAGACCAGCGGCAGGATCTGCTGTTCGCACCACAGGATCACCCCATGTTCGAAGGCTACCGGGGTGATTGTCCCGAGGATGACAGCATCGTACTGGTGACCCCGCGAGGGCGAACTCAGATTCAAGTCATCGGCCGTCATTGGCCTGCTCGATGAAATGGGTGGACTCTGGCCATTGGCAGCAGCTGTTCTGAAGTGTGTGCCGAAACGACTCAGAGACGGCTGTTATGACATGGTTGGTCGCGTGCGTTATCGCCTGGCCGGACGCTTGCCCAGCAGTTGCCAGCGTTTGCCCGAGACGTATCAGTCTCGCAATCCTGTACGGATCGACCTGATTCAGGCATCTGTACCAGCACTCGAACGGGATGACCACTTGCGCGACGACTGCTATGATCGGGTTCAGGATAGTTGAGTGGGGAAGCACACATGAACAAGGATTTTCTGAACAAGCTGGACAAGAAGGTACTCATCGGCATCGCCGTGGTTGTCGGCGTTCTGCTGGTGGCCATCATGGCCGGCAACCCGTTTGACTCAGGCCCGTCCAAAGGCGATCTGATGGGTGAGGTGATTGCGGCGACCCGATCCTCTTCGGGCAGTTCTTCGTCGGCATCATCTTCTGACGATGATGACTGTGAATGGAACGGCATCACACTGCACGGCAAGGTGGAGTTCGTTGACTCGTTCCCGGATATCAAGATCAAGTACGTCTCGTCCTTCGGAGATATCGACGTGCAGTTCGTTTCTTCCTTTCCCGACGAATGTGGCCAGTGGCAGGAAGTGTCATCATTTCCAGATTTCACCGTTCAGGTGGTGGATTCATTCCCCGATCTTGAAGTCAGAAAGGTGTCATCCTTCCCGGGCATGAACTAGGCGCTGTCCAGACCACCCGTTCTCCGGCCCTGTATCCAGGTCCATGGGCACATGCCTGCTGCTCGAAAAAAATGTAACGTTTTGTCTGGTATTGCGTCTAAGGCGTATTGGCAAACAACATTGGAGAGTGGGATGAAAACCAGATTGACTGCACTGACAGCCGCCGTGAGCCTGGCTGTTGCTGGCTTGGCATCGACAGGGCTGTCCACCACGGCGATGGCCTGGGATGATTGTGATCACCGACAGGATATCGACCAGGTGGTCTCACTGGAGGATGTCAGTCTGATCGACATCGAAGTCAATGCCGGGGACCTCAGGGTCATCGGCAGTTCGGACGACAGCGAGATCCGCGTCAGTGGTGTGGCCTGCATGTCAAAAGCGAAATGGCTGGATGAGTTTGAACTGAAAACCGGGCAGCGCGGCGACAGGGCCTTTGTCGAGACAGCCATGCCGGACACCGACAGTTGGGGCTGGGGCAACAACTATGCCTATGTCGATCTCACCATCACCGTTCCCGATTCCATCGAACTGAAAGTCAGTGACAGTTCCGGCGACGCCGAAATCCGTGATGTCGCCACCCTGACAGTGCGTGATTCTTCCGGTGATCTGGAAATCTACAACGTCTCGGGAGATCTGGATGTGAAGGATTCATCCGGTGATCTTGAAATCGACGGTGTCGATGGTCAGGTCGAACTGGAGGATTCCTCCGGTGACATCGAGGTCAGCAATGTCAGCAGCAGGGTTCTGGTCCACAGCGACAGTTCGGGTGATATTGATATCGAATCAGTCGAAGCCGATGTTCGTGTTGACCGCGACAGTTCCGGATCGATTTATGTGGCCGATATTGCCGGCGATTTCTCGGTAGGAAGCGACACCAGCGGAGGCATCAGGCACCGCAATGTGGTCGGGCGTGTCGATGTTCCGGATGATGATTGAAACGGACTTTCCATGTAAGGTGAAAAGGTCGGCTGATGCCGGCCTTTTTTGTGACAATCACACTTTCACAGGAGACTGTCGACATCATGTCACCCGAACAACACTATCGCTGTCTGGAAAGCATGTATGCAGCAGCGCCGGTCAATGAGTTCTACAAGCCAGTCATGACTGTCACCGAGGCCACAGCCGAAATTCGGATCATGGCGACCGACAGGTATCATCACTCGGCGGGCGCGGTACAACGGCTCGATCTATTTCAAGATGCTCGATGATGCAGCGTTTTTCGCCGCCAGCTCACTGGAACAATCGGTATTTGTGCTGACCACCTCATTCACCACCTACATGACTCGACCGGTGGTGGCGGGTGAGTTGACTGCCATGGGCCGGGTGGTCAACCGCAATCGCAGCCAGATCATCGCCGAGGCGGTGCTGACTGACGATGAGGGCCGGGAGATCGGTCGCGGCAACGGCATGTTCGTGCGTAGCCGCAATGCGCTGGCCGATGCGAAGGGCTATCTCGAAGGCAGAAACTGACCCCTGAATCCAGTGAGCCAGAGAACTCGGTCATTCAGAGCCCGGGGCGGAACAATCCTCGTCCAGTCGATCACTTGCGACAAGGCCATGGTCCGCTGCCAGTTCACGAATAATGACCCTGGGCCCCCGAATGCTGCCCTCGAACCAGTTGTCCCATTCACAGGTCAGGGTATGCCCACCTTGCTTCAGCCTGATGCAGCCGTAATCGATCCAGGCATCAAATCCCTTGTATTCGTACCGTTTCCTCCAGCCGCAATCGATCAGCTCCGAGACAATGCTGTTGAACTGCGCCGTGGGTATGTCTCGGATGATGGCCAGTCTCATCAGCCTGAACCGGAGCAGATTTTCGGTAAAAACGATGCGGCTTGATCCATGAATACTTGCTATGGGTCTCAGTTGAATGATCATATCAGATATCCTGCTGCCTGCTCACGGTCTGAGATCTGACGTAGCGGAACTCCCGTCAATCATTCACTCTGGCCGTTTATCATAAAGAATCCCGCGCCTGACAAATTTCCATCATGCTGTCATCATCTAGCTGCAGGAGAGCCAAACAATGACAGTCATGAAAACCAAACGGATCAGTCACGCGCTGCTCTTTTTCCTGATGCTGATGTTCAGTGTCACGCTGTGTGCACAGCCGAACCTGGCAGGCGACTGGGAGAGTGAACTTGCCGTGGGCGACAATGTGCTGCCACTGGTGATTCACTTGTCCGAGAAGGACGGTACGCAACTGGGCTCACTCGATTCACCCAGCCAGGGCGTCTACAGGATGGCCATGACGAAAGTCGAATTCGATGATCAGAAGCTCCTGTTCGAACTGTCGAATCTGGGTATCCACTATGAAGGGACACTGGATTCGGAATCCGCAACGGTCGTCGGCAAGTTCATCCAGGGCTCGGTGTTCGACCTGACATTCAACCGTGTCGGTGACCCGACATTTGCGGTCAGTGATTCCAGTGACCCGGACCATGTCACCGGTACCTGGAACGGGCTGATCAGGATTCCTGACAACCCGCTGGCCTTCGTCATCCATGTCAGCAATGAATCGGGTCAGCTGACGGCCACTGGAGACAGTCCGGACCAGTCGGCCTTCGGTATCGGTATCGATGAGGTGAGTTTCGAGAACGGCACACTGACATTCACTATCGAACAACTGGGCGTCAGGTACAGCGGCCGCATGGTTGCCGATCACTCAAGCATTATCGGCTCCTTCGCCCAGGGCGGGGGTGAGTTCAAGCTGGTGCTGGGGCGGGAGGAAGTGAAGCGGGAACTGTCAGCGCGCCCGCAAACACCCGAGCCACCATTTCCCTATCAGGCTGAAGAGGTGAGTGTGAGCAATGACGAGGCCGGCATCACGCTGGCCGGCACACTGACCCGGCCACGGGATGCAGCGCCTCGTGCCGTTGCCGTCATGATCACCGGATCCGGTGCGCAGGACCGTGATGAAACCCTGTTTCGACACAAGCCCTTTCTGGTCATCGCCGATCACCTCACGCGCCTGGGCTACGCGGTGTTGCGCATGGATGACCGCGGCACCGGATCATCCACCGGTGACTTCAGTACGGCCACCTCGGAAGATTTTGTCACCGACATCAGTGCCGCAGTGGATTACATTTATTCGCGCGATGATCTGGTCTCCGAGTCGGGGAGACACCGCATTGGCCTGATCGGGCACAGCGAAGGCGGCATGATCGCGCCGATGCTGGCAGCCGAGCGCGATGATCTGGCCTTTCTGGTGCTGCTGGCAGGTCCGGGAGTACCCATCCATCAATTGCTGTCCGACCAGGGCTATCTGATCAGCCGGGCGACCGCTGGCGAAATCGAAGGGCTGGACGAAGCGCGACAACGCAATCAGGCGCTGTATCGTGCCATTGGTGCACTATCGCCCGAGACACCCATCACTGAGGAGATCCGTCAGATGATGCGTGACAACTACGCAGCCAATGGTATCTCGGATCCCGAGCAGCAGCAGATCCAGCTCGACCGAGAGCTGGAAACCTACGACAGTCCCTGGTTCAGGTTTTTCCTGGCTTACGATCCGGCCCGCTATTTTTCCAGGGTGTCCACGCCGCTTGTGGCCATCAACGGCAGTGTGGATCTGCAGGTCGAAGTCGATTCCAATCTGGGCGGTATTCGCCGGATGCTCGAGAGCAGCGGTCATGACGACTATGAAATCATACGCCTGGACGGACTCAACCACCTGTTTCAGAGCAGTGAAACAGGGGCCACCACCGAATATGCCAAACTGGAGGAAACCTTTTCACCACGGGCACTGATGGCCATTTCCGACTGGCTTGGCAAGCGTTTCTGACGGCAGCCGAAACGACGCATTCAGGGGAGATGTCATCAACACAATGAACCGAAACCGCCACGGCCTGCCAGCGCTGGCAGACCCGCCCCGGCTTGATGCCTGGTTCTGGCTCTTTCATGTGCTGGGCTGGAGTGTGTTCATCATTACCAACATTGCCATGCGCGTGGTGGCATCGGTGGAATCGCTCGAGCACGCCATTGTGTCCGGTGTCATTCTGCTCATCATCAACACCGCAATCTGTCTGCTCTACCGCGTGCTTATCCACTGGTTGCGTCGTGCCAGAATCAGTCGGATCAGATTCTGGTTCAGTCTGGCGCTGCTGGCCGTTATTTTCGGATTTGCCTCCTCCTCACTGATCCTGCTCTGTATCGGGCTTTACTATATTCTCATGGACTACAGCAGTACGCTGGTATTCTTCATGACACAGGTGTACGGCAACTGGATGATCATGACCATTCTGATCATGCTTTGGGGTGTGATCTATTCGACCATCTGTGCCTTCAGGGATCTGAAACAGTCATTGCATGTTCAGAGTGAACTGGAACTGCAGCTGAAGCAGTCCGAGATGGATCTGCTGACCGGCCAGCTCAATCCCCATTTCCTGTTCAATGCGCTGAACAACATCAGGGGACTGATGCTCGAAGACATCAGTCGCGCCCGGCAGATGATCACCAACCTGTCCGGCATACTCAGGTATTCGCTCTTGAGCCTGAAGCAGCAATTGCAGTCATTGCAACAGGAACTGGATGTGGTGCACAGTTATATCGAACTGGCCGGTATCCAGTATGAAGACAGATTGCAGTTCACCGAATCCATTGGCGTTGATCCGGAACGATGCCATGTGCCGCCGATGCTGATCCAGCTGCTGGTGGAGAACGCCATTCGTCACGGCATCGACCGGGCCGAACAGGGCGGAGAGCTGTCCCTGCAAATCAGACAACGGGGCGATGAACTCGAGATTGTTGTCGCCAACCCGGGCCAGCTGGATTCGAATACGGCAGGGACAGGGCTGGGGCTGAAGAACATCAGGCAGAGGTTGCAACTGCTGTTTGATGACAGGGCTTCGTGCCTGATTCAGCCCAGGGGCGGGCAGATCGAGGTTCGAGTCACCATGCCAATGATTCAGGAGGTGCCAATGTGATCAGGGCGCTGATCATCGAAGATTCACGTCTGGCCAGAAACGAACTGATCGAGCTGCTCAGGAAGCACCCCGATGTTCAGGTCTGCCAGGAGTGTGCCAATATTCGCGAAGCCCGTGAGGCGATCGACAAACACAATCCTGATCTGCTGTTTCTCGATATCAACATGCCCGGTGGCGATGGATTCGAGTTACTTGAAACACTCGACAATGTTCCCGCTGTGATCTTCACCACCGCCTATGACGAGTTCGCACTCAAGGCATTCGAGCACAATGCACTCGATTACCTGCTCAAGCCGATCACACCCGAATCGCTGGCACGTGGCCTGTCCCGGCTGACGACGCAGCAGCTGCCTGATGCACCGGATCAGGCAACGGTGAGCCGACGCATCTTTGTTCGCGATGGTGATCGATGCTGGCTGATCGAGACCCGAAAAATCCGCTATTTCGAAAGTGCCGGGAATTATTCACGCATTCATTTTGACGATCACAAGCCCATGGTGTACCGATCACTGACGCGTATCGAGTCACGATTGCCTGCAGACCGTTTCGTCAGGGTTTCCAGGCAATTCATCGTCAATCTGAATGAAATCGAATCACTCGAACCCTGGAATCAGGGCCTGGTGCTGACCATGTCGGACGGCAGGGAAATTGAGGTCTCGAGGCGTCACAGCCAGTCACTGAAGGAGAAACTGTCACTCTGATCGCGATTTTTGTTCTGATTTCAGGATAAACTGTGCTGATTTTATGGAAATTTCACGACAGGTCATCTCTAATACACGGCTTGTCGGATGACTGTGGAGGGCAGTCCGTGAATCAGAAATACAGAATCGAGACACCCCGTTGCCCGAATCAGGCGGGCAAATTGATGACATGTGGCCTTGTCCTGTCAATCATTTTGCTGATGCCGTTGATGGTCGCCCATGCAACAGATATTGATCAGAACTGGGTCAGGGTTCACCAGCCGCATCAGTCATTGCGTCAGGATCTGCCGGCACAGGCAATCGACTACGGTGCATTCATCTGGATGCCCGAATCCTCACTGCAACCGGACAGCATCGGCAACCATGGCCGGGTGGAGCGTCGTCAACAGCCGTTTGCCTATCACCTGGATGGTGAGCGAGTGGATCCGCAGGCGGGCTTCCCGCAATCCGACTGGACTGCCGCACGGCAATCGACATCTGCCGACTTTCATCTTGTGCAGTTTGCCGGCCCGGTGCGTGGCGAGTGGCTGCAAAAACTTCGTCAGCGCGGCATCACCCCGGTTCAGGCCATGCATCCGTTCAGCTTTATCGTCTGGAGCACTCCCGAGGCAATGGCTGAAACAGACAATATTTCCGAAATCCGCTGGTCGGGAGATTTCCTGTCC
This sequence comes from Lysobacterales bacterium, assembly GCA_965212525.1. Classification (GTDB taxonomy): domain Bacteria; phylum Pseudomonadota; class Gammaproteobacteria; order Xanthomonadales; family SZUA-38; genus SZUA-38. The sequence continues at coordinate 10,013 of CBDBVC010000057.1, forward strand.
GCGTTTCGTGTGCCTGCAGATCAGCGGCAACTGGATTCGGATGACATCCCCAGCATGGCGCTGATCCACCGTCCGACAAAGGACAGTGTTTCGACGGCCATGCGTCAGGCGGGCGCCGTGATTCACAGCACCACTGCCCTGACGACTCACCTGTCGATCGTGCACCTGACTGCACCCGGCGATCGCTATCTGACACTGTCCAGGCTGCCGGGGCTGTTCACACTTCAGAAAATCAGCGACGGTGCTGGCCCACGTAGTGAAACCAGCCAGCAATCCATTGTCGGCAATTACGACAACAGCAATGTCATCTTCCCGGGCTATCTCGACTGGCTGACACCCACCGGCCTGAGCGGTGATGGTGTGACGGTGGGCATTGTCGATGGCGGTATATTCGATTCGCATCCAGACCTGGTGGACAACATGGTGGCCTGCACTGGCCCGGGTGCCAGCTGCAGCAACAGTACCAATTCCCACGGCACACACGTGGCTGGCGCGGTCGCCGGTACGGCAGCCAGTGGCGTCACCGATGGCGCCGGGTTCCTGCGCGGACAGGGTGTGGCACCGGGGGCCTCGCTGGTAGAACAGCGATACAACCCCCTGCTAGGTGGCGGGCCGGGCAGCATGATCCCCGAAGGCATGCTGATCATCTATCGTGACTCGGCCATCAGTGGTGCGCAGCTGACCAACAATTCCTGGGGCCCGACCGGAACGCCTCAGGGTTACGACATCCCCACCATGGAAATCGATTTCATCACGCGCGATGCCGATCCACAGGCGGCCGGGGACCAGCCCGTACTTGCGGTATGGTCGATCATGAATGGTAACGGAGACCGGAATTTCGGGTCCTGTGCACCGAGCTCACTGGGTTCTCCGGATGAGGCCAAGAACCTGTTCGCCGTTGGTTCCACGCGTCTTTATTCGGGTGGTACGCCAACCACGAACATCTTCGATATCTCTTCAAACAGTGCACACGGTCCGGCCTGTGATGGCCGACTGGTGCCCCACATTGTTGCACCCGGCTGCAGTACCGACGCACCGGATTCAGCGACCGGTTACGGTTTCAAGTGCGGTACCTCCATGGCCTCACCCGTCATTTCGGGTTCTGTAGCGCTGTTCTGGGAACGCTATCGCAACGAGCAGGGCACAGACCCGAGCCCGGCTCTGGTCAAGGCCGTGTTCAGCGCGATTGCCATGAACCTGGAAGGCATGAACGATGCCGATGGCAACACCGTTCAGCAGCGACCCAATCGTACCCAGGGCTGGGGCCGTGTCGATCTGGATGCCGTGATCAACCCACCCAATGCGGTCTGGATGGTCGATCAGCAGGACGTATTCACCGGCTCGGGGCAGCAGTTCGATGTCACACTCACGCCGGAAAATGCGGCCGATCCTGTCCGCATGATGCTGGTCTGGACAGATGCGCCAGGGCCTGGAACCGGCGGTACCAATCCGGCCTGGGTCAACGACCTGGATCTGACCGCCAGTACTGGAGGCACCGCTTACCTGGGTAATGACTTCGCGTCCGACGGTTTTGCAGCCACCGGCGGCAGTGCCGATAGCATCAACAACATGGAGGCCGTGTTCCTGCGTGCAGATCAGCACAACGGCAATGCGATCGACATTTCGGTCATCGCCAGCAACGTCACTGGTGATGCACTCAATCCCTATGATCCCATGACGCCGACGCAGGATTTTGCGCTGGTCTGTTACAACTGTGTCGCCGCGGATAACGGGTCAATCTTTACCGACGGTTTCGAGGATTGAGGCACCGAGTCAAGTCTGCTGAGGGAGAACGACTTAACCCCGAATGTTGTTGATTACCGTTGATGATGTTCAGACCATGATGCGGAAAAGGCGATGAACAGATCCTTCAGACACAGATGGGCACTTTCTCTGGGCAGCCTGATGATTGCCACGGGCCATTCGGTGGTGATCGCGGACGATACGGTTCTCGCTGATGCCGAATCCGATCTTCTGCTGGCACGTTCCATTGATGATCCGATCTGGCAGTTCGGCACCAGCAGTGCCTCAGTCCTTGATGATTTTCACCGCAACATGCTGGAGTCGCTTCCGGTGAGGCAGCGTGTCGATCGGGCACTGGGTATGGTGATCAATCAGGTCGAGGGTGCAGCTGAATACGTCATCGAACAGTCAGCGAGCTGGCATGATCAGTTCGAATACGACGAAAAACTCAGGGTGTTGTTGTCACCCGCTCTGTCCTCGCCGCGACTTGAAGTGCGCATGGCAGCTTTCGAAATCTACCTGGCATCGTTTTCGCTGGAAAAGTCCGCCGCCCAGATTGACGAGTTGATGGGCCGCTTCGCCAGTGAACCGGAGGCACGCCCCTGGGCGATCTGGTCGGTTGGCCTGATTGCGGCCCGCGGTGCAGAACGCCGTCGTGCCTTTGATGAAATCCAGTGGCAACTGCTGAGTGAGGATCCGGAAATTCGTGTCTGGGCCGTCAATGCACTCGGTATACTGGGTGGGGTGGAAGTCATCACTCCCCTGCTTGACATCGCCGGCAGCGATGATGCTCTTGCGGTGCGAGAGCGGGCATTCTGCCAGCTGGCCACGGCCGCCACGCTGCACCTGTCCGAGCGATACCGGGCCATCCCCGGTTTGCTGGATCTGGCCGCCCTGGACGGGCAGCCAGATCAGGTCAGGCTGTGGGTGTTCCAGGCCCTGCGTGAAATCACCGAGATGGACCTGGACGACAACCTGCCAGCCTGGCAGCAGGCCATGCACGATGGGCTACTGCTGCAACAATGATTCCACCTGGCTGATTGCCCTGGGGTCATCAGACTGAGCCAGCCAGAACAGGGCCTGTCGCTTGGTGGCCTTCGGATATTCGCCATGAATCAGCTTGAACAGGGCATCGGTGGATTGACCGTCGGGCAGCTGACTGAGCGCGAACACGGCCTGTTCGATCATCTTCCTGCTCTCGAGCGAGGACATCTGAGCCAGAATTTCCTGCTCGGCCTGTTCGGGATAGGCTTGCGCCAGCCAGAACATCGCCGTGGCACGGGTTTCGGTACTGTGATGATGGCGCGTCACATCGATCAGGGTTTCGGCCGCCGCATCGGTTTCCAGCTCCGACAGACCGTGCAGCGCCTGTTCACCAACCTGCTTTGACGGGTCGCTGTCGATCGCCTGACGCAACAGGCGGTGCACCTCAAGCCCATGTTCGTCTTCTGCGTCAGACTGGGAAAGCCAGAACAGGGCGTCACCGCGCTGCCTGCTGTTGTCATCACTGGTGGCAATGTTCACCAGGTGATCGATGGCGCGCTTGCTGCCATTGACCGAGAGGGCAAAATTGATGGACTGGCGAATCTTGCCGGCTGGCAGCTGCCCGTACAGCGTCAGCAAACCATCCACGCCGGCGTCCTGTCTCAGCTCGCCCATCCAGAAGATGGCCTCGCTCGAGTAGTCCCGATTGTTCTCGCTCGCAAAATCCAGCAGCAGGGCGTCGGCACCATCACCGGCCGTCATGGCAATTCCTGCCAGGGCCTGATCACCGACCCGGTCGGGCGTTTCAGAGCCGGTCACCAGGTTTTCCAGCCAGTCATTGCTGGTGGCTGCCGTGACCATACCCGCGTGGTATACCGTACTCTCCGGCCCGGTGACAGGACAGGTATCACCCACGGTCATCAGACGTGTGGGCTGGCCGGATTCGATCCGTGCCAGCACCGTGATGTGCTCACTCAGCGGCGAGTCATGATGACTGCCGAAACCGTTCATGCGTGTGTCGAGATTGCATTGCTGTTCCCGATTACTCCAGTCCTGACCGGATTTGCGCCAGTCGCCACGCCAGCAGCAGGGAGATCGTACGCCGGGCTGAGCCTTCACCTCATAGGCCAGCCAGTAACTGTCATCTTCGACTGCTCCGATCTGCTGGACGATGCTGGCGGAAGACGGCGTGGTCAGTTCATTCACGGTGATGTTGTCGAAGCGTGCCGCCTGGGCAGATGCGGTCATCAGACCGCTGATCAACAGGCCCCTGATGCCATTCAGTCGTGTCAGCTTGTTCATGAATCTTTCTCCAGCAGCTTGAGCAGGTATTCACTGGCCTCATCATCATCGATCAGGCTCAGCTGTTGCAGGATGTCACGCTTCAGCTGCGGGTCTGTCTCGCTCTGCATCAGCTGAATCAGTGCGTGGGCATTGTGCTGGACCATCAGCGATTGCAGGATCACCTTGCGCGTTTCGGTGTCAGCATCGTTATAGCTGTCGAGCAGGATATCGCCGGCGGCGTCCGAATCATTGATGCCTAGCGAGCGCAGGGCACTGAGTCGCAGAGCGCTGTTGGTCTCGGTTTCGATGATCTTTTCAAGACCTTCAACTGTCTCGAGGATGCCCATTGACTGGATGATTTCCATGCGTACCTCCAGATCCTCTAGCGACTGGTACAGTCGTGACAGCTGCTGTTCTGCCTCGTTGACAGCCAGTGCCTGGATGGCACGCTGCTGCAGGCTGCGAGCGGCCTCGCGACTGGCGATCTCGTACAGGACTTCGGCGGTCTCCTCCTGGATGGACAGGGCTTCAATGACGGCCGTCTTGATGGCCTCGTCGTTGTAACTGTCGTACAGCTCACGCCAGTAGTCCTCTGACAGTGTCTCATCAAGGATGCCCAGACTCTGGATCACGGCTCGCTTGATCTCGGCGCTGGTCTCGCTGTCGAGAATCTGTTTCAGTCCGTCGACATCATCGGCGACAGCCATCGACTGGATCACCGTGCGCTTGTTTTCCAGGTCACTGGTTGCCTCGTACAGTGATTTCAGTACTCCAGTTGCCTCCATGGCACCAAGTGCATTCACGGCCTGACGCCACAGATCCGGATTGGATTCGTTACGGGTCAGGTCGACCAGCCCCCGGGCATCGTCAGCGATGATGAAACTGTTGATCACGCTGCGCTTGATCTCGGCATTGTTGCTGGAGCGATACAGCTCGCGCAGCAGCGTCATGTTTTCCTCGGTGGCTTCCTGGGCAATGGTCTGGATGGCCGCCATCTGCAGTTCCACATCATCCGATGAGCGTGCGTACTGGGCAATGATGCGGCTGGCATCTTCGTGACCGGATGTTCCCAGTATGAACATGGTGTGGCGCTTGACGTCACTGCTCTGGCTTGATTCAAGCAGTTCGGTCAGCAGCGGCATTGCCTTTTCCGGCCGCGAATGCATCAGCTGCTGCAATGCAAACAGGCGCAGCTCATCGTCCAGCTGGACATCGGTGATTGCCTGGTTGCGTGTTTCCTCATCGTGTTCGAACAACAGTGCCTCGGCATCGTCGATCCACTTGCTGTCGGGGTGGTTACGCATCAGCGCGCGGATGGCACGCTTGGCGGCCCGATTCTGCCCGGAGGCAAACAGGGCATAGGCCTGCCAGTAATAGGCGGCATCGATGGCATCTTCTTCCTGCTTGATCGATTGACGGAAAGCGTCAACCGCCTGCTGCCACTGCTGCTGCTTGAGTGCGTCCTGGCCGCGCTCGTAGTTGTCATTGACGGCCCAGGCCACCTGTACGAACAGGCAGCTCAGGCAGGCAATCAGGATCATCGTGATCCGTTGATCGTGTTTGAAATGGTTCTTAAATCGCATTGGATTCACCCTGGTTGGTTGTCAGTTGCTTGTCCATCACCCTTACCTTGAACAACAGGTCCTGTTCGGCCTGCCTGCGGCTGTCGCGGGATGGATCGGTTTGTAGTTCATTGGCCAATTCGAGTAACAGCGGCTCCAGCTCGGTGAGCAGGGCATTGATGCGATCATTGCCCCGCTGGCTGGCAAGCTGCCGGTAAATTCTGTTCTGTGCCAGCAGGCCCGATGCATTGCTCAGCACCGCAGGCGTGGTGACGTCCTCGTTGACCAGACGGGTCAGCAGGACGTCGGTGGACTGCAGGTGCTGTTGCAGTGCCCGGTTGAAAATCAGGTCCTGATCCTGTGAGGCCAGAAGCATGCCGTCACCGCTGTGGTTTCCCTCGGGTGGGTACAGGCGGACAACGGCCACACTGATAATCACCGAGAGCACCAGCACGGCGGCTGCCGCCAGCGACCAGCCCAGTATCGGCCGGATGCGTGGACCCGCCTCTGTGCTGCTGGCACGTCGAGCGCGATGCTGATCAAGCGATACCGACTCAATCGCTGGCAGCGCCGGTTGCAGCCGGTTCCAGATGTTCTCGGCGATGGTCTCATCATCCAGTTCAACACGGTTGAGTTGTTCGATCGTATCCAGGTCCTGAGTCAGCGACTCGAAACGCGCACGCAACTCGTCGGAGGCAGCAACCAGGCTGGCCATGTTCGGGTCTTCGTGCTCTCCGTAGTAGAGCAGGATCAGATCATTGTCTGTAATGGTTTTCATGAGACGGCTACCGGGGTGAGGGCATCGCGCATCTTGTGCACGGCCCTGAATATGGCCTGCTTGCAGGCATTCTGGTTGATTTGCAGGTGCTCACAGATTTCACGAATGCTGTGGCCTTCATAATGACGCAGTGCGAATGCCGCCTGTTCCATGTCGGTCAGGTTTTTCATGGCACGCAGCAGCTGTTGCCTCAGGTCGCGCTGTTCGGCCGGGCAGTCCGTTGCCAAATCCGGAGGAATCAGGTTGACG
>CBDBVC010000058.1:0-210473 GCA_965212525.1 Lysobacterales bacterium
CCTCGGAGTTGCCGTAGGTTTCCCTGTCGATGACATGGCACCAGTGACACCAGACGGCTTCCAGGTACAGCAGCACCGGCTTGTTCCGTTGTTTCGCCAGGGCAAAGGCCTGTTTCTCATCGTCGATCCAGTTGATCAGTGACGGTGAGTCGGCAGCTGACAGGGGCAATGCCGCCGCCAGAAGAATCATCAGGGTGGTGAGTCGTGTGATCTGTCGGATCATGATGCTGTGATTTCTCCGGTTTTCATGACTTGAGCATAGAGCTCTGAACGTGAATCGCAAGCGAAGCCCATAGAGCAGGTTTGCAGGTGATACGAGCGATACGCGACAATACCGGTTTCGGTTCAACAACACGGGAGACCCTTGCGAGATGACGCGCTTGCAACTGGCACTGTCTGACTGGGATGGCAAGGATACAGCCATCATCAAGGCCATTGGCGAGCAGCTAGCAGACCAGCCTGTACTCACGAATGAACTGATAGCGTTGCTGGCCAATGATGAGGCACAAATGGGCGCGAGCTGGCTGATCAGGCGGCGTCTGGAACGGCATGGCGATCTGGATGACGAGCAATCCGATGCCCTGTTGCATCAGTTGAAACAGCTGTCAGGCTGGCAGTCCCGGCTGCACCTGTTGCAATGTCTGGCTCATGTCCATATCGCTGAATCGAACATCGGGCGGCTGCAGTGGTTTCTCGCCGAGTGCATGCAACACGGAAACCGTTTTCTGAGGGCCTGGAGCTATCATGGCTATTATTGTCTGGCATCCCAGCATCCGCGATTTCGAGACGAGGTCTTGCAGATGCTGCAAATGGGCCTGGACGATGAGTCAGCATCGGTGACAGCACGAATCCGACACTGTCTGCGCACCGGTTTTCCTGATGATTGAGTTCAGGGCCTTTCTGTCGCCGTCACATAGAGCATGAGATAATCGCCCAATTCTGTACAGGAATCCTTGTGTGCATTACCAGCCCCTGAAGCCGGCACAAATCGAATACCGTGGCACAGTGCCTGTCTCACTGACGCATGATGATCCTTATTTCAGTCTCGATAACGGGTTGGCCGAGAGCCGTCATGTCTTTCTTGTGGGCTGTGAGTTGCCGCTGCAATGGCAAGGTCGTGACCGGTTTACCATTCTGGAAACCGGATTCGGAACCGGGCTGAACCTGTTCGCCACCTGGCAGCTTTGGCAGCAACACAGAAGACAAAACGCCGGTGCCGTGCTGCACTATATCAGCATTGAGGCCCACCCACTCAGTGCTGAACAGATTCAACGTGCCATGGCGCCCTGGCCGGAGCTGGAACCCATGGTCAGTCAGTATATTACGCATATGCCACCGGCCATTTGCGGGTTTCACCGTCGCTGGTTTGAGCACGATGGCCTGTGTCTCACATTGTTGTACGGCGATGTGCTTGACTGTTTGAAGGAACTCGAAGCGACGGTACACGCCTTCTATCTGGATGGCTTTGCACCCCGCCAGAATGCGGACATGTGGCAGCCTGCCGTGTACGACGAGTTATCGCGGCTGGGGGAGACAGGCGCACGACTGTCCACGTTTACAGCCGCAGGTTTGGTGCGGCAAGGGCTGGCCGCGGCAGGGTTCGAGGTCAGCAAGGTATCCGGCTACGGTCGCAAACGCGACATGGTCACAGCACGGCTGGACTCTGCATCTTCCCGTTCAAGTGTGCCCGGCTGGCTGGCCATGCCGGATTCCAGTGATGACATTCCCCTGGTCTGTGGACGCGGCATTGCTGGCGCTGCAGCCGCCCATGCCTGGCACATGCGCGGCATCAGCGTGGCCTTCGAGGACAGGCAGCCAGATCGTTCCGCATCGAAAAATCCGCTGGCACTGGTGTCTCCAAGGTTGCCCGCCGCCATCAGTCGCGAAGGACAATTGATGCTCTCGGCGGCGCTCTATGCCAAATCACTGTACCAGCAGGCTGATTGCCTCAAGTATCCGGATGTACTGGTGCCGGAAACGCAGCGCTATGATGCGAAGCAGCAGCTCAAGGTACTGGAAACCTGGCAGCTGCCGCAGAGTTGTTGCGACCACTCGATGCCACACAAATGTCAGAGGCCAGCGCCGGGCAGGTTCAAACCAGCGGCCTGTTTTCGGGGATCGGTTGTGCGGTGGAGACAAGCAGCCTGCTGGAGCAATGGTCAGCTGAATCATCGTCGGACAGGCATGGTGATCTGAGGGTGTCCGCCACCGGTGCTGCCATGCGTGTGACGGATGACAATCTGGGTGAGAACCTGCATGCCATGCAGGGTGAAGTGGTCTATCTGCAGGTGGACGAGGCAGCGAGACTGCCGTTGCCGGTCTGTGGTGTGGGTCAGCTGGTCGAACTGTCACCGGGCCGATGGCAACTCGGATCCAGTTACCGCAGACTGCCCATCGAGCACATTCTCGAGCCCCAACAAACCAGTGCCGAGATTCAGAAACAGGTGCTGGATGAACTTGAACCAGTGCCAGCAGCTATGCACGATGCAAGGATCAGCGGCGGCCGGGCAGCCGTTCGGGTTCGTGGCGCTGATCACCTGCCATTGGCAGGCCCACTACCCGATGCCAGCCAGTATCGCGAGACCTATGCCCGCCTCAATCACAATGCCCGGGCGGTTCAGGGTCTTGAGCCCCCCTGGTTGCCGGGTCAGTGGGTGCTGACCGGGTTCGGATCACACGGCTATACCTTTGCCCCGTTGCTGGCCGAATTGATGGTCAGTCAGATTCGGGGTGAGCCCTGGCCGCTGCCAAGAACACTGGCACTGACAGTGCACCCGGCCCGGTTCCTTGTGAGGCAGCTCAAGCGCGTCCCGCCTGATCGCCAGCGGAGAACCGGTCAATGATCAAACGGGTATTACTGTCATGGAGTTCGGGCAAGGACAGTGCCTGGACACTGTATCGTTTGCAACAGGACCCCACAGTCGAACTGATCGGCCTGCTGACCACCTTCAACGAGGCAGTCGATCGGGTGGCGATGCATGCCGTGCGTCACCGACTCGTTCAGCGTCAGGCCGATTCTGCTGGCCTGAAACTGTGGCCAGTGCCGCTGCCCTGGCCCTGCAGCAATGACGACTACGAGGCTCGCATGGCGCAGGCGCTGCAACAGGCGCTTGAGGCCGGAGTCACGCATATGGCCTTCGGTGACCTGTTTCTCACCGATGTTCGTGATTACCGCATTCGCCAGCTTGCCGGCAGTGGCATCGAACCGCTGTTTCCAGTCTGGACGACACCGTCCGGGACGCGGCATCTGGCATTCAAGATGCTGGATGCAGGGCTCAGGACCATCATCACCTGTGTCGACCCGAAGCAGCTCGACCCGTCATTCTGTGGCCGGGACTGGGATCCTGACTTCATCAGCGAACTGCCTGATGGTGTCGATCCCTGTGGCGAGAATGGCGAGTTTCACAGCTTCGTTCACGCTGGACCGATGTTCGATCGTTCAATCGAGGTGAGGACTGGAGACATCGTCACCCGCGACGGGTTCTGTTTTGCCGATCTGGTAGCCGAGGGTGAGGATCCATAGCTCGTGCTCGCAGTCGAATCCGGTCATCAGAACAGAAGATTGCCATCACGGCTATCACCCGTATGGGTGCCAGAAAATCGGCTACAATCGAAGAGAGACAGAACAGAGTATGGATGAGATTCTCATGAACAAGGCACCCGTGGTTAACCTGAACGACGTTGATAAAGTCACCATCGGCAATGGCGCCAACTTCGCCGCCAATGTTGCACGACTTGGCCCCCTGCTGGGCATGAAGGATCTGGGCTGCAGCCTGGTTGAGCTGGAACCGGGCCAGAAGGGCTGGCCGTATCATCTGCACTATGGCATCGAGGAGCTGTTTGTCGTGATTGAAGGTGAGGGTTCCTTGCGCTACAACGACGAGATGTCTCCGATCAGGTCTGGCGATGTCATCTTTGCGCCAACCGGTGACGGCACCGCGCACCAGATCATCAACAGCTCCGATGCCCCGCTGCGGTATCTGGCACTGTCGACCATGGTGTCGCCCGAAGTCTGCTACTACCCGGATTCGGGAAAGTACGGTTCATATTCGTTTTCCGACCCCGAGAACGTCAAGGCATTCATGGCACACGAGGCCGATGCGCGGGAATACTATGATGGCGAATGGGGTGAAGACGATGAATACCGGCCGGACAACACGTGATGTTCACCCCCCGGGACCCTGAATTTCGTCAACGCGTCATAGCCAGTTTTCATCTGCAGCAGGCCATGCAGACCATGAATATCTCCATCGATTCGGTCGATGCCGGCGAAGTGCGTCTGGTGATGCCGTTTCAGGAATCGCTGACACAGCAGAATGGTTACCTGCATGCCGGCGTGATCACCACCATCATCGACAGTGCCTGCGGTTACGCTGCCTACACCCTGATGCCGGCGAACGCCTCGGTGCTGTCGGTGGAGTTCAAGATAAACCTGATGCGCCCGGCCATCGGTGAGACATTCACCGCCATTGGCAGGGTGCGCAAGGCAGGCCGAACGGTCTCAGTGGTTGAGGGTGACCTGATTGCCCACACAGGTGATGCAGAGAAGCTGGTGGCAACCATGAATGGCACCATGATGACCGTACTGGCCGAATAAAATCATGTCGTGAAACAAAAACGCAACAGAATACCTTGATCTAAATTTCACACCCGCTTAACCGTTCAGCAACGCGAGTGCAGTACACTGCTGGTCAACATTTGTCGGGGGGCATTATGTACTGCGTATTCAAACATTCATTCCGAAGACACCACCGTTTTCCCTGGCTCTTATTTCTGATCTCGGGGTTTGCGACCACGGTTAGTATGGCAGATATTCAGGTGATCGAATCCACTGTCAGTAATCAGTCCTTTGCCGGCAAGTCGGAAGACAGCCGTTATTTCAGTAAACTCGCAAGGATTGAAACCATGGAGGGCCTTCTGTTCAGTTTTTCCAGAACCGACAGAATCGGGCGGTTCAAGTCCTACTCCAGTATTGGTGAAGTGACATCTTCTGATCTGAGCCAGTGGGGTCGCTTCCAGGTCTGGACCGAAAACATCGGTGCCTTGCCCAACAGTATAAACGGTATTGCGCTGTACGATTTTGATGCCGAGTTTCGGCTTGATATTCATCCGGATGCACAGGCAGGTTTCAATCCGACGAATGTCAGGTTTGTTCGCAACATGGCCGAAACTACTGTGATCTTTCAGGCCAACACAATCGAATCCCTGAGCCAGCGAAAGATGTCCCTGTTCATCAGCAACCTGGTCACCGGTGAGGGTGAACGGATCGACCCGGTCTTCGCCAGCGAAACAACCGATGATACTCGGCTGATATCCGAAGCAGTCATCAGCGGTGATGCCAGTCGCGTGTTCATTCTCAGCAGCCTGTTTTCAGACGATGGGGGATATGCCGAGCAATTGATGATGCATGACCGGGTTACCGGTGTCGATACGATACTGCTCGAGTCTGACACACCATTCGATTCGGTGCCGCAGTTGTTCGATACCACATTTGATGGCAGCACACTGGTATACCCTGCAGCTGACAATTCACTGATTATTCTAGACGTCGATTCAGGTGATCAGCGAATCGTCACCACGCCGGGCTCTCCCCTGTGGCTGGATGTCAGTGATGATGGGGCGATTGCCGTCATAACCGCCTCTGGCGTGTTCGAGGATGGCCGAATATTTGATTACGATCAGGAACTCGGTGATGCCAACATCCCGCTTGTTCCGAATCGCAGACCCAATGCAGTGGTGGCGATTGATCTGGAGTCGGGAAATTCGCAGGTGATCAACAAGTACAGCAACTTCCAGGCGGCAAAATCCACACCCATCGAGATGGATACCGCATCACGCAGTCTGTTCATGGCCACACCTTCGGATCTGAGTCAGGGCCGTGTGGTCTATGCACTTCACAATATCGAGTTTGGATTCGCGGCAGATGCCGCTGTTTCCGGGCTCTGGTACGAACTGAACCGATCTGGCCAGGGCGTCAGCATTCAGGTGGTACCCGATGCCCAGAACGACACCGGTCAGGTGATTGTTTTCTGGTATACCACCGATGCAGACGGATCACCGCTGTGGCTGATCATGCAGGGCTATTTTCAGGGAAACCTGTTAACCGGTCAGGCCAGGCGCTTCAGTGGTAGCGGTTTCGGGCCGGTTCTCGGCGATCAGGATATAAGCGGTGAGACCTGGGGCAATCTGACGCTGGAGTTCTTGAGCTGCAAATCTGCCGTGATGTCCTGGCAACCGCTGGTTGACGGCTACAGTGCCGGTGAAATCCAGTTGAGCCGACTGGCCTATCAGGCCGGGCTGGGTTGTTTATAGTTTCAATGTAGAGATCTGTCACGATTCACGCGCGCAGTACAGTGCGGCCATCTGACCGAATAGCACCCCGGCGGCTTCCTCATCACTGGCATGGGCATCGGGCCAGATCATCTTGTGGCCGATGAATGCAGCGTATTCGATATGAGCGATTCGTCGTGCCAGCCCGTCTTCGATATCACGGGTGGCGTACAACTCAGTCAGATAATCGATGCGCGCGGCATCAACGTCTCGCAATACCTCATTAACCACACTGCTGGATTGTGCCAGTTGCCGGATTGCGGTCTCCAGTCGTGAATCCAGTGCCGTTGCCAGCTGATTCAGCGTCATCAGCCGCTCGTCTACATCGCCAGACTGGGTGTTTTCGATCAGACGATCGGTGAACCGGTGCCGGTAGCAATTGGCAAGTTGACTGAGAAAGCTGTCATGATCCTCGAAGTGGTGATAGAAGCTGCCGCGCGTGCGTCCTGTCCTGTGGCAGAGTTTCTCCAGGGTCAGTGAATCACTGCCACTGTCGGCCAGAGCTTCCAGACCAATATCAAGCCAGTCCTGCCGGCCCATTCGCTTACCTACTGCCACAGCCCGAGCCCTCCGAGTATGGTCGTGGGCAGGAACAGTGCCCACTGTGGCATCTGCAGAGGTTTCTGTTTCTTCCAGATCACCAGGAATAGACTCCAGACGGCAAAACTGCCGGCCAGCAGGGTCATCAACATCCCCAGATCCCGGGCGCCGTCACGCGTGGCGGCCAGCAGGAAGCCAACCGGCATGGACAGCAGCACCAGGCTGACAATGTGCCAGCAATAATAATGGGTGTATTTGGGTACGGGGTGGAGTTCGGTTGCTGTCAGCAGCGGTCTGACGATGGGCTTGCTGGCAGCAAACACATGCAGCAGGCAGGTGAAAAGCGATATCACGGCGGCGGCAATCAGGTAAATGTTCATGGCGTTCTCTGGTAGTTATATACCATACTGTATGGTATGTTCAGAATTGTGTCAATATCTGAACGATTGAGACAGTCCTCGCTGTCGCCATGATTTTTGCTTATCGGGAAGCGTGTTCGGCCAGGCGACGTTCCATCCGTGACATCACGTCCTCGATCACCTCGGCATGTGGCAGCAGGGTGAGCCGGAAGAAGTTGTTGTGCGGGAACGAGAAACTGGAACCGGGCACGATCAGCACGTGTTCGTGCACTAACAGGTCCATGGCAAACTGGTGATCGTTGAATGCCGGGAATTGCTCCTGTCTTACTGAAGGAAAGGCGTACATGGCCGCAGCCGGTGTCACCAGATCGAGATATTCACTGTGTCGAATGCAGCCCACCATGGCTTCCCTGCTTTCATATAATCGTCCTCCTGGACGCACCAGCTCGGCAATGCTCTGGGTGCCACCCAGTGCTGTCTGCACTGCCCACTGCCCGGGAACGTTGGCGCACAAACGCAGTGATGACAGCAACTCGACGCTCTGGATGTAAGGTTCGGCCGGCTCGGTCTTGCCGCTGAACACGGCCCAGCCCACCCGGAATCCGCAGGCCCGATAGACCTTGGACAAACCCGACAGCGTGATGCACAGCGTGTCGTTGACCAGCGTTGCCATGGGCGTGAACACGGCATCGTCATAGAGAATCTGGTCGTATATCTCGTCGGACATGACAATGAGCTGATGCCGTTCGGCAATCTCGACGATCTGCCGCAGCAGTTCCGGCGGATAATTGGCGCCGGTCGGGTTATTGGGATTGATCACGACGATGGCACGGGTGCGATCGGTGATCAGCGATTCGATCCGCTCTGGATCGGGCAGAAAATCATTCACGGCAGCACAGTCGTAGTACACCGGCTTGCCGTCATTGAGGATGGTGGCGGCCGACCACAGTGGGTAATCGGGTGATGGCAACAGCACTTCATCGCCCAGTTCCAGAAAGCCACGCAGGCAGATATCGATCAGCTCACTGACCCCGTTGCCGATGAAGACGTGTTCGGCGCCGACATCAGTGATGCCGCGGTCCTGGAACTGCATCACCACCGCCTCGCGTGCCGGGAAGATGCCCTTCTGGTGGCAATAGCCCTCGGCCTTGCCAAGGTTGCGGATCATCGAGGCGCGCATGGTCTCGGGGGTGCGAAAACCGAACTCACCCGGGTTGCCGACATTGAGCTTGATGATCTCATGCCCCTGTCGCTCCATCTCGAGTGCCTGGCGAGCCAGCGTGCCCCTGATTTCGTACCGGACCTGGTCCAGTCTGCTGGATGGTTTCATAACTGTATTGTTGCGGAAATTGTCTTTTGTAATCTGCTATGTATCACATCTGACCATCAGCGATAAACCCCGCAGTCATGCCTTCGTGAAATCGACAGGAGAATGTCAGAATTAATGTCATGTCTGAATCGGCCATTTGTTCGAAACATGTCGACCTGATAGGGTTTCGGGTTCATGGCTGACAATGAGGCCAGCCTATGAGGTATTGGTGAGCGTCGACCGTGATTGCTATGATTCATGCCAGTTGAGAAGATCGGGAGGTGATCATGAAATTTCATGCATCTGTGGCAGTGTTGCTGTTGTTTGCTGTGCAGACAGGAAACGTCATTGCCCGCGACACAGGGTCAAGTTGCAAGGTATCTTTGCTTGAATTCAACCAGGCTCTCCTCGAGGTCAGGAATACACTCTCTGATTTGAGGCAGGGTTCGCTTGAGGGAGGCGAACGCCTCCGGGATGGACTGGAAAATGCGGACAAACAGTTCAAGAGCCTTGATGGAGAGACGCGACTCGGGATGGAATCGGAGTGGCAAGCTGTGAATAGAGAGCTCAGGCAGGTTCTACACCAGTCAGGCGGGATGATGGACTTGAACACCATCAGTAGTCGTCTGTTAAGTTGGTTTCCTCAGGCCATGGTTGCGGCTGATACACTCGCCAATGCCATTGTGTCGCACGAGTCGGGAACGAAGATGCAGGTCTATTTTGCAAGCACCCAAACTGCCCTGTTCAGTCGTTCTCAGAATCATCTGACAAGCGTGCTGGAAGGTGGCCTTGTAGCTGCTCTTGCAATGGACTCGTTGACAAGAGATGCGCTGCAACTGGAACAAATTCAGAAACTGCTTCGCGAGGGTGATGAAAGCGGTAATTCAAAGCTTGACCCTGCCCTGCATGATGGTCTGGCACAGCTGGAATCGATAACTGCGTCGTACAGAGGGGATCTGGAAATATTTGTACCACAGGCTGAATCATGGATTGACATGAACAGTCGCATCGATAATCAGTCCTTCGAGATCATGACATTCATCGATGATATCAGCTCCAGAGTCAGATATTGTGACAATTGAAAATCAGGACAGTCAGTGATGACCCCTCTGTTCAAAAAGCTCAATCTCAAACAGCAGAACCCCATTCATGTGCTGAATGCGCCAGAAGGGTTCGACCGAGAACTGGAACATCTCGATGGCGTGACCGTCCGCAAACGGGTCACGACGAAATCCACTGTCAGCTTCGGTCTGGCCTTCGCCATCACCACTGCCGAACTGGACAAGGTCTCCAGGGCACTGGTCGATTCAGCCGAAGGCGATGCCGTGATCTGGATCGCCTACCCGAAGAAGTCCTCGAAAAAGTACAGCTGTGAATTCAACCGCGACTCGGGCTGGCAGCTGCTGGGTGATGCCGGTTATGAAGGTGTGCGCATGGTGGCCATCGACGAGGACTGGTCGGCACTGCGCTTCAGGCGTGCCGAGTACATCAAGTCGATGAAGCGCAGCAGCAAGATGGCCATCTCCGATGCTGGCCGCAAGCGTACCCGCTGAACAGGCAAGGATTTCATCATGAAACTAATTGGCATGCTCGATTCACCCTATGTCCGTCGCACGGCCATTTCCATGCACTGCCTTGGACTGGATTTCGAACACGAATCGGTATCGGTGTTTCGCCACATGGATACCTTCGGTGAATACAACCGGTTGTACAAGGCCCCGACACTGGTGTGTGATGATGGCCTGGCCCTGATGGATTCCACGCTGATCATCGATCATGCAGAGCGCCTCAGTGAACGGCCTTCGCTGATGCCAGCAGACAAGGAGAAACATCGCCAGGCCCTGCGGGTGCTCGGTGTGGGACTGGTGGCCTGCGAAAAGTCGGTACAGCTGTTTTACGAGCGTGAACTTCGTCCGGCTGAATTGCTGCATCAGGAATGGGCAGACCGTGTCATCGATCAGTTGCACACGGCCTATGATCTGCTGGTGAGCGAGTTTCGCCCGTCATCCAGCTCGCTGGATGTATACAATCTTGATCAGGTCGATATCAGTACTGCCGTGTTCTGGCGTTTCAGCCAGCTGGTGGTGGCTGATGTCATCGATACTGGTCGCTACCCATCTCTGGTTGCGCATTCGGCAGCGTGTGAAGGGCTGGATGTGTTTCAGCGCTATGCGCCAGATTGATCAATGGATTCAGACATCGTTACGGGACTTTTTTCGCCCGAACAGGCGACGAAACAGGTCGCATTCGGCACGACGTGTTTCGGGTAGGGACGCGACGATCACAAACGGGATAAACCAGATCACCAGCAGCCAGTTCATCACGGTGTCGGATTCCAGCGATTCAAACATCTGAGGCAGTACAATCATGGCAGCGGCACACAGCAGCGAATAGACAATCATGAACCAGAACAGCTGTGTGGCGCTGAAACGCTGGGTGATGCGGCGCTGCAGATTTCGATCATAGGCAGCCATTTTCTGCAGCAGTGTGCGATTGCCGGCATAGCCTGCCGTGATCAGTTCGCTATCGCCCATCTGCCTGATGGCCGAGACAAACGCCTGCTGTTCTGTCTGCCCGGTCGCGACCTTCTCTTCAACCAGGCAATGCAAATGATCGGTCAGTTCATCCAGGTCACCCCGGCGTGAGCAACCGGTATCGAGTATCGAACGACACCACTGGTCAATTTCATGATTCAGGTCAAACATGGTTCTTCTCCTTCAAGCGCCTGCAGCATGCGGTGTAATCGGTCCCACAGGTGACGCTGCAGCTCGAGTTCTTTTTCGCCTTCGTCGCGCAAGCGGTAATACTTGCGTTTACGGCCGTTGTCGGCACGTCCCGAATAGGATTCAATCAGGCGGCGTTTTTCCAGTCGGTGCAATATCGGATAAAGCATGCCGTCCGCCCATTGCAGCTCGCCATCCGATATCTCGCGCACCTGGTGAATGATGGCGTAACCGTAACTGTCGCCCTGTTTCAGGATCGACAGGATCAGTGGCGTTGCCGAGGCAGCAATCAGGTCCTTTGGAATGGGGCTGGACATTGCATTGAATCTCTATGCATAGGTATCTTATGTATTAATATACCTAGAGTTTCTATGTATGTCAATCCTGCCGGGATTCATCACCCCGGGCCTTTCCTGCTAGACTCGATCCTTCGGCCAGCCACAGCATCAATCTCATGCAGATCGGACAAATCGAAGAACTCGTTTACACACTGGAGAAGAAGGACCTTGCCAGTGACCTGCCCGTTTCGGATGAGGATAGGTTTCCACCAGTCTTTGCTACCTCACGCATGATTGCACTGATGGAACTGGCCGCAGCACGATTGATGCGACCTGAGCTGAATGTGGATCAGCTGTCCGTCGGGGTGACGGTGGATGTCAGTCATGTGGCGGCCACACCCGCCGGTGAAACGATTCGGGCCACAGCCGAATACCTCGGTCCCGAAGGCAAGCTACACCGGTTTCGGGTTGAAGTGCATGATGCCGGAGGCCGTGTCGGCAGCGGAACCCACAGCAGGGCGATCGTCTCGACTGAACGTTTGATCAGTGGGGCAAAACAGCGATGCACTGCGGGTTCAGTCGCGACTGACTAGACGGTGTTCTGATGCCGCCTGCCCCGATCCGGGTTCAGGCTTAGTGCTGTCGCAAACAGTGCAGCTGGAATCTGGATAGACCACCCTGTGTGAACCGTAGCATTGCTTTAATGGCGATACGCGATGATATCGTGGCCTTTGGCCGATGCAGATTCACGTGGTTGATGTCAACATGCAGGGTGTTAGAATCAGACACAGAATGTTGATGGTCTGCTGATGAACAAGAAGAAGATACGGCGCATACTCTACGCTGTTTTTGCAGTCTGGACAGTGTTCAGCGTGGTCTGGTTGATCAATTCATACCGGACTCAGGGTGTTGCTGAACGTTTGCTCGAGGACACCGAGCGCGTCAGGGTCGAATCCGACGATCAGAAGATCAGCCTGATTCCACTGAAGTTTCCACTCCGTTCCGCACTGGTATTCGTCAGTGGCGGTGGGGTCGCGGCCGAGGCCTATGTTCCGATGCTCAAGCCCCTGGCCAACCGCGGGTTTCCAGTCTATATCATGCGATTGCCCTGGCGTATCTCACCCTTGTCCAGTCATCGCCAGACCGTGATGACTCGCGTCAATGAACTGATCGACAATTCAACCGATATGCGTTCTTTTGTCCTCGCCGGTCATTCCCTGGGAGCCGCCATCGTCAGTGAAATGGCCTTGCGACCACATGAGAAGGTGACTGAATTTGTCCTGATCGGGACGACACACCCGAAGCGGCATGATCTGTCCGCACTGACCGTTCCGATCACCAAGGTACTGGGTTCGGAAGATGGTGTGGCTTCGGTCGAGAAGGCGGAGAATAACCGGTCTCTATTGCCCGAATCGGTAACCTGGATCGTGCTCGAGGGTGCCAATCACTCCCAGTTTGGCCATTACGGTTCCCAGCTGTTCGATGGTGATGCCAGCATCACGCGTGAGGCACAGCAAGAACAGACTCGCGACATTCTGCTCGATCGAATCACGGCACCGGTCAGGAAAACTGACAGTGATTGAGATTCGTACGTTCCAGCAGGCTGACTTTCCGGCCGTGATGGACATCTACCGCCAGGGCATTGCCACGGGTATGGCAACATTCGAGACAGAAGTCAAACAATGGGAGCAGTGGGATGAGTCCGTCCATGCCGAGTGTCGACTGGTTGCGATTGACGGCGAGTCAGTTGTGGGGTGGGCTGCCCTGATGCCGGTTTCGGCCCGGAATGTGTACCGTGGTGTTGCCGAGGAAACCATTTATGTAGCGAACACCAGTCGTGGACATGGCGTGGGCAAGCGCCTGATGCGCGCCCTCATCGAGTCATCCGAGGCAGCCGGGTTCTGGACGCTCCAGGGTGTTATCTTCGAGCAGAATACGGCCAGTATCCGCTTGCACGAGCGGCATGGATTCAGGCGGGTTGGACGACGCGAAAAAATCGGACAACTGGACGGGCGCTGGTGCGACACGCTGCTGTATGAGCGGCGCAGTACTGTCGTCGGTCAGGCCGGCGACACGGCTCAACAATCGTCATTCATCAGGGAAGCAAGCACATGAATGCCGTCAGCGGTCACATCAGAACCACGCTTCGTCTGGAAGGCCTGTGTCTTCTCGTTGCTGCGATCATGGTCTATCAGCATCTGGATCTGTCATGGTCGACATTCGCCTGGTTTTTCCTGGCACCGGACCTGTCTTTTCTGGGTTATCTGGCCGGAAGTCGAATTGGCGCACTGGCCTACAACAGTGCACACAGCAGCATCGGGCCCTTGCTCACCGCCGTCACGGGACTGATGTTCGATCTGCCGCTCTGTTATGCCATTGCCCTGATCTGGCTGGCGCACATCGGCTTTGACCGCATGCTCGGATACGGCCTTAAATACGCCAGCGGATTTGGCCACACACATCTGGGGCTGATCGGCAAACAGCGTGCGCGCCAGGCATGAGCCTGCAAAGGAGAAAACCCATGAACACACGAACTGTCATTATCCTGCCGGTGCTACTGGCAATCCTGTTGAGCGCCTGTGCCAGCACTCCGGAACCAGCCGAGGTTCGTCGTTACCATGCCGGCGACTGGGAACAGGATATCGGATACACCCAGGCCGTGCGTCATGGCAACATCCTGCATGTGTCAGGTGTGGTCACTGGGGGTGACACCATGGATGAGGTTGTCACCAACACCTACCGGCGCATCGAGTCCATCCTGGCTGAATTCGATGCCGACATGGACGACATCGTCAAGGAGGTGCTGTACACCACCGACATGGAAGCGATGAAAAAGGCCATTCCGGTAAGAAAGGCCTTTTTCCCCAATGGCATCTATCCAGCCGCCACCTGGGTGCAGATTTCCCGCCTGTTTGTGGCCGAAGCGGTGCTGGAGGTGGATGTGACCGTGATGCTGGATCAGTGAACGCGATCTCAGTTTCGACCGGCCATGACACCCCCGTCAACATCCCAGATGGCACCAGTCACCCAGCTGGCCTGATCTGACAACAGAAACGAGATCACGGCGGCCACATCATCACTCTGCCCGATTCGGCCAATCGGGTGGAAGTCGTCGAAACCCGCCAGCGTTTCGTCAACCTGGTCTGGATCGATGAAGGTCTCGTAAATCGGTGTGCTCACCACCGCTGGTGACACGGCGTTGACGCGGATGCCGTCATCGGCAAGTTCCATCGCCAGGTGCTGTGTCAGGCTGTGCAGGCCGGCCTTGGCCATCGAATAGGCAGACGAGGGTGTTGCCTTAACGGCCTGGCTGGCCCACATCGAGCCGACATTGACCATGCTGCCGCCATCATGCCGCTGCATGTTTCGGGCGATGGCCTGAAGAATGAAAAAGGTCGAGCGGTTCAGTTGCATGTACTGATCATAATCGCTCGCTGTGTGATCGATGAAGGATTTCGGGTTGAACGTGCCGGCCGCATTCACTGCATGCACGACAGGTCGATCTGAACTGTCAATGGTCTCGATCAGTGACCGCACACTCTCCGGTGAATAGAGATCTGCCTGAAATGTACTGAGCTCGCCTGGGCCTTCACTGTGTTCGACCGCGTGCGTCAGTTTTTCGGCTGAGCGGCCGATGATGAGGGTATCGGTGCCCTCGGCAATCAGGCGCCTGGCGGTGGCCAGGCCTATGCCGCTGGATCCGCCGATGACGATAGCCATGGGTGTGTTCTTGCTCATGTTCTTCTCTCCTATGCTGGACTGTCTGATGAATTTCGGCGTAGACTACAGCGATCTCTAAGCCTTTGAAAAGCAGGTACTTTTTGGTCAGGCAGGTACTTTCTGGTGTAAATTGATGAATTCACAGGAAAAAGTTTTTACGAGAAAACAGCCACCCGGAGAGGCGGCACGACTGGTTCAGACCATTGTCGGCTGCAAATGGTCGATGACGGTCTACCGTTTGATTGATGAGGGCATCGTCAGGCCGGGCGAAATGGTGCGAGCCGTGGACGGGCTGACCACCAAGGTGATGAATGACTGTCTGCGAAAGAACATCGGTTTTGGCATCATCGATCGGGTGGCATACAACGAGGTGCCGCCCCGTGTGGAGTATCAACTGACGACACTGGGTCGCAAGATCATCGCCATCCTCAATCAGCTGGACAGTCTCGAAGAAGAATTACGTGACGAGACGGGGCGCAGCAGCACTGCGGTTTGAGTCCCTCTCGCGCATGACAATGGGCACTTCACTTTTCTCACTTCTCGCCCATACTGAATAATCAAGGGCCATTTGATTCACAGGTACAGATCAGGGATCAGTTGATGACGAATCCTGCTGCAGACAGAAAGGGCGAGCGATACGGCTGGTTGCTGGGCTTCTCGGGTGGATTCATCTGGGTGCTTGTTCTCGCCGTGATTGGTTTCGTCAAGGGAATGACGCTGGCCGGTACCCTGGGGCTGGTACTGGCAGCCGTGGCCATAACCTGTATTGCCCTGTGTGCACCATGGCGACATCCGGACCGGCCCTGGTGGATGCTGATGCTGCCGATCTACGTGTTGCTGGCGGCATCGCTTTTCTGGGCCATGGTTTTCTTTGGCAGCAGTCCCGATTACGGGCTGAGCCAGCTCAACTGGTTTGTGCTGTTGCCGGCATTCCTGCCCTTTTTTATCGCCGGCACACGTCGCTGGAACGATCTTCACAATTCATCTGACCCCGGAGGTAAGTGAGCAGCACGGGATTTCAGTGCTATATTGAAATAATGTCCATGTGGCATCCACAAGCGGTTGATCCATGAAACGCACGGGTCTGATCATTCTTCTCGTGCTGCTGTGCATGGCCATGCCCCGTAAAGCCCATGCAGAGCCGCCGTTCACGGGCACGATATTCATCGAACCCAATATCATCACCGAGAACGACCCCACTACATTCGTTTCATTGCAATCCGCCGGTCGCGGTCTGCGTGACATGTTCGATCGGCGCATCGATAACACGCAGACACTCGACGCCTGGTTGTTCACGGCACGCTACAGCGATGACGTCAGCATCGAGTTTCAGATTAATCCGGAGTTCGGGACGCAGCAAGACGCCCGCGAGCAGGCCGATTATTACGCACCGGTCATTGGCAGGCTGCCGCGGGCACTGCGCAGTCGCATCAGGTTTGTCATGATTCATCAGGGCGATGAACCCTTCGGCGGAGACGACAAGACGCTGCTGATTCACACCGGGCGTGTCAGTCAGCAGTATATAGAGGGCGGCATTCTGGAAGAAACCCTGGTTCACGAGGCCGCCCATTCCTCTCTCGATCTGTTTCACGCCTATTCCGGTGACTGGTTCATGGCTCAGATCGAGGACGATGAATTCATCTCCACCTATGCGCGTGACTTTCGCAGCCGAGAAGATGTGGCCGAAAGCTTTCTCCCCTGGCTGGCATTGCGTTACCGACGGGATCGCATTCCCGATTTACTGGCCCGAACCATCGAACAGACCATTCCGAACCGTCTGGCCTATTTCGATCAGCAGGGTCTGGACATTACCCTGTATGAGGACAGGCCGGCCGTGGTGGCGGGGTCAGACAGTGGTGATGACAGTGACGTGCTTCTCACCGCCGAGTAAGCCGCGATTCGTTCACGTCCATTTGCAAAACACGGTATGATCTGTGCACGGTAACGAGAGGAGCTGTTCATGGATCGCAATCTGATTTTTCTGCCGATGCTGGCACAGGTATTTCTGGTCATGGTGGTCTACATCAAGCTGGCAGTGCGCAAGGCGGCTGCCCGAAAGGACATCAATCCGGCTGAAACGGCACTGAATCCGAAAGCCTGGCCTGATGATGTGGTCAAGGTCTCCAACAATGTCGGCAACCAGTTCGAGTTGCCCGTGCTCTATTATGTGGTCTGCATGGTGATGTGGGGTGCCGATGGCGTCACCACGATTACGCTGACCCTGGCCTGGCTGTTTGTAGTGAGCCGTGCCATTCATGCCTGGATACACACCGGATCTAACCACGTACCAACGCGCCTGAGAATGTTCATGATCGGGTTTCTTGTGCTGCTGATCATGTGGGGCTTCAGTCTGTGGACCATCTATCAGCAGAGCATGTGATGGTTGTGCAGCGCTTCTGACCCCCAGGCTGGCCCGATGGATTCACGTTTCGAGAGCCTGATGGATGCCGCCAGCTGTAATGAGCTGGATCGATTTCGCGGACTGCTGGATGATGATCCGGATCTGCTTCAGGCTTCCTCCAGTCAGTCGCACCCGAACCTGTTGCAGTTTCTGGTGGTTGATGGTGGCCTTGGTGCCCTGCCCGATGTCATGCCCTTCATCGACCTGATGCTGGAGCGAGGTGCGTCACTGGACGGGCAGCTGGTGGCTGCCGCCAGCGTCAATGCACTCCCCATCGTGGATCGGCTGTTGTCTGCCGGTGCCGGTATCGAGTCAGGACACCCCTGGACAGCACTGGAGGAATGCCTGTACTGGGGACATCAGGACTTGGCGACCTATCTGATCTCAGACTGCGGCGCATCGATCATGTCGTTGCGTTGCGCCAGTGCAGTGGGGAATCTGGACTGGATGGCGCGTTGTTTTGACGAATGTGGCGAACTCACCGAGCTCGCTGGTCATGTTCATTATCCCTTCGGCACCGATGTCTCGGATGATCCTGCCGATATCATGGCCCAGGCCATGTTGCTGGCGCTGAAGAATCGTCAGTTTGATGCCGCCAGCCTGTTGCTTGAACGCGGCGCAGATATCAACCGCACACCGCCGGGAAATCATGAGCAATGCACGATGCTGCATCAGGCCACGACCATGAATGATGATCACATGGTGGACTGGTTGATGGACCGCGGTGCGCGCGCAGACATCAGGGACCTGCGATTCGACGAGGATGCCATCGGCTGGGCCAGACATTTTGGTCAGGATGAAATGGCATCACATATCGCAGCCAGGGGTGCCGCATCTGGCGGTGGACGGAGAAGCGACTGATGAGCGACAACAGCCGCACAGCCACCCTGCACCAGCCGCCCTACTATGCGGTGATCTTCACTTCAACGATGGCCGATGACCGCGGCTATGCCGCCATGGCCGAGCGCATGGACAGGCTGGCAGCCGAACAGCCCGGTTACCTGGGCATAGACTCGGCACGCTCCGGGATCGGAATCACCATATCCTACTGGCGTGATCTCGAATCAATCAGACAGTGGAAGACACATGCCAACCACCTGATGGCCCAGCAGCTTGGGCGTGAACGATTCTACCGTCAGTACACGGTCAGGATTGCCCGTGTGGAGCGCGAGTACGATTTCGATGCCGAGCGAGATCCGCATGACTGACGACAGTGAACTCAGGTCCCTGCCCGGTCTCGGTCCGAAATCAGCCAGCTGGTTGTCTGAGATTGGCATTCACAGCCGATCGGACCTTGAACGCGCCGGCGCAATGACGGTGTTTCTCAGGCTTCAGCGACACGATATCAAGCCTGGACTCAACATGCTGTATGCGCTCGTGGGTGCAATCGAGGGACGACACTGGACCGAGATCGCACGTCAAGAGAAATCACGACTGCTGACTGAAATGGCAGCAGCCGAGGAACTGAGTCAACGGATGCCTGCACCTGACCAGCAAGACTGAACCATTCCGAATTCCATTACCCTTGAGGTAATTGCCGCACTTATCCGGTTGCGGCATGCTGAGGCCCGGACTAACGGGAAACAGCCATGATGACAGCATCAGAACCCTTCAGAAAACACACAGAGAACCTGATGATCCTGCTGGTTGCACTAATCAATCTTGTGCCTGTGGCGGGATTGTTCTCCAGCGCATCACTGGTACGCCTGTATGGCATCGATCCCGCAGACGACACGTTGCTGCTGTTACTCGGGCACCGTGCATTGCTGTTCGGCGTACTCGGCGGGTTCGTGCTTCTGTCGCTGTTTCAACCGCAATACCGCCATATCGCAATGATCATGGCCTCGGTATCCATGGCGGGTTTCATGATGCTGGCCTGGCCGTATGCAGCACTGGCTCAGTCGGTGAGGACCATCTTCATCGGTGATCTGATCGGCATGTTTTGTCTGCTGATCTGGGGCTCGATGGTCTGGTTGAGATCACGGTCACCTGGCTGAAGCAGGCCCTGATCAGACTCACCACTGATCGCCAGAGCGGAACTGTCGGGACTAAAGTCATTGGCGAGGGCCCTGTTGTCAGTCTATACTGCGACGCTGGTTGCAATATGTCAGACAATTCAGCGGTCCCAGTAGCATCGCAAAACAGCAGCGTCTGCCTTTCCCTAGGAGTCTCCATGAAATACCCCGTTAGCGTGATCCGTTTGTTCCTTGTCTCCTGTCTTCTGATCACAGGTTCAGCCCTGTCGCAGGTGAAACAGACCAAGGGTGATTTCGAGGACAAGTTCAGGCAGCTTGATGAAATCCTGCCAACGCCAAACGCCTACCGCAACGCAGCCGGTCAGCCCGGGCATGAGTACTGGCAGCAACGCGCCGATTACCGCATTCGGGCAACGCTGGATGAGAACAGTCGCAGCCTGACGGCCAGCATGGATATCAGCTACAGCAACAATTCGCCCGACAGCATGCGCTACCTGTGGCTGCAACTGGATCAGAACAAGTTCCGAAGTGACTCGATGGCAGAGATGAGCACGGCATTTGCCGGCATTGGCCGCCGCGGCCCGCAGACCAAGAGCATGGACGGCAAGCAGCCGCATCAGATCAGTCTGGATGAGCTCAGACGGCAGCAGTTCATGGCCGATAATGAGCTGGGCTATGACATCCGTTCGGTGACCGACAGCAATGGGCGGGATCTGCCCCACACCATCGTCGGCACCCTGATGCGCATTGACCTGCCGCGGACGCTGAGGCCGGGACAGCGTGTGCGGTTCAGCATCGATTATGCCTTCAATATCGTCGAGGAAGACGCAGTCTGGGCACGTGCAGGATACGAGCATTTTCCCGACGACGAACGTGAAGGCGGGAACGACATCTTCCTGCTGGCGCAGTGGTTCCCCCGCATGGTGGCCTACACCGACTACGAGGGCTGGACCAACAAGGAATTCCTGGGACGGGGCGAATTCACACTCGAATTCGGTGACTATACCCTGGAGCTGACGGTCCCTGCCGACCACATCGTCTCATCGTCGGGGGTGTTGCAGAACCCTTCCGATGTACTGACGTCAACCCAGCGGCAGCGTCTGAAGCAGGCAGAGACGGCAGAACGCCCCGTGTTCGTGGTCACAGCCGAGGAAGCACTCGAAAACGAGAAGGCTGCCAGTGAGGGCAGCAAGACCTGGATCTTCCAGGCCGACAATGTGCGTGATGTGGCCTGGGCCTCTTCGCGCAAATTCATCTGGGATGCCAAGGGCTATCAGCAGGGCGGCAGTGTGCAGCCTCTGGTGATGGCAATGTCGTTCTACCCCAAGGAGGGTGAGCCGCTGTGGTCGAAGTATTCCACCGAGTCGGTGATTCACACCATGGAAGTGTACTCCCGGTTTTCATTTGACTACCCCTACCCCGTGGCGCTGTCGGTGAACGGGCCGGTTGGCGGCATGGAATACCCGATGATCACCTTCAATGGCCCGCGTACCGATCTGCAGGATGACGGCCGCCGTACCTACACCCTGGCCGAAAAACGCTTCCTGCTGGGTGTGGTGATCCACGAGATCGGGCATATCTATTACCCCATGATCGTCAATTCGGATGAGCGACAGTGGACCTGGATGGATGAAGGCCTCAACAGCTTTCTCGATGGCATTGCCGGGCGCGAGTGGGATCCGGACATTCCCTGGGGCGTGGAACCACGCGCCATCATTGACTACATGAAATCCGATCAGCAGGTGCCGATCATGACCCAGTCCGACAGC
Source organism: Lysobacterales bacterium (assembly GCA_965212525.1). Classification (GTDB taxonomy): domain Bacteria; phylum Pseudomonadota; class Gammaproteobacteria; order Xanthomonadales; family SZUA-38; genus SZUA-38. Next base: position 21,406 of record CBDBVC010000058.1, read on the forward strand.
GTGTTCAATCTGGGTCCCAACGCCTATGGTAAACCCAATGTGGCACTCAACATCCTTCGCGAAACCATCCTCGGTCGGGAGCTGTTCGATTTCGCCTTTCAGGAGTATTCCCGGCGCTGGATGTTCAAGCGCCCCACACCGAGTGATTTCTTCCGCACCATGGAAGAGGCCTCGGGTGTCGATCTGGACTGGTTCTGGCGCGGATGGTTCTACAGCACCGATCACGTCGATCTGTCACTGGACCGAATCCACATGCTTCGTGTCGATACAAAGGATCCGGATATCGACTTTGACCGCAGGCGTCAGGAAGAGCAGGACAAGCCGATGTCCATCTTCGTCATGCGCAATGAGGACGAAGGCAAGACCCTGTGGGTAGACCGTAACGAGGATGTGCGCGACTTCTATGATGAACACGACCGGTTCACGCCCACCAATGCCGATCGCAACGAGTACACTAAATTTCTCGATGATCTGGAAGACTGGGAAAAAGTGGCGCTGGCACGAGCTGTTGAAGAGGATCAGAATTACTACGTGCTCGAATTTTCCAATATAGGCGGCCTGGTCATGCCAATCATTCTTGAAATGACCTGGGCCGATGGCAGCACAGAGATCATCCGCATACCGGCGGAGATCTGGCGCCGTTCACCCAAGGCTGTCAAGAAGCTGATCGTCTCCGACAAGGAGCTGGTGCAGGTGGTGATGGACCCGTACTGGGAAACCGCGGATATCGACCCCGAGAACAACCACTATCCCAGGCGCATCATTCCCTCACGCATCGAAGCGTTCAAGACACCCGACCGTGAAGGCTGGGAGCGACGTGAAATCATGCGCGATCTGAACATCGAGCTGGAACCCTCGAAGGCCGAAAAGGAAGCCATGGAAGCGGCCGAGAAAGCGAAACAGGATGACGTTACAGCCAGTGATGGATTTGAGGAACGGGATGATGACAATGGTGAAGGCTGGTAGGGATGCCAGCTGAGTGTCGTCACTGCTCATGGTCTGCTTCAAACCCCGACAACGGCTGATGCGCCTTCGCTGCCTGGTCAGCCTCCTGACCCTGCTGATGTTGATCACATCACCGGTCGCTGCGCATCAGAAGAAAACGGCCATCACCACGATTCTGTTCAACGCCCGCAGTGGCAATATCGAGGTGATGCATCGTTTTCTGGTTCACGATGCCGAGCATGCCGTCAAGCAGATCCGGGAGATGCGCACTCGTGCCAACATCCTTGAATCGGAGACTACCCGGGCGGCCTTCAGCCAGTATGTGGCCGAGCGCTTCTTCCTCTACGATGAGAACGATGCACTGCTTGAACTGACGCTGCTGGGTTCCGAAATTGATGGCAGCAGTATCTGGGTGTATCAGGAAATTCCCATTCCAGAGCGCCTGGACGCACTTACCGTATGGCACAATGCATTGCGTGATATCTGGTTTGAACAGGTCAATCGCGTCAACATCGAACGAAACAAGCAGACCGACACATTGATCTTCGAAGGCAACGTCGACCGGCTGAGTATTGATCTGGAATGATCGTCGGGTGAAATGAATGCGAACCCGGTTCCTGTTGGGATACCGGGTCCGTATCGAGTGGGGATTATTCTGACTCAGGCGGTGGCCATGACCTTGTCTCGTGATTGCCTCATGGCGCGCCATTCGAGTACCGCGTAGACCATCACCATCAGTTCAACGCCAATCAGAATGATCTCACCGGTCAGGCTGAGGTATTCGGAAAAAAGTACCAGCACGACGGGAGTGGCGACGATCCAGCTGACATCGGCCCAGAAGATGGTTGGCAGGAATTTCTTCAGCCAGGATTCACGTGTGCTGACCAGATAGACATCGATGGCGAATACAGCCAGCACGACCCCGACAGTGAGCACCAGCCAGGCAGGTACAGTACCCAGCAGTGATCCCACGGCAGCAGGCATCAGGATCATCGGAACCGCCGCCAGTGCGGAAGTGATGGCATTGATTTTGAGGACTGTTTGAATGTTTGTGTTCTGCATGACGATTACCTCGTTCTGGTTGATGAACAGTGGATTCATTGTCTTCAGCACAGGTCATGCCCGCAATTACCTCGAAGGTAATGGTGATACACTGCGAGTCACTCTAGAGTGTGATCAGTAACGTCAGCAAGGAGATCAGAATCATGTCCCGAGTCGGTGCACTGTTGTCCGAATACCGAAAATCCAGGCGCCTGTCACAACTGGATCTGGGCCTGCTGGCAGACGTCTCGTCCCGGCACATCAGTTTCATCGAAACAGGCCGGTCCAGACCCAGCCAGAGCATGTTGCTGCGACTGGCCGATGTGATGAACCTGTCACACCGCGACAGCAACCTGTTGCTGACTACCGGCGGATTTGCGGCGTTCTACAGTGAATACCATCTGGGCGACGAGATCATGCAGCCGGTTCGTGAAGCCCTGCAGATGATTCTCGACAATCATGAACCCTATCCGGCTGCCGTGCTTGATGGTGGCTGGAACCTGCTGATGGGCAACCGTCCTCAGTTTGCCATGTTGCGTGCGATTTTCCCCGATCGGGACGTGGAACAACCCTTCAATGTGATCAAGCTGCTGTTCGATGATGACGGGTTCAGGCCCCTGGTGGAAAACTGGCATGAACTGGCCGGGTTCATGCTGCGTCGACTCAAGAACCAGGTGCTTGCCTTTCCTTCCGAGGAACTGGAAACACTGTACCGCGAGGTTCTGGAGATGAATGTACCGGACAACTGGGAAACGGTCTGGTTCGATGAAGCCAGTTCCAGGCTTGAGGCACCAATGGTGACAGTCACGGTCAACATGGGTGGTCAGCGTCTCAAGCTGTTTTCCACACTGAGTCAGTTTGGTACTGCCCTCGATGTGGGCATGTCGGAATTGCTGATCGAGAATTATTTCCCGGCTGATGACAGCACGCGTGAATGGTTCCAGCAGTTCAGGCAACTCTATGCAGAGTGTTGATGTGTGATCGGCAAGAGCGAGTCAGCACCGGCAATCAATCCAGTTGATGTACCGTGAGGCCATCAATCGCAGCGAGTAGCATGGCTTCCTGCTTTTCCGTGCTCATCGGTTCGGTGTCGTTCACCGGTTCCAGGTAAACGATCATCATTTCACTGCGGTTATCGAGTTCTGGAATGTGCACCAGTCGTGCGCGTGCCGCAGGTGTCGGAACGTCCAGTCCCTGGTCGGCGAGGTAACGGTAGGCCACACCTCGATCGGAATCGCTGACCGGTGATTTCGTGTAATGCCGCAGGTGAGCAAGAAAGGTGACCGGCCCGATCTGGATCGGTGACGAGGCAGGATAGCGGTAGGCACCGGCAAAATCGGGCAACATCCTCTCGAACTGTATCCAGTACAGGCGTTCGAGGTCGCCGCTGTCGTTGGTTGTGGAAAAGAAATGCTGTTCGACATCGGTGTGTTCCCTGAGGACAAACCGGTTGCTGCCGATGTACCGGTACGATGAGTCGATTTCGACCTCCAGGCCAGGCAGCAGTGTCGAGTCGACGCGATTGTCTACCGGCACCCGATCACCGGTGCAGGCGAACAGCAGTATCGAAAACAGGACGACATATTGTCTCCCGTTCAGGTTTGGCCGATTCATCATGCACTCCAGATTCAGACAACCGAAAAATTCAATCAGGCAATGTCACATCGCCTGCACCATTATTCGCCCATCATTTGCCCAGGGTCAACAGCTCACTGGCTTTTAAGTCCAGGTGACTGATTGCGGCCAGCGTAGCCAGTCTTCCGATGCTCATTGAGCCGCTGTTCTGACAAGTCGATCGGGGTTATGATGGCGCCCAATCGACACGATTTTCCCGGGCGACTATTGCTTGCTTTCGCCTGACACTGGGGGGCTACTGACTTGCACGTTGTTCACCGATTATTTCTGGTTTATGGTCTGACAGCGGTCGTCATGGCCAGTATGGTTCATGCCGAGGTTCCCTCAGCCAGCGAACTGGATGGCTTTTTTACCGAACTCGAACAGCGCATGAACAGCCGTGACCACGACTACATCAATGCATCAATCGATATCGACAAGGTGATTCAAACGGCATTCAAGGGCCTGGATGTGGAAGAGTCATTCCGTGATGACTTCATCCGCGGCTTCAGGAGCCGCGCCAGAACCGGAATCAGTCAGGCAATGATTGGCAGGATGCCCGATAACACCCGGGCCAAACTGATCAATGTCCGCGCAGCGGGAAAAGAAGGGGAAGCCATCTATCGGATCGATTTTGGTGACAGCGGTTATGTCTATCTTCGCTTCAGGGCAAGACAGTACATCACCGGCAAGGTCATGATCACCGACTGGTTTGATTATTCTCGTGGCGAATACTATTCAGCCTCATTGAGCACGATCATCTATTCGGTGGCACCAGCCAGCGGTTTGATGGGCATGATCAGTGAGATGGGCAGCAACAAGGCGGATGAGCGTCAGATGCTGCTCGAGCTGTCACGACGAATGCGAGAGGCCGATTATGCCGGTCTGAAGACCATGTTCGACAACACCGGCGATGAGCTCCGCAACAACTGGCCATTGCTGGTCACTTTTGTGGGTGCTGCCAATCTGTCGGGTGATGACGATTTCTACCGAATCGTATTGAGCGAAGTTGCCAGTCGATTCGGCAATGATCAGCGCGCAGCATTCCTGCTGATCGACTACTACTATTTCGAGAAGCGCTTCGACAAGGTCATCGTCGTGCTGGATGGCCTGTTCGAAGAGTTTGGCCGCAAGGATGCAGGTATCCTGTTTCTCAAGCTGAGTGCCTATCTCGAGCTGGAGCAATGGGACAAGGCCCGCGAGATGGCACAGCGCTGTATCGAGCTTGAACCCGATTTCGAGGATGCCTACTGGAATCTGGTCAGTCTCGATGTCAATGATGAGAACTATGCCGGGGTGATTGATCATCTGACCGTCATCGCAGAGCAGTTCGGCTATGAATTCGGCCGGGACAGTTTCGAGAACAATGAATTCTATGGCGGGTTTGTGAACTCGAGTGAATATGCTGAATGGATTCAGTAATCCATCGTCAGCGCCCGATTGTCGACAGATTATGAACACAGGCGGGTAGCTGCTCTCGTTATAATCCTGCTCGTGTCACGACAGGAGCAGTGCCGCGAAAACCTTCATCCATGAATTCTTCATCTTTGGACTGAAACAGGCACGTGCCTGTATTTTCGGTGGCTTCCTGCTGCTGGTCATGGTTGTCACCCATCTGTGGTATCCCATCGAGGGGCTGCACCGATATGATTTCATCTTCCTGGCTGCCATTGTCTTCCAGCTGTGCCTGCTGATCTTCAGACTCGAGACCTGGCGTGAGGCCGTTGTCATCATCGTATTCCACATCGTCGCCACGGTGATGGAGCTGTTCAAGACCTCGGATGCCATCGGTTCCTGGTCCTATCCGGAAGACTTCTTCTTTGGTATCGGCAACGTGCCCCTCTTTACAGGGTTCATGTACAGCGCTGTTGGCAGTTACCTGGTGCGTGTGTGGCGATTGTTCGAGTTTCGCTACAACCATTACCCGAGACGCCGCTGGACCGTTCTGCTGGTCAGTGCGATTTACATCAATTTCTTCACGCACCACTACATTATGGATTTCAGGTGGCTGCTGCTCGCATGGACGGTAGTGCTGTTTTTCAGGACGACGATCCATTTCAGGGTGATCGAGGTTCACCGGCACATGCCATTGCTGATTGGCTGGTTCCTGGTCGCACTGTTCATCTGGTTTGCCGAGAATATCGCCACCTTTGCCAACGTCTGGATGTATCCCAGTCAGGTCAATGGCTGGCAGATGGTATCACTGAACAAGCTGACCTCCTGGTACCTGCTGATGTTGCTCAGCTTTGTGCTGGTCACGCTGATCAATGAAATTCACGGCCACAAGCGGGATCAATCCGGCAATGACAGTGTCAAGCTGTCGTCCTGATTGATACACTGGCTGCCTTTGATCACGACTAGTCCGCATGAGCATAGATCACGACGCACTCGCCGACCGCAATTACCGCTCCTACGTTGGCCCGGAACATCAATATGACCTGATGGGTGCCTCCCAGTTTCGACTCTTGTGTGCCCTTGGCTTGCGATCATCCAGTCGTGTGCTGGATCTGGGTTGCGGCTCGCTGCGGGCCGGACGGTTACTGATACCCTGGCTGGACAGCGGTTGCTATTACGGCATAGATCCAAATCAGTGGCTGATCGATGAGGCCATCGAGAAGGAAACAGGGCGGGATATGATCGCGATCAAGCAGCCCGAGTTCGACAACAACGACGCCTTCGATGCCACGGTATTCGATACCGACTTCGACTACATCCTGGCGCAGTCGATCTTTTCGCACACCGGTCGGGATCTGCTTGAACGTGCGCTCTCTTCCTGCAGCCAGGCCTTGAGTGAATCCGGACTGCTGGTGGCGACGTTCCTCAATGGCATCGACATGGATCACTGTGGCTGGGTTTATCCCAAATGCACCACCTATGAGCCCAAGACCATCCGCAATATGGCTAGTGAAGTCGGTCTCGCGGCGATGGCCATCCCCTGGTTTCACCCGCGTCAGACCTGGTGGCTGATGGCCCGTGATGCCTCACAGCTGCCCGATGATGTGGCAATAGAAACCCTCCATGGCGCCGTGCTGCGTGAACCCGCCATGGCTGCCAGTCTGGGCGGCGTGACAGCGGTTAAAAAGAAGCTGTCACGCTGGTACAAGTACCGCATACTGGCCCGGTTTCGCAAATCCGGCTCGTCGGGCTCAGGCGTCTGATTTCATCAGGTGCGCATCTGACACCTTAATTCGGTGATAATGATGTCGTACACACCCTTGAGGAGAGCATGCCGTGTCTGGCATCAGTTTTTCAGCCGATGAGAAAACCATTCTCATCGACAGCCTGAGGCAGTATTTTTCATCAGAGCTGGATCAGGATCTGGGCCAGTTCGATGCCGAATTCCTGCTTGATTTCATTTCCAGCAAGATGGGTCCCTATTACTACAATCGGGGTCTGTACGATGCCCGGGCCGTGCTGGCACGGCAACTGGACACGATTGACGATGCCATCTACGAGATAGAACAGCCCACCGAACTGGAACGCTGAACCCGCTTTTCTCCAGCGGTCACCTGGCTGGTACTTCTGGCTCATGATTGTCCGTGATGTATTTGCTAGATTAATGACTAGTCAAGTAAATATGTTTCAGGTGTGACCCTGAAACCATTCAGACAAGGGAGAGTACATGAATAGCGAAAGCCGCGATTATCTTGAAATGAGTTTCAAGGCCATCAATTGCTTTGCCGATGACGGCAGGCTGGATGTCAGTGAACTGAATAAACTGCTGGACATCGCCCTGCGAGATGGTGTCGTTGATGAGAATGAAAAGCGCGTTCTGAACAACATCTTCGATCGCCTCAGCGATGCTGAACTGACCCGAAAGATGAAGCGCAGTATCGAGGAAATCAGAACCCGACACGAACTTTGACTAACCCCACCTGCCAGGCCCTGTAGCAAGGGCGAGAACAGGCTGCCAGAGACGGTTCAGGCAGATCAACCGCTTCCCGGGCTGTCAGATTTGCTGTCCCCGAGGAGACTGTTATCACTACTGCTCAGGCTCCCCGTGACCGTTTTGCACTCGATGCGATCCATCCAGGCCGACAAGCACAGCGTGACAGAACGACTGGCTGCAAGGCTGGTGCAAGGCGATCTGCACGCCACCCTGTTCAGTCATGAACAGGGGTGTACCAGCCGCTACATTGCCTGGCTTGGCAAGACGGTCAATGGCTACAGGATTGTGATTCAGGTTGAACGTGAAGGCATTGAACAAGTGATTCTGGATTGTGAAAAGCCAGGTCTGAGATCAGTAAACAGACTGTTGCAGGCTGAGAGCTGTTTCCGCTTGTCCGACTTTGTCACTGCAGCCGTTGACCCGTCGGATGAGCCGGGAAATTGATCAGTCAATCGACTATCATGCCAGTGTCACCATACGGGTCTCCCTGGGTTGGAACATGGAAATCAAGCCGTTTGAAAAACTGCTGAACCGGACGCTGAATGTCGACAAGGTGGAGCAACGGTTTTCCACACAGTTGAAAATGCTGGTAAGCATTGTCGATTATGGCAGCAGCCTTATTGCCGGCACATTCCATTCCTCGCCGCGAAAGATCGAGGACATCATTGTCATCACGGTGCTGCTGAAACAGGTCGTGTCACTGCTGGACAGTATCGAGGTGCTGTCCAGGCAGGCCTGTTCGCAGGGGCTGGTACTGCAGGGCCGTGCGCTGCTGGAGGCATCGTTCTTCATCGATTTCATGCTGATCCGCGATACCCGGATGCGGGCCAAGCACTATTATGTGTCCAACATACGGCATGAACGGATCTGGTGTGAACGCATGATTGCCGGCACGCAGGAAAAGGCCCACTTCGACAATAACATCGGTGGTTTCTCACCGGCCATGGATAGAACCCGGGAACAGTACGAGGCCTTCTCCGAACAGCGGGTGACCGAGATCAATGCACTGCTGGATACACCCGAGTACCGTTCTGTGAACGACGCATTCGCTGAAACACGTGGCAAGCGCAAATACGAACCCGCCTGGCACCTGCCACTGGGGTTTCGCAGTATCAAGCAGATCGCGGTGGAGGCGCAGCGCCTGCCCGAGTACGAGATGTTCTACTCGATGACCTCCGAGGCGGTGCATTCATCCCGTATCCGCGATCATGTCAGCATCGGCCCCGATCAGATCAGCCTGACACCGATCCGGCATATTGATGGTCTGCCCTCACATCTGACTTTCATCATTGCGGCCGTGTTTCACAGCTATCGCCGCATCATCGAACACTACCGGCCCGGTCAGTTGCACGAGTATACCGAGAAGTACAACAGTTACTGGCGCGATGCCTTCCTGGGCATGCCCGAAAACCGCATGCGTTCTGTCGATGATGACCTGACAATTGATCTGAAAAAATAGAAAACCGGCATCGCAGGATGCGATACCGGTTCCGGCTTCTCAATGGACAGTGAGAAAAGGGGCTAGCTCAGTGCCTTGTCGACCTCGGCAATGAACCGTGCATAGAGTTCGCACTTTTCAGACTCCGGTGTCTCCTCACCGGACTGTGCCTGCTTGATGGTTTCTTCCTGCAGCTTGCCGGAGATTTCGCCGGCCCTGGTCGGGTTGACCTCTGCCAGTTGCTCCAGTTTGCTGTTCAGTTCAATGGCCTTGTCCTGTATTTCCTGCGTGGTGCATGCCAGCGCAGTGGTTCCGATAACAGACAGACCCGCGATGCTCATCCAGATCAGCTTCTTCATTGCTGTACTCCTGTCTAATTGTGTGATGACCCGACCTTACGGTCAGTCAACCGGTATCACGCTCCGGGGGGGCATAGGGAGTAGTCTTGTGTCGCACGTACAAGCCAACACCAACGCGTGATGCCCGGTTGTGACCGTCTGGTCGGGTCAGGCGATACTGTAGCGATCCAGATGTTGCGGGGTGTTAACAAAGGGTGATCAGAGCCTGTACCAGCGAAGCAGATTCAGGCACGGATATTGCCGTGAAGAGCGTCAAGTTTTCATTAAATCGATCGGTTCGTGGCGTGTTGATCAAAGCAATGGTCAGCAGTCACAAGCCAGTGACAGGCATTAACAACGATCTGCAATTTTTGTTAATGCCGTATCATGGGCCAGCGGCAACCGTGTGTCGAAAAGACGACCACGGTCACATTTTTGACAGATATGTGAAGACCTGGCAGTGCTTACCTCGGCCTTTCGGGTTGCTCTGAAAACAGGATCAGATCGGTGTTGTCGAGCTGCCAGCCACCGGTCAGCGGTGACGGGTAGGTGACATCGCTCGACCAGCTACCGCTGCCGGGAACCGTGATATCCATGGTGCCGGCGTTGATGCGACTGAAACTGGACTGGCCTGAACAGGTTGGACACAGCGTATCGCTGAACAGGGCAAACATGTCGAAGTTGAGCGGTGAGGCACCATTAACCGGATCGGAAATGACCCAGCGTGGCATGCCCTGATCGTCATAGATAAAGGCAATGGCCACGGTGGACTGGCCCTGGGTTGCCAGACTGATACCCCAGCCGGGGCCATCAGGCCGGCCCCACAGGCCGGTGTAGTCATTGCTGGCCGGTTCGACGCTGAATTCCAGCCACTGCAGTGGTTCGCCACCGGATTCCTGGCCAATGGTCCAGCTCAGCTGGGCCTGTCGTTCCGATGCAAAGTCCAGGCGTACGGTACCGATCTCGTTCAGCACGGCACCGTCGTCACCCAGCGTGATGATGTTGAGCGTGCCGCTGTAGGTAAAGCCGTCGAGGGCGCCCTGACTGTAGTACCACAAGGGGTTACCTTCCTCGTCATAGGCATACCAGATGGCGGTCAGGATATTACCGAACACTTCAATGTCGAAGCCTCGACCATTGCTCAGCGGGTTGAACCAGAGGCCGCCGTTGGGGCGGATGACACGTGTCGGGTCGTCACCGTATCGGTCGATCAGCTGTGGAACCAGGGTCATCGCCTGCGGATTGCTCAGGCCACCCTGGCCTGTGCTCACCAGCTCGCCGAGGAAGTTGCCACTGCTGCCATCGAAGCGAAGAATGGCGTTCTGGTCTGCTGCCGCCACCAGCAGGTCGCCTTCGGCATTGACCACGATGCCCGCCGGGCTGCTGTAGCCGGCGGCACCAATATCGGCAAAATCACTGAGGAAGGCGCCATTGGCAGGATTGACCTGCACCACGGTGTTGCGACCGGCGTCGGTGATGAACAGCCGGTTGTCCGGGGTCAGTGCCATGCGCTGCGGTGATTGCATCCAGCTGGTGCCGGGGCCGCTGAGTATGCTCAAGGTCGATTCAGCTGGATTGCCGCGATAGAGTGATCGAGTCGAGCGACCCAGTGCGAGCACACTGTTGCCATCCATGATCAGGTCCTTGAAAGCCTCCTGCTGTGGTGAGCCCCAGCCGACTGTGAGGGTGCGGGTGGCCTGCTCTCCGAATACATCGACCACAAAACTCTGGGTCATGGAAACGGTGTGAATCGTTGCGGGTGCTCCAGATTGCAGAGCCTTGGGAACAACACCCAGGCCGGTCGGGAATCCTGTCCCCAGCGCAGCAACGCTGTTGGTGGTATCAAATGCTGACACGAACGTGCCCAGTGGTTCACGATTCAGCAGGTTCAATCGCTTGGTCGAACTGTCGCTGAAGTAGATCAGACTGTGGTCACTGTCACGATAGGCCAGATCTGACTGAAAGGTGAGCAGGCCATCGCTCGGTAACAATTCAACGCCTCTGGATTCACCCGTGACGGCATCAAATCGCAGGATTCGGTTGTTGCCGACACTGATCACCAGCAAATCATCCGCTATGGTGCTCAACTCATCGAAGCCATCGTTGTCATCATCTGGGTCGTCACTGTTACCGACACCATCGTTATCGATATCTGCGAACTCGGCCCGGTTATTGGGAAAGGCGTCGCTGTTGTCGCCGACACCGTCTTCGTCGCTGTCAGTGGTTTCATTCGGATCCAGTGGGAAGGCGTCGTTGAAATCCAGGCGTCCGTCATTGTCATCATCCGAATCGGCGGCAAGATCGCCCAGTCCGTCGCCATCGGTGTCGACAGATTCCACGGCATTGCTGGGAAAGGCATCGCTGTTGTCACCCGTGCCGTCAAGATCCGCATCGGCCTGTTCGCTGGCATCGAAGGGGAAATGATCATCCCAGTCGATGACACCGTCGCCATCACTGTCCAGTGTCGATCGATCCATCTCCTCGGGCAGGGGCACGCTGGAACTGGCATTGCGGTAGCCGGCTACCAGTGGTGCAATGTCCCGGATCACGGATGCGTTGTCGGCAAGATCAGCCGGATTATCCGAGCCACAGGGCTGGCCACCACAGGGCACATCTGGATTGGAGAACATGTGCAGACCGCGGAACCGGTCAGCTCGTCCGGTGCCGAATGACCCCATCACGGTGGTGTACTGACCTGAATTGATGAATGCCGAGCCACGCGGGTCAAAGAAGGCACCGCCGGCACCGACCTGGTGGCCGGCACCAAGGTTGTGACCGATCTCGTGCACCAGCACATCGTCGGCGCAGACGGACCAGCTGTCCATGGCATCTGACACCAGATTGACGCCGATGCTCGGGTCACCGGTCGGGAAAAAGGCAACGCCGCAATTACCGCGCAGCTCTATATCGTGTGGCCGGACCATGATCACCAGATCGGCACCGGTCTGGTTGCGCTTGAAATTGAGAGTTCCGAGTCCGGCAGCTGGCGTGCCCGTGCCGGCGAGGGCATTGGCGATATCGTCGCGCGCCTCGACATTGCCATTGTCGTTGGAATAATCCACCAGCTCGGTGCCCACCAGACGTGTCGCGACCGAGGTAACCGAATTGGCCAGGGTTTCGTTGGCGATAGTCATGAAATGATTGATGCGCGTCTCTGCCAGGTTGCCCGGGTAGCGATCGGCAAAGGCCTGGTTGTAGATCACCAGCACATCAATGACCTCGTCCAGCGCCTTGGTTCCGCTTTGGGGGGTGATGTTCATAGGCGTTGCACGCGAATGATCATGGTCGAGGCCACAACTGTTGAACACCAGCCCCTGCTGCGGGAGGGTCACGGCCCAGCTGCCGTTGCCCTCGGTGGTCAGTACGATATGCTCGCCATTTTCGTACAGGGTGCCGAACAGGCTGTTCTCGCCCAGGGTGGCCACCAGTGTTGACTGGCTGGCCGGGTCGGTGGCATGAATCGACACATCACCATTGGCATGTATTGTCTGTCGTGTCACACGAAACTGGCTGGCTGACTTTTTCTGATCCCCTGTATTTCGTACGAGGCTGAAGTTGGCACCGGGTCGAAGTCCTGTCTTCTGAACAGCGGCCAGATTGATTCTGGCATAGGCATCATCGGCCAGGCCCTGATAACCGCCCGGTCCGATCGCCAGTGCCTGGACAGACAGACTGAGAAGAAAACATCCGAAGTAAATCAGTGAACGTACTTGTCTCATCAACGTGGTTCCATCAGGGCAGAATGCCTGAGTATACCCAAACAACGAAAGCTTGCGTAGTTAATCTGGTCAGCGCATCTGGCAGGGCTTCATGGCTGGCACAGACCCACATTGTCATTGGCGATGCGCTGCAGCGGTATGGTGCCTGTCAGTCCGGTATCGGGAAAACTGTATTCAAGTTCCGCCCTCATGCAATCAAGGAAGGTCAGTGTGAGTGATCCCGATTCTGAAGTGGTGACGGCTGCAGGATCATCGAATTGCCCGCCCGAGCTGACAAAGGCCGTTAGCGTGGCCGTGTTGCCGATAAAGCCGCCCTGGGCAGTGATCCAGCGATGTCCCGGGTCGCCGATCACGGCACCGGAACTGTTGTTGTCATCAACATCGTAGGTAAACCAGGCCATGAACAGGATGCCGGTCTGTGGCAGCACATCAATCATGACGCCCTGTCCCGGTGTGGCCGAATTGAACCAGGCGCCGTTCATACCGGGGTTGATGTTGACCACACTGTCCTGCGGCCGGTCGACATTACCTTCGAGGATATAGGCGATATTGCCGTTGGCAGCCGAGATGGCGAAATCGAATCGACCGTCGCCATTGGTATCGCCCATGCCGATGGCATCAAAGCCCAGCTGGGAATTGGCGATAGTGTGGGTAAAGGATTGCAGAATGCTGCCATCGGCACCGGAATAGACAAAGGTGCGTCCGGCACCCAGAGCACCGACAGAACTGGTGTAGTTGCCGACGATGATGTCGGCAAAGCCATCGTTGTCGACATCACCCGGCAGAACGCCCTGGTCCGGCACCTTCTCCGGGGCCACCACTGAAACGATGCAGCACGGACTGATCAGCACCGGAAAACACATAGACCCGGCCAGCGCCGCCGGCATGATTGAAATCACCGACGTAAATATCACCGGTGCCATCACCATCGACATCGCCAGGGTCAGCAACAAAGAACTGACCGAAGTTCACGGCCCCCTGATCCGGGTTGAGTGTGAACAGCAGATTGCCGCTGGCACCCGAATAGACATAGGCCCGTCCGCCGGTACCAGCCGCGAAGGCACCGATGATGTGCTCGGGAATGCCGTCGCTATCGAGATCATCCAGCAGGGCGGCACCACCGCCAAACCGGTCACCGGCTGATTCGGCTTCGTAGCGTCGAATCAGGCTGCCATCGGTACCTGAGTACACATAGGCCCGACCCGATTGTGCCCCCTGATTGTCATTCTGCGAGGCACCCACCAGAATATCGGGAACGCCGTCACTGTTGACATCACCGGCTGAGGAAACCGCATAACCGAACTGATCGCCAGCGTTCTCTCCATTGAGCGTCAGCAGGGTGCTACCGTCAGCACCCGAAAAGACAAAGGCAGCACCGCCCCCGGGTTCGAGCACAGCCCCGGCGAGTACATCGTTGATGCCGTCTGCATTGATGTCACCGGCATCGGCAATGGCGTAGCCAAGCTGGCTGCCGGGTCGCGTGAACCGGTGCAATTCGGCGCCGTCGGCACCCGAGTAGACCACCACCGAAGCGCTGCCGATCGAGGTGACCATGATTTCGGTCACACCGTCGTTATTGATGTCCTCCAGTGTGGACAGGGCCCAGCCAAAACTGCCCAGGCCGGTCCAGCGCTGCAGCACCCGGCTGTTATCATTGAACTGGGCGTTGGCCGTTGCGGCAAGCAGGATCAGCAGCAATGCCGTCATCAAAGGGTAGGTCTTGTTCATGCAGCTGGCCTCTCGATGGATACATCGATAATACGGAGAGCTTCGTAGAGCGTCCACTCAAGGCACGCTGACAGCATTCAAAAAAGACAAAAAAAGACCCGCCGAATCGTCTGGCCTGATTAGCGGTTGCTCAGTGCCCGGTTGATCGCCGACCGTCGCCTGCGGCTGATGGGCAGGGACTTGCCGCGGTTGAGCAGAATCGCCGGCGCGGCGTCGGCCGGCCGTGTGATGCGGTCGACAGCGTTCAGGTTGATGATGAAGGATCGATGGATGCGCATGAACTTTTTCGGGTCCAGATGCTGTTCCAGATGGCTCATGGTCTGCTTCAGCAGCTGGCGGTCCTCGCCACAGAAGATCTTCACATAGTTGTCGCAGGCCTCGATGTAATCGATCTTCTCAACCGGAATCAAGCGGGTTTCATCATCGAGTCTGAAGCTGAGCCGGTCCAGGTAGGTCTGCTGCCCAGTGGAGAGTATCTTGCGGCGATGAGTGATCAGCGTCATGATCGACAGGCAGGCCCAGTACGCCAGCACTTCGTAGGGCATCCAGCGCAACAGTTTTTCAACGAAGCCGGCCATGATCGGAAACGATCCCGACAGACTGAGCCACAACAGGGTGGTGTCGAACAGCAGGTGGGCTGCGCCAATCAACAGACTGGCGGCCAGATGACTCAGCCACCAGGCCGGTTGTTCGCGACTGAACATCGGTATGCTCAGGTGCCAGCGGTAGATTAGCCAGGCTATCCTGATCCAGGACAGGAAACCGATCCAGATGGCCGAGAAATACATCGGAAAGCCGGTCAGCTGGGCCAGGCTGTCATTGCGCTCCCAGCTTTGCCAGGCGGTTGACAGTGCCACCAGGCAGGTGACGAAAACGGCGCCGATGATCCATCGCATCAGCAGCTGCCTGCGCCGGGTCAGCTGCACGGCGGGTGATGTGTTGTCAGGCTCGATTGCATGGCTTTGCTGCATGAATTCAGTTTAGCTCAATTGAGTCGGGAACGATCTTCCAGCTGCCAAAATTGCCCGAGGTTTTCATCTTGATCGCAAAACCGTGCTGCTTGCTGATCCAGATGGTTTTCTTCCTGATCCCGTCGGAGACCACTTTCCAGGTATCGAATTTCTGGCCATCGATCTTTAGGGTGTCCTCTTCGGTGACCCTGATGTTGGACCAGAACATCTGCGAGCCATTATTCAGATCAATCACCGGAATCGAAGCGGTATACCCGAGCTTCAGTGGCAGGGTGGCAATGGCGTAATTGATGATGGCCGGTTCATAGGCATCGTGCGGATAGCTTCGGTTGTAGTCGACCGGTGTCATCTCCGATCTCTCTGATGGGGTCAGTGTGCCACTGAACAGACCGTCGCGCATTTGAACATCGATGGTGTAGGCGGGCATGGCAAGCAGGCGTTTGCGATAGGCCATGCTGTCGGCATCAAGCCACATGCGATCGATGATACCGCCTTCACCCTGATCGAAATCGATATCGATCTGCCACAGGGTCTCGCCATCAAGCGTTACCGGGCGCGCGTGATAATTCATCGCACCCCCCGATTTTTCATAGCGAATACGGTGCGCCGGAATTGATGCGGCCGATGCAGCGGGATTACCCGGAATCACTTTGCTGTGGACCGGTTGCGGTGGCCCCTTGTCAGCACAGGCGGTCGTAGCGATGAGAGCTGTCAGCAGGCTTGCCAGAAGTCGTGGATTTGTCATGTGGGCATCTCCAGTCGATGTCGAGACTACACTAGGTCAACTGTGGCCAGTGGTTCAGGAATATTCCGTCAACGGTGGCCCAGAGGGGGTAAACGGTCACGTGATTCCCATGCTGTAGCCGTGATTTCACATTCCCGAGACAGCCAGCATGCGATGATCCGGATTCCAAATCAGGGTGAGCATTCATGCAAAAACGATTGCTGGGGCTTGATCTGGCCCGAAGCCTGGCTGTCTTCGGCATGGTGATTGTCAATTTCATGCTGGTCATGGGCGCAACAGACGACGGCAGCCTCTGGTACGATCTGGCCGCATCCCTGCAGGGTCGTGCCGTGGCCGTGTTCGTGGTGCTGGCCGGCATGGGTCTGATGATGTTTGCCAGCCGCCGCCTTGATCAATCAGATGGCAGCACGGTACTTGAGGTTCGATTGAAGCTCTGCCGGCGCGGATTGTTGCTGTTTGTCATTGGTCTGGCCTACACACCGATCTGGCCGGCAGACATTCTGCATTTCTATGGTCTGTATTTTCTGCTGGGCGCAGTACTGATCACGGCAGGCAATCGAACCCTGTGGACAGCCATCGCGTCGCTGCTGCTGGGCTTTGTGCTGCTGCTGATGCTGTTCGACTACAGCACCGGATGGAATTTCGAGACGCTCGAATACCTGGACCTCTGGACAGTTGAAGGCATGTTGCGGCACCTGTTCTTCAACGGTTTTCATCCCGTGGTGCCCTGGGCGGCCTTCCTGCTACTGGGCATGTGGCTGGCCAGGCTACAGTTATCTGAAAAACGGTCAAGACTGCGTTTGATGGGTTTGTCAGCCCTACTCTGGCTCAGCGCCGAGTTTGCATCACGCGGGCTGATCAGCATCATTGACCCGGTGACGTCGGGACTGCTGGCCGAGGATATTGTTGCGCTGTTCGGCACCGCACCGATGCCGCCCATGCCGCTGTACATGCTGGCCGGGGGTAGTCTGGCCGTCTTGCTGATCACCCTCTGCCTGATACTGACCGACTGGCTCAACCGCTTTGCTGCCGGCAAGGCCCTGTTGCAACCGTTCCTCCGCACCGGTCGCATGTCGCTGACACTCTACATCCTGCACGTGCTGCTTGGCATGGGGGTGCTGGAGGCGATGGGCCTGCTGCAGAATCAGCCCTTTAGCGTGGCCATCAGCGCGGCGCTGCTGTTCAACCTGTTTGCGCTGATATTCGCCTGGGGCTGGTTAAGGTTCTTCAGAACCGGGCCGTTTGAATGGGTGTTCAGGAAGCTGGCGGGTTAGCAGACCCGATCAGTGCCTGATGCGGTACACCGTCACGGTCCCGGAAATCTCGTGACTGACCAGCAGCAGGGGCTGGCCCGAGTTGTTGTCATCGGCGTCAACGAACACCAGGCCCTCGGGGGCCAGGTCACCGTCCGTGGATGGCACATAGACTATCAGTCTGGCTGCGGCCGGTTCTGAAATGTCATACACCATGACACCGCCGGGTCGTTCCAGTCCGATGAAGGCATAGGGATTGCCATCGATGACACCGGTGGCCAGACCTTCTGGTTCCGGGCCCTTGGCGTCACTGCGGCTGTCGAATGTTTCTTCCGTGCCCGATGAGTTGAATTTTTCGGGGATGACTCTGGCGGTTTCACGTTCAATCTCGCTACCGCTGTCGAAGATGAGTTCACCCGTGCTGCCATCACGGATGGAGAAGGATCGGCCACCATAGACCAGCAGCCGGTCCATGTCACCATCACCATCGTCATCGCCAATGATGCTGCTGGCTTCCAGTCTGCCGATGGCATCACCCTGCTGCAGCGTTCCGGCGTCAGGAAAGGCTCCTGCATCAAGCGTAATCTCCGCAATTCGTACGTCCTCATCCCGGGCATCGCCTTCGTTGGCCGTGATGTAGTAATGCCGATCTGCCTGCTTGAAACCTGCGATGGCATCGGGCTGGTACATGCCATGAACCGGCCAGTTCGCCATGCGGATGCCGCCATCGCGGTCGCTGGCATCCAGCTCGTTCCCGGCCAGGCTGTGATCCTTGAATCCCAGGCCGTGCAGATCCGTAATGCGCAGCCGTTGCAGGTCGATGACGGCCACCGTATTGTTTTCCTGCAGCGTCACCCAGGCCCAGTGATCATCCCGACTCACCGCGATGTACTCGGGCTCGAAGTCGTTTGCGATGCGTCGCCCCGGAAACACGACCATGCCCGCAGGCAGTTCGGAATGACGTGACTTGCCGTGATTGAAGGCGCGGAAGTCCAGCTGCATGACCGGGGCATTCTTCACTCCCAGGCTGATATCGATGATCGAGATTGTGCCCATCGGGTCGCTGTCCTCATCCGGCTCACCCTCATTGGCTACCAGCAGACGGTTACCGCCATGATCAAAGGTGATCATGTCGGGCAGTGCACCAACGCGGTACTCGGCCTCGAGCCTGCCATCGGCATCGAGGAAATGAACCCGGCCGCGGTCGGTCTTGCGTTCGGCCGCAATGGCAACAGCAACACGACCGTCGTGACAGTCCACACTGGTCAGGCCATCACCATGGTTGCTGAGGTCGATGATCTTGAGGGTCGCAGGTACAGACGGGTCGGCAAAGTCAACGATCGCCAGTGATGTGGCGGCAGAATTGATCACGTACAGCCGCTGTGTGGAGGCATCGTGACATGTAATTTCGCCCGAGTCCTTGCCCAGACCGGTGTTGAAGGTGGCAATCTTGTCAAAGCCCAGTGGCGGCCGAACGGCGCAGGCGGCCAGTAACAACAGGCTGCCGGCCAACAGCAGAATATGTCGCCCGTAATTTGTCTTGGTCATGTCATCTTCGATCGAGAACGGACCACCGTGGCCCTGTTCGACCAGGCAGCACTGTGAATCTCAGGAATTCGCGTCGCTGTCCTGTACTCTCCCCTGTGCGCCCAGTGTAGCGTTTTCATGCCGGATCAGCCAGGCCTTGCGGTCGAGTCCGCCGCCATACCCGGTGAGGCTGCCGTCTGCGGCAATGACGCGGTGGCAGGGCACGATGATACTGAACTGGTTATGGCCATTGGCACTGCCGACGGCACGAACGGCATCGGGTCTGCCGATCTGTTTTGCCAGCGCACCGTAGGAGGTGGTACTGCCATAGGGGATATCGATCAGTGCCGACCAGAGCTGCTGCTGGAACTCGGAACCGAACCAGCGAATCGGCGTCTTAAAGCGCGTCAGTGAACCGTCGAAATAGGCGGTGATTTCGGTCGAGATCTGATCCAGTATCGCATTGCTGCCAGGTACCACCGCCGCCTTCAGTCGTTTTCTGAGGCGTTCGACCTCCCTTTCCAGCGCACGGCGGTTGACGAATTCGAGCAGATAAAGACAGCTGTCGTCGGCGATGGCCAGCATTGGCCCAAGCGGTGTGTCGAGCCAGTGAGCCTTCAGTATGGCAGTCTGCCCGGCCCGCACCGGTGCGTCGCCCATGATGCGTGAGAAGGCGTCACGAAAACCGCTGCCGGAATCGTAGCCGCTGTCCAGCTGAGCAACAGTGACCGAGTTGCCCTGGCGAATGTCGTGCATGGCAAGGCCCATGCGACGGGCACGGGCGTATTGAACAAAGGTCATGCCGAATCGTTTCTTGAAGTGTCGCCGGGCCGTGGAGGCATGCATGCTGAGGGCATCGAAATCGGCATCGGTCCAGCGGTGTTCCGGCCGTTCCTCGACTGCTGCCACCAGTGTCTGCACGATGTCCGAAGCCTGTTCCAGATGAGACAGCGGTTTGCAGCGTCGACAGGGTCTGAAGCTGGCGTTCAGTGCCGCTTCGGCGGTGCGGTAAAAATCACAGTTCCGGTACAGCGGAAGCCGGGCTGGGCAACCGGGGCGACAGAACACGCCCGTGGTCCTGACGGCGACGAAAAACGAGCCCGCATAGCGGGTATCACGTGCCTTGATGATGTCATAACACTGCGGGTATTCCTCTGCCGGGATGACCCAGTCACTGTTCAGCAGTGGTGTCTGCATGGCCTGATTCATGATGCTGTACTTTCATTGGACTGAACCGATTCTAGCCTCTGGACTGATAAATTGCCGCCGAAAAATGAGCAGCTATATCAGAACCTTCAACAGCAGGGCTTCAGCAGTCGCCTGGGTACGGTTGCCGACACCGAGTTTGCGGAAGATGTTCTTCAGGTGTGTCTTCACCGTGTTCTCGGTCATGTCCAGCTGCCCGGCGATCTCGCGGTTGCTGTAGCCGTTGGCCAGCAGCACCAGCACATCCTGCTCGCGCCTGCTCAGCAGGTCCTGCTCTGGATTGATGATCATTTTTCGCGGACTGTCATCGACAGCCTCTGAACGGCCCGATTTAAGGTAGCGCCAGCCGATCCAGATGCCGGCAACCAGAAACAGCAGGGCAATCACCAGCAGGTACTGATCATTGCTGATGCGGTAGCTGTAGCGGAAATAGTCGAAGTGCTGCAGGGTAATCAGACCCGCAGCCATCAGCACACCGTAGATGATGATCAGTCTGATTGCCGAGCTCCTGTACCGTGATGATGACTCGCGGCCAGTCTACCATGTCACAACGCAATCGGGCCTGCGCTCAAGGCAGGCCCGATCGCGTTGTTCAATCACATCAGGCCATGCCGGGCTGTCGTCCGCGGCGGGTCACCAGTGCCGCTGCCAGAAGACTCACCACCAGGCCGACCGCCAGTACCGTGACGAACATGATCACGGCCTGAAACCAGAAATTGTCGCTGTTGGCCATCATGGTCTGCATCTGTTCGATTTCAACGGCTTTTTGTTCGGCAGAAAGGTCTGATTCATTGATCTGCTGGGTGTAGTACTGTTCTGCAACCTCGGTAAAGTCCGGGTACAACACACGGATAACCACGCTGGTGTACACGGCAAACATGACAGCGGCAATCAGGCTGATGCCAAGGCCGTACTGCAGTGCCGTCATGAAGCCCATTTCGCCACCCAGTTTGCTGCGAATGGCTCGCAAACCGAAGAACACGAACAGGAATCCGATCAGGATGGCGAGATAACCGAGTGCTTCGGCAGTGCTGTAGTTTTCCATGGTGATTGGCATCACCAGGTTCGAGATGACAGACAACAGTATCATGGTGAGGCCGGCGTATAGCCCGTAGAAGATCCAGTTGGATGACATGCGGTGTTCTCCTCAGATGACAATTCAGAGCTGAGTCTATGGGATGCGAGTCCTGCCTGTCACTCACCCGATCGGGTGAGCCCTGTGCAGGTGACTGAATTGATTGGTTTTTCAATACTGATCTGGGTTCAGCAGATCGAGCCAGTTCTGAATGGCTGGCGTGCCCAGGGCGATCATTTCGTCCATACGCCAGATCAGGAAATCGATTTCAGGCTGTTGCTGCCAATTTCACAAAACATTGCTGTTTACCCCGTTAGGGTTGGCATCCGCCAGACACCGACTATACTTGCCGCTCTGCGGTTTTTTTAATGAGGGAGAATCATGCAGCGTTCTGTAATCATCATTGCAATGGTGGCGATGTCCATCGTGCTTGGCTCCTGTGTGCATCAGGCCCCTGAGCAGCCGATCTCAGAAACAGGGACGAAACCCGGTTACGGACAGGCCGATTTCTTCAAGCCCATGCGCGGCGATTACTGGGCTGTGCGATACAGTTACCCGACCAACCGTTTCGAACCGGCCTGGCTGGCCGAATCACGCCTCAGACACAACGCCCATGAGCGCCGGCGCCCGGAGGGTATCAATCTGTCGCGTGAACATCTGCTCAAGGTTGGGGGTTCCGGTCTCTCGCCAACGTCTTTCACCGAGCTGGGACCCCTGCCACTGCAGGGAGGCAGTGCCCGCTATTCCGGCCGTATCAATGTCGTTGTCCTCACACCCGACCGATCCGACCATCGCCTACTTTGGTGTTGATGGCGGCGGGGTCTGGAAAACCACCAACTGCTGCGACAGCAACACCACCTGGATCGCCACCACCGATACCGATGAGTTCACCTCGATCGCTATCGGCGATCTGGTGATGGATCCGAATGATTCCGATACCCTGTATGCCGGTACCGGTGATCTGCGCTATGGTTCCTACAGTTTCGGTTCGGCCGGTCTGCTCAAGACCACCGATGCCGGAAACAGCTGGGTCATTCTCGGCGAGACAGAGTTCTCGCCGGTACGTGATCAGCCGGCTGGCGAGTTTCCGCAGTATCAGGCCATCGGCAAGGTACAGGTCAATCCGCGTGACTCCGACCAGATCGCCGTCGGTACCAAGACCGGTGTGTTCTTTTCATACGATGCCGGAACCAGCTGGAGTGGGCCCTGCCTGACCAATGCCTTCACCACACAGCGCCAGGATACCACCGGCCTGCTGGTGGCCGACAATGGCTTATCCACCGACCTGTATGCGGCCATCGGCACCCGCGGTCACAATACGCCGGTACAACCGGACCTGGATCAGAACGGCGCCAACGGCATCTACAAGACCGCCTTTCCGTCATCGGGCTGCCCGGCCAGCTGGAACCTGGTCAGCACCGAGCTGAACGGCTGGCCTGTCGGTACCGGCGGTGGTACACCCTTTCCGACCAATTCAGTGGGACGCATCGATCTGGCCATGTCGCCCAGTGACAATGAGGTAATCTATGCGCAGCTGGCCGATGTCCAGACACGGTCGGTACGTGGCGTCTGGCGTACGGGCGACGGTGGACAGAACTGGACCCAGGTGGCCAGTAACAGCGACTTCATCGGTTGTGATGGATCGGGATCCCAGGCCTGGTACGACATGGGCATGTCGGTGGCACCCGATGATCCCGACACGGTGTTCCTGAGTGCCGTCGATCTGTTCAGGTCCACCAACGGCGGCGACACCTTTACCAATCTGACCTGTGGCTATGCCGGCGGTCCCGCTGCACCGAGCAGCGATTTCGTGCACGTCGATCATCACGCCCGCGCCTTCGTGGCCGGTGACAGCGACCGGCTGCTGGTGGGCTCTGACGGCGGCATCTATGTCACCAACAATGCGGATACGGCAAGCCCCGGGGATACCGTGTTCACTCACATGAACGACACCGTCAGCACCATTGAGTTCTACTCCGGCGACATCACCGGCGATTTCGCCAATACGGCCCCGCGATCGATTGTTGGCGGGGCGCAGGACAACGGTTCCTCGGTCACCACCTGGAACGGTGCCGTCTCGGCCGTACCCTGGACCCGAGTCAACGGTGGCGATGGCATCTTTGCCCGTATTGAACCGAAAGAGGGGAATCGTTATTACGTCGAATCCCAATTCGGTAACATGCGAATCAGTCAGAATGGGCCGAACGGACCGTACAGCAATTTTGTCTCACCCTGGGGAAGCGACGACCCGTTGCCATTCATCTTCGCCTTTGACATCAACAAGTACAATTGCCCGGGTGCCACCTGTGATCAGCTGATCGCCGGCACCTATCGTGTGTGGGAAACATCCACCGGTGGCCTGACTAATGGCAGCTGGTACATCAACAGCCCGGATCTGACCAAGGGTGTGCTGGATGGACGCTCCATCATCAACCAGCTGCATTACTCGCTGACCGATTCCAGCATTGCGATCATTGGCACCAACGACGGCAATGTGCAGTACGGTTTCGGCATGGGGCAGGGGTCGGCCAATACGGCGACCTGGGTTGATGTCACCGATGGCAACACCGTGCTGCCCAATCGGCCGGTGCTCGACGTCATCACGGCGGCCGATGTCGCCACGACCGGCTATGCCGCAGTCGGCGGATTTGATCAGAACACCCCGGCCACGCCCGGGCATGTGTTCGAGGTTACCTGTAACGCTGACTGTTCCACTGTCAGCTGGGCCAACAAGAGCGGCAACCTGCCGAACATCCCGGTCGACAGCATCATGGTCAACCCCAATGTGATCGGGCAGGTGTTTGCCGGCACCGACTGGGGTCTGTACTACACCGATGACATACGCGTGAGTAATCCGGTCTGGTATCGCTTCACCGATGGCCTGCCATCGGTGATGATCTGGGACATGGCCATCGATCGCGGAGCCACCACACTGGCGGTATTCACCCGTTCACGTGGTGCCTTTGCCTGGTTGCTGCCCACCGAGCCACTGACCACCATCTTTGCCGACGGCTTTGAGGACTAGTCAGGGCTGAAACGGGTTATTGCGGATGCTCAGTGATCCTGCCCGGACAGGTCCTGGGCAAAGGTAAGGCCGTTGCCGTCCGGATCGAAGAAGGCAAATTCGCGGTTGCCCCACGGGGTGTCGGTCAGCCGCGTGCCGTCATGAAACACGCCGACCCGTCTGTATTCGTCATGCAGCGCATCGACATTGCCGACGAAGATTCGCAGTGATGGCCGTTCCACGCGAAGCCATTCGGCCTCGTCGTGCCATTGCAAGTGCAGCATGGCACGATCGCGCCAGATACCGGCATAGGTCGGTTTGAGATCATCGTCCCTGAAGGCCAGTTCAAACCCCAGTCTGCTGACATAGTAATCGATGGACCGGACCATGTTTCGTACCGGCAGCACCGGTACCACCAGTTTCAGATTGTCATCACGCTCATTGGTCATCAGCTGGCAGCTCCGACATGACAGAATGGCGGCTGACCGAGTTCATCATCGTGTAGCCGCACCAGCATGTTGATGTCATCGTCGGTGACCCACCATCGGTGGCTTGATCTTGATGACATTGCCGTGGGGTCCGTCTGTGACCAGCAGCACATTGCGCTCGCGCATGCGGTTGACCAGCAGTTCGGTTTCCTCACTGGCCGGTTCCAGGGTCTGTCGATCGCGAACCAGCTCGATGCCGGCAAACAGGCCCAGACCGCGAACATCACCGATGATCGGGTGCTTCTGCTTCAGGGCGCTGAAGCCCTCCAGCATCAGGCGGCCTGCCGATGCCGCATGCGCCTGCAGCTGCTCATCCTCGATCACATCCATCACCGCCATGCCAATGGCACAGGACACTGGATTGCCACCGAAAGTGGAAAAGTACTCCATGCCGGTATGGAACGATGCAGCGATGGCTTCGGTGGTGATGACGGCGGCCATCGGGTGTCCGTTGCCGATGGGTTTGCCCAGCACCACGATATCGGGGATGGCATCCTGTGACTGGAATGCCCAGAAATGCGACCCGACCCGGCCGAAACCGACCTGGACCTCGTCAGCGATGCAGACGCCGCCGGCGGCACGGATCTGTTCGAAGGTTGATTTCAGATAACCTGTCGCGGGAATCACGGAACCGCCACAGGAGAGCAGTGACTCGGTGATGAAGCCGGCGACCGGTCGCTCACTTTGCGACATGACGGTGGCAAAATCCTCGGCATAGGCCTGGCCGGCATCACCGCCCTGGCCCTTGTGCCGACCTCGATAACCATCAGCCAGTGGCACCACGTGTACCCAGTCGCGGGCACTGCCCTCGCCGCCCTTGCCCAGGAACTTGTAGGGGCTGATGGCGATCAGGTTGGCGGTATTGCCGTGATAGGCCCCGTCGACCACCATGAAATCGCGCCGTCCGGTATGGTGCATGGCCAGCCTGAGGGCCAGTTCGTTAGCCTCGGAACCGGAATTGACGAAGTAGCAGCGGGTAAATTCATCCGGCAGTGTGGCCAGCAGTCGACTGGCATAGTCGGTCAGGCCGTCGTACAGGTAGCGTGTGTTGGTATTGAGCAGGCCAATCTGCCGCTGTGCCGCTGCCACCACGTGCGGGTGGCAGTGGCCGACATGGCAGACGTTGTTGACCATGTCGAGAAACGGCTGCCCGTGGCGATCGAACAGGAACTGGCGATGGCCGCGCACCATGTGCAGCGGGCGTTCGTAGGCGGTGGACAGATTGGGGTTGATCGTGCGTCTGCGCTGATCAACGAGTACATCAATTGGTTCGCCCCGATCCAGCTCGATGGTCTGTGTACGCGCACCCTCGATATCCGCGAACAGGCGCCGCAAGGCATCAGCCGGTGCAATGGCGGCCAGTTGATGGATCAGTGCCAGTGCGGGTTCAAATGAGGTGTACCAGCTCGGGTGCTCGGGTGTATCGACCATGCGACGTGCCGCAATCGACAGGCTCATGCAGAGTCTGCCGATGATCAGCGGGTAGATGGCCTCGAGTTCATTTGCGGACAGTTCTCGCGTGTGGTGATATCCGGCGATGACGGTCCGCTGCAGCTTCGAAGGGTTCGCGTTCTGCCATCATCACGTAGGTCACGGCGATCGCCAGGTCACACACCGCCGGATTGTACAGGGCATCACCAAAATCGATCAGGCCGGTGACCCGGTCACCGTCAACGATGATGTTCTCTTCGTTGGCATCGCCATGAATGATGCTGTGTGGCAATCCGGGCAGCAAGGGAAGGGCGACTGCCGTGAAATACTGATATCCCCATTCGATCACCCGGCGATCCTGCAGATTTCTGAAGTGCCGGCAGCAATCGCGATGCTGGTCGCCTCGGTTCATGTCCCAGATATGCGTTCGCCTGGCTGCTGCCAGTTCAAGATCTGACAGTGACATATTGATCTCGGCCAGTATGCGCCCCAGATGCTGCAGACGATGCCGACTCGCGACCGGCTGCTCGGCCCAGGTGGGGCCGTCAATGTAGTGCAGCAATCTGCCCCGGTATTGCTGATTCTGGTGAACCAGTATGCCGGGTCCGTTGTCCGTATCGGGCAGCTCGATTCGTGCCGGCAGTGCCAGCTCAAGTCGCTTGCCGCTCAGGTGAGCGATGATGTCATCCTCCAGCCTGAGCAGGCGGTCTGACTCATCGCTGCCTTCTGTGGAAGACAGTTTGAGGATCATGCGCTGATCCCCGGTGGTGAGCAGGAAATTCTGGTTGTGCCCCGGTAATCGGGTGATATCAGGCAGCTGTCGCAGCTGCCCGTTCAGAAAATCGCGTACCGTTTTCGGCTCGATCAGGGTTGTCATGTCGCCACCTGTGATGGTGCGGCCAGTCAGGCCGTCAACTCAGCAGGACATATATCACCAACATCCGTTTGATACAACGATCGTGTTGGCATGACAGGGCGAAATCCGGGCTGTTCAGAGAGCGACGCCTTCAGTCCTGTGACCTGCCGTTGAGTCGAGCAGGCCACCGGCGAAGCGTTCAACCAGTTCGATTTCATGACCGTCCGGGTCACTAATATAGACCGAGCGCGATTGTGGATAGTGGATCACACCCTCCGGATAATCGTCGAGAAAACGACGGTTGACATCGGACTGGCGCAGACAAGTCAGGGTACGATCGAAATCATCCACCACAAATCCCCAGTGATTGATACGCCGGCCCTGGGCGAATGACTC
The DNA here is from genome assembly GCA_965212525.1 of Lysobacterales bacterium. GTDB lineage: Bacteria > Pseudomonadota > Gammaproteobacteria > Xanthomonadales > SZUA-38 > SZUA-38. Next base: position 49,070 of record CBDBVC010000058.1, read on the forward strand.
TGCACCGTTAGCCGATGCCTTGCGCACCCTGATGCAGGGCCAGTGCCGCTGTGTCAGCGATTCCCAGTATCACATAGGATCGTTCTGCATAGGTGCCTGCTGCGGTGTTCCCTTCAGGTGCAGGTTTACGGCCGTCCTCGATGAGCTGAAAACCGAAGGTCTGCTGATAGAACTGAAGCGAGCGGCCCAGATCGCTCACTGACAGATTGATGTGATCGATGGCCCTGATGCCAATTGCTGCGGCACTCATCGGAACCACCGCATGTAGGCAAAGCTCTGGCTCAGTTCTCGTACCAGCACCTGTCTGGTAGACAGGCTGTTGGCTTGTGAATCGGGCTGATCATTGCCGGGCTGAAGTTCGGCCGGATGGTTGTGTACAAAACGGTTGAGGTATTCGTTGAGACGTTGCATGGGGTTTCTCCGTTGTGCGATGATCTGTTGTGATCAAGCATACGGGGCGCTGACAACGTAACAACAAAATTGCCAATATTTTGACAGATCGTCAAACAATGGTCGACAATGATCGGGTCACGATCAACAGGCTACAGATTATGCAAAACATTGCAGTGTTCCTGTCGCAGAATGTGCTGGCCCTGCGCCGGTCACGTCGTCTGTCTCAACAGCAGCTCTCGAACCAGTCCGGTATTCCGCGATCGACCATCAGTCATATCGAATCGGGCGCCGGCAATCCGACGCTGGATCATCTCAATCGACTGTCGCTGGCCCTGGGTGTTGGTCTGGAAGAGCTCATCTCCTCGCCAAGGGACGAGGTGCAGTTGATCAGGGAAGAGAAAATCCCGTTGCGATCGCTCAAGAAGGGCGCCATCCGTATTTTGCAGCTGTTACCGGACAAGGTGCATGGCTTGGCGATCGAGCAGATGGTACTCAAGCCATCCACTACCCACACCGGCAGACCACATCTTCAGGGTGCGAGGGAATATTGCTACTGTCAGGCCGGTCAGCTGGATGTGCTGGTGGCCGGCAAGCTGTATCAGCTCAGCCAGGGTGACGTGCTGGCGTTTGCCGGTGATCAGGCGCACTCCTACCGTAACGCCGGTCGCGCTGCACTTCGTGCGATCAGCGTGGTGATTCCCTATGAAATTGTCCGGCGCATGCCGCCTGAGAATGGCTAGTCCTTATTCACGGCGAAACAGGTAGGCACCGGCTTCAGCTCCCCAGACCTGATTGCCCTCGGCATCGAATCCACGGTCCCAGCTGTCAATTGCATTGGCGGTGACGGTCACTTCCGATGTGGCATAGCTGGCACCCCGCAGGCTGCTCTGGCAGGCATCGGCGTCAGTGGCACCGCGATAGCTGGCATCATCCTTTGGCTTCAGGAATACGGCACAACCGGTTCGTTCCTGCAGATCATCAGGGCCAATGTGGTCCATGCTGTCCGGGTTCTGCCAGGCACCGACATGTTGCACAGGTGTTGGCAGGGAATACACCGTACTGATAAACAGGCCGTTCTCCTGCGTGAGATGGTAGACACGCTGTCGATAGGGCTGTTGCGGTCGACTCGCCGTGGCCTGTTCGACATACAGCCACGGACCGTCCTCACGCTCTGTCCAGATGGCGGCAGTTCTGAGGGTAATGTGAAAGTAGCGCTCGTCATCGATCGATTGCTGCTCGGAGCTGAATGCACCACTCATCCATGTGGCCAGCTGTGACAGTGAATGATCGCCTGCCCTGGTCTGATGACCGGCACAGCCGCTGATCATGAGCAGGGATGTGAGAACAAGGAACCCTGCAAGCTGTCGTCCCGGTTTCTGTTGCATCTTGATTCTCTCCTGATCGTTGTCGCCTGGTGATCACACCCAGACGTCGTTTGCGGCGGTTCGGTCACCGCCCTCATCTCCGGTATTCTTCGTACCCTCCGGCTCCACCATCATGATCCAGCATTCTGATTCGGCCACCGGGCGGTGCTGAACGCCTCGGGGCACGACGTAAAGGTCGCCCTCGTTGAGCATCACCGAGCGATCTGCCAGCTGCATTTCCAGTTGCCCCTTCATGATGATGAACACCTCATCGGTATCAGGGTGATCATGCCAGATGAATTCACCCTCGATGCGGGCGATCTTGAACTGGTAGTCGTTCATGCTGGCGATCACGCGCGGTTGCCACTGATCGTCAAACTTCGAGAACTTGTCGAGGATGTTGATCCCGGTATCTGAGGGGTTCATGCCGAATCCTCCCGTCCAAGCGCCTGACGATACAGCTGCTGGTAATGGATCACGCCCTTTTCGCGACGGGCACTCAGCGGTCCCTTCTCGTAGGCGCCGGATTCAAGGCCCCGCTGCACGCGCAGGCAGATGTCGATATCCTCCTGCTGCACCGAATCACTGAAGGCAACGTCCTTCTGGATCATCTCGCGTGTTTTCGGGTGATCGGGTTCCTGATAGTAGTAGTCGAACACCACCCGACAGCGGTCATGTGCCAGTGGGATCACCGAATTGGTCTGCAGGCGTGAGGGGTATACGTTGAGCATGGTGTTCGGAAACAGGGTCACATAATGCACCTGGCCAGCACCGTAGAGGCCATCGTCCTGTTCCAGCGGCGAGAACTGGTAGGAATACCAGGGCTTCATCTCCGTATTGTAACTGCGGTAATCGATCATGCGGTTCAGTTCAGGATGAATGTGCGGTATGTGGTAGCCCTCCAGATAATTGTCCATGTAGACCTTCCAGTTGCAGTCGATCAGGTATTCGTCGCGGTGGTGGTAGCTGAACGAGGCCACGTCGATCGGTGCGATCACTTCACCCAGCCCATCCAGGTATTCATCCAGCGGGGCGATGTCATTCGAGAGACTGGCGAAAATGAATCCTTGCCACAGTGCATGGCGCACAGGATGAAGGCGATAATCTGCCACATCAAAACCCTCTGTGGTATCCATCTCCGGAGCCGTCAGCAGCTGGCCATCCAGGCCATAGCTCCAGCCGTGATAACGGCATCGAATGCGACTGCTGCGACCCGGACACTGTCGCAGGGGGCCTGCGCGGTGTCGGCAGACATTGTGAAAGACGTGTATCTGGCCTTGAGGATCCCGGCTCAGAAGTACCGAATGATCAAGCAGGCTCATCTCGATCACAGTAGTCTCGTCCGAAAACTGGCTCACATGACCGATCACTTGCCAGCTGTGCCTGAGTACCCGGTCCAGATCAATCTGATGCTGTTCGTCAGACAGGTAGTCCTGTGCCGGCAGGGTCTGAATGGGCTGATTCATGGTCGTTTTCAATCCTGTTGGGTATCACTCTGCAGGCACAGTAAATCACAACTTGGCCTCGGGATGGAATCCCCGGATCAGATCTTTCGGGCCTATGTGGCCCTGCTGCATCCTGGGCTGGCTGACTCAGGTCGGAGGCTGTTTTCGTCGCCTCACGCGGCCCATCAGGCCCTTGAGTGTCTCGACGATCAGCAGGACGATGACCACGGCCACCAGCCCGCTGATGATGGCGCTGCTGTTCAGCGGCACGGAGAACGAATACTGACGGAAGGTGTCGCGAATGAGTTCGGACTGTCCCTGACCGGCCAGGTGCATGACCTTGCCCAGCAGCGAACCCTGCATGGCATGCTTCTCGTTACTGAAAAAGTCGAATCTGTCCTTCAGTGATTGTATGGCATCTGCTTCGCTGCGGAAGGTGGCATCGCGGCTGTTGCGATGCTTGTCGATCAGGGCCTCGAGAGATCCGCCGTGCTGCTCATCGGCGACTTTCTGGAAACCGGAGAGGTTGTGCTGCACCTCATTGTAATGAGCATCGAGCCGCTGTTCGTACTGGATGACGAAGTTGGGTACCTGGATGCCATACAGGATGGTGGCACAGGCCAGGATGATCAGGACATAGCGATAAATCATGATGTTGGTACCTCGTGATTCGAGTCTATCACGGCATGCTCGCGGCTTGATGACAATGTTGTGGCCTGAATACCGGGCTGATCGACTAACTCAGGTCACGTGCAAACTGGTGCAGCAGATTGATCGGGATTACCTCGGTGGCACGCTGATGTGTGCTTCGCATGAACACCCTCGGTGCGGCACCGTGCTCATGGGCTTCCAGCCAGCGCATTGCACAAAGGCACCAGCGATCACCGGGCTTGAGGCCCGGAAACTCGAAATCGGGCATTGGCGTGCTGAGGTCATTGCCCCGGGCTTTCGAAAATTCAAGAAACTCGGCAGTCACTTCAACACAGACAGTATGCGAGCCGCTGTCCTGCGGTGAGGTGTTGCAGCAGCCGTCCCTGAAGAATCCAGTCAGCGGGTCATGACTGCAGGGTTCCAGCGGTTCGCCATAGAGATTCAGTGATTCATCCATTGCCAGAGATCCTCGATCTTGTCAGTGCCAGGCCAGCCAGCCCCATCAGTACGATCATCAGCCACAGTCCCTGACGGCTCAGGGCAGGAATCGAACGGGTTGAAGCCGGGCCGAACTGGGCAAAGGCCCGGTCTGCGGCATCGTGTCCGATCTCGAATCCCATCAGACGTCCGGGGATGTCATCGGCTGGTGGGTGAATGCCGCCATAGATTCGCGACAGGCTGCACTCGTCTGCCGCATCCTGATAGCTGGCCCATTGCAGTGTGATATCGCCGGCCGGCCCATCCTCGAATACCAGGAACTGGTTGGCCGGCGCCTCGAACTCGCCCAGGCCTGCAGGAAAGTAGCGGCTGCCGGTCATGCGTGTCAGCACTTCGGCAGCGGCACGGCTGTAGGTGCTGTGGCCGGATACGTAGCCCGCAAAGGGCGGCGTGACAAAGGTGGGTCGCTGATAGGGCCACCAGTTCTCGCACAGGATCCAGCCTACCCCGGCGGTGTCGGTGTCCGGATCCATGATGAATTCCGGTCCGCGCCAGCTGTTGACGGCAATCTTGCCGATGTTCTCGTTATTGGGGCCGGCCAGGTGTTCATGCCGCTCACCGGGCAGGATACTGCTGGCAGTGATCAGCTCGATCACATCCGTCATCAGCGGAATGCCATCCGGATCGAATGAGGCCTGACCTGGATCCGAACTCTGGCCGAGATCGCACATGCCACGAATTGCCGAGACTGGCCGGATATAGTCATACCAGCCCTTGGCACCCCAGGCCGAAATCGCACTGTCGTGCATCGCACCACCCAGTGCCAGATAGGTTTTCACATCCCATTCAAGACTGGATACGATCGGGCCACGCCCGGCGATACGTCGAACGAATTGCGGATGATCAGCGACCGTGTTGGCAATGGTGTACCAGTGCCCCGGTGGTGTTTCCGAATCCGGCCCGTCCGCCCAGAACTCGGCCAGGACCCGATAATAATCCCCCGCCGCGACCAGTTGCGGTGTATAGGGTGTGCCCGTTACCGGGTTTAGGGAATAGCCATTGCCGTCATTGCTGCCCAGGTTGTTGTTGCCACGGGCTGCGGGACTGATATCGATCATGACTCCATCGGCGGGATCGAGCAGGCCGCTCCATTCCACGACCTGGGCAAAGCCGGCCTTGTAGTCGGCATCGCCTGGTCCAGCCAGTTCGGGTGGTGGGCCAGGGTCATGATAGACGTACCAGGGGACGCCATCACGCATGTAGGTGCTGCGGTCATCCGGTGTCAGAGCAAATCCAGGCAGATTGCCCCACTCGGGGCTGAGAAAGTCAGGATAGCCTCCGACGATGATATTGCCCGACTGATCGACAAAAAAGTCCAGTGCCAGCGGTTGCCAGCGGTTGGCATCCAGCAGATCCGGGTTACCGGGAAAATCGGGCAGCAGTGGCGGGTTAAGGGGCTGGTAGATCAGGTTTTCATAGTCGTTGATTTCATTGGAACCATCACTGAGGCCATGATTGATGATGGCTGAGGCGATGCGGTTGCCCACCGCCACAGGCGAATTGCCACTGCTGGTCAGATCATCGGGGTCATATCCCAGACCCTGCATGGTGCTGCGCAGGTTTGCCAGGGTTATGGCGGCATCCGGTGTGTTGGCAAAGCGGTGGGCCAGCAGCCGATGGACAGCATGACTGATGGCCGTGGCCCTTGCAGACTCGATGTTCTGTGCCGTCTGCTTTTCGGTGACAAAGACGCCCTCGGCAGTCTCACTGTAGACAGCCCAGGCATCCCACATGGCAGCCGAGCTGTGATACAGGTTGCGGGCGTGGACAGTCGGGCGTGCCAGATCCATTCGAATGGCATCAAGCAGTGCTTCATTCCACACACGCGCCACGGAGTGGCCTGCGCTTGTCGCTGTGCTGAACAGACTCAGCAACAACAAAAAGAAAATGGGTATTGATTTCATTCCAGGATAACTTGTATGCCCCGTCAGTTGTCGATTATACCTGCTTGTGGCCGCTTCAGTCCGGGTACTTCTGTTTCATGTGCTGGTAGGAATCGGCGATCAGTTCACGCAGAACCGCCTGATCGACATCGGCCAGCTTGTTGATGTACAGGCAGGATTTACCGGTCTTGTGTTTGCCCAGGCGTGTCATCGTGTCATCGTAGCCACTGAATCCGGGCATGATATACACCGACATGCTGGATTTCCGTGGTGAGAAGCCGACACACATGAAATCGCCCTCGCGCCCACTGTCGTACTTGTAATGGTAGCTGTCAAAACCGACGATACTGCTGCCCCACATTTTAGCCGGGTGACCGGTAATCTCGGTCATCATCTCAAGCAGTACCAGCGCATCCTCACGGCGTTGCGGGTGTTCGACCGATGCCAGAAAGGTGCTGACATCACTGCTGTTCTGTGCGGTCTTGTTCTGTTCGGTCATGAGGGTCTCCTTGAGTGTCAGACGCATTAATGGACTGCTTCAGTTGTCGAAACCGGCGATCGTTGATCACACCAAAGAACGGCATCACAACAGGAAAGAGCAGATATGCCAGTCCCGACAGCGGTGACCAGGTCTCCGGCAGCGTGAGTGCCAGTATGCAGGATATGAGCCCGATACCGCCACTGATGCCCCAGGTGGCAATCTCCGATCGCACTCTGAATCGCTCCAGCACTGACAGCTGTAGCTGTTCGGACCTGCGATGGGCGTGCATGTACAGCAGGCAGATAACGGCTGACATGGCGATGAATCCAAGTCCGTAAATGAACAGGATGTCGCCGATCTGACCCATGTCGTACTCGAAAAATTCGAATGGCAGCCAGTTGCCGGTCATCAGTGAAAATGTTGCCGAGAACATGATTCTGAGTGGAAAGACATAAACCAGTGTCACAAAGACCAGCAACAGACTGAGGATGACCGTGGTGAGATCGTCCAGACCCATGCGCCGGCTCCACTGGTGATGTGCATACCAGAACAGGGCGATCTGGGCAAAGCTGGCGGCGAATGCGGGTATGCGCTTCAGTGCCTCGATCATTTCGTCAAAGCTCGTCGGAATGGCGTCAAACGAGATGACAAGCAGGGTCAGTGAGAACGCGAAGGCGGCGTCTGTAAACGTCTCGATGCGGGTCATGTCGAGCCCGCGCTGTCGAAAATCGTTAACCGTGGGCAGCTCGCTGAGATCGGCTGTTGTGTTCATGCGCCGATGATAGCAACTGGCTCATGCCCCAACAAATCATCAGCCATGCAGTCTGCCAGTGATGCAATAAAAAACCCGGTCAGCCACGCTGACCGGGTTTTCATCAGGCTTCAGTGCCTTGGTGGTGTCGCAACAATCTAGTTGTCGCAGATGCTCACATCATCGATACCTGCCTCGATGATATCGCCGGGTCCGGCGGCATCAGCCACGCGCATGCGCAGTTGAACCGAGCTTCCCGCCGGAATGGCGGCATTGGCCTCGGTCCAGGCCGCCACGTTCTCGACATCGCCAATCGACACTATCGGCGTGAAGCTCGAGCCACCGTTGGTGGACAGCTCCAGCGCGAAGAAGTCATTGGCATCATCGCCGGGATCGCGTTGTCCGTGGAAATAGAAGGCGGACAGTGTGGATGCGTTGGTGACGTTCCAGACCGGTGAGGTCAGGATACAGGTCCCACCGTCCACATCGGCGTTGCCGATACTGGTATTGGTGGCCGTGAACAGGGCATTGCCACTGCCTGTGGTGTTGTCACCAGCTGGCTGCGTGATGACACCACTGGCAACCTGCTGCGTTGGTGTATCCGAGACGAATGCACCGGTCGTACAGGTGGCCGCCGCATCATTGCTCCATCCGGTGGCACCGCTTTCAAAATCGGTTTCGACCGTACAGGTTGATGGTGGCGGGGTGTCCTCGAACACACGCACACAGCGGAAGCGACCTTCATTGTTCGGCGTGCCGGCATCCTTGTCGTTGACGAAGGCGAGTCGGAAGTTGCTGCCGGTGTAGGACTGCCCAACCGGAATGGTGAACGACTCGAAGCTGCCTGAACCGGAATAGCGCGGCGTGAACTGATTCGCGCTGCCCCAGTTCTGCGTACCGAAGAACTGGAAGATCCGGGTGGCATCCGAGATGTTCGTGTTCTCGTCGAAACCGATACCGTGGATTTCACCTTCGGAGGATGAAGCATAATCGAATTCGATCACGGTGTTGGGCGTTACCGTATAACTCTGCAGTGTCCTCTGCCAGCGGTTACCCACCATCACCAGGGTGTCGCCACCATCGGCTGTCGTGACAGAACCGGTGCTGGCATTGTCCTGTGAGCTGTAGGCTTCGACACCGGAGCTGTTGAAGTTGATCGAACCTGCCGGGCAATTGCCAACCGGTGGATCGGTCACCGTGACCGAGCCGGTGGTTGAATCGGTCGCGCCGTCGTTGTCGGTCACCGTCAGCGTCACCGTGTAGGTGCCGGCTGTGGTGTAGGTGTTCGATGGTGAAACGCCACTGCCGGTGTTGCCGTCACCGAAGTTCCAGCTGTAATTGGTGATGGAACCGTCCGGATCCGAACTGCCACTGCCGTTGAACGAGCAGGCCAGGTCGGTACAGTTGCTGGTGAAGCTGGCTGTTGGCGGTGTGTTGCTTGGTGTGTCTTCAAACACGCGCACGCAGCGGAAACGGCTTTCGTTGTTGGCCGTACCGGCATCCTTGTCGTTGACGAAGGCGAGTCGGAAATTGTTACCGGTGTAAGTCTGACCGATTGGAATGGTGATCGACTCGAAGCTGCCCGAACCGGAATAACGTGGTGTGAACTGGAACGCCCCCGTCCATCCCTGTGTGCCATAGAATTCGAAGATTCGTGTGGCATCCGAGATATTGGCATTCTCGTCAAAACCGATGCCGTGAATCTCGCCCTGAGAGGACGATGCAAATTCGAAGGCAACCACGGTATTGGCTGTGACGTTGAAGGAGCTGACCGAACGCTGCCAGCGGTTACCCACCATCACCAGGGTATCGCCTGCATCCGCCGATGTGACCGAGCCGGTGCCGGCATTGTCCTGCGTGCTGTAGGCCTCGACCGCGAAGGTGTTGAAGTTCAGTGAACCGGCAGGACAGTTGCTCACCGGTGGATCAGTCGCCGTGACATTCTGGGTCACGCTGTCGGTGGCACCGTCGTCGTCGGTCACCGTCAGGGTGACCGAATACGTGCCTGCTGTGCCATAAGTGTTGGATTCGTTAACGCCGTTGCCGGTGTTGCCGTCACCAAAGGTCCAGCTGTAGTTGACGATACTGCCGTCCGAATCGGAGCTACCCGACGCGTTGAAGCTGCAACTGAGGTCTGTGCAGTTGCTGGTGAAGGCCGCATTGGGTGGGTTGTTCACCGGCGGTGTGCCGCCACAGGATGGAATGCTGAAGCTGCAAACACGCGTGTTCCACTGGCGTGAACCGGTGGTTTCCACATACTCGTTGGTATGCCAGAAGGTACAGTTGTCGACCGGGTCCATGCTGGTGCTGGCGTAGTCTGCCCAGCGGTTGGCCGTGGTGGTCGAACCGGTACCGTTGACACAGACCGATTCAGTCTGAACGGAACCGGCGGGATCGACGCCGACTTCATGAACCGTGTAGTAAATCGACGGGAAGGAACTGGCATTACCACGGGTATAGCCAATACCGATGTTGCCGTCCTGGTCCAGTGAGGCTGAACCCATCCAGCGATTCAGACCGTCATTGAAATCGATCACACCGATGGTATCGCCACCCTCACTGATCGAGGTGGCGTTACTGGAAATGTTGATGTCAACACCGGCCCAGAAGACACCGGCACGGTCACCGCCCACGTCCACGTTACGCGTGACGACGCCCTTCAGAACGCCCTCACCCGGGAAGTAGCGGGTGTTGAAGCGGTACATGGTGTTGGCCGCATTCGGATCCAGCCGCTGCGATGTGCCGGGCTGTGGAATACAGTCGCGGCTGAATCCGCACAGGTTGATGTCGATCGACGGGATGTTGATGCTCGAAATCTGATTCAGCGTCGAGTTGGACGGTGTGTTGAAATCGATACAGGCTTCCCAGAAACGAATGCGATCCGAACCAGGAACACCAAAGGCCTCGGCGTCGGTGGCATGTGTCAGGTAGCCACAGGTACCTGATGGCGGTGTTGCCGGGCCTTCAAGATTCGCCGGCAGCGTGCCGAATTCCAGCGCATCACCACTGGTGGGGCTGGTGAACTGAACAAAACCGGCACCCGGGTCACCTGCCAGAATGGCCTGGCGGTCAAGTACCGTCAGGTTGACACCGGTGAAGCTCAGGCCGGGGTTGGTGAATTCGTGGGTGATCAGGTAGTAACCGTCTTCCCAGACACCGAAATGCGGGTAATCGTTGAAGCCACCCGGTGAGACCACGAAGTCATACAGGGTGTAGGGGCCTGTTGGATCTTCGCCATCCGAAACCGCGACACACTGGTGACCGTCGGTAACCGAGGTACCGGTGAACTGGCTGAAGAACCAGCGGCCGGCCATCTGATCGTAGAGCACAATCGGATCACCGGCATTGAGCGTCTCACAGACGCCGCCAAAGCCCTGCCAGAATGTGTTGCCGGCAAACGGGCCGGCAGCCACGCTGCCATCGGACTTGTTGAGCACAATCCAGCCCAGGTTGATGTACTGCACATAGTGGGTCTGACCGACATCACCGTTGGTGTCCGGTGGCGTGACCCGGCCACCGACCAGCGCGACGTTGTCATCACTGGAGACGCCCTCCACACTGATATCCACCAGTGGCGCATCCACACCGATCACCGAACTCAGGTCAACCAGATCATTTCCGGATCGGCCACCGATACCGGCGCCACCCTTGTTGATGTGATCGGGCAACTGATGATCGTTGATGGTGCCATCCTCGATTGGTTGAATGAGGCCGGCCGCCACATTCTGTTCCAGTCGTTCCTGCAGTCTCTGGATGCCGGGTGCCCTGCCGGTACGAACGGCCTGAACGTATTCCTTTCCTGATTCTGTTGATGGTTTGCCACCTGGCGTGTCTTGCGCATATAACAGCGAAGATCCGCACAGCAGCATGGCGCAGCCGATGATGGGCAGGCGCCGTAAGCGAGTGCTAGCTTGATACATTTTCAAAGTCCCTCAATACAAAGAAAACATGGATATTAGAGTGCAGAACGGTGCCCGTTACCGATAAAAAAACCGGGCACGACTGGTGTGCATGATCAGGATCTGTGCAGAAACGACAGTCAGAATAGTCGCTACAGATCCGTGCTTTGTGCAGTGATGCTCTTTCCTCTCCCGTGAAAAATGTTAACATTTGTAAACTTTCGGCGCAAAGCGATAATGTGACACAGCGCTGGTTTGTGAAATTTATTTCTAACCTGGGAACACTTCACGCATGAATCATTCAATTTCAGGTCGAAGGCACCTGATAGTCGCGCTCTTCTTGCTCATTTTTTCTCCCGCTGTGCTTGCCAATTCAGCCGATGTCACGACCTTGCCCGTCGAGACTGCAGTCAAATCCAGAGTACCGCTGCCACCCGTTGAGGATTCGTTCAAGTCACGCAACAGGATCGCTGTGCTGTCAGTTGAACAGGTCCTGTCAGAATCAAGCCTTGTCGTGCGTCCTGTCACATCGCTCTGGGGTGATGTCCCTGCTGAATCGTTCAAACTGAATCTACCCGAATGGGACCCTGTCACTGTGACAGCCGAATCGACTTACATCATGGTTTATTCATCCGTGATGCGGCACCGTTTCTATCGCGATCAGTTTGAGGAAAATCCCGATGGCCCACTGGTGGCGCGATTGCCCTATTCAGGCGTGGCTGTGGTCGAAGACTCGGAGCAGGCCCGAACCGTGTTTCGCGAGTTCCAGAAATCAATCAGCAAGGACGACACGGCAGAAATCAACAATCGCATCACACTGATTCTTGAATGGGCCGATCATGCCCGCGAGCATGATCAGGCAGGTGCCTTGAGGCTGGCACTGATCGAACTCAGCAAGCACCACAAATGGATGGCGTCGGCAACCGATGCGCAGTACCAGCGCTATCGCAAACTGGTTGAGGCGCGCGCCTTTGGCGATGAACTTGACGAGCATCTGATATCTGCCATAAGCCTGCACCCCGAATCACGCTGGCAACCCTGGCTGGCAGTGCATTGCCGCAAGGTGGTTGGCGAGGCAGGGCCGATCTATGAGCTCACCTCAATGCGGCCCCTGCTGGTTCGCAGTTGCCTCAGACACATTGAGCAGCTGGGTAGTGCCGAAGATGCCGGCCTGCTGGGTCCATTACTGAGCAGCAACGCACCCGGTGTGGCCAAGGCTGCCGTCGATGCCCTGATGGCACTGGCGCCCGATCGTCTGCCCCTGCTGGCCGAAAATGCACTGGAAAGCAAGGACCCACTGAACAGTGAAGTGCGGCGTATTCTCAGCAATCTGGTCGAATAGGTTTCTCGCCAGTCACAGTAGACGACGGTTCAGTCACCGTTAGGCAGTTCGCCACCCTGTGGCCCGTAGAAGAACACCCAGGTGACGAAATCATCGGAAAAGTCTTCGAAACGGTGAATCTGTCCCGCCGGCACAAACATGACATCACCGGCAGTAAAGGCGTGCCGATTCTCACCGTTGCTGAACATGCCGCTGCCACTGGCCACCACGTAGATCTCGTCTCGTTCATGTGGCTCCTGCAGATCGGTGCTGTCCGGGCGGTAGATCTCGACATCCAGAGAACCGTGTGAAAAGAGGGTTTCAAACAGTGACTTGTGTTCATCCAGGGCTCTGATGCCCTGCGCGATGGTCATGTGTGGCATGCGCTGCTCCTGGTTGTTCTGTGCCAGTCGTGACAGCGCACGATAAGGTGCGCTGGTGTTTACCCCGGCGCTCCCGATCTTGCCATGATCACCATGCAAATGCCAAGTAGCGTCAGCACGATGCAGCCGACCAGATACAGGCTCAGCTGTTCGCCCAGAAACAGGACACCACCCACGGCAGTCAGCGCCGGTACTGCCAGTTGTGACACACCGGCCTGCAGTGTGCTGAGCCCCTTGAGTGCCGCGTACCAGAGGCTGTAACCCAGCGCCGATGTGATGATGCCACTGGTCAGTGCCAGCGCAATTCCCGTATTGCTCATGGCTGCAGCTGCACCATTGTCCTCTGCAGAGAAGGCCGTCATCATCAGTATGAGTAGCAACAGGCACCATGGCAGCGTGGCGACAAAATTGATGGCCGTCTCGGTCATCGGGTCTTGTGAGCCCAGCCCTAGCAACGAGTAGCCCGCCCAGGCCAGGCCGGCAATCGACATGAACTGCAAGGACAGGCTGTCGGTCTGGCTGTAGCCGGGCAGTAACAGGGCCGCAAAACCGGCAGTCGCCAGAACAAAGCCTGACCAGAAGATTGCATTGCCACGCTGTCCTCGAACCAGACCAGCCAGGGTCATGGTCAGCTGTACCGTGACGAACAGTACCAGCGCGCCGGTGGCAGCGTTCATGAGAACATAAGCCCAGGAAAAGAACAGGGCATAGAGAAACAGCAGCAGTCCACCCAGGCTGTGTTTGAGCGACAGGATCTGTTGCCAGAAACCATCAGGTCGGAAGCGAGCCGAGCCTGCCATCAGCAGCAGGAAGAACAGCGCGCCGGAGGCGAGTCGAAGCAGCGTGAACTGATCTGGCGCGAGCAGCCCATCGCGCAGTGCCAGGCGACACAGCAGTGAATTGCCGGCGAAGGCGATCAGGGCAAAACCCGTCAGCAGCATGAGCGAGATCGGGCGCAGTGACGAGGGCATCAGCGAGTCATCATCACAGGTGCAACTTGTAACCGGCGTGTGAGTGGACAAATCCCAGTCGGTCATAGAACCGGTGAGCCTCATCCCGTTTCAGATCCGAGGTGAGCTGCACAATCCGGCAGCCGCGTTCACGGGCGCGATCGATGACCCAGTTCATCATGGCGGCACCAATCCCGCGTGATCGCAGGTCCGAACGAACCCGAACGCTCTCCACCAGGCAGCGCCACGAGCCCTGATAACTGAGGTAGGGAATCCAGGTGATCTGCAGCGTACCGATCAGGTCTCCCTCAGACTCGACCACCACCAGTTCGTTGTTGGGATCATCAGTGATTCGCTGAAACATACTCTGGTATCGATCTCGATTGTCATCCCGAACCGATTCGCGGCTCCTGCCCAGCTGGTCGGCCGCCAGCAACCGGATCACCGCATCAAGATCGTCGGATCCAGCCTCTCTGAACACCAGCTGTGCAATATCGATAACGGCAACACTCGATCAGGACAATTCAGCAGGCGACATTGTATCAGCAAGCTTTAGCGGGCCGCAGCATAGGTGTGGTCATGAAATGGTGGGCCCGGTTGGCCCGCTATAACATGTTCATGCACTGAAGTTCAGGCCAACCGAATTGCAAGCTCAAGAAACAGTCATCAGCAATAATATGTCGTGGGGAGGCTTTCTGCAGACCGGCCAAACGGATTTGCATAGGGTCTGAATGAAGCGAAGATAAAAAGAAGAGGGCTTGTGCGCAACTTTCATTGCCGCACCCCAGGTGCGGTCATAAATTGGTGGGCCCGGTAGCCGTTTGGCCCCGCTAACAGATAAACACGCGAATGACCGACCAAACGGATTGGCACACGATCAGAATGAGTTGGCAAGAATTAGAGGGATTGTGCTCACCCTTTTATGGCCACACCGCAGGTGTGGTCATAAATTGGTGGGCCCGGTAGCCGTTTGGCCCCGCTAACAGATAAACACGCGAATGACCGACCAAACGGATTGGCACACGATCAGAATGAGTTGGCAAGAATTAGAGGGATTGTGCTCACCCTTTTATGGCCACACCGCAGGTGTGGTCATAAATTGGTGGGCCCGGTAGGACTTGAACCTACGACCAATGGATTATGAGTCCACTGCTCTAACCAACTGAGCTACAGGCCCACGAAAGGGTGCAACATTCTAGCCATTGATGTCGCCAGAATCAATGCGTTTGCAATGCCGTGTTGTTTGTGGGCCGGCACCTCGGCTAACATGGTCGTACCGTTTTTTCCACATGGCGGGAGCAGCTCTTATCAACGACAAGGTCCGATATCGACCCGACAGATTCTGGCGGCTAATCATGTTGCTTGCCGCAGCTATGCCATTAGCGCTCTTTACACAGGCAATCGGGGCGCAGGTCGGCGATGCCGGTACATCAGCAGAATCCAGTCTGTCCAATCCTGTCAACCAGATCGATCTGTCAGATCTTCAGAACAACTGGTGGCCGACGGTCTTCACAGAAGATGCCGATGTGCTGAAACAGCGTCTGGATGAGTTGAATCAGCGTATCCAGGCCTCTGTGGCTGTGTTGCAGGAACCGGTGCTGGCAGAAGCTGCCGCTGAAGCGAAACGTATTGATGAAGCCGGTAATGAGCTGCTCTCCAGCCTGAAAACGGCCGATACCGTCCCCGAGGATCCGTTGCAGGCAAGAGATGAGTATCCTCTGAGCGCGTATCTCGACCTGCTCGAAAAGCGTGACACCATAAGACGGGACAATCAACTGATCAAGGCAGAGCTGGATCAGCTCTCCGGTGTGCTCAGGCGACAGACCCAGGCACTGGAAAAACTTCAGGGCGACTATCGTGACTCCGATCGGGGCAGCGCCTCACGTATTCTGCTGGCGCTGAAGCAGATCGATCACCGCATCCGCATGCAGTCCATGCAACTGGAGGCTGCCGGTGTTCGGCTGCGCAGTGAGCGCGGTATCGAGCAACTGGCCGCAGTGGATGACAGCATCAGCTATGCCAGTGATCACCTGGTTGCCAGCCCGGATGCCGATGCCGAGCTCGGCAAGCTGATGAGCAGCAACGAGAAGGCCACCCAGACGCTGGACAAACAGCGAGAAGATCAGCGCCAGGCCCTGCTCGATCTGCTTGCCAGTGACAAGGCCGGTGTGGACGACCAGACTCGTGCCCGAATTCAATTGACACTGACTGGCAGCCAGCAGGCGCTGAACCAGTTGGAGCATGCCAATCTGGAGGCGCGCTCATTATGGGAACATCTGCAGGAGATGCAGTCGGAATCAGCGCCCGATGGTGAAAGTGAGTCTGAGGAAGAGGCCAGTGTCAGTCATGAAACCATCATCGAGCGAAGCCGGGCACTGATCGACCGGATACCTGAACTGCTGGACCAGACCGAGGAAGAGGCTGGCGCCTGGCAGGATGTGGCCGAAGCCGCCATTCTGTTGCCCACTGTGGATTCGGAGGGCAAGGTCAACCCGCTGCGGACGCAGACGCGAGAGCTGGCACAACAGGTGATCAGCAATATTGCCAGCTTGCCGCGTTACCGGAGTACGCTGGAAATTCTGCGTGAGCTGCTGGTTGAGGCCCTGGTGTCACACACCGAGGTGGAACAGTCCTTGCTGACGCGTGCCGGGATACTCTACGACGAGTTCAAGCAGTGGCTGACCCGTTCGACTGATCAGGTGTTCTTCACCATCGGCAGCGATACCGAGATCACCTACGGCAGTATTCTCAAGTTCATCACCATAGTCCTGATCGGCTATCTGATATCACGCTTTGTCCGCTTCCTGACCTCGCGCATGGGCAAGCGTCGGCACATTGCACGCAGCAGCGGGCTGTATACCTTCGGGCGCATCATGCACTACCTGATCATGACGCTGGCCATCTTCTTTGGTCTGACAGCCATGGGCCTGGATTTCTCGAACTTTGCCCTGATCGCGGGCGCGCTGTCGGTGGGTATCGGTTTTGGCCTGCAGTCCATCGTCAACAATTTTGTCTCCGGCCTCATCATCCTGTTCGAGCGCACCATCTCGGTGGGTGATTTCATCGAACTGGGTGAAGAACTCAGAGGCACCGTCAAGGAAATCAATACCCGTTCCACCATCATCAACACCAATGACAACTACGATGTGGTGGTGCCCAATTCCGAACTGATCTCCAACCGGCTCATCAACTGGACACTGCGCGAGCCCTTCGCCCGTGTGCGGGTACCGTTTGGGGTTGCCTATGGATCGGACACGGCGCGGGTTACCGAAGCAGCACTGGAAGCGGCAGCCGAGGTCGATTTCACGCTGACCCATGCTCCGGGACGTGAGCCCGAGGTGTTCATGACAGGTTTCGGCGACAGCAGTCTGGATTTCGAGTTGCTGGTCTGGCTCGGTCGCAACGGTGTGCGCCGGCCCAGCCGTGTACGGTCGGCCTATCTGTTCATGCTGGAGAAGAAGTTCAATGAGTATGGCATTGAAGTGCCGTTCCCGCAGCGTGATCTGAACCTGAAGACCGGCTTTGCCACGGCATTATCGGAGTCCGATACATGATGGTCAGACGATTACTGCAACGGATTCGGCTTGTGTCTGTGATTAACACAATTTCATCCATGCCTTCTGGCTGCTTGTGTGAATGATCTGTCATGAGATAATGATGCGGCTGTCGCTTTCGTCGGGTTTCTTACAGACATGATCCTGTTGCTGATCTATTTTTCACTGGCCATTGTGGTCTCGTTCCTGTGTTCGCTATGGGAGGCGGTGCTGCTCAGCATCACACCGGCCTATGCCCGCATCAAACAGCAGGAGGGTACGGTACTGGGTCGAGATTTGCTGCGCTTCAAGGAAAACATCGATCAGCCTCTCGCGGCCATTCTGACACTCAATACGATTGCGCATACGATTGGTGCCATCGGCGTGGGTCAGCAGGCGGCCCTGATCTGGGCCGATACCAACCCGATGATCACTTCCTTTCTGGTGCCCGTGTTGATGACCCTGGGTATCCTGGTGCTGTCCGAACTCATCCCCAAGACCCTGGGTGCAATTCACTGGCAACGACTGGTCAATTTCTCGGTGACGTCGCTCAAGATCATCATCTTTTTGTTGTGGCCACTGGTGTGGTTCAGTCAGCTCATCACAGGATTGCTCAAGCGCGACGAAACCAGCAGTGTCTTCTCTCGCTCTGATTTCATGGCCATGGCCGAGATCGGTGCCAGCGAGGGCGTGATCGAGCCGGAGGAATCCGACCTGATACGCAGTTTCCTCAAGTTCAATGACGTCAGGGCACGCGACATCATGACGCCGCGTACGGTGGTGCGTGCAGCGCCCGAAGACATGGGTATTCGGGACTGGTTCGAGGCCAACCGTGATACGCCCTTTTCGCGCATCCCGATCTTCGAGGGTGATCTGAAAGACGAGGTATCCGGCTACATACTCAAGGACGACATACTGGCAGCGCTGGTGGATGGCGATGACAATCGCACACTTAAAAACCTGATGCGCGAGATTGTGGTCATCCCTGAAATCTATGCCATCCCGGAACTGTTCAATCGGTTTCTGCAGGAGCGTGAACACATTGCCCTGGTGGTGGATGAGTTCGGTGGCATGTCCGGTATCGTCACCATGGAGGATGTGATCGAGGCATTGCTGGGTACCGAGATTGTCGATGAGTCGGACAAGTCCACCGATATGCAGGCACTGGCCAGGCGAACCTGGGAACGTCGCGCCGAAAAGCTGGGACTGCTGGATGATGACGAGATAGAGTGAGTTGAGCCCTTGCTTTCACTCATCAAAAAAGGCGCCATCGGCGCCTTTTTTAAACTGGGTTTCGTTTGATCAGTCCAGGTCGAGGAAGCTGCGCAGTTGTTCCGAACGGGTCGGGTGGCGCAGCTTGCGCAAGGCCTTGGCTTCGATCTGCCGGATTCGCTCACGGGTGACGTCGAACTGCTTGCCGACCTCTTCCAGTGTGTGGTCGGTGTTCATGTCGATGCCAAAACGCATGCGCAGCACCTTGGCTTCACGCGGTGTCAGCCCTGACAGCACTGTACGAACGGTGGACGACAGTCCGGTACCGGTGGCCGAGTCGATTGGCGAATCAAGGTTGGCATCCTCGATGAAATCGCCCAGATGCGAATCTTCATCATCACCGATCGGGGTCTCCATGGAGATCGGCTCCTTGGAAATCTTCAGCACCTTGCGGATCTTGTCCTCGGGCATGTCCATCTTGGCTGACAGTTCATCGGGTGTGGCTTCACGCCCCATTTCCTGCAGCATCTGACGCGAAATACGGTTCAGCTTGTTGATGGTCTCGATCATGTGCACCGGAATACGGATGGTGCGTGCCTGGTCGGCGATCGAGCGGGTGATGGCCTGTCTGATCCACCAGGTGGCATAGGTCGAGAACTTATAACCGCGGCGGTATTCGAACTTGTCGACCGCCTTCATCAGTCCGATGTTGCCCTCCTGAATCAGGTCCAGGAACTGCAGTCCGCGGTTGGTGTATTTCTTGGCGATCGAGATTACCAGCCTGAGGTTGGCCTCGACCATTTCCTTCTTGGCGCGACGTGCCTTGGCTTCACCGATGGACATCATGCGATTGAGGTCCTTCAGTTCGTGGATGCTGATCTTGGTGTCGCTTTCCAGCTGGCCCAGACGGTTCTGCATCTCGACGATGTCATCACGGTAGTGACGCAGATTCTCAACATACTTGTGCTTGCTCTTGAGGATCTCGTCAATCCACTTCATGTTGGTTTCATTGCCGGAGAACGACTTGATGAACGAGCTGCGCGGCATGTCGCAGGTCTTGACACAGACCGTCATGATGGCGCGTTCCACCTTGCGCAGCTTGGCAACGGTGATGCGCATCTGGTCGAGGAAATAATCGACCAGTTTCGGTGTCAGTCTCAGGCCGAGAAACTCGTGACAGGCGGTTGCACGCAGTTCTGCCAGTTTGGGGTCGCCATAATTGCCGGACTTGGCCAGCAGCTTGTTGAACTTGGTGTAGGCCTTGCGGATGACATCGATCTTGGCGGCAACGATCTCGGGATCGGGGCCGGTATCCTCTGGCTTTGACGACTCTTCCTTGTCATCGCTGTCGTCGTCATCGTCATCGTCATCGTCGTCATCATTGCTGCTGCTGGCTGCAGGCTCCGGCATTTCAACGATGGGCTCGCCCTGCGAGTTGAGTGGTTCCAGTGTTTCAGGATCCTTGAAGCCGATGATGATGTCGCTCAGTCGACGTTCCTCGTCCTCGATGTTGCTGTAGACTTCCAGCAGCAGTTCGATGGTTGAGGGAAATGAGCCAAGAGAGTGATTGACCTGGTGCAGGCCTTCCTCGATGCGCTTGGCAATGGCGATCTCGCCCTCGCGGGAAAGCAGCTCGACGGTGCCCATCTCGCGCATGTACATGCGCACCGGGTCGGTGGTGCGGCCAATTTCGGCATCGACTGCGGCCAGTGCCGCGGCAGCTTCCTCGGCAACTTCGTCGTCGGTAGAGGTGTTGTCATTCAGCAGCAGGGTATCGGCGTCGGGCGCCTGTTCATGGACCTGAATGCCCATGTCGTTGATCATGTTGATGATGTCTTCAATCTGCTCGGGATCGACGATATCGTCAGGCAGGTGATCATTCACTTCGGCATAGGTCAGGTAACCCTGTTCCTTGCCGCGCGTGATCAATAACTTGAGTTGCGACTTCTGCTTGTCTTCCATCAACTGTTCCTGTGGCATACTTTTTCCCAAACGCATAAAGCACTGTCACGAAGCACGGGTGCTGTCCTCGTGAGTGCGGATTCAACCGGTAGTTGCCGCTGAAACAGGAGTGACGCGTGGCGTCTCAATCAAGTCCCCAGTCTGTTCGGGAGCAGTTGTTGTTGCATGCAGCGACGTGACATCAATACGATCAACGGTCGGATTCTGTCATTATTTTGTCAGATTAGGGTATGACGCAAAAAAATCAATACCTTGCAATCAATTATTTACGATAATTTACGCATTTTTTTCGGATTATCGACATTCATCGCTTTTTGCTGCAGAACACGCTGTTTGTTGGTGCGCTGCAGGCTGAACAGAATGCCTTGACTCAGGTCTGGGTGAGTCGTTGCGACAGGCTGTTGAACAGCTGCATTTCATCACTGCTCAGTGCGCGGTGTCCGGCGCTGGCAATCTTGTGTTGCAGCTCGTCCAGCTGAGCCTTCCATGACTCTCTCAGCAGTTGCCTCAGACAACCGTCGAATTCGCCGGCATGATCCGAGATCGGTAATTCATCGGACAGCTGCAGCAGTTTGCTCAGGTGATCGGCTTCCGGGCGGCCACGCCAGTGTTCGATTATGTGTGCGGCCGAAATATCCTCGCGGGTCGAACAGTAGCGGATCAATTCCGTCAGCAGGGCGATGCCCGGACGCTGCAGCCGGCTCAGTGCATCGACAGTCTCATCGACGCATTCCAGGTGTCGAGCTGTCTCGGGTGCCAGCAGCAGGCAGTTGATTGCGGTTCTCACCAACCGCCTGGATGAGGGGTTCTGTGAAGTGCGTTTCACTACGCCGGTGTCATTGTCTGGCCTCGGTCGCAGTTCAACGGTGGTTTTTGCCAGGTCGGCCATGCGCTCGAACATCATGTCCCGAAAACTGCCTTCAGGTATCTTTGTCAGTGCGGGTCGAGCCCGTTCAATCATCAGTGCGCGACCGTCCAGAGAGGTCATGTCGATATCCTGACAGACATGGTCGAAGAAGAAGTCTGAAAGCGGGGTGGCGCAGATGGTCGATGCCTCAAATGTCTCCTGCCCCTGTGAGCGCACCATCGAATCCGGGTCCTCACCATCGGGCAGCAGCAGAAAGCGGCACTGGCGACCATCACGCAATCTGGGCAATACCGCATCCATGGCTCGGGCAGCGGCGTCGCGGCCGGCACGATCGCCATCAAAACAGAAAACGATTTCATTGCAGCTTCTGAACAGGGTCTCGGCGTGTTCGGTGGTGGTAGCGGTACCGAGGGTGGCGACGGCATTGTTGAGGCCGAACTGCGCCAGTGCGATCACGTCCATGTAGCCCTCGACCACAATCAGTCGCATCGGTTTTTCCCGCTGTTGCTTGATCTGGTAGAGGCCATACAACTGGCGTCCCTTGTGGAACAGTCGTGTTTCCGGTGAGTTCAGGTATTTGGGTGAGTCTTCCGGATCAATCACCCGGCCACCAAAGGCAATGACGCGGCCACGGGTGTCGTGAATCGGAAACATGATGCGGGCGCGGAACTTGTCGTAGTGGCGACCCTTGTCATTGGATGACAGCAGGCCGGCCTGATTCATCAGCTTCTGTCTGTCTGCTGAACTGGATGGATTCAGCTGGCGAATCAGATTATCCCAGCCCGCTGGTGCGAATCCGATGCCGAAGGTCTGGGCAATTTCACCGGTAATGCCACGGTCTCTGAGGTAATCAATGGCGCCCTGTGACTGCCTCAGTTGCTGCTGGAAATAGCGATCTGCCTCCGACATGATGGCAAACAGCGGAGACAGGTCGTCGCGTGGTGCGCTGTCATCGCGGGGCACTTCCATGCCGGCGTGGCGTGCCAGCTCCTCGACCGCATCAACAAAGCCGAGCTGTTCGAATTCCATGATGAAACCAATGGCGTTGCCGTGTGCGCGGCAACCAAAACAGTGATAGAACTGCTTCTGCGGGCTGATGGTGAATGACGGTGTGTTCTCGTCATGAAACGGGCATAGAGCCTGATATTCCCTGCCGGCTTTCCTGACCTGGATGCGAGACTGGATCACATCGAGTACATCGACGCGGGATAACAGGTCGTTGATGAAGGATTCTGGGATTCGTCCTGCCACAGTCAGTACCGGGTCATTCAGTGCTCAAACGATCGCAAACAGACTCACATGGTAAACCATCGCAGTGATTGTTGGCACCATGTTGTATGAACATTGCAGTGGACGGGGACGGCATCGAATCGCTCAGGACGTACAACCTGTCGATTTCTGCTGGAGCTGTTGAAGTTCGGGAGGGGTGTCCGGCTCAGCCAGACAGTGCGGCCTTGACACAGGCGCTGACGATCTGCATGTCTGCTCGGCCCTGAACCTTTGGTCTCAGTGCAGCCATCATCCTGCCCATGTCCTTCATGCTGTCGGCACCGGTCTCTTCACGGGCGGCGTCAACCAGGGCCTGGATTTCAGACTCATCCAGTTGTTCGGGCAGGTAGTCGATCAGTACATCGATTTCGGCCTGTTCCACGGCGGCCAGTTCGGTGCGGCCGGCAGACTGGTACTGCTCAATCGAATCGCGGCGCTGCTTCACCATTTTGGTGACTATCGCCAGCACATCGTCGTCATTCAGGTCCTTGCGTTCGTCGACCTCGACCTGCTTGATTGCAGCCAGGGCCAGTCTAATTGTGCCCAGGCGCTGCTTGTCCCTGGCTTTCATGGCCAGTTTCATGTCATCAGTCAGACGGGCTTTGAGGGAACTGCTCATTGACGAACGTCGGATGGGTCTTGCTGTCTGCGGTCACGGCTCATTGCCAACCGGGGTCTGGCCCCGGTCGTGGCCGCGATCACTCAGTACAGGCGACGACGGTTGGTGATGTCGCGAGAGAGTCTGCGAAGCTGGCGCTTGACGGCAGCAGCTTTCTTGCGCTTGCGTTCCTGGGTCGGCTTCTCGTAAAACGTACGACGACGCATTTCCGACAGAACACCGGCCTTTTCACAGGTACGCTTGAAGCGACGCATGGCGACTTCAAAGGGTTCGTTCTCACGAATTCTTACACTTGGCATAATTGCTCCAAAAGATTATCTTGTCTCGTTTCCGGCGCTTTCGCGGCAGTGTTTAAATGCCGTGAAACGCAAAGCCGGGTATTTTAACGCGTGAGTGCATGAGAATGCAAAGAAAAAGTTTGTGAAAACCGGACCATTAGTACTCGGCATCGAGACCTCCTGTGATGAGACGGCGGTTGCCATCCACGATCAGCAGCACGGTCTGCTGGGCCATGAGCTGTTTAGTCAGATCGCCGTGCATGCCGAATACGGCGGCGTGGTGCCGGAGCTGGCGGCGCGGGATCATGTGCGCAGGTTGCCGCTGTTGCTCGATGCCCTGTTTGAAAAGACGGGTATCGAGCCTGCTCAGCTGGACGCCGTTGCCTATACTGCCGGCCCCGGGCTGGTCGGCGCCTTGCTGACCGGTGCCAGTTTCGGCAGAACGCTGGCCTATACGCTGGATATCCCTGCGCTCGAGATCCATCACATGGAAGGTCACCTGCTGGCACCGTTGCTGGAAACCCCGGCACCGACCTTCCCGTTCGTTGCCTTGCTGGTGTCGGGTGGACACAGCATGCTGGTTTCAGTCAACGGTATTGGTCAGTATGAGGTGCTGGGTCAGACGCTTGATGATGCGGCCGGTGAGGCATTCGACAAGACCGCAAAAATGCTTGGTCTGCCATATCCGGGCGGGCCACACCTGGCGCGGGCAGCTGAACAGGGTGATGACAGCCGTTTCCGCTTCCCGCGACCCATGACCGATCGCCCGGGCATGGAGATGAGTTTTTCCGGGCTCAAGACATTCACACTGAATACCTGGCAGAACTGCGATCAGGGTGAACAGGATCGCGCCGATATTGCCGCCTGTTTCCAGCGTGCGGTCGTCGACACACTGGCGATCAAGTGCAAACGGGCGCTGGCCGCGACCGGCTGCAATTCACTGGTGGTGGCCGGGGGCGTTGGGGCCAATCTCGATCTCAGGTCATCGCTGAAAGCGTTGATGGAATCACTCGGTGGTACCGTCTATTATCCGCGGCTGGAGTTCTGTACCGACAACGCTGCCATGATCGCATTTGCCGGCAGTCAGCGCATTACTGGGCCAGCCGAGACATCCATGGCGATCAATGTCAGGCCCAGATGGCCGCTGGATGAGCTTGCACCGGTCTGAATGACGCGGCATTCACCTGCCTGTCGGACAATCGTTCTTAACTGCATCAGCAACAGGGAAATCATATGGATATTGTGTTCATCGAAGATCTGAAAATCGAGACCGTGATCGGTATCTATGACTGGGAAAAGGAAATCAAGCAGGTGGTCAGTCTGGATCTCATCATGTCCAATGACAACCGCAAGGCGGCTGCAACCGATTCCATCGCCGACACGCTGGGATTACAAGGCGGTGTCAAAACGGCTGATTGCCTACGTCGGTGACAATCAGTTCGAGCTCGTCGAAACACTGGCCGAGCGATGTGCCGAGATCGTGCTGTCCGAGTTTCCGGTGAGGAAGCTGAAGCTCAAGGTGAGCAAGCCAGGTGCGGTGCGTGGCTCCACAGCCGTGGGTGTGATCATCAAGCGGAAAAGGCAGTGACATCAGGACGCGTCAGAACCGCCTATCTCAGCATCGGCAGTAACGTCGACCGTCGGCGCAATATTGCCCGTGCCCTGTCCGCGCTGGCAGCTAGTTTTGATGATCTGAGGGTGTCCGGGGTCTATGCCTGTCCGGCAGCCGGCTTCGAGGGCAATGATTTCTACAATCTGGCCGCCAGTGTCCGCAGCGATCAATCACCCGAGGACATATCGGTCGAGCTCAAGCGTATCGAGGCAAGCCAGGGCAGAAAGCGCACGGATCAGCGTTTCTCCGATCGGGTCATCGATATTGACCTGCTAATGCTGGATGATTTGTGTGGCGAGTTTGGCCTGCTTCAGTTGCCGCGACGTGATATTCATGAGTACTACTTTGTTCTTGGTCCACTGGCCGAACTGGAGCCCGGGCTGATTGATCCGGTGTCCGGCAGCACCATGGCCGAGCTGTGGGCGTTGATGCAGCCCGGCTTGTCGCAGGATGAGGTGTTGAGGCTCGTCGACTGACTCGCAATTGATGGCGGTTCAGTCTAGTGCTTTGAGCGCGCGCTTGTAGGCGATGATGGCGCGACGGTGCTCGCCTTTTTTCTCGAGTTCATCGGCCAGGTGCGACAGCGTCAGACGGTCCGGCTTCAGGTCGGCACTGGTCTGGAAATGTTCGATGGCTTCATCCACATGTTCCTGCTGAACGCGCAGCACACCCAGTGCAAAATGCAGTCCGGCCGAGTCCGGTTGACGTTTGTTCCAGTTCTTCAGCTGCTTGTCCCGCACGCTGGTGTCGGCATTCATCAGCTGACCATAGAGACGAATCAGGGGTTCATCCCACTGCTGGTTGAGGCTGCCTCGCAAGACTTTCTCGATTGTGGGGTGATTGCCAAGGTTGAGTGAGTTTTCAGCATATTCACGGACAATCAATTGATTTTGCTTCATTTTACGATCAAATGACTGCCAGGTTTCATCAATTGACTGTGCATCCTTCGGGTCCTGCAACCGCGCTGTTGCTGCACGCAGCTGCAGGTGTGTCGCCTGGTCGCTGTCGAGGACACCGGCCTTGATCAGATCCGGTAGCAGCTCCTGAAGCTCGGACCATTTTTCGAGTTTTTCGTAGCAGATGCCTAGAAGTTCAAGGATTTTAATACGGTTTTCGCGAGGTTTCCGAATGTCGTCCAGCACCGCAAGTGCCTGTTCAGGCTGTCGCGAGGAGAGCAGCAGCTGGGCTCGGGTGATCTGCACTGGCTGATGGGCCACGCTGGACTGATCCGCTTTTTCCAGGTAACTCTCCATGCCGGCTTCGTCACCGCGTTCCTGGGCAGCCTGGGCGGCGCCCAGATAACTCAGCGCGGCCTGGTCCTTGCGTCTCGCCGATTGCTTGAGCGCCCTTTCCGCCTTGCGCCAGTCGCCCTGCGACAGGGCCAGCATTCCCAGCTCGAGCTGTGCGATGGCCCGTTTTTCAATGAACTTGCGCAAGGTGTTGCCGGGCATGTTCCACAGCCAGATCAGCAGTTTGACGGTGACGATGAGTGTGACGATGCTGAGGATCAGCACGAACAGAGTCGACTGAATGTCCCAGCCATCGCCTTCGATGATGACACTGGCCTTGAGATAGGGCAGCGCCAGGACCAGCACAATGGACAGGGCTGCGGCGATGATGAGTGCCAGCAGGATTCTCACGAATCGGCCCCGTCAGTATTGGCCGGGCTGTCTGTCGGTGCGGCTGTGCGGTCCAGCTGTTTCAGTGTGGCAGCCAGGCGACGGGCTTCACTCATCAGTGGTTTCAGATCAGGCATGGCTGGCTGCAATTGCAGCGCGAGAAGTTCGTCCAGCTGCTGCAGGAAGTTGCCGGTCTGAGCCTGCTCACTGTCGAAATATCGCCGTAAATCCTCGGAGACTGACAGCAGGCTGCTGTCGAACAGTGACTGGTCACGGCGAATGGCCGCCAGTCGTGCCACCTGCAGTTGCAGGCGTAACTCGTCTCTGAGGCGCTCTGTTTCCAGTGTGGTCAGATGGTGTGCTTCGTTCAGATCGGTACGCACCACGACCAGATCGGACATCGAATTGCGAAGCTTGTCCCAGTAGCCGGAATCCGCTTCCTCGGGTTCGGCTGTGTCGGTGACACGATCCATCAGCAGTGGCAGAGAGGCCACCAGTCCGGCCATCCGGTCAAGACTGCTGCTGATCCGGTTCAGGTCGACCTGCTCGACAGCCAGCATGTCCTGTTGTGTGCTGTCGAGCCGGGATTGAAGATCAGCCAGCAAGGGCTCCTCGCTGCTGCCGACTCGATCAATGGCCAGTTGCAGCAGCGTGCCGGCCTGACGGCTGTCGCCACCGGCTGCCAGTAACATCTGTGCCTGCTGCAGCAGTGATTCGGTTTCAGCCAGTATGATCTGGGTTCGGCTGTCGTCGGAGCTGGCGGGTGAGGCCACGTTGACTGCCTGCGACAGACGCAGCAGACGGGAATCTGCCTGGTTCTGCCGTTGCTCCAGGCTGTTCAGCTGCTCGATGATCTGATTGTTGTCACTCTGTTGCGTGCGCAAGCGGTTGTCCAGATTACGCTCTGCCTGCTGCGCGGAACTGGACAGTTCGGAGGCAAGTCGCTCCACACTGTCCTGAAGTGCCGTGAACCGGTTTTCCATATCGCTGGCCAGATTGCCAGCCTGGTCGGCGTTGCTTTCGTTTGCTGCGGTAACCGAGGACGATACGGCCTGATCGACCCACTGTTCAATCGTGGCCCTGTCCGGTGTGGCGATGGCGTCTGCTGCCGCGCGCGACCCCTGCCACCACTGCCAGCCACTGAGTGCGAGGGCGGCTGCAGCCAGCAGCAAAGCAAATGCAGCAAGTCCAGAAGAGCCTGACCCGGTTCTGGGTGATGGTGGTGATGACGCACGATTCAGGTCATCCGCTGTTGATGTCGACGCCGGCTCGGCGGCTGCCGAATCACTTGATTGATCCTCGGTATCCGGATCCTCTGGTGTTGTTTTCTTGTCTGTCATGATCCTGTTTCGGCCTGATCGGCCCGCTTCCCTGATTGCAGCTTAGCCTGCTCCGTCATCACTGTCATCGACTGAACCTGCCGCCAGACAATGTAGCAGAGATTCAATCAAGTCTGAATCGCCTGAACCATTGCTCAGGCATACCTGTTTCCAGCCCGACTCGAATGCCGATGCCATGATGCGCGGGCTGGATACCACCATTGGCCAGTGACGCCAGATCGTTTCAGTGGCAGAACTGTCCTCTGAGCCGAAACGCTCACTGATGATCGAACTGAGTCGTTCCAGGATGGCAACACTGGTGACGATCAGCACGGGGATATTATCGAGCTGGTCTGTAACCGGCATGCCTGCATAAGCGTCCAGCCAGTCATTCAGCGACTCGCTCACGGCAGCCGGTCTGCGCTGATAAACCTGAACATCTGTCACTGTGCGACAACGCTTTGACAATGAGTCATGCAGGATTCTTCGGCCGCCTGCGGCACAGAGGATGAAACAGGCGGTCTCTGCCAGTTGTTCATCGGAGCAGGTTTCCATGATCATTTCGAGCAGGGCTTCGCTGCCTTCACCGTGTTCGGGTGCAGTGGCCCGAATGCCGGCTTCATTCAGCGTGTTGGCGGTCTGTGAACCAACGGCGTAAACATCAAGTCCTGATGGCCACTGGCTTGCCGGCTGCAGATTCAGTGCACAGCGCGCGGCGTAGGGGCTGACCACGATCACCAGATCCCCATCGGACATGCCTTCCAGCTCACGCCGGATCTGCTCGGAGTTGTCTGCTTCCGAGAGAGTCAAGCCCGGCTGGGATATGACATTGGCGTCCATCTCACGCAGCCTGAGCGCGAGCCCGGAACCAGACTCTGCTGGGCGACCGGAGATGACGGTCAGTCCATTGAGAAACGGATCCTGATTCACTCGGACTCCAGTTCGGCCAGAATCCTGTCGGCGCCGCGAGAGAGCAGGTGTCCGGCCAGGCTGATACCGATTGAAGCCGCCTTGGTCGCCGGGCCGACGATCTGCTGTCTGACCCACGCCTTGCCATCGGGTGAGGAGACCAGCCCGGTGAGCCGGATATGATTGTCGAGCAACGTGGCATGAGCCGCGATGGGTGTCTGGCAGCTGCCGCCGAGTTTCAGATTGAACGCGCGCTCAGCCATGACACAGTCACCTGTGGTTCGGTGATTGAGCGGCCTGATCAGATCGAGAATCTCGCTGTCACCACGCCGGCACTCGATTCCGAGCACGCCCTGGGCCACAGCAGGCAGAAACTGCGATTCGGGCAACAGTTCCGTGATCCGGTCTTCCATGCCAAGCCGTTCCAGGCCAGCAGCCGCCAGCAGAATGGCGTCATACTCGCCTGCATCGAGTTTTTCAATTCGTGTATTGATGTTCCCACGCAGGTCGCTCACCCTGAGGTCGGGACGTGCATGCAGCAGCTGAGCCTGTCGTCTTAGGCTGGATGTGCCCACCGTGGCACCAGCAGGCAGTGATGCCAGCGAGGCATGCTGACTGCTGATGAGGGCATCAAGGGGGTTGTCCCGCTGCATCACCACGGGCACCATCAGGTCGGCTGCCGGTTCCGCCGGCACATCCTTCATTGAATGTACGGCGATATCCGCACGGCCATCCAGCAGCGCCTGCTCGAGCTCCTTCAGAAACAGGCCCTTGCCGCCGATTTTCGACAGCGATCGGTCGAGTATCTCATCACCGCGGGTGGACAGCGGCAGCAACTCGGTTTTCAGACCCGGGTGCTGGCGTGACAGAGCATTGGCGACGAATTCGCTCTGCCACAGGGCAAGCTTGCTTTTACGGGTTGCGATTGTGATCGTTCTGCTCATGGACGAGGTCGGTTCTTCCCTGGATGCGGAATTTTATCGTATTGTCAGTCCCGATGGGTGTCTTTTTGCTGCTTTAGTGCATCACATTGTGCCCCATTTCACAGTGCATCGGGGCTCAGGTTCAGTTCAGACTGGCCAAATGGGGTGCAGACTGAGCTTTGTGGGCACTTTTGGCGCGTTTGTCTTGCTCGCGTTTTCGGCAGTGTTTACAATACACTGCTTGATTTTTCACCTGATCATGATCAGGGCAATCAACAACACACGCCGCGGGGGAATATCGAATTCAGCATTGATCGATAGTCGATGGCGCACTGGTTCTTGAATTGGACGACTATATGAAATTGATAACGAAAGGATTACCGCTTCTCCTGTTGGCGCTGTTGGCCAGCTCTGCGGCGTTTGGTGATTACCAGCTCAACATGACCGAAGGGGTCACGCCCTTTTCGCGCGAAGCCTATACCCAGCACATGATCGTCATGATCATCTGCTGCATCATCGGGGTGTTCGTGTTTGGTGCCATGTTCGTCTCCATGTTTCTGCACCGCAAGTCTCGCGGCGTCGAGGCAGCCCAGTTCAGCCACAGCACCAAGGCCGAGATTCTCTGGACCGTGATTCCCGTGCTGATCCTGATCGGCATGGCCATCCCGGCCACCAAGGCGCTGATGCTGATGGAAGAGACCGGCGACTCGGAGATGACCGTCAAGATCACCGGCTACCAGTGGATGTGGGGTTACGATTACATCGAGCACGACATCAAGATCTTTTCCAAGCTCGATGATGCCAGCAACAGGGCGCGTCAGCTGAATTCGGGTATCAATCCCGAGACGGTCGACAACTACCTGCTGAATGTTGACAACCCGATCGTACTGCCGACCAATACCAAGATCCGCTTCCTGATCACGGCAGACGACGTGATCCACTCCTGGTGGGTGCCCGAGCTGGGCTGGAAGCGCGATGCGATTCCCGGTTTCGTCAACGAAGCCTGGACCTATATCGAACAGCCGGGTGTCTATCGGGGCAAGTGTGCCGAGCTGTGTGGCAAGGATCACGGTTTCATGCCGGTCGTGGTAATTGCCAAGCCGAAGGAAGAATACGAGCAATGGGTACTCGAACAGGGTGGCACGTTGCTGACAGATGAACAAGAACAAGAAGAAAGCACGGTCGCACAGGATGATCGTGAGACAGAGGAGGCGAAGTCATGACGACGACCACTGCTGACCATCATGATCATCACGACCACGATCACAAGCCCAAGGGTTTTCTGAAGCGCTGGGTTTTCACCACCAATCACAAGGACATCGGTACGCTGTACCTGGTCTGGGCCCTGCTGATGTTCTTCATCGGCGGTGCCATGGCCATGGTGATCCGTGCCGAGCTGTTCCAGCCCGGCCTGCAGCTGGTCGAGCCCGATTTCTTCAACCAGATGACCACCATGCATGCACTCATCATGGTGTTCGGTGCCGTGATGCCTGCCTGGGTAGGTTTTGCCAACTGGATGATTCCACTGATGGTGGGTGCGCCCGACATGGCGTTGCCACGCATGAACAACTGGAGTTTCTGGATTCTGCCGTTTGCCTTTGCCATTCTGGCCAGCACGCTGTTCATGGACAGTGGCGGCCCGGCTGCCGGGTGGACGCTGTATCCGCCACTGGTGTTACAGGGGGGTAACAATGTCGCCTTCGTGGTGTTTGCCATACACCTGATGGGGATCTCCTCGATCATGGGGGCGATCAATGTCATCGCCACCATCATGAACATGCGTGCGCCTCGCATGAACCTGCTGAAAATGCCGCTGTTCGTCTGGACCTGGCTGATCACGGCATTCCTGCTGATCATGGTCATGCCGGTATTTGCCGGTGCCGTGACCATGGTACTGACCGACCGCTACTTCGACACCAGCTTCTTCAATGCGGCCGGTGGTGGTGATCCGGTGCTGTATCAGCACATCTTCTGGTTCTTCGGTCATCCCGAGGTGTACATCATGATCCTGCCCGCCTTTGGTGTGGTCTCCGAGATTGTGCCGACCTTTGCCCGAAAACCGCTGTTCGGCTACGTGTCGATGGTCTACGCTACGGCATCGATTGCGTTCCTGTCGTTCATCGTCTGGGCGCACCACATGTTTACCGTTGGCATGCCGCTTGGCGGTCAGCTGTTCTTCATGTATGCCACCATGATCATCGCCGTGCCCACGGGTGTGAAAGTATTCAACTGGGTGGCAACGATGTGGAAGGGATCGATGACCTTCGAGACGCCAATGCTGTTCTCACTGGGCTTCATCATCCTGTTTACCATCGGTGGATTCTCGGGATTGATGCTGGCCATCACCCCGGCTGATTTCCAGTACCACGATACCTACTTTGTCGTGGCGCATTTCCATTACGTACTGGTCACTGGTGCCATCTTCGCCATCTTCGCTGCCACCTATTACTGGCTGCCGAAGTGGTCAGGAACCATGTACAACGAAACGCTGGGCAAGTGGCATTTCTGGCTGTCGACCATTTCGGTCAACATCCTGTTCTTCCCGCAGCACTTCCTGGGTCTGGCCGGCATGCCGCGACGTATCCCTGATTACTCGGTGCAGTTCGCCGAATTCAACATGTGGTCTTCGATCGGTGGATTCATCTTCGGTGCCGTGCAGCTGCTGTTCCTGTACATCATCATCCAGTGTGTGTACTCGAAGAAGAAGGATGCCAAGGCCCGTTCATGGGAAGGTGCCAAGGGTCTGGAGTGGACAGTACCGTCACCCGCGCCGCATCACACCTTTGATACGCCGCCCGATTTCGATGACGACGACATCGCTCACGGTCATCTGGACGCGCACTAGAGACGAGGCCCGAACAAGTACGTGAGACGGACATGACAGATCAGACACGACAGGACGAGCACGCGATGGAGATCGCAAGACGCCGGCGCAAGGCCATGAAGACGGTCATCGTGCTGGCACTGGTTGCCGTCGCGTTCTATGCATCGGTCTGGTATTCGGTCATCTATCTCAAGTAGGTCAAGACTGACATCATGAACGACAAGACAACACCGACATCACAGCCTGAAAAAGCCGGCATGAGCAACAGGAAACTGATGATCATCCTGTTCACGGCACCGGTGCTGATGTTCGGATTCGGCTTTGCCATGGTGCCGCTGTACGAGGTGTTCTGCGAGATCACTGGTCTGCGTCCCACCGATCAGGGCCGCAATGACGCACTGACTGCCGAGACACAAACGGCGGCTGTCTCCGATCGCAGCGTCAAGATTCATCTTGATGCCAATGTCGACAGCGGGCTGGCCTGGGATTTCAGGCCGGAGCAGAATTTTCTCACCGTCAAGGTGGGCGAAATGGTGTCTGCCAGCTATACCGCTGCCAACCTGACGGGCGAGACAATAGTTGGCCACGCCATCTTCGATGTGGTGCCCAAGGAAGCCACGCTGTATCTGGGCAAGATGGAATGTTTCTGCTTCACCGAGCAGCCACTGGCCAGTGGCGAGGAAAAGTCGATGCCGCTGAAGTTCTTTGTCAGTCCGAATCTGCCCGAGCACATTCGCGAACTGACCTTGTCGTACCGTTTTTACAATAAAGAGGATGCAACTGCCATGGCAGTGGCAACCCGCAGATAATCAGAACAGGGATTCATTATGGCTCATTCACCTGACCAGTATTACGTACCCCACGGCACCCGCTGGCCCATCGTCGGCTCCATCGGGCTGACCGTGCTGATGGTATCCGCCGCCAATCTGCTCAACGGAGGAGATGACTGGCTCAAGTACACCATGTACGGCGGTGTGGGCATCGTGCTCTTCATGATGTATGGCTGGTTCAGCCGTGTCATCAAGGAGAGCGAGGGCGGAATCTACAACGGCCAGGTGGATATCTCCTTCCGCATGGGCATGGTCTGGTTCATCATCTCCGAGGTGATGTTCTTTGCCGCGTTCTTTGGCGCACTGTGGTATGTGCGTCAGCTGGCGCTGCCGTGGATTGGCGGTGAAGGCAGCAATGTGTCCACCAATCAGTATCTGTGGGCTGGATTCGAGAACGCCTGGCCCAGCAACGGCCCCGGTGAAATCGGTGGTCGATTCCAGACCATACCGGCCTTTGGCCTGCCGCTGATCAATACCCTGATCCTGCTGACCTCAGGCGTCACGGTCACTGCGGCGCATCATGCCCTGAAGCACAATCAGCGCAAGCCGCT
Source organism: Lysobacterales bacterium (assembly GCA_965212525.1). Classification (GTDB taxonomy): domain Bacteria; phylum Pseudomonadota; class Gammaproteobacteria; order Xanthomonadales; family SZUA-38; genus SZUA-38. The sequence continues at coordinate 83,417 of CBDBVC010000058.1, forward strand.
GGTGTTCTGGCTGTTCATGACCGTTGCACTCGGCTTCGGCTTTGTCTACCTGCAGGCGTATGAGTATGTTCACGCCTACCAGGAGCTGAACCTGACGCTTGGCTCAGGAATCTATGGATCAACCTTCTTCATGCTGACCGGTTTTCACGGTCTGCACGTGACGCTGGGAGCGATCATGCTGACGGTGATCATGTTCCGATGCATGCGCGGGCATTTCAAACCGGAATCGCATTTCGGTTTCGAAGCCGTTGCCTGGTACTGGCACTTTGTTGACGTGGTCTGGCTGGGTCTGTTCGTCTTTGTCTACGTGTTGTAGCCAAGGCGCAGAACGAACATGAAAAACGCCCCGGTTGGGGCGTTTTTTGTCATGAGGGCATTCACTCCAGAATGAGCAGGAGTGGACTATGATCAGGGTGTCTGGGCAGGTACCTGTTCAGCTTGCGGGGGCTTGATGCCCAGCGGGTTCTGGTGAGACTTGATGACACCTGTCTTGAGTCCGACAACCAGCAACAGAAACAGCAGCACCGATAGCCCGACCCGCCATTTGAGTGCTGTCAGTGTGCGTGTGCTGTCACTCTTGTCCTTGAACAGGTAGAACAGGCCACTTCCCAGCGTGAAGAGGATGACGAGCAGGAAGGTAATGATCAGGATCTTGGAAAGCATGGGGTCTGGTCTCGATTGATTAATCAGGATATGGATACGAATGGGCAAAAATAAAGGGAAAAGACGCTACAGCCTGCGCCGCATCCTGCCCTATCTGGTGGCCGGGTTCCTGATTGGCGGATTTATCCGGCTCGGTTACTGGCAGTTGTCACGCGCCGATCAGAAAGAGTCCATCATGGCCGCGATCAGTACCAGTGAAGGCAAGCACCCGATTGCACTGGACCGATATCAGCACCAGAGCGAGTACCAGCCCGTGATTCTGTACGGTGATTTTGACCCGCGTCAGATCCTGCTGGAAAACCAGCTGGTGGATGGTCAGCGCGGCGTTCATGTGTACATGCCATTCCGGCCAGAAGCGGGTGATAAGACGGTGCTGGTCAATCGCGGCTGGTTTCCGGCACCGGTCGGCGAAACACTGACATTGCCAAGCCTGTCGACACCGTCTCAGGTTGAAGGATTACTCAGATTACCGCCACGGGTTGGCATACAACTGGGTGAGGTCAGTCTCGACAGCAACCAGTGGCCCCAGAGCATGCCGTATCTGGACATGGGAAAACTGTCTGATGCATTGAATTTGCCACTGGCAGAACAGATATTGCTATCAACCGAACGCAGCGATGATGCCATGCTGCGTGACTGGAAGCTCAGATCCATGCCACCCGAAAAACATCGAGCCTATGCACTGCAGTGGTTCACGATGGCCGCAGCTGTGCTGATACTGCTGATCGTGGTGGTGCGATCATCGAGGAGAAAGAAGGTTCATGACCCCGACTGACAACACGCCGGCACCGATGACGGCTGAGGAATTGCAGCGCCGCAGGAAAAATCGCTGGATGCTGATTGGACTGTTTGCGTTTTTCATGACACCGGTGCTGGTGGCGCTCTATCTGAACAGCAATCTGACTGACTGGAAACCGGGCGCCCTCAACGTCAACGGTGAACTGATCCAGCCAGTACTGCCGATTCCTGATGCAGACTCTGTCAGTAATGCACCCTGGACACGCGAGTTGTGGACCATGCTGGTGGTGGCAGGGGACGACTGCAATGCGGCCTGTGTATCGGGTCTGGAAAAATCAGCCAGTGTTCACCGGGCGCTTGGACGGCTGCAACCCAAGATCCAGCGTGCACTGCTGTCAACGGCTGCTGATCTGGACAACGACCCTTCTCTGATCAGGCTTCAGTCGTCCAGCGGAATCGATCAGTTGCTGGCCGACAATCAACTCAGCGGCGAGCTGTTTCTGGTGGACCCATTCGGCAACTTCATGATGCGCTATGCCGAGGATTTTGATCCGTCCGGCTTGCGCAAGGACCTGCAACGTTTACTGAAGCACGACTATGAGTAGAAAAACCTATACCCTGCTGGCCTGGTTCTCGGTTGCCTGGACACTGTTTGTGGTGCTGCTGGGTGCCTGGGTGCGTCTGGAAGATGCCGGGCTGGGCTGTCCCGACTGGCCTGGTTGCTTTGGCCAGGTCACCTGGCCGACGGAAGTCGAAGAACTGGAACAGGCGCGTCAGGCATTTCCGGAGTCACGTGTCGATTCCGACAAGGCTGCCAAGGAAATGATTCATCGCTACCCGGCCGGCATCATCCTGATACTGAGTCTGGTGCTGACGGTTGCCGCCTGGCGACGCCGTCTAAGTGACCCGGATCAGCCGCTGATTCTGCCGGCCATCATCACCGTGCTGGTGGTGATCCAGGCCCTGTTCGGCATGTGGACCGTCACCTTCAAGCTGATGCCCGTGGTGGTGACCGCTCACCTGCTGGGGGGCTTTGCCACACTGGCCCTGTTGTTCACCCTCGCCATGCGCATGCGCAGGCTCGATGCAGACGATCCGGAACCGACCTCGCCCGTGGTTCGAAAGGTCACCCTGATCGCAATGGCATTGCTCATTGGCCAGATCTTCCTCGGCGGCTGGACATCGACCAACTACGCTGCCCTTGCCTGTCCGGATTTCCCGACCTGTCAGCAGAAAGTCTGGCCACCGATGAATTTTGACGACGCCTTCACGCTGTTTCGTGAAATCGGAGTCGATTACGAGGGCGGTATTCTGGATTTCGACACCCGGGTGGCGATCCACATGGTGCACCGCATCGGCGCCGTCGTGGTATCGATCTGGTTTGTGGCACTGGCCGGCTTGCTGCTGTATAAACGCCTGACCCGCTACGGACTGCTGATTCTCGCCGGTCTGCTGCTACAGGTGACGCTGGGGATACTGAATGTGACCCAGTCACTGCCATTGCCTGTAGCCGTGGCACACAATGGCGGCGCTGCCGTACTGCTTCTGATTGTGCTTGCAACCCTGATGCGGGTTTGGCAAGCTGGCCGCCCATATGACCTCAAGCCTTAAACAGTACTACGAACTGACCAAACCGAAGGTGGTGGCACTGATCGTGTTTACCGCCATCGTCGGCATGTTGCTGGCGTCGGAAAGCATGATTTCCTGGTGGTTGCTGCTGGTCAGCAGTCTGGGCATCGGGCTGGCGGCCTCGTCAGCAGCGGCACTGAATCACCTGATCGACCAGAAGAACGATGCCAAGATGGCCCGTACCCAGCATCGTCCCCTGCCAACCGGTCAGCTCTCATCACGACAGGTCATCATCTTTGCCATCGTGCTGGCAGTACTCGGGCTTGGGCTGCTTCAAATCTACGTCAATACACTGACCATGGTGCTGACCTTCGTCTCGCTGATCGGTTACGCCATGATCTACACAATCTACCTGAAGCACGCCACACCGCAGAATATCGTCATCGGCGGCGCTGCCGGTGCGGCACCGCCACTGCTGGGCTGGGTGGCCGTGACCGGAACACTGGATCCGGAGGCATTCGTGCTGTTCCTGATCATCTATGTCTGGACACCGCCGCATTTCTGGGCACTGGCCATCTATCGCCGTCATGACTATGCCGCCACCGACACGCCGATGCTGCCGGTCACCCATGGTGTGCGTTTCACGGCACTGCAGATCGTGCTCTATACCGTACTGCTGTTTGTCGTCACCCTGCTGCCCTGGGTGATCAAGATGAGCGGACTGTTCTACCTTGGCGGTGCCATCATTCTGGGAGTGGCCTTCCTGGTTTATGTCATTCGTCTGATGAAGAGCCTGGATGAATTTCTGGCAATGCGTGTGTTCGGCTATTCCATCACCTATCTGATGGCATTGTTCGGCTTCCTGCTGGTCGACCACTACCTGCCGTATGGCCAGCCGGAAAAAAGCAATGAACTGCCACTCGAACGGGTGGTGATGACACAACCGGCCGCCAGTGCCTATACCTTGCAATCGAACTGAGACAGGGACCGACGACGTGAGAGAACACCTGCAGGAATTAATAGAACAGTCATTGCTGGTGCTGCAACGTGAAGAGCAGCTGCCCAGAGACACCGCGATCGATGTCGAAATCGAACGCACGCGACATGAAAGTCATGGCGAGTTTGCCTGTAATGTGGCACTGAAACTGGCCAAGCCAATGAAGCGAAACCCGCGCGAAATTGCCGAAGCCATTGTGGAGCGGATTCCCGAATCCCGCCATGTCGAGAAGATCGAGCTGGCTGGACCGGGTTTCATCAATTTCTTCATTACCCGCGCCTCCATGCAGTCGGTGGTGTCCACCGTGCTGAAGCAGGCTGAAAAATTCGGTCGTAACAATGACGGCGAAGGCCGCTCCATCACGGTGGAATTCGTCTCGGCCAATCCGACAGGACCGCTGCACGTGGGCCACGGTCGTGGCGCCGCCTATGGTTCATCGCTGTCAAACATACTCGTGGCCAACGGTTACGACGTTCAGCGCGAGTACTACATCAATGATGCCGGTCGCCAGATGGACATCCTGGCCACCAGTGTCTGGCTCAGGTATCTGGAATTGTGCGGCGAGCAGCTGCGCTTCCCCGACAATGCCTACCGCGGTGATTACATCTATGACATCGCGCGTGAGGTCAGGCAGCATCACGGCGATGACCTGCGCTTCCAGTCGAGCGAGGTACTGGATGACCTGCCCGATGACGAAAGCGAGGGCGGTGACAAGGAGCAGTACATCGATGCCATGATCAACCGCTGCAAGTCGCTGCTTGGCGAAGAGCGATACGAGATCTGTTTCGGTGTGGCACTGAAGGTCATGGTGGATGACATCCGTGATGACCTGTCCGGTTTCAATGTCCTGTTCGATCAGTGGTTTTCCGAAAAGCAGCTGGCAACCGGTGGTGATATCGATCACGTACTGGAGCAGCTGGAGGCCGATGGCTGGATCTACACCCATGAGGGTGCGAAGTGGTTCAAGGCCAGTGAGCTGGGTGACGAAAAGGATCGGGTGGTAGTGCGCGAGGACGGTCGAACCACCTATTTCACCTCGGACATCGCCTACATGCTCAACAAGGTGGAACGTGGCTTTGATCGCGCCATCTATGTGTTCGGCGCCGATCATCACGGCTACATTGCCCGCCTCAAGGCGGCTGCCAGGGCATTGTCGAGAGATCCGGAATTCCTCGAGATTCCGCTGATCCAGTTTGCCACGCTGCTGCGCGGTGGAGAGAAGGTGCCGATGGGCACACGCAGCGGTGATTTTGTCAGCCTGAGGCAGCTGCGCGAGGAAGTCGGCACTGATGCGGCGCGGTTCTTCTACGTCATGCGCTCGCACGACCAGCACGTCGATTTCGATCTGGAACTGGCCAAGTCGCAGTCCAATGACAACCCGGTCTATTACGTGCAGTATGCGCACGCCCGCATCTGTCGCATGGCGCGAAAACTGGAACAGGCCGGGCGCTCTCACAACGAGGCCATCGGATCGGCCGCGCTGGACAGGCTCACGGCCGACACCGAGATGTCCCTGCTGCAGAACCTGACCCGCTTCCCGGAAGCCGTCGCCACGGCGGGGCGCAACCGCACACCCCACGTGATTTCCTATTACCTGAGAGAGCTGGCGCAGTCTTTCAGCACCTTCTATCATGATGAAGAGAATGTCGGCAGGATCATCGAGATCGAGGATGATGACCTGCGTAACGCGCGCATGAATCTCTGCCTGGCCGTCAAGCAGGTTCTGCGCAACGGACTTGCCCTGATCGGAGTTTCCGCACCCGAGAGCATGTAATGGCAGCACGAAAGAAGACAACCAGCCGTAAGCGCAAGTCGCCACAGGCGTCCAGACGCAGCAATGAGAGCCAGGCCATACCAGGCTGGATCTGGATGGTGCTGGGCATTGCCATGGGTCTGGGGCTGGCCATTTTCCTGCTGACTGCCGGCATGCTGCCACGCGGCGAGCGACAGGTGACCGAGCAGCGTGATGGCGTACCCACGCCGCGCGTGGATACCGGTCGTGACACCAGTGAACTGGTGGACGAGGACAGTCGCGACAGTTCGGCAGTGGATTACGATTTCTACACCATTCTTCCCGAGATGGACGTGGTGGTGCCGGAAACTGAAATATCCGAGCGCATCGAACGAGCCGAAGAGAATAACGGTGACGACGGTCCTTACCTGATCCAGGTGGGTTCGTTCCGGAAATTCGAGGACGCCGACCGCATCAAGGCCGAACTGGCCTTCCTGGGCATACAGGCCAGCATCGTCACGGTGTCGATCAACAACGATGAATATCATCGTGTCCGAGTCGGGCCCTACGACGGTGCCCGCGCCACCGAGGAAGCCAAACTGCAACTTCGCAACAACGGCTATCAGACGCTGGTTCTGAAGGAACGTTCCTGATTCATATGTCTCGTTCTGCTGATCAATTGATCGTGTCGGATCACCGTTGTGTCATCCCTCTCGCCCTGATGACCCGCGCTCTGTAAAACCGCCGCCAGGCACTCAGCAATTCCGACCTGAATGGAGTTTTCCGTGCTGCTGGGCTTGCTGCTGCGACCAGTCGAGTCTTCACTGCGATAAAGTGAATCGGTTCACCAGGCAATCAGGCTATACTATCTGCGGGGAAAAGAGTTTGCTGATGGTCGCGGGCACAGCCAGTGTCCCGTGACTGCGATTTATCTGGAATTTTCAATGTCACTGAACAGCCTGATGCAAAACCGGAATATCCAGTTCACCACACTCAATGTGGCGGGATGGACCGGCTATTGTGTCACCTCGATGATCGGACCGTACTACTATGACAAGCCCTGGAGCTATGTGGTGGTGCTGCTGTTTGGTGCCGGTCTGGGGCTGTTACTCAGTTTCATCTTCAGGCCCATCTACCGACGCTTCTGGGGCGGGCCGGTATTCAAGCTGACGCTGATCGTGATTCTGGTGAGTTACCTGTTCAGCCTGATCTGGACAGTGCCCTACAACTACGTCTATTACACAGTCTACAAGGGCGGCTGGACACCCGACGCCTGGACCGACTACCTGCTCGGCGGCTCGAAAATCTTCTATGTGTTCCTGTGCTGGGGCTGCCTGTATTACGGCATCAAGTTCTACCAGGCCATGATGGAGGCCAGTGAGAAGGCGCTGAAGGCCACCACGCTGGCGCACGAGGCTCAGTTGAAGATGCTGCGTTACCAGCTCAATCCGCACTTCCTGTTCAATACGCTGAACGCCATCTCGACGCTGATTCTGGAGAAGGCGAATGACCGGGCCAACGAAATGGTGGCCAGGTTATCCAACTTCCTGCGCTACTCACTCGACAACGACCCGATGCTGAAAACCAGCCTGGCCACCGAGGTGATGACGCTGAAACTGTATCTGTGCATCGAGAAAGTGCGTTTCGAGGAACGGCTGCAGACCGAATTCGAGATCGATGACGATGCCGCCAAGGCGATGATCCCCAGCCTGATCCTGCAGCCATTGGTGGAGAATTCGATCAAGTACGCCATTGCCAGGTCCGAAGAACCCGGTCTGATCTCGCTGCGTGCCAAGGTATTTGCCGGCGACCTGCTGATGGAACTGCGTGACAATGGCCCGGGCATTGAGCTGGATAACGGCGAGCTGCCCTGCGGGCGCGGCGTGGGCATCAGGAACACGCAGCAGCGACTGAATGAATTGTATGGCAGCAGACACTCCTTTCGGGTGAGCAATGTCGAACCACACGGATTGCAGATCAGCATCCGTTTACCCTTTGAGGTGGAAGATGAATCCACGAAGCAAGATGAATGACAGTGGCACAGACAACAGCACACAGGGCGCAGGCAAGATGCGAACCATCATCGTCGATGATGAATCACTGGCCCGGCGTGGTCTGGAACTGCGACTGGCCGAGCATGATGATATCGAGATCATTGCCCAGTGCAAGAACGGCCGCGAGGCACTGGATGCGATCGAGGAGCTGCATCCCGATCTGATGTTTCTGGACATCCAGATGCCAGGTGTCGATGGTTTCGAGGTGGTACGCCGCATGCAGGGTGACCAGAACCCGCTGGTGGTGTTCGTGACGGCATTTGATCAGTATGCAATCAATGCCTTCGATGTCCATGCCGTCGATTACGTGCTCAAGCCGGTGGAGGATTCACGGTTGTCGATGGCACTCGATCGTGTCCGGACACACTTGAAAAACACCGATATCGATCACCAGAAGAAGCGGCTGATCGATCTGATCTGCAACATTACTGGCGAGTCACCCTCCCGCATCGATGACATGCTGGAAAACGGTACTGCGACGGAGTCGCCATGGCCCGAAAAACTGCCGATCAAGGACGGTCAGGAAACGGCACTGGTGCCGGTCACCGACATCAGCTGGATCGAGGCTGCCGGTGACTACATGTGCATCCATCAGCAGCTGCAGGTTGACGGTGGCAACGAGGACCGGGTTCACGTGCTGCGAAGCACCATGAAGGAACTGGAAAAGCAGCTCAACCCAAACCTGTTCCAGCGCGTTCACCGTTCGACCATCGTCAATGTTGATCGCATCGAGAAGGTCTGTTCCCACATCAATGGTGAATATTTCCTGATACTGGATACCGGCTCTCGTATCAAGATGTCACGCAGTTACCGCGACAAGATCAAGCATATCCTGTGAGGTTTTCCGGTTGCAACAGGCCGGCACTGCCGCTGTTCGATCAGACTGACTGACGCTTCGGGTCGGGGATTCCGGTCTCCTGCTCATGAGATTCGCCCAGAATGGTGGATTCAATCTCCTTCGGCACAACCATCCAGGTTTGCGTCATCGTGGTGTCGAAATCATCCAGCAGCTCTCGCGCTCGTCTGCTGTCGGTCAGCCGGGCATGCGATTGAAGCATGTCAAAAAAGGCCTGCTGGTGCTCACTGGCCAGTGTGCTGAGCCGATACCATTTGATGGTATCCGGATTGGCGACATCACCGAAGCGATCCTTTCTGTCCCAGACCCAGGCCAGACCGCCGGTCATGCCGGCACCGAAGTTGTCACCTACCTCGCCGAGTATGGCAACGCGCCCGTTGGTCATGTACTCACAGCCGTTGGCACCGCAGCCCTCGATTACGGCAACGGCCCCGGAATTGCGTACCGCAAAGCGAACACCGGCCTTGCCCGATGCATACAGCTTTCCGGCACTGGCCCCATACAGGCAGGTGTTGCCGATGATGGTATTTCGTGCGGCCTTGAATCGTGCCCGGCTGGATGGCCGTATGATGAGTGTGGCCCCGGACAGGCCCTTGCCGACATAGTCATTGGCATCGCCATGGACATCCAGGGTCAGCCCCTGAACGGCGAAAGCGCCCAGTGATTGTCCGGCAGATCCGGTGAGCCGGATGCTGAGTCGGCCCTCGGGCAGTTCATCGTCGGCAAAGCGTCGCACGATGGCCGATGAAGAGCGGGCACCGATGGCGCGCAGGGTATTGTTGACCGGGTAAGACAGCTGCATCTTCTCGCCGCGCGTGAAGAACGGTTCGGCATCGCGCAGGATCTGGGCGTCCAGCGTATCGGGGACGTCATTGCGATGAGCGGGGCGATAGCGAACACCCTTGCCTTCATCGACGCTGACCAGCAGCGGGTTCAGGTCAAGGTCATCCAGATGTGCGGCACCGCGCGAAATCTGTGACAGCAGGTCGGTACGGCCAATGGCCTGGTCCAGACTCGTCAGGCCGAGTCCGGCCAGAATCTCGCGCACGTCCTCGGCGATGAACGACATCAGATTGACCACGTGATCCGGGGTGCCCGCAAAGCGACTTCGAAGATCGTCATCCTGTGTGCAGACACCCACCGGGCAGGTGTTGGAATGGCACTGACGAACCATGATGCAACCCATGGCAATCAGGCTGGCTGTGCCAATGCCGTATTCCTCGGCACCGAGCATGGCCGCCATGACAATATCGCGGCCGGTGCGAAGGCCGCCATCGGTACGCAGGGTCACCTTGTCTCGCAGACGATTCATCGACAGCACCTGGTGTGCCTCGGCCAGGCCCATTTCCCAGGGCAGTCCGGCGTACTTGATGCTGGTCTGTGCCGAAGCACCAGTGCCGCCGGTATTGCCGGAAATCAGAATCACGTCGGCATTGGCCTTGGCCACGCCGGCGGCCACGGTTCCGACACCAGACTGCGCCACCAGCTTGACGCAGACCCGGGCCTCGGGATTGATCTGCTTCAGGTCATAGATCAGTTGCGCCAGATCCTCGATCGAGTAGATGTCGTGGTGAGGCGGTGGCGAGATCAGCGTGACACCCGGTGTCGCATTGCGAAAGCGGGCGATCATGTCGGTGACCTTGAAGCCGGGCAGCTGACCGCCCTCACCGGGTTTGGCACCCTGAGCCACCTTGATTTCGATTTCACGACACTGATTGAGGTATTCGGCGGTGACGCCAAATCGACCCGAGGCAACCTGCTTGACGGCAGAATTCGGATTGTCGCCGTTGGGCATTGGCCGGTAGCGTTCCCGGTCTTCACCGCCCTCGCCCGAGACTGATTTGGCACCGATGCGGTTCATTGCGATGTTCAGCGTACCGTGCGCTTCGGGGCTGAGTGCACCGAGTGACATGCCCGGTGTCAGAAAGCGCTGCCGGATCTCGTTGATCGACTGCACCGACTGCAGTGACAGGGCATCAGCGGCTGGCCTGAATTCGAGCAGGTCGCGCAGCTGCAGCGGGCCACGCGAATTCATGGCATCGGCGTATTTCCGGTAGTGGGCATAATCGCCTTCACGGCAGGCCGCCTGCAGCGACTGGATCAGCACCCCGTCCTGCGCATGCAGCTCACCATCGGCCCGCAGGCGGTAGAAACCGCCGATGGGCAGACTGTCGATATCCGCATCAAAGGCATCTCGATGTCGCTGCACGGCATGGCGTTCCAGACCGGCCAGGCCAATGCCTGAAATGCGGCTGGTCATGCCGGGGAAATAATCGGCCACCAGTGCCCGTGACAGGCCCAGGGCCTCGAAATTGTAACCGCCACGGTAGGAGGAAATGACCGAGATGCCCATCTTGGCAATGATCTTGAGCAGACCGGATTCGATCGCCAGCTTGTAGGCACGCACACACTCACCGATCCTGCGTTCACCGTACAGCCCGCGCTGATGCCGGTCACTGATGCTGTCCTGCGCCAGATAGGCGTTGACACAGGTGGCACCCACACCCACCAGCACGGCAAAATAGTGGGTGTCCAGGCATTCGGCTGATCGTACCGTGAGCGAGCAATAGGCGCGCAGGCCACGTGAGACCAGGTGGGAATGCACGGCACCGGTGGCCAGGATCATCGGCATCGCCAGCCGGGCAGGATCCTGGTGCTCGTCGGTGAGGATGACATGCTCACGGCCATCACGCACAGCCTGTTCGGCCTCGCTGCGAATGCGTTCGAGTGCCGACTTCAGGCCCTCGCCGTGGCCGTCGGCGCTGTCCTTGTCAAAGCTGCAGTCGATTACGGTGATGCCATTGCCCAGCAGTTGCAGCAGTCGCTGATACATGCCGTTGGTCAGCACCGGACTCTCCAGCACGAACACATCGGTTTGTGTTTCGTCTGTGGCCAGAATATTGCCCAGGTTCTTGAACCGGGTCATCAGACCCATCACCCGATCCTCGCGCAGGCTGTCGATCGGTGGGTTGGTCACCTGGCTGAAATTCTGCCTGAAAAAATGCGACAGCGGGCGCGACTGTGAAGAGAGCACGGCCGGCGGCGTGTCATCGCCCATCGAGCCGATGGCTTCCTTGCCGGTTTCAACCATGGGAGACAGGATCATTTCCAGGTCTTCCTCGGTGTAACCGGCGGCACGCTGTCGCTGCCTCAGATCATCTGCGCGCGACAACTGTGGTTCGGGTCCTGGTCCGATCTCCGGCTCCAGCGCCTTCATGTTGCCCAGCCAGGTGGTGTAGGGGTTCTCGGCCGAGAGTCGCTCGACGATTTCCCGGTGACGGTAGAAGCGTCCCTTTTTAAGGTCGGCCGCGATCATGCCACCGGCGGGCACCAGCCCCTTGTGCAGGATGCGGTCATTGTCGATCGGGCACATGCCGGCTTCAGAGCCCACGGCCAGCAGCTTGTCATCGGTAATGGCGTATCGCAGCGGCCTCAGTCCGTTGCGGTCCAGTCCGGCAACCACCCAGCGACCGTCGTAGGCCGTGATGGCGGCAGGGCCATCCCAGGGTTCAATCACGGCATTGCAGTAGGCGTACAGCGCCGCATGATGATCGGGCATGATGGAGGCGCGCTTCGACCAGGCTTCCGGCATCAGCAGGGCCTTGGCCATGGGTGCGGAACGCCCGGCCTTGACCAGCATCTCGAAGGTGGCATCCAGTGCAGCCGAATCCGAGACACCGGCCGGTATCACGGGTTTGACATCGTCCTGGTAGTTGCCAAAGGCTTCAGTCGCCATGCGGATCTCGTGCGATTTCATCCAGTTGACGTTGCCGCGCAGGGTGTTGATCTCGCCGTTGTGCGCCAGCAGGCGAAACGGCTGTGCCAGCGACCATTGCGGGAAGGTGTTGGTGGAGTAGCGCTGGTGATAGATCGCCACACTCGATGTAAAGCGCGGGTCTTTCAGGTCCGGGTAGAAGGTGTCGATATCACTGGCCAGGAACATGCCCTTGTAGATCAGCGATTTCCGGCTCAGCGAACAGATGTAGAAATCGGAGACGGCCGCTTCACGCACACGCCGTTCGATGCGCCTGCGGCACACATACAGCGCCCGTTCCAGTTTGCGTGTCTTGCGGCCCTGGGTGTCGGCGAACATCACCTGTTCGATTTCCGGTCGGGTATCGGCCGCTCGTGTTCCGATCACCGACACGTCCACCGGCGGCTGACGCCAGCCGAAAATGTAGAAGCCGAAATGCAGTATCTCGGTTTCGACGATGGTGCGGGCCGCTTCCTGTGCGGCCAGGTCGGTCCGCGGCAGGAAGATCTGGCCAACGCAGATGGATTCACCCGTTGGATTGTGCCCGGCCTGTTCAACCTGCTCTCGAAAGAAAGCCTGCGGAACACTGACTCGGATGCCGGCACCGTCACCGGTCTTGCCATCGGCATCGACCGCGCCGCGGTGCCAGACGTTCTTCAGCGCCGCGATGCCCATCTCGACCACATCACGCCTGGCACTGCCATCAATCGATGCCACCAGGCCGACACCGCAGGCATCGTGCTCGTGGGCAGGGTCGTAGGCCCTGCTCTCAATCAGTTTGCGGCGCAAGCGGTTTTGCTGGTTGTTGTCATCAGCCATGAGCAAGCTCCTGCATCGGCATCGCCGACAGGTATCGATGCATGGCAGCTGCGGCATTGCGGCCATCGAGAATGGCCCACACCACCAGTGATGCACCGCGGACAATGTCGCCGGCCGCGAACACACCGGGCTGCGAGGTCATCATGGTGTCCCAGTCGATACTGACCACGCCCTTCTGATTGACCCGCAGCTCGGGCTCATCCCACAGGGTGGGCAGGTCTTCGGGGTCAAAGCCCAGTGCCTTGATCACCATGTCGGCCTCGATGGTGTGCTGATCACCGCTCTTCTCCGGCCGCTGGCGTCCACTCTCGTCTACCGGCCCCAGTTTCATTGTGGCGACGCGTACCCCGCTGACGCAGTTTTCGTCATCACTGAGTATCGCCTCGGGTGCGCTGAGCCATTCAAAGCGCACCCCTTCTTCCATGGCATTGTCCACTTCACGCTGTGAACCCGGCATGTTGGCCTGGTCGCGTCGGTAGAGGCAATGCACAGAGCTTGCGCCCTGTCGCACGGCTGTTCGCAAGCAGTCCATGGCGGTATCACCGCCACCGATCACGACCACGCGCTTGCCGCGCGCATCGAGGTTGCCGTTGTCGAATTCGGGCACCTGCTCGGAAAAGCCCTTGCGATTGGAAGCGATCAGGTAGTCGAGCGCCGCCACCACACCCTGGCTGCCAACACCGGGCACCTGCAGTTCGACAGCCTGGTACACGCCGGTGGCAATGAGGACGGCGTCGTGCATGGTACGCAGCTCGTTGAAGCCGATGTCGCTGCCGATACGGGTATTGAGTTCAAAACGGATGCCACTGTCTGCCAGGTGATTGCGACGTCGGGTCACCAGGTGCTTTTCCAGCTTGAACCCCGGAATACCGTAGGTCAGCAGGCCACCGGCACGGTCGTGACAGTCGTAGACGGTGACGCTGTAACCCTGCCGGCGCAACTGTTCGGCTGCGGCCAGTCCGGCCGGGCCGGCACCGATGATGCCGATGCCCTGTTCACGTTCGATTCGGGGTTTGATGGGCGTGATCCAGCCCTGTGCCCAGGCGTTGTCGGTAATGGATTTCTCAATGGCACCGATGGTCACCGTGCCGTGACCGGATTGCTCGATGGTGCATATGCCCTCGCAAAGGCGATCCTGCGGGCAGATGCGGCCACAGATCTCCGGCATGTTGTTGGTGGCCGAAGACAGGCGCCATGCTTCCTGCATGCGCCCTTCGGCGGCCAGCTTGAGCCAGTCTGGAATGTTGTTCGACAGCGGGCAACCCTGCTGACAGAAGGGAACGCCGCACTGTGAACAGCGTGATGCCTGCGCGGCCAGCTGCTCGCTCGTGTAGGGCGAATAGATTTCGTCAAAGTCCCGGTTGCGCGTGTCGACATCGCGACGCGTCGGCGTACGAATCTTGAGCTGTGTGAACTGCAGCATCTGGCGGCCCATGGTCATTCCTGTGTCGTTGCCAGTCTCGGGACGAAAGATCGAGTCTATCGTCCGGCTTCTGCCGGAGACAAGCGAATTGGACTTAATGCTGCTGAAAGGCAAGATTATTGCCTGGGCTGGCAAACATCAAGTCCAATCTGAGTCCGGTCGGGTTCATTCCGCTGCCGATTACTGACAACAGAGACGAGCAAAAATCGTCAGGCAGGGGGCGAAATCAGTTCTCTTCGAACCTGCATCAGGACAAATCCGAGCAGGTTCAGGCCGGGCCACTGGCTCGGGTGCTGGGCACGCGGATCGTCCGCAGCAAGACCGATGCCCCAGATGGCATCCAGCGGTGAGGCCTCGATCAGTATGCGCTCACCGGTGCGACACAGAAACGCAGCCATGTCAGGATTCTGCTCGAACTTGGCCCTGCAGGCGGTCAGCATGATGGCTGTTCGATGTTGAACCCAGGTCTGCTCATCGAACCCGGTCACCTCGCGTCCCAGGCTCTTGGCCTTGCCCGGGTTGTCGGCCTCGAGTATGGCCTGATAGCGCGATTCATCACCAAACAGTCGCGCCTTGGCGGCCATCAGGTAATGTTCTGCGGTCGGGCAGGTGATGTCCTCAATCACGAACGGCGAGGGAAACCAGTTGCTGAGACAGCTGGCATTGACACGATCCGGGCTTTTCTGACGATGGCCCCAGAACATCAGGGACTTGGGCGGCCTGTCGCTCGGGTAGTGGCGAATCAGTTGTTCGACACTGGTGAATTCGGAAAGTCGCATGCGGCTATGGTGCCTGTCAGGACGTGGCTTGTCACCTGGACGTTCAGGTCAGCGTCATGCGTTGGCCTGCCAGTCACGCCGCTCCAGGCAGGACAACAGGACAGGCCAGATGGTATCGGCAGGGATGATGCGATACCACTGGCGCCTGACAATGCAGCTGTCGACATAGCGAATTTCCAGATGCGACTGTCGAATCGGGGTAATGCGGATAAAGGCCGGATCGTCATGATCGTTTGACCGGCCAATGCACAGTTCAGTGACCCCCGTGTGACCCTTAAGCACCGCTTGCCAGGGTGAGTCATCAATTCTAAGCGCAAGGTCACGCAGGGCAGCCAGCGCAGCAGTGTGCGGAAAATCATCGAAACGCGCTGCGATTTGCTGCCAGTAGCTTTGCGTCACGCCGCAAGTCGCCTCATCCGATACGTCTCTCGAGAATGGCCACCATCTGTTCGGAACCGCCCATCGACTCTGCCGGCATGATCATCTGCCTGAGTCGCCAGCCCTGTTTAGCTTCTTCATTGAGTACCGTATCGACATTGCTGGTGCCCTTCTTGAACAGGCCGAAACTGAACCTGATCGGCCGGGTCTTGTATTCGTATTGCTGCATGATGGCTGTCTCCGTGATTTCGAGATCCTCGGTGTCGATATCAAACGCGGCTGCCAGTGACTTGCGGGACTGCAGTGAGGCCGTGGCCTGATTCTCGATGCGCTGTATGGTGCGCAGATTCAGACCCGAGGCAATCGCCAGCTCCTCCTGCGACCAGGCACGCTGGATGCGCAGATCCTTCACTCGTTCAGCATTGATTTTCATGATGTGACAGAAGATCTCCTTCAGTTGGGACATTTATCATGACCGGAGTCAGTTCAGGCCGTTACGACGGCGATACGGCAGTGATGCGTCTATTTTACGACATTAATGTGACAGTTGTGAGTGTTGGATGATAATCCGGACCAGGAGCCGAATTGGATAGAGATTCTACCAGGGCCAATCACCCTCAATAATGCTGACCTTGCGCTTGTTCAGATTCATTTCATCGAGTGAAAAGTCCTCATTCTGGCCTACCCGCCTGACATAGGGTATGAACCAGGCGATCTGATCGCGGTAAGCCTCGTTCAGGTAATTGTGATAATGGTACAGGGCACCCTCCGCATTGCATTCGCAACAGCCATGGTAATCGCCGCCAACGCGGAACGGCTGTTCAAGGTTTGAGGGGCAGAACACGAAGCCCTCGGCCTTGCTGTAGACGATCACAATGTAATTGATGCCCCGCTCCAGGGCCTGTTTATGCCAGGTGGGGAGTGACTCGCTCATGTGCTCATCTCGTCCTGAAGCATGGCGGCCATTTCAGTGTGACCGCCATCGCGTGCCAGCATGGCCGCGGTCATGCCGTGAACGTTGCGCTGCGACGGGTCTGCACCGGCACGCAGCAGCGCATGCACCACGTTGCGATGGCCAGCCCCCGCCGCCCAGGCCAGTGCCGTGCTGCCGTGCACATCATCCACCAGCGTGATGTCGGCATCGCGATTGAGCAACAGGTAAACGGTATCCAGATGACCATTCTCGGCGGCATGATGCAGTCCGGGACAACCGATGCCACCCCATTCATCGCCAGGCGGGTGTAGGTCGACCGGAATGCCCTGATCGATCAGCCAGCTGACAACCTCGGTCTGGCCGCATCGGCAGGCACAGAGATAGGCGCCGATGGTCTGTTCGATACCCGGAAACGATGCCCAGGCAGTCTGCAGTCTGGCAAGATCACCGAGGGCGGCTGCATCGGCGAGACTGACCTCGGCACCACGATCGACCAGCAGCCGGGCGGTTTCCAGATGAGCACACCACAGGGCGCTGCCGAGCGCATCGAAGCTGAAATCATTGCGGTGGCCGATGGTTGCACCGGCATCCAGCAGTACGGCGACAATGTCATGCTGACCCAGGCCAGCAGCGATGCAAAGGGCGCTGTCGTTGTATTCGGTAGTGGCGTCAGGGCTGGCACCCTGAGCAAGCGCCAGCCGTACGCCGTCAGCATCCGACAATTGAATGGCATGGAACAGGTTGTCCGTGGCCGATGGCTCACGCATGTCAGCAGGGTTCCCCAACGCTTCTGTACTCATCATCTTAGGGCATCCACCGGTGTGTGCAAGAATTGCGCGACGGTACCGTTGACTGAATTGATTCAGCTCAAGCGGTTATCGGTCTTTACGAAGGTGATGCCTGTAATCAGGCGGCATCGTTGTGGCTGTAATGGCTGTCATCGTGACCATTATGGTAATGGCCGTCACAGATCAACCGGTGTCCGCAATTCGGGCACTGGTAGGTATCGACATCGCTGTCGGTGGAGGTCAGCAGGCTGAGCACGAACAGTCCGGAGAGCAGGATCATGTCGAGCATAAACCAGTCGCGGGTCAGCACCGTTAGCAGAATCACCAGCACCGCCAGAACGGCCAGTTCGTGAATTCGCAGCGTCAGCGATCTGCCGAACAGGCGCACACGCGAAGTACCGGCTTCCCTGTCGATCCGGTGCATGGTGCTCTGGCATCGTGTGCAGTGTTGAGTCATGTGACCAGTCTACGCTCATGCGTTCTGACCGTCTTGTGCCAGAAATCACGACTCCGGATTGATGGTTATCAAGGATTTTTCGAGTTCTGATAGCGTGTCGTCAAAGTAATCGCTGAATCTGTCTGGATATTCCAGGGTCAGTTGGATGATGTAGTCGTCGTGCGCGATGCTTCTGATCACATGCGTAATGCCGTTACTGGATCGATCGCACACGAGGTGCCCGTCATCGTTTTGAATCATCTCACAACCAGAGTCATATTCTTTTAAATGAGACAACGATTCTGTCTTCTTGATTTGTGTAATCATGACAATTGCCATCTCACCAATGGGTGCATTCTGAATTCGAAGACTTGAAGGTGTTTTGCCATAAACCCAGCCTGTTGGCACTACGACTGAAAAATCAAGATGGTTGATATGTTGCGCAGTGACTGCCTTGCAGAACGGTGGGTCGCCGATGCCACCATCAACAGGGTGGCTGCAATCAGAACGAACTTCATGAAATATCAGTCCATTAATCAGGCCAGTGATCAAGGCGAAGGTCGTGGTAACAAGCGTCATGGCTCAGATTGCTCAACCGGGTCTTCATCGTGAGCTGGATGATAGACGGCACCGCAGCTGTGACAGTTTTTCAGCGCGTCTTCCGGACCATAGGCACGCAATCCACACTCTCTGCACTCATAGCGTTTCAGGTTGAAGGCAAGCGGGGCAAAGGAGAGAAGGAAGACGATGATGCCGACGATCCTGAATCCTTGCGCAAACAGCCAGGCGGAGAGCAGAAAGATGGCCACGAAGGCGAGGTAGATGATCAGCTTGCGTCGGCTCAACGGACTGCGAACCACGGTGCCGGCATCCAGTGTGGCGCCACACCGGATACAATGCAGCTCCTTGCCGGAGGCGTCGTAATGGAGGTGACCGCAATCACTGCACTTGTGCTTGACGAAGGCCAGGCGGCAGCCCAGCGCAAACAGCAAGACACCGGCAAAGAACAGCCAGGACGGACCGAACATGAAGCTGTAAATCGAACTGCCCGCACCGCTCAGAGCGATCAACAGCCAGATGACGGATTTCGAGGTGCTCATGCAGTCGCTTGTGGGTCTGTATTTTCGTGTTCAGGTGATTTCAGCGATTCGGGCACCGGATAGCCGGCTGTCTCGATGGATTCGATACTGTAGACCGCCGGTATCGGCGGTTCACGCTCTTGAATCACCTGATCGGCCAGTGCCTGAGCATTTTCTTCACCCTGCGGGTAGTCATCACGCCACTGATCCGGCCAGTTGCCAGTGTCAGCGTGAGCCAGTACCAGTCCCATCCAGCGCCGTCGAAGTTCGATCCACTGTTCACTCTGGCTTTCACTTTCACGCACACCGTCCATGGGCCGGATTTCAACGTAGATCGTACGGCGAACACCGTCGCTGTGCTTGGGCGCGGAGCCGTGCAGAATCATCATGTCCTGAATCAGAATGTCACCGGCTTGTGCAGGTTGTTCGATAACGCCTGGAATATCCCAGCCGTGCTGACGTGACAGTCCGGCAATGTCCTGCATGTCATGCTGTGTGTTCGGAACATACTTGAGACAGCCGTCACCTTCATTGGCATCGTCGAGATAGATGCCGATGTTGAGATAGGGAAAGCCGCGCGGATGTGGTGCGCCCTGATGCCAGAGAATTACCGGGTGTGGATGCTGGTGCTTGTAGAGGATGTCCAGCTGCAGCGGGATCGCACCGCGACCGCAAAGATCACGCGCCACGGCCAGCATGGCCGGACAGGCGAGCAGTTCGAGTACCGCATCCGGATCCGTGCCGAGTACATCATCAACACGCATCACGCGTGGGCCGACCGGGTCCTCGATGACACAGGCACCGTGCATCTGATCACCGTTGTGATAGGCCGCCAGGGCCTCGTGTTCCAGCCGTTCGGCAAGTGTCTGCCAGCGACTGAGCAGGGCATCAGGCAGTGCAGTCGGCAGCAGGGTGTATCCGTCGCCGAGTAGCTGTGCCTGTTGTTCGTCTGAAATGGTAAAAGACTGCGATGGCATCAGGCCAGTTCTCCCGCTGACTCGTCGTTAAATCACAGTGTAGCGTAATCCCATCTGGCCGTGTTGGTGTGACTTTATGAAATGCGGTTTGGTCTCAGCTGCGTCTAACGTCATCACTTTTTCTGCTGAAGAATGCGCGGATTTTCTGCCACAGTGTCGGGTTTGTCTGAACAGGGCTCACCACACGGCCGTGTTCCTTCGCGTTGAGCACTTCACCACAGCGCCCGCACTGGATCTCGCGGATCTCCTCATCGAACTGGGTCGGGGTAGACACCCGACTGTTGCAGTGTGGACACCTGAATAACATGGGGCACCGTGCTGTACCGTGGCAGGGCGGCAACTGCCCAGCCATTTTCCTTGTGATCATGGTATCACGAAACGGTAAACAAGCCGCGTGAGCCAGTGCGCGGAACAGCCCAACATTCAACATACACGACGCGGTTTATCCAGGCATGACGTGCAATGATTCAGTGCCCGTCATGACAAGGTCATTGCACTCTGGTATATCTGTAGACCGGTTTTGACGCTGGACATGACGATGAGACAATTTGCGCTGCTGCTCGCCCTGGCATATTTGACCCTGGGGCTGAACCAACCGGCTGAGGCCTGGGGCAAGACTGGCCACCGGGTTACCGGTGCCATTGCCGATCACTACCTGTCACGCAAGGCGCGCCGGGGCATCAAGCGCATACTGGGCCTGGAAGGCCTGGCTGAAGTCTCCACCTGGGCCGATTTCATGCGCGCCAGCCCGGATGAATTCTGGCAGCGCGAGGCCAGCCCCTATCATTACGTGACGGTGCCCGAGGGCAAGCGCTACGCCGAAGTCGGTGCGCCGCCGCAAGGCGATGCCGTGACAGCACTGGAAAAACTCTCAGGCATGGTGCGCGATGAAGAATTGAGCACCGAGGAACGTGCGCTGGCTCTGCGGTTCATCGTCCACATTATCGGTGACCTGCACCAGCCCCTGCACGCCGGCAACGGCACCGATAGAGGCGGCAACAACTTCCGTGTGGTGTTTGCCGGAGAGCTGACCAACCTGCACAGCGTCTGGGACACCAAGCTGATCGACGACGAGCAGCTGTCCTATTCAGAGTGGGTTGAATGGCTGCAGCCGAAAATCACTGACGAGCAGCGCGAAGCCTGGTGGACTGCCGACCCGCTGGTGTGGATCGGTGAAAGCACGGCCATTCGCGACACCATCTACCCTGATGACCAGTTCCTCGACTGGAGCTACGGCTTCAATCACATGGCTACCGTCAAGCAGCGATTGCAGATGGGCGGCGTTAGGATTGCAGCCTATCTGAATGAGTTGTTTGACTGATTCGAAATCAGTCAGTCACCTGGGCAGCCGCGGCAAGACCAAGCTGCATGAATCTAATCAGGGACACCCATCAATCTAATCAGCAATCTGAATCTAATCAGGGACACCCATCAATCTAATCAGCAATCTAATCAATCTAATCAGGGACATATATGAACGCCCCCAACTTTTCAAGTTGATCTGGCACGAAGAAAAACGGTTACTGACATATATCCGGCCTGTTTGTGAGGCATGATTGACCTCTGGCCTTGATGAGATCCGTGCCTGGCTTTGCTTTACACCCACAGGGTCTCGAGGACCGTGTCCACAACCAGTCTAAAGCCAGGCCAGGTTACCTGTTTGTTCATCATGCAATCTAACTTGATTGGTGGGTTTTTCTCCTGCCTTGTTTGTCTCTACTAAATCCGGTTTTCTATCAGCGGCAACTCAACGCCGCGTCGGGTCGATACGATTCACCCCGCGACAACATCGCCCAGATGATTCGAGCCATCTTGTGCGCTACTGCCACACAGGCGATATGCTTTCCCCGCCGTTTGGCAATTCGATCAGCAAACCGCTTCAGCGGTTCCTCCTTGTCCTTGTACAGGTACACGACTGCTCTGGCGCAGTGGATCAACAGGGTCCGCAAGTAGCGGTCACCGCGCTTGGAGATGCCCTGATTGACGATCTTACTGCCACTAGCCTGATGCTTGGGTACCAGCCCGATCCAGGCCGCCATGCCCCGTCCACTGCTGAACTGTCGGGCATTGCCCACCTGGCTGACCAGGGCAGACGCTGTCAGCCAACCCATGCCAGGGATATCCCGCAGTTGATGATAGCCCGACTGCTCACGTGCCAGTTCGGTGATTGAGTGTTCAACCGATTCGACACGCTCATTCAGGTCAACCAGCTCTTCCATCAGTGAGAGCAGTACTCGGCGCAAGGGCAGGGTTAGATCATTGTCGGCATCCTCGATCAGCAATGGCAGCTCATTTAACAAAGCATGACGACCAGGTTTGATCAGCAGCCCGTAGTCACTGAGGATGGCGCGGATCTGATTGACCAGAGCAGTTCGATCACGAACCCAGCGTTGTCTCACACGATGTAGTGTCTGGATATCCTGCTGCTCGATTGATTTGATCGGCACAAAGTGGATGCCTGGCCGAAGAGACGCCTCGGCGATAGCCAGGGCGTCGTGATGGTCATTCTTGTTGCCTTTGAGGAACGGTTTGACGTGTTGGGGAGCGATCAGCTTGACCTTGAAGCCATGAGATTGAAACGTTCGACCCCAGTAAGTGGCGGAGTAACACGACTCCATCACAATGCAATCGGGGTGCAGCTGAAGAACCGTCTCAACCAGCTTAGCTCGTCGCACGCGTTTGTTGCTGACCACCTTGTGATGTGCATTCAGTGCACACAGTTGAAAGACATTTTTTGCCAGATCGATGCTGAGTAAACTACACTGTTTCATGATGAATGCCTCCTTTGGTTTACTTGTGGTATCAACAACAAGTATGGCGCATTGTGACGCCGTTATAAGGGGGCGTTCATCACATCACCCATAATTTGACATCCTGACATGGCCCCCTAAGATTGACAAACAAGGACGATCAACGACAAAAGGAGTTTGTCATGACCATGCCCCGTGCTACCCAGGTATGCCTGGATTCCACGCCATACTACCACTGTGTGTCGCGCTGTGTGCGACAGAGTTTCCTGTGTGGCTTTGACTGCTTGACCAAGCGGGATTACGAACACCGGCGTGAATGGGTCGAATCGCTGATTCTTAGACTCTCAGAGGCCTTTTGCATCGACGTTGCCGCCTACGCGGTGATGTCCAATCACTACCACGTCATCCTGCATGTTAATGCCGATCAGGCCATGTCCTTGACGGTTAGAGACATCGCTGAACGATGGGGTCAATTGTATTCGGTGAATGAACTGGTAGCCTCCTATCTGGACGGTGGAGACCTGTCAGAATCAGAACGCCTTCAAGTTGAGGCTCAAATCGAATCATGGCGCAAGAATTTGTTCAATATCAGCAAGTTCATGGCCTATCTGAACGAAAAGATTGCTCGAAGAGCCAATGAAGAAGATCAGTGCAAGGGGCGCTTCTGGGAAGGTCGGTTCAAGTGCCAGGCGCTGCTGGATGAGGCGGCTGTGATTCAATGCATGGCCTACGTGGATTTGAACCCTGTCCGTGCCAGAATGACAACAAAACCCGAGAAGTCTGAGTTCACCAGCATCTACAAGCGAATCACCGAACCTGACAGCAACCTCATGCCCTTCACCAATCAGAACAGGTCAGTGGATGAACTGGATAACTGCCTGCCAATAGAACAAGTCGACTACCTCAACCTGCTGGACTGGACCGGTCGTGTGGTGCGACAGGACAAGCGTGGCGTTATTCCCGAGCGTTACCCGCCCATTCTGGACAGACTGGGTAAGACGCCCAAGAAATGGATGAAGGAGATGACGCCAAATCCGGATTTCTTCGAGAAAGCCAAGGGATCAATCGAGGCCATACGGGCGTATTGTCACGCACTCGGCAAGCGTTGGTTGTGGCGACAGTCGGCTGAAACGCCCTAGCAATACCAGAAATCCCGGCAATATCCGCTTTCTGATGACCTCAGAGATCTCCGCTCGCCTTGAATAGTGCAGATGCTGCTGAAAATCACAAATTTCAGCTGGTTTCAGGCAAAACAACCGTTTTATGATCACTGTTAAGAGCTCAACCTGAATGCCGCTGATGACATGGCCAGTGTTTCGAATTTTATGAGTGTCCGCATTTAGCTTTTCCATGTCTATATTGGCTTATCGCGTAATACTGCTCGTATCCGCTCGACAACTGTCGGAATTAAATGGGTGTCCACAGTTACCCACAGTTACCCACCTGTTTTCAGCTCACTTCTATCCAGATACTTTCCGTACTCATTTACACCCTCTATTTTGAATCCAAACCCTTCAGCCAAGGCTATTAGCGGCCCTAATCCACCGTAAGGGTACCCATATGGATGAATGTGCATCTCGTATGACTGAGCTATCTTTTCACATTTGAGTAAGTCATAGTCACCATTATGAAATGCATCAATAATACTGTAGAAATCCCATTTTTCACTTAACTGATTAGCCACATCTGGAATTGCAATTGGCTTATCCTTGGAAAAATTTAACCACTCGGATCTCTCTACCTCAGTTGGCCAGTTAAAGTTTGGCCTGATATCTATAGGTATTAAGTCAATCCATTCACTTTCATCTCTGACAGATTCATCATCCTTGTCTTTTTTAACGGCTTCAAAAAGCTGCCTAAGGGCCGCGAAATGATCATCGTTACCTTTATAAAATCTAACTCCAAATTCTTCCACGAGACTTCCTGATTAATGTGACACTAAGCTCTTGGGTTTGCCGAAACGAAGCGTAGGCAATTTTCAAGCTGAGCATCGTTATTCATTTTGCTCTTCAGCTGAATAGTACCATTCGAGAAAGTCATAAAAGCTAGGCCACTTTTTCTCTAATTTTCCTTGCATCATAGTTTCTTCCTCTCCCCAATCAGTGTCGTAAACAAAACCTGAAGAAATTTCGTAGAAGTAACTTCCTTCACCCTCAATTGATGAAATCTGCAAAAAGCGATCGTATATTCCAGGATAATCGTCTTCATGAAATTGACTTTCTTTTTCATTGACTATTTCATCGAGCGAATGGAGCTCTTCTCCTTGGCCCATTGGGACATATCCAACACTTGTGTAGAACTCATAGAAAGTGCAACCTTCCTCTACACCTAGATATTCGAGCTTTTTTTCAGGAGGAGTGAAAATTTTCTGAATATAGGCTTCATTGCATCCCTGCTTTCGCATCAATGCTTTAGCTTCTTCTTCGGAAACCTCATTCCCAGTTTCTTCGCTCTCTTGTTTTTCAATGATCTTTATTGCTTGATCTGGAAGCATTATTTCCTTTCCTTACTCTTGCATAGCGCCGCGAGAACGGGCTGGCAAAGCGACGGCTTTGACAGTCCTGTAGCTTGCCGTGTTAACTCTGATTTTCTTCGGAGCCAACAACTTGCTCCATGTTTACAGTAAATTCACTAATACCCTCGAGTGATGTGACGCCATCAATTGACTCCGTTTCCACGACCATCATTGCATCAGGCCCTGCTGGGGACATTGCTAACATTTTGCAGCGTAGTGCACCTTCACAAGGGAATTCGCTGTTTAGATTTATGTTGCCGTCCAATACAACCGGAACCTTCTCCCGGAAAATATGTACCTTTCCGAAAGCATCATCCAATTCGCATTCAACCCACCCAGGTAAACTTGAATCAATAAATTTCACGATTGATACTTTTAAATTCTGCATATCGAGTTAAAAGTGTAGAAGGTTGATTCGCACAATATGGTACTAGACCGATTCCACACAGTACATAATGTGGCCTCGAGCAGTGTGTTGCTAAATATGCGATGATCTTTGTTATTAGCGATATATTACCAAACAGGCTCGATCTGCTTTGTTCTTGTGATTGGTTGCCAGTCTGCAAACGAGGAAAGACAAAGCTCTTGAAGTAAGATAGGCGCACGACCGTACACGTCCGAATTGAACCATGACCCCAACTCTCCTCTATTTCCACGACCCCATGTGCAGCTGGTGCTGGGGGTATCGACCGACCTGGCAGAAGCTTAAACAGGCATTGGCGGGTCGGGTGGTGATTCGATCGGTTGTCGGCGGCCTGGCGCCGGACAGTGACGAGCCGATGCCGGTGGAGCTTCAGCAGGCCATTGCCGGTTACTGGCGGCGAATCGAGGTGGAGCTTGGGGCCAGGTTCAATCATGATTTCTGGACTCAGTGCGAGCCGCGGCGTTCGACCTACCCGGCCTGCCGGGCGGTGATCGCGGCGCGGGCACAGGACCGTGAGGCCGAGATGATCGAGGCGATTCAGCGGGCCTATTATCTGAATGCGAGAAATCCGTCGGATGTGTCCACCCTTGTCGAGATTGCAAATGAGGCCGGGCTGGATGCCGAACGGTTCAGCAGTGATATTGCATCAATCGAAACCGAGCGTACCCTGCAGCAGGAAGTGGCCTTTGCCCGCCAGGCACCGATTCGGGGCTTTCCCTCGCTGGTGCTTGAGCGTGATGGCAGGCTGATGGCGCTGCCGCTGGATTATCTGAATCACGAGACCACGCTGGCCGCGATGGCACCCTATTTGCCCGAATCTGACTCCTCTTCGGTCTGACCCCCGCTCGGGCACACGCTGTTCAAAAACTCCACTGCATAGCTATCGGTCTTGTATCGCAGCACGTAGGGAAAACCTTCGGGCGGCTTATGGGCGATCCAGTAGCGGCCTCCGCTGGCATCGGGTCCCGGTGGGTAGATATCGCCGATGCCCTCATGTTTCCATTCAACATCCACCCAGTCCACGGTCACGTCAACATCGTTGAAGCTCACCGTTTCCTGACCGGCATGGGTCACAAGCAGGGTATAGCTGGCATCAAATGCCATCATTGACGCTGATACTGAATAGGGTGCCTTTTCATAATCCAGCGTGGCCAGAGGCAGGCCGAGCACGCTGCCGTTGAACTGGCGCGAGTTGAGGCTGCCTGTTTTTGTATTCTCAGCCTCACCCTGCCTCATGAGGGTGTCATAGCCGGTTTCGGTCAGTGTGTTGGCGATGCTGGCAACGACTGTGCCATCGGCTGCCAGCACCTCGGTGTGGGTGCTCTGTGGTGACAGGCTGCTTCGTTCCAGTGTGATGCGCGAGCGCGTGCTGCCGCCACCGGGTCGTGCCGAGTCATGTGCCACGATCAGATCATCGCCTTCGATAGTAACTGTCTCGGTCAGTGCCGGCAGCGCGCTCCATTCACCGTCCTGTTTCATGCATTGCTGCCAGATCAGCGCGTAGGGCTGGATGCGAGTGCCGTCCACCTGACCATCACCCATCTCGACCGTAGTGGGTTCGGCCTGGCAATATCCCGAGCATGCCAGAAGCAGGCTACTGATCAGCGTTTTTCTGGATATCTGAGTCACGGCGTGTCTCCTGGCGGTCGTGGCATGTCCCAACTATAGGCAGATGCATGGCATGCGCCAACTCTATTATTCTCTATTGAGACATCATGACACGAGTGCACCACATAAGGCTGGACCCTGCCGCACACGCCATTATCAATGGCGATGTGCGTACCGTGCTGCAGCACAAGGTGTGGCAGGTGCTGGTGGCACTGGTTGATACCGGTCCTCAGGTGGTGTCGCGTCAGCTGCTGATCGACTCGCTCTGGTCGGGGAAACAGGCCACCGGCGACAAGGGACTGAATCAGGCCCTGTGGACATTGCGCAAGGCACTGGGCGACAGTGCTGCTGCACCCCGCTACATTCGTACAGTCCCGCGTCAGGGTTATCAGTGGATAGGTCCCGATCTGAACCCGAACCTGCCTGCCATGCCAATCGCCACAACTGAGGCTATCGAGCCGCGAGCTCACTGGCGCTGGCTGACGCTGGCACTCAGCGCCGCCATGCTGGCATTGACGCTGTACAGAACCGGTGCCTTGTCCGATTCGTCTGTCGCGATGGCTGCCACCGGTGTGCAGTCGGCCAGCGGCACGCATGCCTGGTTTGATGGCGATGACATCATCGTTGACCATTTCCGCGGCTGCCGTCTGGTGCTCAAATCGAACAGCAACAAGGTGCTCAGCTCACCGCTGCTGTCGGTCGATGGTGAACAACTGGCCTTTCGGGTGAACGAGAATGCACAGTGCCGGCTCATGTTGTTCGAGTTTCCCACCCGCGAACTCAGGCGCGTCGGCGCCTGTCCCGGTCAGGACGATGTGCCTGATCTGACGATGGACACCATCTGAGAGCGAACCACATACCGTTTCATTCAGCCGCGACTGTCGACGTTCTGCGACCGGTCGTGGTAAGGTCTGCCGTCTCATTCCATCGATCAATAAGGCTTCTCTCGCATGCAGAACTTCGAATTCCTCAGCTATGAAACACAAGGCAGTGTCGCAACCATCAGGCTGAACAACGGCAAGGTGAATGCGATTTCGCCAGAGCTGATCACCGAGTTCAATCAGGCACTCGATCAGGCCGAACGTGATCACTCGATCGTGATCATGACGGGTCGTCCAGGCCTGTTTTCCGCTGGCTATGACCTGAAGGTGTTGCAGGCCAGTCAGGAATCGGCGCATGCATTGATCCGAGGCGGTTCCACCCTGTGCCGACGCCTGCTGTCCTTCCCAACGCCAGTGATTGCGGCCTGTAGTGGGCATGCCGTGGCCAAGGGTGCGTTTCTGCTGTTGTCAGCCGATGTGCGTGTTGGCGTCAGCGGTGATTTCAGGATCGGTCTGAATGAAGTCAGCATCGGCATGACCATGCACTACGCCGGCATCGAGCTGGCGCGAGCACGTCTGCCCGATGCCTGGTTCAACCGTTCGGTGCTGTGTGGCGAGATGTTCGACTCGGAAACAGCGAAGACGGCGGGTTTCCTCGATCAGGTGGTCGCCGAAGATGCCCTGATGGCCACGGCAATGGCCATTGCCAGCCAGTTTGCCGAGCACATGGATCTCAAGGCCCACCATCAGACCAAGCTGAAAGCCAGAGCCGATTACCTGGCATTGCTGGATGCTTCAATTCAGAAGGACGCTGAGGAAATCCTGTCGCTGCCGGGCTAACTGTTTGAATTCTCATTGATCGTTGATTGTCATTATTGACAGTTCATCAATCACAGCCTTTATGAATGCAGGGTCAGTTTGATCGCCGTATAAGACATTGAACACGTAATGCGCATTGCAGTCAGGCACAGCAGGGCGATTAATCCAGGCGTCCCAGTAGGTGTCGTTTAAGGTCTGAGGAATTCTAGCTGCACCTTGGTATGCTCCATCAACGATGGAAACGTTGATAAGGAATCCAGTGAAGTTCGGCCCCAACAGCTCGTCAGTCTCTGGCAGGTATTCTCCTGTTGGTCGTCTGCGGTGAACTGTGAAATACTGATAGTTCCAGCCGGCAACCCAGCGTCGATCATTCATCTTGATTTCGACATTCTTATTATGCGATTTGACGATAGGCTCAAGCACATCGACATACCGACTCAGTTCGTGTTCACAATCGATCGCATTCACAGAATTGCTGAATAGACTCACCGACATCAGTATCAGTAATCTGATCGGTTTCATGGTGTTAGGCCCACTCGTCCATCAATCGGACTTACCGTAACACATCCTCTGGCGTATGAGTTAACCCTGCCCGTTCGCTCTGCTCAGGCGCACTGATGATGTGAGGTATCGATTGCCTTGCTGTTGACGAATGCCGCTTGCTGAGGTGTCTGGCAGCTTGACCGGTTCGGATTCAGGTTGATCCCGATACAGTACTTGGGGCTGGCTGATGTCTTGTCGGCACCGAGTCTGGACAGCAGGGAATCCACCCGGCCGCTGCCATCGGCCGACCGGGTTTCCACCACGATCAGATCGCGATCGGCCGGGTAGGGCTGACCGGCGATGCCCGGCTGGTCGAAGCACAGCTTGCTGTCGATGATGATGCGATCGCCGCTGTTGCGGTGAATCAGGGTGCTGCGGGTGAAACCGACGATCAGGCTGGGGTGCAGGCTGAACGGCGTTGTGCGACTGCAGTCCGGACGATAGATATTCTTCAGCATGCACATAAAGGCGCTGTCGAAAGCATCGGTGACCAGCACATCCTGCTGGTCTGGATGAGCACTGCAGTTGCCGGTGATGCGGTCGATACCGATTTCGTAATGGCCGCTGGCCAGAGCCAGGGCATCCTGAGCCGCTACTGCAGTGTGTGACGAATTCACAGACCTTTGTGTGGTGCAGCCAAAGGTGTCCGGGTAATAACAGGTGGCGTAGGCAAACTGACGCACACCATTGACCTGCAGAATGGCGTAGTCGCTGGCAACGGCTTTGAGCAGTTGCGTCAGCTGTGTGCTCGTGATCAGGTAGCGGTTATCGATGCGGTTGCTGTGCGGCACGTGGCGATCTGCCTCGTCCAGATCCATGCCGATGAGCGATGAGTAGCACTGCGCACTGATCCCATCCGGCTCCATGTCACAACCCAGCTGCGTGGTCCAGGACCAGCCGA
Organism: Lysobacterales bacterium; assembly: GCA_965212525.1. Lineage (GTDB taxonomy): Bacteria > Pseudomonadota > Gammaproteobacteria > Xanthomonadales > SZUA-38 > SZUA-38. The sequence goes on from CBDBVC010000058.1 coordinate 113,774, forward strand.
TTGCCGGGTGCTTCTGCTCACAGGCTGCAGTGTGATGGGGCATGTTGCTCATGTCTGATAACCTCGTTGTCCTGTTTCACGCTTATCAACGCACCCTGATGCTGATCGTCTCATTCAGCTTCAGATTCAGCGTTCACTTACAGGCTTCAACGCACCAGAGCGGATTTGGTTGATACCGATTGCGATAAGGACGCGAAGTCGAATCAAGTCAGGATCCGAGATCGACGACAATCAGACGATAGCCGATATCAAACGTCTCCCGATCGAGCAGCCCGGCATTACGCTGTCGCCAGCGCCCTGAATCCAGGTCTGCCCTCAGCGACTCGATCCCGTCGGCCAGATTGCTGATCGTGAGAAACGTGGACATGTTGTTGCGAATGTCGTCGTTCAGATAGGCCTCGGGTCGTTGCCAGTAGGCACCCAGAAAGCCATCACGGCAATCAGCCGGGATCATCAGAGGGCTGACATTCAGTGGTCCAAATGCGGTTTCGAGTTCCTCCATGGTCGGGAAGATCTCTAGATCCCGGGCATGGATTTCGGGGAAATAGTCTCGCGTCAGCCAGAATGGTTCGGCAGCCGGGTCCCAGCTCACGATCACCAGTCGCTCTCGACACACGCGCCGAATCTCGGCGAAGGCCTGTGCCCGATTGCTCCAGTGGTGCATGGACAACACCGTCATCACGTGCGAGACGGCATCATCATCCAGCGGAATCGCTTCGGCGAAGCCCCGAATCAGCCGCCAGGCAGATTGTCGCCGCTGGTCAATCATGGTCTGCGAGGGTTCCAGTGCGATCAGTTTCGGATGATCGGGTTCGTAGGCACCTGTGCCAGCGCCGATGTTCAGAATGGATTCGGCCCCTGCGAGCGGTCGCCGGATCTGCGCGGCAATCCGAGGGTCCGGCTGGCGCACACTGGCGTAGGTCTTGCCGATGTTGTCGAACAGGGCCGTCACGTCAGTCGTCATCTCCCGTGGGGATGATGCCTGCCGTCTCGATCATCAGAACCACGGTTTTTTCCGGGGCGCGTGTGCGATGCACTACACCGCGGGGTACGACCATGCCCTGAAGCGGTGCCAGTGTGTGGCTGTCCTCGCCCTCGATATCAAGCAAGAGCTCACCGGACAGGGTAAAGAAGAATTCGTCTTCCTTCTCATGCTTGTGCCAGTGGTATTCGCCCTGGAGGATACCGAGCCGTACCACCGAGTCGTTTACCTGACACAGGGTCTGGTTATACCAGCGATCAGTACAGTTCTCGACCAGGCTGTTGACATCCACACGCTCCAGCGCCTGGCACAGAATATTCATGTGATTGACGTAGGGGTATTTCTTCTCGTTCATGCGCGTGCCTCCAGCATGGCCCTGATTTTGCAGACCGTACGCCAGTTTCGACCCGTGGCGGCAACACCCAGCAGTTTCTCGACCTTCGCTGCCAGTTTCGATCGACCAATGCCATCGGGGGCATGCAGGTAGAACACACTTTCGGTGAGCCTGAATGATTCGCTGTCGGACTTGAGTGCGGTCATGGCGCCTAGATCGGCAGTAGCGGCTGGGGCCGTCAGAAACGACAGGTGCAGGCTCTTCGGGTCGTCGGTGGCCTGCGGGTAGGGATTGGCTTCGATGGCGGCCTGCAGCTGATCGACAGTCAGCAGCAGCACGTCGGGTCTGAAACCTAAATCGGCCTCGATACGGTCGGAGATAGCTGTGGACAGTTTCAGGGCATCGTCTTCCTGCGTTGAAAACACCACATTGCCGCTCTGGATGTAGCTCTCCGGTTGCTCACAGCCCAGGTCGATCAGCAGGGCCTTCAGCGCCTTCATCGGCAGAATATTGTTGCCGCCGACATTGATACCGCGAAACAGGGCAATCCAGGTAGTCATCAGTGCAGGTCTCCTCGAAAACCGAGCCCGATTGTATCAGACCGCCAGACGGAACATCGGCAGCATGCGACCGGGAATGCTGCCCGATTCGCGATAGCCGCAGCGCACCGCACCGGCAGCCAGATAGAAGCGCTCGGCATTCGGGTCGCCCTGAATCAGCAGTGTGTGACCACCGGCCTCACGCACCGCCTGCATGGCATGCTGCATCAGCGTGCGGCCAATTCCGGTACCGATGTGTTCGGGTTCGACAAACAGCGCTTCCAGTTCGAAAACACCGGCTGTCAGCTGCGCAATGGCATAAAAGCCGACCCGCTGATCACGAATCTGCGCGACCGAAAACTGTATCCAGGGGTCATTGATGTGATCCTCGGTCCAGGTCAGCTCTTCGACGCAGTCTGCCATGAAGTCCTCGTCATAGCCCCAGTGAGCCTTGGCCTGCAGGGCAAGAGAGGACAGCTGTGCGGCTTCGGAGCCCTGTGCCGGCCTGATGTCACAGGGAACGTTCATGACGCGTGTGGGTATCTCGCTCGGATTCATCTTCTTCTCGTCCATCGGTTTGCTGCTTTCTTACCCGGGGTTAACGAAAAACAACGCAGAAAACGCCATTTTGATTCATTCAGTGCAGGGAAATCACGCTCAATACAGAGATCACCATTAACCAAAGTCATTGAAACATCCAGTCGAATTGTTCTTATGGTTTATTCCCGACCCATGCATTGATTTGAATAGGTGCCAGCACCTGTAATCAGCATCGGAGCAAGTTCCGTGATCAGTGACGCCGGAATATCCGGGTTTTCAAGGCAGTGTGCTGTACGCTGCTCCATACCCAGACGCTGCATCAATTGCCTGGAGTCATGGTATTGCTGAAACAGCGCTTCGAACTCGCCGCTGTCATGCAACAGGGTCAGGCCGGTCTGGAGTCGTTCCGCCAGGGCCTCATTGCCGGGTGCAACGAAATAATACATCGGTGAAAAATAGAGAAAGCTGAGCTCTGTATCGATACCCAGTTGTTCTGTGCCGAAGTTCGCCAGCTCTATTTCGATTTCATTGATTCCGCGCGGAAAACAGTTGATGCGACCTGCCTGAAGCATTTTCAGTATGGACATGAAATCGCTTCCCAGTTCGGTCTTGATTCCGTTGCTGAGCAGGATTTGTGTATCCGGCCAGGACGTTTCCGATGCCGTAGTCAGGTCATCATCCGGGTTTGCGATCATGGAAGACAGCAACGGCTCAGCCAGGCGAATCATGCACACGCGGTGTCCGAGCATCCCACGCAGGATTGGAAAACGTACCGGCAACAAGTCTGTTTCACGTTCACTATCGGTTACGGTCCAGACCACATCGAAGAATTTACCTTCCTCCAGATAGGCCAGCTCCCGGGCCTGCGGCATGGAGGGTATGGCCCTGAGTTCATATGCGCCGTGTGTCGCCACAGTCACGTTCATCACGGCGTCGAGCAGATCGACCTGATACTGGTTGCGTCCGTCGGGATTGCCAGGTGCGGGATGCTTGATGATTTCCACGGCTGTCACGACATCGCAGGCAGCGATGAGCAGTAACACTGTCCGGATCACGGCCCTAGCCACAGTCGACATCCTGAAGGTAGGTCAGCAACTGGTCATCAGGCATTGGTTTGCACAGCAGGAAGCCCTGCACGTAATCCACTTTCAATTGCCTGGCCATATCCAGTTGCCATTGCTCTTCGATGCCCTCGGCCACCACTTTTGATCCGACCCGATGCGCAATGGAGACCATTGACTTGAGAAGGCGCATCTGATTTCGCACACCCTTGCGGAAAAAGGTCCGGTCGATCTTGATGGTATGAAACTGAAAGTGACTGAGGTATTCGATACTGGCAAAACCGGTGCCGAAATCATCCAGACACAAGCGGATATTGCTCTCATTGATGAGCATCGCGTTCTGTTGTGCGGATTCCAGATCGCCCAGGACATTGGTCTCGGTGAGTTCAATGTCCAGAATTTCGCGAAATGCTGCTGGCAGGGCAGCCAGGTGATCTGCAAGCCCGGGATCGGCAAATGAGTTGGCCGTCATGTTGATGGCGAAACGACCGGAGAATACCCCGGAAAACTGCTGCCAGGCCTTAAGAGCAGATTGCAGGACTGATTTGTCCAGGGTCATGCCCAGACCGTTCTGTTCCAGCATGCGGATACTGGTTTCCACGCCATGCTCACTGAGTCCGTCCAGTTGCCAGCGAATGAGGCATTCAATGGCGACTACCCTGCGGGAATTCAGCTCGAAAATGGGTTGATAACACAGACGATAGGCATTGTTCTGCAGTGCCGACCGGACCTGCTGATATATAGACACTTCTTCCTGTATGCGTCCACCCCAGAACGAGCGTGATCCATGACCACGTGAGACTGCTTCGTCCAGTGCGCGCAGAGCCTGCGCGATACTGTCGGCGGCGTCACGATCTTCGTTGATACTCCTGACCTCGCAAATGCCCTGGGCAGCGGAGAAGAACACCTTCTGATTTGAAGGTAACAGATAGGAACGATCGAAGATGTCGCTCACCTGCGTGAGCACCGCGTCCAGTGTGTTCCTGTCGCTGACCTGAGCCACGATCAGGATCAGCCGTCGCTCGGAATAACGCGCGATAATGCCGCCGGGTTCAATCAACTGCGAGAGCAGCATCACGGCTTCGTTGAGTGCAAAACTCAGGGAATCATTGTCGAGCGAGTTGTCCAGCTCGGACAGTTTCATCAGTTCGATGGCAACGATGGCATAGGGGTAGTTGGATTCATCCAGGCTGAATACCGCCAGTCGTTCCTTCAGTTGGGTGCGGTTGGGTAAACCGGTATTGATGTCGAACAGCCGCTGGTATTCCAGGGCAGCTTCAGCCTGGTTCTTGCGTTCGATGTCATCGACCACACGCACGCGCATTTCTTCCAGCATGTACCGAACATCGGAGATTTCATCGCGTTTCTCCGGTTCGGTGTCGATGGGCCTGGTCTTCAGGTTGTCCCAGTTCATCCCACGGATGTCACTGGACAGCTTGCTCAGGCGCCGACCGACCAGGTGACTGAAGATCCACAATACGATGCCGACGATGAGGACACCGCGAACCGCCTGGATCGAGGCAATCTCGAGAAATCGCATGGGCAGCCGCTCGGTGGCATAACTGCGGTCGATCCGGACGCCCAGTTCCCCGAGGTTGTGCACAATTCCATCGGCTTCGTGAATGAGGGGATGAGTAATATCAAATGTACTGACGTTATCATCCAGGTTGTCCGGCGCGAGATACTCAATTTCATCGTTGACCTTGATCACGGCACAGTGCACGGCCGGCAGTTGCGATATGCCGTTCAGCATCAGATTGATCTGTGAGTCATCCAGTCGCCAGAGACTGGTGGTGAGTGTTGGGATGAGGGCCGTGATGCCGGTGATCTGCTGTTCGGCAATACGCTCGTCTTCACGGTATTCCAGATAGACGGCCAGCACGATCCCTGCCAGCGTAATGAACACGCTGACAGCGACCAGCCAACGGACAAACCGCAGCGCTAGCGGAGTTTTGGACGATTTACTGGGCAAAGGGTTTTCTCATTTGCAATGAAAAACGCCATGACTGACAACCACTATACTGCAATCCATCTGCAGCTGCTGCCCGTCAGGGTGTAAACAAAAGTCAAAAGCCATGCCCGGTTCATGGCTGTTCGTTCTGACTCCAGCCACGTCCATGATCATAAGTCGAGTGATTGTCGGGGTGAATGCGATGCTCTCCGAAGCACAACAGACGTAACACGGTTGGTGGTCTGAGGTGCCAGCTGGCCCAGGTCAGTGGCGTGTCACCGTTACAGTCGGTGGCATTGATTCTGGCACCGGCATCCAGCAACAGGCCGATGCTGCGTTCGCTGCCAAAGGCGGCCGCGCGGTGCAGCGGGGTTTCGCCTCGGGTACGCGCATCGCGCATGAAACTGCCGGTTTCCATGCCGGGTGTTGTCGTCACATTGGGACTGGCACCGGCTTCCAGCAGCAGGGCAATAATGCGGTCATAGACCGGTCGATTGGCTGAGCACAGGGCGGCATGCAATGGCGTTTCGCCCGTTCCGGACAGGGGGTGATTGGCATCGGCTCCCTGATCGATCAGGTAGGCCACCAGCTGCCAGTGACCGTGAAACACGGCACCGTTGAGGTCCAGATTACTGCCGAGACTGGCCAGCTTCTCGCCCTTCTCAAGCAGATAACGGATCGCCGAGACATCACCGTGATAGGCGCACCAGCGAATCAGCGCCGTGCCGTGTTCATCGTGGGCATTGGCCGGATTGCCCTGCTCAAGATAGTCAAAAACCCGATCGGTACGGCCATCAATGATTGACTGCAGCATGTCTCTGTCTCGATAGTGGTTCACACTACTGAAGCATAGCAGCAACCCCGATGGTCGTTCATCAGCGTTCAGATCAGGTGCAGGAAACAATGATGAGATTATTTGACGAATTCTGAAACTATTATCGGGTAGCGGTGTAAGCAAGGGTATGAGCAGGGAAAAAACGACATGAACCGGATGCAGATGGCAGCGACAGAGAGCGACGTACTCGATCTCGAAGAACGCACCTGGCTACCCGGCTATTGCAAGGGTGACAGTAGCGGCTTCGAGAAACTGATTCGTCAGTACCGCAGCATGATCTACACCTACCTCACCCGCTATGGCATCGATCACAGCATTCGCGATGACCTGTGCCAGGACGTCTTCATCAGGATTCACCAGAACGCTCATACCTACAAGCCCGCCAGGCCGCTGGCGCCGTGGATCGTCACGATCACGGTCAACTGTGTGCGAAATTTCCGCAGGCAACAGGGCCGAAATCTGGAATTTCTCAAGCGCTTCAGCGAGGCCCATGATGACGAGCAGGATGAGCAAGCCATGACCGAAGATCGACTGGATCAGCAGGCACAGCTTCGCTGGCTTGAGCAGGAGATCCGTGAACTGCCGGAAACCCAGCGCGAAGTGCTGGTGCTGACCACACTGAAGGGCCTCAAAATGAAGGATATCGCCCGGATCATGTCGCTTCCCGAGAACACTGTCAAAACGCATTTGCGACGCGCCCGTCTGGCACTGGCGGAGGCCAAGCTGCAACGGGATCGTCTGGAGGATGCCTCATGAATCGCTGTGAACAACTCAAGCTGGCGCTGATTGATGACGGTTACGACGCCGTTGTCGAGAGTGAACTGTACCGCCAGCACTGTGAGGCGTGTGAAGACTGCCGCGCCCTGCTGGCTGCCTATGAAGCCATCCCGGATCTGCTTGATGCCCTGCCCGAACACGAGCCGGATGAAGCAATGATCACCGACACGCTGGAAACGATTGAAGCCGGCGTCGAGCCCAGTACAACAGGCAGCTGGATTCGCAGACGCCTGTCGCCGGCGCTGGCCTCGGTGCTGGTGGTGATGGCACTGGTGGGGGTCTCGCGCGAGTATTTCTCAAGGCTGGCCGATCCTGTCTCGCGCGAGGCGGGTCGTGGAACCAGTAATTTCAGCAGTAAGCCAGCAGGGCCCTATACCGCCAGCGAAGAGGAACTGGAAAAGGCCCGCGACGCTTATCGACAGCGTGATCGCAGAAACGAAGGCAATCAGCCTGCGGCCAGCGAGCCGGTCAGCAGCGGCGGCTTTCTCGACGATTTCAGCGTGACCGACACGGTGCGCAAGGAAAACAGGCTGGCACTGGAGACGGAACCGGCCGCCGTCGAGCAACAGCGGCTGAGAGAGCTTGAGGCAGAAGAAGATGCGCTGATGCTGGGTCAGTCGGTTGATCAGGATGATGGCAGCAGTTCGATGAATGCCAAGCTAGACGAGATTGTGGTCACAGGCAGCCGCCTGAAGCGTGCCGACATCGAAGTGCCCGCCAGCACGACACCCGAGTCACCGGCAAAACAGGTGGCTGGTGGTGATGGCCGTGCGAGTGGTGCTCTTCAGTCGTTACCGGAACCTGCTGAAGAACAGATCGCCGATTACGATGGGCTGTACCGTCATTCTGCCGATCGCTCGATCACTAGTGAAGATGTCCCGTCTTCACCTCCTTCCAGAGTAATGATGCAGATCAAGCCCAAGCCAACTGACTCAGGTGATGAGGTGTTCGAGCAGGAGATGAATGAGTCGGCCAGGCTGCGAGTCCAGCAGGAAGTATCACGACGCCCGCAGCCGCTCAAGAATGAGGAGCTGCGCCGACAATCGAGCGCAGATGAGGTCGGCAAGAAAGCCAAGGACAAGGGACTGGTGTCCGAGGTGACCATCAGCAGTCCGTCGACCTCGCTGGTGATCGATGAGGAAGTGGACATCGAAGAATTCAAGCGCCAGCTGGCTCAGCAACAGGCTGACGGTCGAGTGTCTAAGGAACAGGGTTATTCAGTGACAACACCAAACTCAAGCACTCTGGCACAGAAATCGCATTGGGTCACACAAGATTTCCTTGAACGCTACTCTCAGTCCATTGGACTCGAATTCCAGGATGCCGAGGGTTACTGGGCCAATACCTATATTCCAGGTGATCCAGCCATGCGGTTGTTGCACGCTCGGCTGTCGCAGTGGAACCGCGCTGAACTGGGCACGGGCAAGGGTGTGGATCTTGCACTGGAACAGACTGCGCAACCCTACAGCCAACCCTTCGATTTTCCTGACAACCATTCACTGACCGTGAACCTGCTGGCCGACGCCAATGCCGTTGAAGGCCCGACCCGGATGCGGGTGCAGGTCGGCGTTCGCGCCATCGAGCATCGCAGTGGACAGCGACCCGGGGTCAACCTCGGCGTGGTGGTGGACCTGCCGCAGAATGTGTCCGATGCGGCGCGTCAGTCAACCCGGGCTCTGCTTGATGCACTGATCGCATCACGGGCACCCGGGGATCATTTCAACCTGATCATGACCGGGCTGCCCGAATCGCAGATCATCCCGGCCGATGAATTCAGTTACGGCCGCTTGCAGCTGGCGCGTCAGAGCATAATCGAACCGGCACAAACGCCTGCCGTCGATGCGCTGTCGCTGGATGATGCACTGCACCATGCGGCGGCACTGGTGAAGCAGACCGATAACCCGTCGCAGCCCATCGGCAGCAGCTCGATTCTGCTGATCACCGCCGGCACGTTGGACAATGCCGAAACACTGGAAACGTTTGCGCACGACCAGGCCCGCGACAGCGTCACCACCAGTGTGGTGCCACTGGGCCAGGCCACCCCGCTGGCCACGGTTGACCGTATCGTACTGGCCGGTCTCGGCAATCGCCGTACCCTGGACACTGCCGAACAGGCCCAGGCGCTGATCGAGGATGAACTTTACAGTGCCTCGCGCGCCGTGGCCCGGGCCGCACGCCTGTCGATCCGGCTGCGCCCCGGTGTGCAGCTGATCGACGTGATCGGCTCAAAGCGCCTGGATCAGCTGCAGTCACAACGGGTACGTGATATCGAGCAGTCGATGGACCGGCGCCTGAGCCAGAACCTGGGCATCACCGCCGATCGCGGAGAGGACGAAGACGGTATCCAGATCGTTATCCCGAGCCTGTATACCGGTGACAGTCACACCATTCTGCTCGATGTACTGGTCGACAAGGCCGGGCCGGTGGCTGATGTCTCGCTGCGCTACAAGGACCTGGTGTTCCTCAAGAACGGTGTACTGCGCGATCATCTGGTGTTGCCGCGTGGCGAACTCAAGCGCGGCCCGGCGGAGCTGTCAGTACTGAAGAACCTGTTTGCCACCGAGCTGGCCAGTGCTGTCCGGCAGGCCGCTGCAGCACTCGGCAATGGAAATGCCCAGCTGGCCGAAGCCTGGCTGCGTCGCATCCTGCGAGAGCTGGAACAGGCGCGCAATGACATACCCGTATGGCGCAATGACGCCGAACTGACACACGATCGGGACATGCTCAAGCAGTACATCGAGGTGATGCAGCAGGGCATACCTGTCTCACAACAATCAATACTGTCCGACTCGCTGCGTTATGCGGCCTGGGCCAAGACCCATCGGGCGCTAGAGGAGTGGAACCAATGAACACAAGGAATTCAAGAAATCTGGTCCGACTGATCTGTATCATCCTGCTGATGCTGGGCCTGGGCAGCGCCCATGCCAGCAGTCTGGCTGTGGAGCCCATGCTGCCGGGTGGCAACGTCACCCTGCCATTGGAAGAGTATCAGCGCCTGTTGCGCGAAGCCGAACAGAAACTGAAACCGGTGCCCTCAAGCTACACGGTTGGCCATTCAGTGCTGGACGTCGAATTTCACGAACAGGATGCACGCTTTGCAGCCACCGTGGTCGCCGAGATCGAGGTGGAAACCTTTGCCGATGAATGGGCGCTGGTGCAGTTGCTGCAACCGGGTGCTGCGCTGGAAGAGGCCACCCTCAATGGCGTAGCCGTGCAGCTGGTGCAGCGGGCCGACGGCCTGTTCTGGCTCAGTGAGCGCAAGCAGAAGGCGACACTGGTACTGAGCTATCACGTCGATGCCAGTTTCCTCGACCGCAGTTATGTCACCAGCATCCCGGTGCCGCAGGCGGCGGCAACCAGTTTTGTCATCACTATTCCGCAGTCCAGCATCGACCTGGCGGTGTCACCGGCCAGCAATCTGGAAAAGACCGACGAGGGTGATGAAACCCTGGCCACGGGCACCCTGCCGGGCAATCCCTACATGACAGTGACCTGGCGTGTGGCGCAGGAGAATCATTATGTGCTCAACCGCGGCCAGTACAGTGGTGAGATACGCGGTGATGCCATTGCCTGGACGGTCAACTACGATGCCGAGATGCTGCTCGACGGCGATGTCAGTGTGCCACTGATTTCCACCGCCACCACGCTGGTGGATATCCAGGTGGATGGCGAGCCGGCCACGGTGTTCATCGAAGAGGGTCGCTTTGCTGTCAGGCTGCGTGGTGCCGGCAAACACACCATCACGCTGTCATTCCTGTCGGCCGTGGACTATCCCGACGGCGTCCCCACCACCGGATTCAATACCCCGGATGTGCCCGTGTCACGCTTCGAACTCAACCTGCCGGGCGAAAAACTGGTACAGGTCAATCCCGTGGCCAACGTGGATATCACGCGCGCCGATGGCATGACCCGGGCCGTGTTTCATACCCGCATGAGTCAGTATGTGGGCCTCAACTGGATGGAAGCCATCCCCGAGGATGTCGAGGTCGAGACCCGCGCCAATGCCGGTGTGTTCCAGGCGGTGCATGCGGCCGAGGGCGTGCTGTATGGCATCGCGGCCATCGAGTATGAAATCACCCGCGGTGAGACCAATGTGCTCGAGTTCAGCATCCCGCACTCGGCCCAGGTCAATCGCATTTCCTCACCCACCGGTGCCATTGCCGACTGGATTCCGGAAAGCGATGAGGCGGGTGATGCCGACGGCCAGCGTATCAAGGTGTTCCTGAACCGGGCGATTGAAGGGACCTTTGTCCTGAACATCGAGTACGAGCTGCTGCTCGATGCCGGGCAGAATGCCGAGGGCATCGATGTGCCACTGATCCGCGCGCTGGAAACCACTCGCCAGAAGGGCATGCTGGCGCTGTTGTCCTCATCCGAACTGGCACTGTCACCGCAGGCCAGTGAAGACATGGTGGAAGTGGGCGAAAACCAGCTGCCGGCCTTTTTCCGCAATCAGATCCAGCAGACGGTGTCGCACACCTACAAGTTCCACGCCGACAGCGCACAGCTGGTGGTCAACACCATTACCCCCGAACGCAAGCAGGGCAAGTTCAATGCCCAGATCGACACCCTGATTTCCATCGGCGAGGTCACCCTCAAGGGCCTGGTCAGCATCGAGAATGACGTCAAGTCGGGTGTACTGCGCGATCTGATGCTGTCACTGCCGGCCGATGTGAATATCCTCGGTGTGACTGGTCCTTCGATTCGAAACCACAGCATCAGGCCGGACGGTGACATGCAGAACGTGCATATCGAGTTTACCCAGGAAATGGACGGCCAGTTCCGCGTCGAACTCAACTTCGAACGCATCATGCTGGACGGCGCACCGGAAACATCGATCCCGCACATTGAAGTGGCCGAGGCCGATGTGGAACATGGTCGCATAGCCATCGAGGCGCTGTCGGTACTGGAGGTGCAGCCCTCACTTGTGGAACAGCTCACCTCGCTGGAGATCAATGAGCTGCCCAAGGCGCTGATTCTCAAGACCACCAATCCGATCCTGCTGGCCTACAAGTACGTCAAGACCGAAAGGCCGTTCTCGCTCAGCCTGCGCATTACCCGGCACGAGGAAATCGACGTCCAGGTGGCCGCCATCGATTCGGCTCAGTACCGCACGCTGTTCACCAAGGATGGGCTGTCGGTCAACCGGGCCACCTTCAGCGTGCGCAATTCCAGGCGTCAGTTCCTGAGGCTGTCACTGCCGGCCGACTCCAGTATCTGGTCTGTCTTTGTCAATGGCCAGGCACAGAAACCGGCCTATGCCAGCAATGGTTCCGGCGACAGCTCCGATATCCTGATCAAGATGATCAACTCGGCCACGGCCTTCCCGGTCGAACTGGTCTATGCCACACGAACCGAACCGATGGCGACCTTTGGCAGTATTGATGCCTACCTGCCGCGTCCGGACATGATCGTCACGCGCAGCAACTGGGACGTGTTCGTTCCGGCCGACCCAACCTACAGCAAACCGAAGACCAATATGGACATCATCGCCCAGCAGATTCTGTCGACGGCGGAAGATACGGCGCGCACCATGATGGGCATGGCATCACCGGGCGTGATCAGTGGTGAACCCCTGCGCATCGAACTGCCAACCCAGGGCATCCTGTATCAGTTCAGCAAGCTGTACGCCAATCAGTCGGATGATGAGGCCGGGTTCTCGCTGCAGTATGTCAACAAGGGTGCCAGCTTTGTCGGCTTCTGGCTCAGCCTGCTGGCAACGGTACTGCTGTGGGCGGCCATTATCGTGCTGGGACGCAGGCAGGATGAGCGATCACGCTACCTGGCTCCCGCATTGCTGGTCAGCGGGCTGGGCATGGCGTTCGTCGCCTTCAGCACTCTCGGTGCCAGCATCACGCCAGCCTCGACACTGGCACTGGCGATCGGCGTGGCCTTTGTTATCCACAAGCTGTGGCAGCTGTATCAGGCGCGCAAGGGTGTGGGCTGACCTGTCCACTGAATCACCAGGCCACAGAAAAGGGCCGCTTCGATTGAAGCGGCCCTTTTTGCCTGAGTTGATCATCAGCCGTCGTCGGCGTTTCTGACTTCCGGGTTGTCCGGTTTACGTTCACGCGTGGACGTGGTTGTCGGAACTTCGCCGGTAATCGCAGCCTGCGACAGCAGTTCGAACCGGAACAGGGCAAGGTAGCCTTCCTCCCATTCCTTGTCAGCACTGTCATAATTGTAGAAATACAGGAACTTGTGTCCGATCCAGTGGTGCATCTCGGGTGATCGTTTCCAGATCTGCTGCGGGATCTCGGACAGCGCAGCCTGGTTGTAGCCCACCTCGTCAGGGCCGCCGATCTTTCTGGTGATGAGGTCGATGGCGGCATTGCCGACCGACTGCAGTGAGCCGCCGTAGGGGATGCTGGCGGTCGCGCCGGCCAGTCCCGAGGTGGCGCTTCGCTTGAATTCATTCAGAAGCACCTTGGTGAAATCCGAGGAATCATCATAAGCGCGCATGCGGATTTCGGCCGCATAGGGCAGGATGTCCAGGTCGGGCAGGTGCATCAGCTCCAGACCCAGGTGTTCCGGCTTGTCCTCGACGTCCGGGCGATCGCTGCCCGGTGCGGTAAATGCCCTGGCGCTGCGGTTGGTGACCGCGCTGCCCACCAGTCGGACATTCTCCCAGTACTCTTCTTCTTCGACCATATAGGACACCAGCGTGGCCCTGAATGAGCGCCAGCGTTCAGTGCCGGTGTGGATCGGCAGCTCGGTGTCGTGAAAATAATTGAATACGGTGCCGCGCGAACGGGCGTTGATACCCGCGAGCATGGTTTCCTGCGCACGTATCAAATGGTTATGTACACTGTCAGATTTGAATCGTCGATGTGCCATGGTGGTCTCCTTGTGTGGTTGTTGAACGAGCATCCACTGTACCGGCAGACACAATTGACCGATATCGTCAGGAAACGATGGCGGTTATAGGAGAATTTTCGCCTGTTGTGTAGGCATTTTCAGCGTCGTGAAACGGGGGTGAGCAAGTCGCTGCCAATCCTTGACAAAAACTTCATAAGTTATTGAAAAGTAATGAATATGTGACGGGTTTCACACAAAATCATGGCACAGGAATGGTGCCAATATCGCATCATGTCTCAGGCCGCAAATTCGGGCTTTCTTCCCAGCGTGATGTGCATGTCGAGTCGGTCGAGTCCCGGGCCCCAGCCAGAGGTGGTGCTGGAGAATGTTTCTGCACCGAATCGCTGGAAAAAGGGTGCCGATTTCTGGCTGGCAGCGATCTGAATGACGGTCAGGCCCAGTTCGCGGGCACGATCGATGGAATGAGACATCATCATTCTGCCGATACCCTTGCCCCGGGTGCCTGGTGCCAGCAGGATCCACTGAATGCGACCCTGCTTTCTGGCGCGGTTGGCCGCCATGCCCCAGGCACCGACGATGGTGTCGTTGTGCAGACACACCTGATACCCCATCGGGCCATTTTCCAGAAACGTACGGTAGTCTTCGCGTTCCCGCGCTGCAAAGTATTCCGGACAGTTGTCGTCAAACAGTGCCAGGCAGGCGTCGCGGTCATTCGGGTGGTAGGGGCGATGGGAGGTTATCTTCATGCTCAGTCGCTTTGTATCAGTATGAGGGCGGCCGCGAAACACAGTGTGGCCAGGCTGATGCCGATCAGTGGAATCGAGAACCAGTAGCGCCTGGCCAGCACCAGATAACAGAGGCCAAACCCCAGTGGCAGGCCCTGCAGCCAGAGTGATGCACTAATGATGTCGAAATGATTCAGGCAGAGCGGGACGTAGACGGCGGCCGGCAACATGGCGCCCAGACTGTGAGAGGCGTTGAATCCGATCCAGGCACGCCACACGGTGGTCTCCCGGGTGAGATTGAGCCTGCCCGATTGCATGGCTTGTTCAATAGCCGCATCACGTGGTTTCAGGCGGCTGCCAACGAAGGTATAGATCAGGTGAATCGTGCCCAGCAGCGCGAAGATCAGACTGCCGGCGATGATCAGCCAGGCACTGGTGTCAGCGGTCATCGGTCTGCTCCTGATCTGCGGTATTGAATCCCATCAGTTCACGCGCATCGACGGCAACGGTGACGGTCTGACCGGCTTGTGCCAGGTTTTCATCGCTTGTGCTTGCTCTCAGGGTCTGGCCGTCATCGAGCTCAAGCAGCAATTCAAAATGCCCCCCCTGATAGCGGCATTGGGTAACGGTCGCATTGCCTGCTGTTGATGCAGTCAGATTCAGGTGTTCGGGCCGCAGCAGCACACGGACCTTGTTGTCCACCGGGGACTGTGACGGTCCACTGATCTGTACCGAACCCAGAGGTGTCGAAACGCTGTCGTCGGCTTGCAGCGTGCCCGTTATCAGTCCGCCTTCACCAATGAATTCGGCCACGAAGGCATTGGCCGGGCTTGAATACAGCGCCTGTGCCGAGCCCCATTGCTGCAATCGACCCTGTGACATCAGGCCGATGCAATCGGCCATGGCGAAGGCTTCGGTCTGATCGTGCGTGACCATGATGGCGGTCATGCCTTCAGCACGAATCACCTGCCGAATTTCGTCGGCGAGCGATTGGCGCAGCGCAGCATCGGCACCGGAGAACGGTTCGTCCAGCAGGATCAGCTCAGGTTTTGGTGCCAGCGCGCGGGCCAGTGCCACACGCTGCTGCTGTCCGCCGGAAATTTCGTGCGGATAGGATGCCGACAGATCAGCAAGTCGGCATAGCGACAACAGTTCATCGACCCGTTTGTCGCGATCCTGTCTTGTCCATTGCCTCAGACCGAATGCGATATTGCCAGCGACGGTGAGGTGAGGGAACAGTGCATTGTCCTGAAATACCATGCCGATGTGGCGTTGTTCCGGTGGCAATGATTGTGTGGGCGTGGCCACGCACTTGCCGTTCAGTCGTATTTCACCCGCGTCCGGCTGTTCGAAACCGGCGATTAACCGCTGCAGCGTGGTCTTGCCACAGCCACTGGGACCGAGCAGACAGACGATGTCACCGCGCTCGAGCTCGAAACTGACCTGGTTGATCAGCGGATCAGTGTCATAACTGAAACAGACCTCTCGCAGCTCAAGCAGGGCGCTCATGACGACTCCGTGTGATTGATCGGCTCAGCAGTATGACAGGAATGATGCCCGCTGCAACGATGCAGAGGGCAGGCAGGGCGGCATCGTGCAGGCGCTCGTCAGAGGCCAGTTCATAACTTCTGACGGCCAGTGTATTGAAATTGAATGGTCTCAGGATCAGCGTGGCCGGAAGCTCCTTCATGACATCGACAAATACCAGCAGCGCCGCGGTGAGCAGGCTGCCACGCAGCAGCGGCAGATGCACCTGGTGCAACAGTTGCAGTGATCCGCGCCCGCTGAGCCGGCCGGCCTCGTCCATGCTCATGGTCAGGCGGGACAGGCCGGACTCGACCGATTGCAGTGCCACGGCCATGAAGCGAACCAGATAGGCCAGCAGCAGGCCGATCACGCTGCCACTGAGCAACAGCGGTACATCCATGCCCAGCGCACTGGCGACCGGTTCAACAAGCTGATGATCGATGAAGGCCATGACCACCACCACACCAACGGCGATCACCGTACCGGGTACGGCATAACCCATGCCGGTCATGCCCACGGCCACCGTGGTGGAGAGCGCCTGTGAACGGCGCCTGGCATAGGCCAGCAGCAGCGCCAGGCCAACGGCAAGCACGGCTGCCATGGCCGCCAGTGCCAGCGTGTTACCAACCGTTTGCAGGAAAGTGGCATCGAGCATGCTGCCGGCACGACTGATGGCGGCGACTAGCAACCACACTGCCGGAATCAGGAACCCGGCCAAAACAATAAGCAGGCACCAGGTGATTGCCAGCCGTCGTCGCCAGCCGCTGAGCCTGTAACGGCGTATGGCCTGGTGGCGCTGGCTGGTGCTGTGGTAACGCGCCCGTTTGCGTGAGAGACGTTCGACAATATGTAGCACGACAACAAGCAGCAGCAACAGGCTGGCCAGTTGTGATGCCGCCGTCAGTGATCCCAGGCCATACCAGGTGCGGAAGATGCCGGTGGTGAAGGTGCTGATGCCAAAATAGTGCACGGTACCGTAGTCGGCCAGGGTCTCCATGATTACCAGCGAGACACCGGCCACCATGGCCGGTCTGGCCAGTGGCAGCGCTACCCGGGCAAAGCCCTGCCAGGGCGTGTTGCCGAGGCTGCGGCTGACATCCAGCACACAGATCGACTGGCTGGTGAAGGCAGCACGGGACAGCAGGTAGACGTAGGGGTAGAGCACCAGTGACATCATCAGGATGGCCCCGCCCATGGAGCGGATCTGCGGGAACCAGTACTCGCCATATTGCAGGCTGAACAGCTCCCGGAGTGAGGATTGCACCGGGCCGGATACATCCAGCAGACCGGTGTAGGTGTAGGCGATAATGTAGGCGGGTATGGCCAGCGGCAGCATCAGTGCCCATTCAAACTGCCGGCGTGCGGTGAAATCACACATGGCCACCAGCCAGGCGGTGCTGACGCCCAGTAACAGGCTGAGAAGGCCAACGCCTGTGACCAGCAACAGTGAATTGATCAGGTAATCGGACAGCACCGAGGAGACCAGATGATCCCAGATGCCGTCGGAGGACTGGGTCACCTGGAACACAATCACGGCAACCGGCAGGGCCAGTATCAGGGTGATGGCCCAGACACCGGCCCGACCGGACCACGGCAGCCGGTTACGGCGGCTGCGTGGCTTCAGAGTAGCTAGGGTGTGATCTACTGCCAACCGGCCCGGTCCATGAGCATCACGGCGGCACTGTTGTGGCGACCCAGTTCACTCAGGTTCAGGTCATCGGCCACGAAGTCACCCCACTGACTCAGGGTGTCGATGATCTCGACGCCCTGACGTACCGGGTACTCACCATTGGCATCGGCGTACCAGGCCTGGGATTGCTCGGATACCAGAAACTCGATCAGACGCAGGGCATTATCGCGATTGGAGGCCGCTGCCGTCATGGCAACACCGGATACATTGACGTGTGTGCCTCGTCCTGACTGATTGGGCCAGAACACGCGCATCTGCTCGGCTGCAGCTACCTGCTCTTCATCGCCCGAGCGCAGCATGCCGGCCAGGTAATAGGTATTGGCCACCACCAGATCGCACTGGCCACTGGCGGCCGCCTTGATCTGATCGCGATCGCCACCCGCCGGTGGACGGGCAAAATTGGCCACCATGCCACGGGCCCAGTCTTCCACAGCCGCTTCACCATCGGCGGCGACCATCGAGGCCACCAGAGACTGATTGTAGATATTGCCCGAGGAGCGGATACAGATACGGCCGCGCCATTGTTCGTCGGTCAGGGCTTCGTAGGTTGAGAGCCTGGTGGCATCAACCCGGTCTGAGACGTACATGATGGGCCGAGCACGCAGCGACAGGCCATACCAGTGACCGTCCGGATCGCGGTAAGTGGCCGGGATGGCGGCATTCAGGCTGTCGCTGCTGACGGCCTGGGTGACACCGGCTTCGACGGCACGGTGCAGACGACCGGCATCAACCGTGATCAGCAGATCGGCCGGTGACTTGCTGCCTTCCGACTTGAGTCGTTCGAGCAGGGCATCGGCCTTGCCGGTCACCAGATTGATGCGGATACCGGTCTGTTCGCTGAAACGATCGAGCAGCGGCTTGATCAGATTTTCCTGCCGCGCTGAATAGATGTTGATCTCACCCGGATCAGCGTCAGCAGTGGCTGTGTCGACATCAGCCGGGGTGGTTGTCCCTGTGGCCGTTGCCGATTCATCCGGTGTGTCCGACTGACAGGCGGTGAGCAGCAGGCAGATTAAGGCGCAGGCCAGCAGGCCGCGCAAATGTTTGATGGTCGTCACGTTGATGGTCCTGTTTGGTCTGCGTTCATTTTAATGAGAATCATTCTCATTAACAATAGCTAATCAGTAATTGAGCCATGGATCTGTTCAGTGCGTATCGTTGATGGCATTGAACAGGTCTGGGAGGTGATCTTCATATCGCCGCCACTTTTCCAGTGAGCCGCTGTGAATCGGCTGCCTCACCTGAGCGATGCTGGCGGTGCGAACCAGGCGGTCTGATTCCTGCGGCATCAGGCAACGTTGATCCCACTGAAGGTCGAGCGCCTGTAACAACTCTCGTATGGTCGGCTCCGGGTCGCTGACCAGTGCCGCATAATCCAGCTCGTGGATTCGGTCACCAACGCAGCTTCGGTAATGCGCCATCAATCGCTGGTATTGAGCAATGCGATGTGTCAGGTCGCCCAGCCGGGACGCCCACTGAATCTTGCCAAACTGGGTCAGCCAGCAGGACAGGGCAACGTCTTTCAGGCTGCGACGAATGTGGATGATTCTGGCATTGGGAAACAGCGTCAGGATCCAGCCGATCAGACTGTAATTATCCGGCATCTTGTCAACGACACGGCTGATCTGATGTGATGCCTCATCGGGAATCAGGGCCTTCAGCCGTTTGAGATACTGATCTGAAAGACGGTTCAGGGCAGGGGCGTCGAGCTGAGACAGCCGCGAGCGCATGGCATCGGCATCGTCTGCGGGCAGAACGCGCTGAAAGCTCTGCTGGGCAAACTGACGCTCTCCGATACCGATTGCCTCAGGATGGCGAGACAGGATCTGTTCTGTCAGTGTGGTACCTGATCGCGGCATACCGACGATGAATACCGGCAGGCTGCTGCCCTGGCGATTATTGTCGAGTGTTTCGAAATACTGCCGGTCAAAGCACGCGATCAATCGTGACACGTGTTGCTCGTACTGCTCGCTGTCATAATCCCAGCCGCGACCGGATTGCCAGGCCCACTGCAGTTCATTGGCATGATTCATGTGAGCGGCCGCAAGGGCATGATCGCCACGACCATCTTCATAGTACGCCAGTGCATTGTGCAAGGCCGCCAGTCTGCCATGTCGGTTGGCTGATTTGCCCAGCAGTGTCTGTATTCGCTGAACCATGCTGCCGGACAATTTGTTCCGTTGCTGCACGGCAATACCCTGCAGTGCAGCAATGCAGTCCGGATTCAGTTCAAGTGCCCGTTCGTAAGCGGAAAACGCACTTGTCATCTCACCTGCAGCAGCGTGAACCTGTCCGCAACGTGAGTGCAGCGCTGGATTGTGGGGTTGCAGTTCGGTCAGCCTGGCCATCTGGACCAGTGCAGCATCGGCGTCGCCGTCATCAAACAGGGCATCGGCATAACAGCGGATCAGGCGGCTACTGGCATCATCCTGTAGTGCCAGCTCAGCGATTTCCTCGAGTGCCCTTGAAGACTCGCCCAGTGCCAGCATCACCTGCGCCCTGCCAGCCATGGCATCGTGGCAATCGGGATCGATGGCCAGTGCCTGATTGAACCATTGCGTGGCTTGCGGGTAATCCTGCACCATCAGCCAGACACTGGCGATCTCGATACACAGATCCGAGGACTGATCGTCCAGTTCCCAGGCAGAGGCGAACTGATCCATGGCCTCATCAAACTGATCTTCCAGAACATGCAGGCGACCGAGGTTGAAGCGTGGCAGAAAATGATCCGGCATGAGATCGACCGCCTTCTGGCAGTGCTGCATGGCATCGTCAAGCTGGCCAAAATGACCGAGCAACAGGCCCAGATTGGCATGCGCCCTGCCGTGATCCGGCATCTGTTTGAGGGCTTTCTGATAATGTTTAACAGCCTGGCGACAGCGCCCTCTTGCGCGGAGGCTGTCGGCCAGCCCGCATCGGTAATCGGCATGGTCCGGATCACGCTGCAACAGCGCTCTGAAACGACCTTGAGCTGATTCGTGATTGCCCAGTGACAGCTCGATACAGGCCAGGTTGTAGATCGCAGTGGCGTAGTCGGGCCGCAAGGCCAGTGCAGCCGAGATCACTCTGTGTGCCTGATCGAGCTGGCCCGACTGAAACAGTGCCTGACCGAGATTGCATTGCCAGACTGGATGATGGGGGGCCTTGTCACAGGCTCGACTCAGGTAGTCGATGGCCTGTTGCAGGTGGCCCATCATGAGGTTGACCAGACCCATGTGGTAGTTGGCCGCAGCATCATCAGGCGACTCGTCAAGGTGCTGACGGGCGAGTATCAGGGCTTCATCTGTTCGCGACTGCTGCAACAGCGTCGGGATATCCCTGTGGGTCTTGGTATTCATGATGTTGGCCTGGCAAACACAAAAAAAGCCGATACGTGGTATCGGCTTTGATGCATCATCGCTGTGATCAGGACTGTTGCTGCTTGCGCCGGTATTGAGTGAAACCGATGCCGCCGATGAGACCAAGCAGAATGATAATGCCGGGTGTCGTCAGTGACGGTACAGGCAATGCCGGACCGGGTGCAGCTGCTGCCGCATAGTTGGCCAGCTGGCTCAGTTCAGTTGGCGACAGGCCTGCCAGCAGGCCGGCATTCTCAAGCGCTGTAATCGATTCGAAATCACTGGCGCCACCGATACCGCGTGTTGGCTGGAACGGATTCGACATTTCCATGAATACCAAAATGCGGCGAGTCTGGCCGGGATTCAGCGTCATCGGATAACGCAAGCCTGAGACAGCAATCGCCGGTGCACTGTCATCCGGTGTCAGGGCATTCAGCGGCACAATGGACGCCCCCGTGCCGTAACGTGTGGTGGTGATGTTCGGGTCACCGGCACCACGCGCACTGCTCTTGTCCGGGCGGCTCTCGTCGATATGTCTGTCACCAAAGCCTTCCGCCGTGATATACCACAGGTCGGAATTCTCGATGGTGTTATCGCCGTCGCTGGTGGTGACGACTTCGGTTGAGGTATCTGATCCGTAGTCGGACAGCACCACCGGATCGATGGTGAGTGAACCGCCGCTAGTGTTGGTCAGGCTGAACATGCCCCGAACCACAGGTCGATCACTGAAAAAGTGGTACTCGATCTGGGCGTTGATGCCCGGCACGATATCGACCACCACATCGGAGGTGACCGTGTCGCCGGTGAGGTCGATGGTACCGTCGGGATTGATGAAGCGGTTGCCGTCGACGGCCAGTTGCAGCGCGTTGTCGAAGGCGTCACTGAATGTGGTTGATGTGCCTCTGGAGTTACTTGCCACCAGTGATGCATCAGAGATGCCAAAAAAGGTCGTCGACTGACTGTAAAATGCACCGTTGGTGGTCGTCACGGATGACGAGGATGGAAATTGCGAATTGTTGTCGATATCGGTCCATATGGCATTGCCACGTGTGACCGTCAATCCCAGTGATGTATCTGCGGCCCGCAGTGCACTGCCACCGAACAACCCGGCAATACCAGCAACGCCGGCCACTTTCAGTGCCCGCACACGTTCGAATCCGGATTTACTTCCCATGTAACCCTCCTGCTTCAATATTCGATTTACGCTGTTATGGTAGATGGTTTAGAAATTAATTCAATAACCTGTGGATGATAATTGACACAGCGCATCAACAGTATTCTCAACAGCAGTGCTGCAGGATTGATTAATCGATGGACATCGTGACTGAAAATACCGGCATGATCAGACAGATCACAGCTTTGGTACTACGGCAGAGCGGTTGAGTTCAACACTGTGAATCCAGAAACTGATTGATCTGATCGGTCACAGCATCGGGCTGCTCTATCGATGAACTGTGGCCCGCGCCCGGGATGATCACCAGCTTCGATTGCGGAATCCGAGCATGCATGCGCTCGGATTTCTCTGGCACGGTGGCCGTATCTTCATCGCCCACCAGGATCAGGGTCGGTGCCTTGATCTCAGGCAGCTGATCATAGACACCCTGCCGGTTGATCACACCGCTGGTGGCCCGGGTGATGCCCTTGCGGTGGTTACCGATCATGCGCTGTTTCATCCGTTCGCGTTCTTCGATGCGGTCAGCGTCGTTGAGAAAGGTCTGGCCGAACATGATGGGCATCACCTTGCCGGCAACCGGCCTGAGGCCAAACCAGCGGGCGATGAAATTCAGTTTGCGGTATTTGCCGCGGTTTTCTTCGGGCTCGGTGTCGGCTGTGGTTTCCATCAGGATCAGTGAGCGGATCAGATCCGGGTGCCGGATCGCCAGCCGCATGCCGACAAAGCCGCCCATCGACAGCCCGGCAAAATGGACCGGTGCGCAATCAAGGGCTTCGATCAATGCCAGCGCATCGCAGGTCAGGGTATCCATGTCGTAACCGTCACTGGTCACTTCAGACTGGCCCTGCCCACGAAAATCGAATCGGATGCAGCGGTAGCGGTCTTCCAGTGCGGCTACCTGGGCATCGAACATGCGATGATCCCACAACAGGCCATGAGCGAATACGATAGTCTCCGGCCCCTCGCCGCTGTCTTCATAATGCAGTGTGGCGCCGTTGACGGTCAGTTCAGGCATCAGTCATCAACTTTTTCATAGATGGCATTCATTTGCTCGACGTTGCCGTCATCAGTCTTCTCGAACAGTGTCCAGACATAATGAGAGTCGTCGGTGAACTGCCAGGTTTCGAGGTATCGGAATTCCGTGCCTGCCTGGTCATAACTGAGCAGGTCGTGAAACAGCGTGTCGCCTTCAAATCCTGTAGTGTATTCAAACAGCACCACAGGCATATTTATGGCCGTAAAGCTGCCGCGAATCTGCTTGCTGCCGGGGTGCCAATACCACGAGCCCTCGGATACCAGTATGCGTTCACCTTCAATTGTCAAGTAGCTTCGCCCCCTGACCGAACGCTTACCCACGCCCCACTCGAACTCGGATGTGCTGTTCCCCAGCTGCCAGCTGCCACCAATCAGGCGATCAAAGGGCAGCAGTGGATTCGGGGCTGCGGAGGGTGATTCGGGATTAAGATTTACAGCGGCACTCGGACTGGAGAAAACCATCGCCAGTGCCATCAATAAAAAATGAAAAATGGGCTTGCTCATGATACAGATTCCGATGAAGCTGGATTGCATCATACCCACACTCGGCGTCAGTTCAAATCAGCCCGATAATCAGAGCGTGCTTCAGTTGTGTTCAGCGTGTCCCGCTGATCAGTCCTGCCTGTCAGTGGTTGCTCTGATCGTCGTGCAGCACCTGGTCGATGACGATGCAGGTACAGAGAATGGCCAGTTCGTCTTCGCCCTCCTCGATCTCGATGCCGTAACTGTCCGACCAGCTCCAGTGCTTCTTCGAGATTCGGGCCACGCTGCGACCGCCGCGCGTGAATTCGAATTCATGCTCCCAGAACGAGCCTTCGATGGTGTAATCATTGGGTCCGGGCACATCGAGCGTGAATCGCTTCCTGAGCCAGCTGTATTCCTTGATTACTTCGGCGAACAGCTCGTCGTTGATGAGGATCTGGTAGCGTGGCTTGAACGACAGCAGCTTCTGACTGATGAAGGCCAGTTCACGGTCATCGGGATCCTGAAACGAGAGTTTGTCACCGAATGAAAAGGCCTTGCCCTTGACGATATAACAAACCCGTTCGTCTCGATCAGTGATGGTGAATTCGTCGCCAATGGACCAGAACTTTTCCTTGATGCGATAGATCATCGTGCCCCCATGGTGTGTTGTTATGTGATGTGTCGATCTGGTGCGATCAGTGATTACAGTACACCAGAGTTTTGGCTGGCATCAGTCCCAGATGTCACTTTCCTGCCCCAAACGTTCCCGAAATGTCAGGTGGTCACCGGCATGCCCATCAGTGGCCAGATCAGCCAGACGAATAGTGTGATGACCAGCATCAGGATCAGGCTGGCGGGAATGCCGGCGCGGGCAAATTCTGCCGTGGAGAACTGATTGCTTTCGTAGGCGATGGCGTTGGGAGCGGCGCCAATCAGAAACAGGAATGGCATGCCGGCTGCGGCCAGTGCCGAAAACAGGATTACCTCGGGAGCAACTCCCAGATACGGTGCCATCACCAGACCAACCGGCAGGCAGATGGTGATGGCGGCCACATTCATGATCAGATTCGTCATGATCAGGATAAAGGCGCTGACGCCGACCACGAACAGCAGCCAGGGCGAACCCTCAAGATAATTCATCCAGTTGATCGCCAGCCACTCGGCGGCGCCGGTTCGCCACAGGCAGAAGCCCATGCTCATGGCACCGCCGAACAGCAGCACGATATTCCAGGGGATTTTTTCCAGATCATCGCGACTGAGAATATGAAACACAAAGAAGCACACGGTCGCTGCCAGGATGATGGCACTCTTGTTGATACTCTCAAGGCCGGGGATGAACGAGCGCAGGCTCATCAGCAACACGGCGATCAGTGTGATGACCAGTGTCAGTTTTTCCTCGCGCTTCATGGTGCCCAGTCCCTCATACAGCTTGCCGGCCCGTTCTGTCAGTCCGGGTATGGTCGACTGTTCCGGCCTGTAGCGAAGAAGGATGTAGAGCCACAGCAGAATCACCATGGTGACGCCCAGCGGCAGCATGTACCAGGTGAGCTCGAAGAAGGTGATTTCCCTGCCGACCAGCTCATTGAAAAAACCCACGGCAACAGGACCGCGAGCTGCACCGAACAGCGTGATGATACTGCCGGCCCCGGCTGTCCAGGCCATGCCGATAAACAGCCCGGTACCGAAGCGGGAGGTGTCTTCATCGGTATACAGATGATGGATGGCCAGCAGCAGCGGATAGATGGCAGCAGCGACGGCCGTGTGTGCCATGATCAGTGTGAGACAGGCCGTCATGACGAAGGTGCCCAGATAAATGCGACTGGTACGCTCACCCACCAGACGCAGCATGGCATAGGCCAGCCGGTGCGTCAGCCCGGTCTTTGAAAAGGCTGATCCAATCACAATCGATCCGATGATGAACCAGACGGCAGGATCAAGATAATCGGTGAAGGCGACCCGTGGATCACGCAGCAGAAACAGCGCCTGGATAACGACGATGGCGATTCCGGTCACGCCAATCGGTACCACCTCAAGCACCCACCAGATGGCAGCCAGCCCGAACAGGCCCAGTGCCATCTTGCCTTCGGTGGTCAGTTCGAACACCCTGCCCGAGGGATCTGTCGCAGGATCGAGATCCGGCATGAAGTAGGCAGCTGCAAACACGATCAGCCCCAGATTGATGCCCAGAAGTCGTCGCAGGTTGATTTGCTCGCCCCATTTCAGGTCGGTGGTGGCCGCATCAGCCATGGTGACCCTGCGGCCCTTGTCCGACCCCTTACTCATCGTTGATATCCTCCCTGCTGTTGTTCTGTGCTGGCAGCCCGCCATTCAACAGTGCCCGTACAGCCCACAGCACTTCAACGCTGCGGACGACGCCGATCACGTGGTCGCCTTCCAGTACCGGCAGCATGTGGTAGCCCTTTTCGACCATGATATTGACCAGCCGGATCAGCGAATCATCGGCATTGACGGTGCCCGAGATTTCCTGGATGTAAGGCTCGATGGTCTCCTCGGAACGGTCACTGAAGCGGCTCACAGCCTTGTCAGCCAGCACCTCACTGATGTTGTCGTCCAGCGAAACATCGAATACGGCCTCGGGGTGCTGGGCGTCAGCCTTGAAAAACCAGCGCGGGCTCAGGCCACGCAGGATGTCACGCCTGCGGATCAGGCCAAGCAGTCGATTGTCGTCATCAAGCACCAGCAGAATGCGCGGCAGTGAATCCTCGTCATGAATATGAATATGCGCGGTGGAAATGATCTCCAGCGCCTGTTTCAGCGTCAGTGAATCACGCACGTGCGGGTACTGATCGAGTGTTACCATCAAATCGATCGCGGTCGGCAAGCGCACAGTTCTCCTCCATTCGGCTGTCATGACGAGAGTAATCACTGCTGGCGGTTCTGCGCTATCAGGGAAAATACGTGTCTGTATCGCGGTTCATTGGCGGCGGCCCTGATATTTTCGGTTTTTTGACTGACTTCACTGCAAATGCAATGCTGAGCATCTCGGATGCCATGAGAGGCCAACATGATGAGACTGCCCAACGCCTTAAGCTGCCTGTTGCTGATGGTCATGTGCATCACCGAGTCACAGGCTCAGCGCCCCGAATCCTTTCATGAATCGGTACAGAAGATGGTGGTGCATGATGAGACTGAAATCCTGATCGAGAATGTACGGCTGATTGACGGCACCGGAAGCAGAGCGAAGAAATCCGTATCGGTCTACATCCGTGACGGACGGATTGCGGCCTTCGACGATGAACCCGAGAGTGATGACATGGTTCGGATCGACGGCGAAGGCAAGACCCTGATGCCAGGCTATGTCATGTTTCACGAACACCTGCTGTACCCGAACCCGCGTCGCGACATCCCCAATTACACCTCCGAGCCACTGGCCATGACGCCGCTGTACCTGGCAGCAGGTGCCACCACCATTCGAACCGGCGGTACCTTGCATGCCTACCACGATCTGCGCGTGAAGGCGATGATCGCCGAGGGCCGCTGGGCCGGCCCTGACATTCACATCACGGCACCGTTCATCGAGGGTCAGGGAAGTTTTGCCTACCAGTTGTACCCGCAGCTTTCGGCAACCGAAGTACGAGAGTTCGTTCGATACTGGGTGGCGCAAGGGGCCACCTCGTTCAAGGCCTACATGAACGTGTCCCGCGAGGTGCTGGCTGCGGCCATCGACGAGGCCCACAAACTGGATGCGATCGTCACCGGCCACCTGTGTTCGATCACCTTTGCCGAGGCGAGTGCGCTGGGTATCGACAACCTGGAGCACGGCCTGATGGTGGCCTCGGACCTGACTGAGGGCAAACAGGCGGAGGAGTGCAAATACCCGAAACGTGCTGACATGATCGAGCTGATGGATGTGTCACGAACAGAGGTTCAGTCACTGATCCAGACACTGGTCAGGCACGATGTGGCCATCACCTCAACGCTGCCGGTCTTTGCCGCCGGCGTGCATCCCTCGATTCCAACACAGGCAGCGCTGGATCTGCTCAGTCCGCGATCCAGGGCCGCCAAGCAGGCCAACTGGATCCAGTTGCTCAGTGCCGCCGATTCCGAGCCAGTAAAGCAGCGACAACAGCAGATGGCTCGCGAGATGGCTTTCGAGAAGGCCTTTGTCGAAGCCGGCGGCACGCTGCTGGTGGGCACCGATCCGACCGGCTGGGGCGGGACCATTCCACCGAATGCCACCCATGCCGCACTGATGCTGCTGGTCGAAGCCGGCTTCACCCCGCTGGAGGTGATTTCACTGGCGACGCTCAACGGCGCCCGTTATCTCGGTGTCGATGACGAGATCGGTTCCATCGCAGTCGGCAAGCGTGCCAACCTGATCCTGATAGATGGCAGGCCCGACGAACAGATTGCCGATGTGCAGAAGGTGGCGCTGGTTTTCAGAGACGGTGTGGCCTACGATCCCGCTGCCCTGATCGACAGCGTGCGAGGCACACTGGGTCGTTAACTGGCCCTTGCCAGTACTTCTTCAGTCGACCTGACCTCGCAGAATTCACCGTTCAGACTGGCCAGATTGATGTCGTGCATCTGATCAGCCGTGTAATGGGTGCCGTCCGGCCCGGTTCGGTCGAAGGTGGCCGTGGCATCGGAAACCAGCGTGACCTCATAGCCCAGGTTGCCGGCCATGCGGGTGGTGGTGGAGACACAGTGGTCGGTGGTGAGGCCAACGATCACCAGTGAGTCGATGCCCTGCTGCCTGAGATAATCATCCAGTCCGGTGCCGATAAAGGCACTGTTCACGTTTTTCTGGAACAGGGGTTCATCCTCAAGTGGAGCCGCCTGGGGCTTGATGGCATTGCCGGGGTGGTCGGGCCGCAGTGGTGAATCCGGCTCTACTGAACAGTGCTGTATATGGATGACCGGGCGATTCTCCGACCGCCAGTGTGCCATCAGCGCCTGCATGTTGGCCTCGGCCTGCGTGTTGTTGCGTGTGCCCCAGACAGGCTCATCCAGTCCGAGCTGAACATCCACCATCAGTAGTGCAGTCTGTGTCATGTCGTGTCCTTTATTCCTCAACGGGTCGTGTGCCGATCAGCACGGGCTGGAAGAAGGCATCATCAACACGTGCAACGGCAGTGAAGCCAGACTGCTGCATCAGTTTCATCAGGCTGTCGGTGTCGATGGCATAGTATCGCGACTGGTGCAGATCAGTTCGGCTGTCACCGCTGTTACGGTCATGATCGACAAAGTACATGGTGAAATCGTAACAGTCACCGTCAAAATCCCACACCTGCCAGATCACGTAGCGATGGTTGTCGACATCCCTGATGCCGAAAGGCTTGATGATGCTCTGACCGCGCTGCTCGAGTGCGTAATCCCGTACCGTGATGATGCAGGCCCCACCTGGCTTCAGACGAGCCCGCATGCCTTCAAGGGTCAGCAGAATCTCATCGTCGGTCAGCAGGTGCGGCAGGGCATTGTCTGCTGCCAGCACAATGTCGAAGACTGCCTCAGGGTGGCTATCGAGTCCTCGCATGTCGCATACCGAGAAATCGATCTCGAGTGCCCGTTTTGCCGCTTCTTCTCTGGCGCGTTCGATGGCCTTGCCTGACAGATCCGATGCCGTCACAGACCAGCCATGTCTGGCCAGGCCCAGACACTGGGTGCCGATACCACAGGCCACATCGAGCAGGCGATTACCGGCCTCTGGCCAGTGGGTTCGTATGATGTCATCGATCTGGGCCGCCTGGCGCTCGATGCTGGCTTCCCAGTCGGGGTAGATCAGGTGATAGAACGGTGACAGCTCGTCGTAGAAATTTTCCATGGCTGTGGCTATTGAAAACCGGCTTAGCCGGAACCCAGCAGCGGCATGCCGGTGAAGTAACGGTGACCCCACAGCAGACCACCATAGATGGCCAGGACAATGACGATGAACACAGCCTGCTGTGACAGCGGTGGATGATCACTTCGCGCTCTTGAGGCACCGCGACGGTTGCCACTGATGATGCTGATCAGGCTGAACAGCAGGAAACTGGAAAACAGCAGCACATGGGCCAGGTCACCGTTGGCAAGCAGGTGTGCGCTGGCCCAGATGACCACACCCCAGTTCATCGGGTGTGCTGTCCACACCTGTGCCGATGAGGGCACCGGGCGGGTGGCATTGGACAGGAACAGGTACAGTGCCGGCAGCATCAGCAGCATGGCCAGGTGTCGACCCCAGGATGGCGGTGCATACAGATGCTGAAAGGGTGCCTGCATCAGGCCGTAGACGATCAGCGCCAATCCACCCAGGGACAGCAGGCTGAACACCGCCTTGTAGCCATTGGGTTTCAGGCTGGCCTTCAGTCCGGTGCGAATGCCGGGGAGCGAGGGAATCAGATGTGTGATGAAGAACAGTGCCAGTCCGGCGATCAACAGGGTCATGTTCGGTGCCTCGATTGTTGCTGTGTCCGGTTGAAGTTTAGCAGGTCTGGCACGCCTGGCTCAGTCGTATCAGAGCCCGCCCAGTACAGAGCGATCAAAGGCCGGAAGTGATACCAGATTGCTGCCCTCGGACAGCACCTCGATGCGCAGTCGCTTGAGTTCGGCATAGTCCTCGGAGTCATAGAATGCCATGGCATTGGATTTGTCCGGGAAGCGGACAATCACACACCAGTTGCCATCCCATTCACCTTCGATCGGAAAGATGTTGTTGCTGGCCACCAGCACTTCGCCCTCGAACTTGTCGAAAATGGGCAGAATGGGCAGTGCATATTCGCCGATATAGCGTTCAAAATCCTTCACCCTGACCTGGGCAATGACATAGACGGGTTTGCTCATGACGGGTCCTCTTCGCTGTTATCCTTGTTGCGCTGTTTCATCGTTGTGGCAATGCCGGCACCGATGGCGATGCCAATGCTGATACCGATGGCAATGCCGGTGCCGATGTTGCCCATGGCCGTGCCGATACCGGTGCCGATGGCGACGCCCACAGCGGTACCGATGGCGATCCCCTGTGCCTGTCTGTTTGTGTCTGACATGTTGTTCTCCTGTAAAAGGCCGTCGTTAAACCGACCCGGATCTGGCCTGATCTATGATGGCGCGCAACCTGGAGGGTACCGGCATTGGCCTGAATGCACTGACGTTGCTGCCGCCGGTATTGCCAGCAGGATTGAGACCCAGAACGGTCTTGGTCAATGCCCCGATGATGCGCGGCAGCTGTCCGATCAGTTCACGCATGCTGCGGTTGCGCAGGCCCCACCACCACATTCGCACATGCACACGGGTATGGTGCCAGGTGGCATCCTGACCCAGGACATGGGCATTTTCCAGATGTCTGAATGCCTGTTGGGGCTGTCCCTGTTGCTCACATCTGCGGGCAAGTTGCAATTCCGCATCAACATGGGGACGTCTGCGTCTGGCAAATGAAGTCATGGGGTAGCCTCCCTGATTGAGCAACGTATGCTATGCCAACTCGCAGCTGTGTACCAGTGTGGTTGGTCAGTGGGTGTTCCAGCCCAGTGCAGGCCGAATAATCAGGCCGGGTACGATAATGAGCAGCACGGCTACCCCGTTGATGATGACGTGCAGGCTGATGCCCTGACTGATTGACAGCAGTGTGTCGAGCAGAAACCAGGTCAGCGTTGCCAGTAACAGCATTTCCATCGCCGCCCGGTCACGCGCGATTCTTATTCGCCTGACCAGATAACACATCAGCAAACCCCAGCTGGCAACGGTGGCACCGAACAGCTGCAGCAGCAAACGAGTCGGCACCGGATCAGTGTCCACACTCTGCAACGACTGAAACAGGGCATGCAGGTAGGCATCAACCAGGTTTTCGGGTGTGTTGGCATACAGCAGTATGCCGCCAGCGACATGACCCAGTGCCACGGCCATCAACCAGTGACATGCAGGGCGATGCCAGCGTTCGGCTACTCGGGGACTCATGACGTCAGGCAATCCTGTTGTCGGTGATTGACAGCATGGATTCTTGCACCGGGAACATGAGCTGTCCAGTGCCTGATATGTCGGCGGCAATCATGCTTGTTTGAAGCCGGAGATGAAAGAAAATTACCAGAACCGTGTTCTACTTGTCAGCAATGGCAATTGCGAGTAAACCAGGCAGGTAAGCATTTGCCCGAAGTCGCCAACAGATTCATCAGGGGGGAGCAACATGACTCAACAAGCAATGTCGTCCAAGGATTCAGGCAAGCCAACCATCGTGGTCGTGGGTGCCGGTTTCGGTGGCGTCAAGTGTGCCAAGATACTGGCGAAGGCGCATCGCGACTGCCGCGTGCGACTGTTCAATCCCACCAACTACATGCAGTTCACACCCCTGCTGGCCGATGTTGCCGGCTCGTCATTGAGCCCGCGTGCCGTCACGGCACCGCTGAGGCAGATGCTGCCGAAGGTGGATTGCAGGGCAGAAACCGTCACGGCCGTACACGCCGACCGCAATGAAATCGAATACCTTGATTACGGCGATTGTGTCAGAACCATGCACTACGATCATCTGGTGCTGGCCGTGGGCTCGCGGGTGGATCTCGGACGTGTTCCCGGCATGGTGAATTACGCCATGCCGCTGAAGAATGTGGGCGATGCCATCCGCATGCGCAAGCACGTGATTGACCGCATGGAGCAGGCCAATGCAACCGACGATCCGGACTTGCGACGATTCCTGCTGACCTTCACGGTCATCGGCGGTGGTTTCAGTGGTGTCGAGGTGGCTGGTGAGCTGAATGATCTGACCCGTCACATACGCAAGTACTACCCCGAGATTCCCGAATCGGATATCCAGTTCAATCTGGTGCATTCGCGGGCACAGATTCTGCCGGAAGTGGTCAGCCCGCTGCGGGATTTCGCACTCAAGAAAATGCAGAAAACCAGGATTCGATTCTATCTGGAATCGCGCGCCTCGGTGGTCAAGCAGGACGGTGTTGAACTTACCGATGGCACCTTCATCAAATCGGGTACCATCATCTGTACCGTGGGTAATTCTGCTGCCGAACTGGTGCAACGGATGGATGCCGACAAGGAGAAGGGTCGTCTGCTGACCCAGCCGGACATGCGATTGACAGGTTCGGACAATATCTGGGCTGTGGGTGATTGTGCCCTGATTCACAACAGCTACGATGACAAGACCTCACCACCGACGGCACAGTATGCCGAACGGCAGGGCAGACAGACCGCCGAGAACATCCTGCGTGTGCTCAGGGGTGAAGAAACCAGACCGTTCCGCTTCAAGCTGATCGGCGTGGCCGCCGGTATCGGTGCGCGCAAGGGTGTGGCCCAGATGTTCGGCATGAAGATCTCGGGGTTTTTCGCCTTCTGGCTGTGGCGCAGCGCCTTCCTGGCAAAGCTGCCCTCATTCCTGCAGAAGATCAAGGTTGGCTTTGACTGGGCCTGGGAGATGATCTTCCCGCGCGACATGAGCATCATTGATCACTCGGTCTCTCAATCACTGTCACAGCTGTTCTTCGCCACGGGCGATACCATCATTTCATCCGACAGTATTGGCGAATCACTCTATGCAATCGAGGAAGGCAGTTGTGAACTGATCCGCATGCCACCGGAAGATGCACCGCAGGTCAAACCGGTGGTGCTTGCTGTGGTCGGCCGCGGTGAACTGCTCGGGCCCCACAGCCTGAAGGATTACTCGGGGAATGTGGAATTGCGGGCCCGAACCAACACCAAGCTGATCCTGCTGCCGTCAGACTTCCTGCAGCAGATCTCCGGTGTCCTCAGGCCGGTCAATGACATGATCAACGAACGCGTCTATCGTCGCCAGAATCTGCTCAAGTTTCCACGTGAGAATCTCAGGCATCTGGAGACCATCGATTGCACCCAGCTGATGCAGCCCTACGAAGCGGATCAGTTGTCCATGGATGCCGGTGCTCTCGATGCCTACCGGCACCTGAATGAAACCAACCGAAACTACGCCCTGATCGTTGAAGATGACTGCCTCAGGGGCGTGGTCACCAAGACCGACCTGATCAAGGGGCTGATCAAGGGCAGGGACAACCCGGTGTCGAACCTGATGACCGAGGAAGCCATTGTGGTGCGCGAGAATGATTCGGCCGCCACGGCCGCCACCACCATGATCGATCACGGTTTCAAGTTCATTCCGGTAGTGAGCAGGGAGAATGCACGACAGGTCAGCGGCATCATTTCCTCCGATGCGCTGTTCCGCTATTTCATCGAACGTGATCCGCTGTCTGCTGCCGGCGAGTCCTAGAGAATCGCAGCAGTGTTGACGCGAATTTAACGGCTCAGCAGCACATGAAGCAGGTTGTCCTGGAAGCTGATATTGCCAGGCAGCGTGTCATGCGGTTCGCACAGGAAGAAGGCATAGTCCAGCGGGAAGAAGGAATAGGGGTGTCTCGGCACGGTCGGGTCGAGCACATCCTTGGCCAGCAGTGATGCCTTGGTGACGGTGCCGTCGCCGGGTTCGAGCATCAGGCGGTCATAATCCACCCCCGGAACCGGCTTGCTGATCTCGTCCGGGTACAGGCGGATGACCGATTCACCGTCCACTTCCTCCACCAGAATTCTGGCCGGCGTGAGGTTGCAGTCACCGCCCAGCACTATCAGCTGCCAGGGGGTTTCTTCCAGCTTGACCGTCAGCGACCAGACAAACCGTCGTGCCCGCTCGATTGACTTGTGGAAGAAGCGCTGCAGCGTATCCAGGTACTTTTCACCCTCATCCCGTGATTCAAATCCCTCGACAATTCGGCGACCGATATCCGGATCGAAGATCGACCACTCGAATCGTTTCCACAGATCCACGTCAAACAGGTCACGGTCGAGCGCATTGCCACTGGCTGAAATGATCCAGTTGTTGATCGGGTGCGGAAACAGCTGGTAAAGGCTGGGCATGGTCACCAGTACCTCGGTAGGAATCTTGCCGAAGCCCACCGGCACGCCCTCGATGAAGGCATTGACCGAACCCACCGAGCCCAGGTTGGGCGTACCCAGAAGGACCACCCGCCGGACGATGTCGCGGCCATGCAGATTGACCGGGAACTCATTGTCATCGAGCACATCGGTAGAGCCATAACGCAGGAAATAACGGGTAATCAGCCCGCCCATGCTGTGGGCGACGATGTCCACTTTCAGATCAGGGTTGCCGTGATCACGCCGGATCTGCTGGATGAACTGATCCAGTCTGGCTGCACTCCTGACGTTGTCCTGACGCCAGTCATAGACAAAGATGTAGAACCGTTTCTGATCATCGGTAACCGGTTCGCCGGGTGTGGCTTCTGTGTAGCCACCCGACTTGTCCAGCGTTTCGATGATCTTGCGATAGAAGTCCTTGCCGGCGGCTACGTCCGGTGATGGCAAAAGCCGTCTCATCGGGTTCGATATTGGCCAGCGTCTGCGGATCGATCTCGAGCGCCAGGTTTTCGAAATCGCTGAACAGCAGCTTGGTCAATGAACCGGTCCAGATCTCCTGCTGCAGCTGGTTCTCACGCAGTCGGCTGCCCAGCACGCCGTGGATGAAGATCAGCGGGGGCTGATCGGTATTGTTGGCGGTGGCACCGTACAGTCGCTGCAGGTCTGGTTTGGTCTGGCGGCCACAGGCGGCGACAAGCAAGACCGCGAAAAGGATGGCGAGAGACTGAATGACCCGTCTGACTTGGTGCATGGTGGTGGTGCTCCCAGTGTGTCCAATCGGCAACAACAGTGTGCCAGCGTGGTCGTTGCCCTTCCCCTGTCGACATCGCCAGTACTGTCTGTTCAGTGTAAGAGCTGACCATGCCGATCGCAACAGATGTGAACCGGTATACCGGTTCAGTCGCCTAAGTTGAGTTTTTCGCGAACGCCATCGCGATAACGCCGGGAAAAATTAAGCCGCTGCCCGGTGACCAGCCGCACCGAGTAATCACCCGAATCAAGCGGTGTGATCTCCTGCACCCGGTCCAGATTGATCATGGTGGATCGATGTATGCGGGCAAACATCGCCGGATCGAGTCGCTGCTCCAGGCCGGTCATGGTTTCTCGTAGCGGGTAGATCCGCTCACCCACGTGCAGGTTCATGTAATTTCCGGCAGCCTCGACCCAGTCGATGTCAGCAATTCGGACAATGAACTCCCTGCCCAGTTTGCGGATCAGCAATCGCTCGGGCCGCTCGGGCTCCGGGCTGTCCTCGCCCGTGGCAATCACCGTGGCTTCGCCGCGCAGACGACTGACGATGAAACGGTAGATGTAGATGGTCAGCAGGACCGAGAAGTAGGTGACCACATCCTTGCGGTATTCGTACCACAATTCTGTTGGCAGGTGGCCAAAATCATAACCCCGTCCTGCCTGTGCGTAGACCAGTTGCCGAATCGCCACCATCCCGGCCACATGCAGCAGTGAGTAGATTGCGGAAAAGCCCAGATGCAGCAACAGGTTTCGGGTCGGCCTGGGCAGACTGATCGGGAAACGCCGGTTGACCAGAATGATCAACGGGATCAGCAACAGGGCCGTGACGTAAGAACTCAGCTCCCAGGTCCAGGCTTCCCAGTGATCGAGCGGCAGCTGTCGACGTTGATAATCGCTGATCGTCGAGAGCGCGTTGAGCGTCGCATGGAGCGCACCGATGACGACCCAGAACAGGATTTCAGCCCAGCGCTGATAGCGCTCAAACAGTTTCCACAGCACCAGTGCACTCCACTTGAGTCTGATTAGATGATTTGCCCGTCACAGCAGCCTGCCGCTTGTCACTGTCTGCACCCTTGTCGTCACATTGAGCTGGTTTCCCCGCGCGCCCGGGGTCAGGATCGGGCTCAGTACAGCGACAAGATCATAACGTGACAACAGCACTGAAAGAAACCCTCATTGGCCTTGTGAGGCCAGCCCGGGAACAGCCGCCAGCCAGACGTACCGATCTGGACTGGCTGCGTGTACTGGCCTTTGGTTTGTTGATTTTCTATCACATAGGCATGCTCTATGCGGCCAACTGGGGTTATCACTACAAGAGTGCCTATACATCCCAGTTGCTGGAGAATCTGATGCTGATGCTCAATCCCTGGCGCATGCCGCTGTTGTGGCTGGTCTCGGGTGTGGCGATTCGCTTCATCCTCGCCAGGGTGACTCTGTATCGGTTTGTCGGTTTGCGTTCGTTGCGGCTGCTGTTACCGCTGCTGTTCGCCATTGTGGTGATCGTGCCGCCCCAGCTGTACTGGGAGATGACGGTCAACGGTGACCTGTCGATGGGTTATGTGGATTTTTACGTCGCCTTTCTGGTGCCGGGCAATCCGCTGTTCGACAGCTACACGGCCGGTATCTGGCCTCACATCGACGTCAATCACCTGTGGTATCTGCGGGAACTGTGGCAGTTTTCGCTGCTGATCGTGTTACTGTTGCCCCTGCTCAGGTCCGGTGCTGTTCGACGCCTGATCGATGCATTGTCGCGAACACCGGCTGTTGTGCTGTTTGGGATTGTCGCTGCACCGGTACTGGCGATCGAGCTGGTCATTGATGACAACCGTAATGCCATCGGCTTTGCCTTCCTGCTGTACGGCTATCTGCTGGGTTGGCACGAGGGTCTGTGGTCACGACTGCAGCAGGCTCGCAAGTTGATGGCGATTATGGCGATCGTCTTTTCACTGTTCATGATCTTCCTCTACAACACCGTCTGGCTGGGTCAGACGGCGTACACGCCGCCACTGTTTCAACTCGCAATGGGTGTGAGTTACGGACTGTGCAGGGTGCTCTGGCTATTCGCTATCCTCGGATATGGCGCTGTGCTGCTGAAGCGGCGAGGGCGCTGTCTGGACTACCTGAACGAGGCGGTCTACCCCTGGTACATCCTGCACCAGAGTGTGCTGATCGTTGCCGCCGGCAGTCTGGCTCGCTATCAACTCGGGCCGGTGCTTGAGCCGGTGCTTGTCATTCTGATCACACTGGGATTTTGCAGCATCGGCTTTGAGCTGATCCGTCGTTCCAGCTTGCTCAGACCCCTGTTTGGTTTGCGTCAGGTACGATCGTGGTCCGCTGGCTGGCGTCGTATCGGCTATGCGATAGCCACCGTACTGCTGGTGCCCTTCGGGCTTGAAATCCTGTTCTGAATCAGTCTTCGAACCCGTTGCCGAACAGCGCATCGGGCAGCTGAGTGGTGTCGAATTCCAGATCGATACAGGAATAATAGGCCGCCGGACTGTCGGCGCGTTGCCAGGCCTGAAACACGGTGTGTCGACCGCTGCGTGCGGGCAGGTCACATCGCATGCGATAGCCCTCGAAGCCGCCATCCAGGGTCTCCAGCGGGACGTTGGCATGCTGGCAGAACAGCTCCAGGTCATTCCAGTCGAGGCCATCTGCAGGTTGCCAGTTGTCCTCAGTGATGAAGAAAGACATGTCCAGTGAGGAGTGTGGAATCGAGGCCCGCAACTGGAACTCATAATCGTCAAGCTGGTTCATGCTCACCGATGTCGCGAGCCAGTCATCACGTGGCAGGTCCAGCCCAGCGTAGACCGACAGACCCACACTGCAGATCTCGCCGTCGGGAATGATCTGCTGATGCTGTGAGTCCGCATCATTGCGGGCAATGCCGTCCCAGTCGAAGATTGGCCCCGAACCCATCACGGCGATGGCCGCTGCACAGGCGGGCTGTTGCGGATTGTCGGGATCATCGGCGAAACGGCAGGCATAGAGCCGGCTCATTGGCAGCGACATGCTGCCGTGTGCATGAACGGGTTCACTGAGCGGAATAATCAAAACCAGCGCCGTGGTGAAGAAAAGCAGAAGAACAGAGATTTTCATGGCGTTCACCTCAGGGCGGCAACGGCAAGCCGTTGTCGCCTGTCTGTGTCGTCCATTGTGAGAACGCCCTCGCCGGTGCGGGTGTGATGACCGCCACGGCGTGATTCAGATTCTAGCCACTGGCTGCCATTCGGCCATGACGGGATCGCGAAACTGTGCGCTGGTTAACCCTCTGAGGGTCAAAACTGTGACCGGGTTCAGATTCCTCGATCAGTTGGCGAACAGCTGGGATTCAATGTCGTTGAAACCCTTGAACTCGAGCGCGTTGCCGGTCGGATCCTCGAAGAACAGTGTGCCCTGTTCGCCGGGTTCGCCCTGGAAACGTATGTACGGCTCGATAATGAAGCTGACGCCGGCCTCGGTCAGGCGGTCGGCCAGTTGTTGCCAGTCCGGCATGGACAGCACCACGCCAAAATGCGGTACCGGTACCGACTTTCGGTCGACGTTGTTGCAGTGAGCATGGATGCGCCCGTCAGGGCCCAGCGACTCGTCCAGGTGCACCACGAACTGGTGACCGAACAGATTGTAGTCAATCCAGTGACTGGCCGATCGGCCCTTTTTCAGACCCAGTGTGCCACCATAGAAGGCGTCGGCTTCAGCGATGTCACGCACGGCGATGGCCAGATGAAACGGATTGGGCATGTCGGCTCTCCTTCAGCGGGTGACCATTATGTCGTTCGCCGTCGGAATTGTGAATGCCCAATCCTGCTCTCTGAATCGACTAGAAGAAATACTTGCAGGCGCCGGGCCAGAATGCCCTGTCGTAACCCTTGTAGTGCACGGTCCAGATGATGTGGTAGGTCACACTGCCGCCCAGTACCGTGACCAGGCGTGAGAACCGCATCACCCGATCGATCTTGTTACCCGGTGAGGTTTCGGCGTTGTCTTCCAGTACACAGGTGCAGCCGTCAACCGGGCAGGTCATGCGATGGCGCAGGATGGTGCTGTCCTGACCGGGTTTGCGGTTTACCTCGGGAAAGACGTCACTGAGGTTGTACACCATCTCGTCATAGATCTCGGCCAGAGACATGTTGATGTTGTCAAAGGGGTCAATGTCGATACCCTCGGCGACATCGATGATCGCCTCTTCCTGGGCATTGGTCAGGTCGGAGCGGAAATCGGCCATGTTGGCCATGCCCATGTCGATGGGGGGCGCATAGCCGATCAGTTTGCCGTTGTGCATGATGTACACTTCGACCGATTTGACCTTCCAGTCGCTGCCGGTGCGGTAGAAGTTGCCACATCGGCCGGTGCAGTCGGGGATCGCCCCGGTTCTGCACTGAAATACGGGTTGTTTGCCGTCATCCTCAGTGATGAGGGTCTGCGTCGAATTCTCTGCCTGTGCCAGGTCTGTCAGCGACAGCATCAGCGCCATGAGCGTCACTGGCAATAGTCTGTTAAGGAGCTTGTCCATGGTTCCATACCTCTCAATTCAGAATTGATCCGCCTCGACAATCATGCGACAGCGACGTGGTTTCCGTGCCATCTGCGGATGAAAACGATCAGGGTTGCTGTGCGAGCTGCTATCATGAGAGACAGACATTTCCCGGCGGAAAACGAATGTATTTTGAGAGTGTGATAGATCAGGTGGACGACTCGCTGGCAGACGAGATCGTGGCGTTCTGGACCCGTCATCATGCTTTTGTCACGCCGGTAGACATGGACAAGCGTGCGCGTCAGGCCGTCTTGCTGGCCCGTTCCGACAGAAGCGACGAGATTCTGGGCATCAGTACAGCTGTTGCCATGAAGTTGCCCCGATTTGGCCAGTGGTTCTATTTTTACCGCACCTTTGTCGAACCGGATTCAAGACAATCCCGGGTGGCCTATCTGATGTTGCAGGAAAGCACCGTCATCCTCGAACAGCACAACCAGGCTTCGGACTCACACAATTGTCTTGGCGTGATGATCGAGCTGGAACACGATGCATTTGGCAGCAAGCTGCGGGCTGCGGTATGGCCGAAAATCGATTATGCCTATGCCGGTCTGAGCCAGCGACGGCTGGAAATGCGGGTGCACTATTTCAGGGGGGCCAGGCTGACATGAAATAGGCCCGGCATGAGCCGGGCCCGGAAAGGCAGTTGGTTGTTGTGCTTATCCCCGCCTTCTGCGCAAACCCAGTACGGCCAGCAATCCCAGGCCAAGGGTCATGATCATCATGCCGATTCGATCCAGCACCGGAATCGCCTGTGGTGCAGGCGGTGGTGCCGCTGCAGCCAGTTCGATAGCGCCCAGGTCACACAGCTGTGACGAGGTGTCGGGTCTCGGATTACCGAGGATGTCGGTACCGAAACAGAACAGGACAACATTGGGGTCGGCCACATCCAGTGCGGGACTGCCGGCACCCGGTTCGAACAGTCCGGGCCCGAAGTTCATGCTGGCAAGTGGCATCAGCAGGGGGTCCAGTCCCAGCAAGCCGGATGATACGGCATCCAGATTGAAATCGACGGTACTCTGAGGACCGGAGCCAAACAGCGAATGATCGAGTGTGGCAACCAGTGTGTTGCCGCCACGCGGATTGCCACGAATGTAATCGTCAATCGATACGTTATCTCCCAGAGACCTGCGAATGATTCTGGGTGTCAGGCTGCCGTTATTCAGCATCTGGATCGGATCCTTCAGTGCCGTGTCCGGTTGATTGATGATCCCGAGCGTGTCGATATCGGGCCCACCAATTCCGGCAGCATTGCCAGAAACAATTGAACCTGCCGCATTCAGATAGCTGTTGTACGTGGCACCTTGCCCACCAGCCGTTAACAGCGTGATGCCGCCGCCCTCATTGTTGGCTGTATTGCTGGTGATGGTGCTCAGCTGCAGATTACAGGTCATGGTGCTGTCAGCGGAAGTTCCATTGTTGGCGGTCAGGCCGGCAAAGCTGGTGGCCGTGTTGCCGCTGATGACCGTATTCCGGATCTCGCAGAACGAGCCGTACTTGCCGTAGATCGACAGGCCACCGTATGAACCTGCGGTGTTTCCGGCGATCAGGCTGTTGCTGATGTCCACATTGTATTTGAGATAGACACCGCCATTGGTGGTTCCAGCAGAGTTGTTGCTGATCTCACTGTCGGTGATGGTCGAATACAGCGTGTTCTGAACGGCGTACTGGTGAATGCCGCCGCCGGCGCCCTGCGATGTGTTGCTGCTGACCGTGGAGCTGGTCAGATCGATGCCCGCAGCGATCAATCGTATCCCACCGCCCAGTGCACCGGCATCGTTGTTGCTGATGGTGCTGCCGTTGATGACCAGACCCGGTCCGCCACCGACAGCGATGCCGCCACCGGTATCGGCTGTGTTGCCCGTTACAGTGACGTTATTCAGCTGTAGCGAGGCGTTGTAGCTATAGATGCCGCCACCGTATCGACTGTAGTTGTAGTAGGTGCCGATTCCGCCGGTGATGGTCATGTCATTGATGGTGGTATTGCCACCGTAGCTGTAGAACACGGCATTGCCGTTACCATCAACGGTGGCATTGGCACCAAGAAAGGTCACCTCATCAGTTATGGTCGGCAGATCACTGGCCAGCGTGATGGTGCTGTTGGCGATGGCGGTCAGATCTATGGTGTCTGCACCGGCATTGCCATTTGAAAGATTGATCGCATCCCTGAGACTGCCTGCACCGGCATCATTGGTGTTGGTAACCGGAAACGAGCCTGCCTGTGCAGTGGAGACAGATCCCACGGCCAGGGTGATTGCAGCCGCAACCTTGTTTGAGTTGAGCGAAGACATGGTGACCCCTCATCAATACATACGCTGGCCCATAAAACTAATGGATAACCGATAGAGATGCAATT
This sequence comes from Lysobacterales bacterium, assembly GCA_965212525.1. Taxonomy (GTDB): domain Bacteria; phylum Pseudomonadota; class Gammaproteobacteria; order Xanthomonadales; family SZUA-38; genus SZUA-38. The sequence goes on from CBDBVC010000058.1 coordinate 156,036, forward strand.
TTTCTGTTCAGCAGACCGCCCCGGTGCCCGGCAATATCAGGAAATGCGGGCAGGCTGTTGTTCAACAGACCTGCTGATTTTTGGCGGGAAGCGTGATCCTGATGATCAGCTGAGGTAAAGTGAGTCCGTTGGCCGTTCGAATCGGGGGGTATCAATGGAACACGCTGTCTTTCTGACCATTCTGGGTGTCATGGGTCTGCTCACACTGGCCGTGATCATTCTGCCGCTCTCGAATCGCCTGTCACTGCCATTCACGGTCACCCTTGCAGCTGTCGGTATCGTGCTCGGCCTGCTGGCTCACATGGTCCCGGCCGAGGGTGGTCTCGGATTTGCCAGCGACATGATTCATGCGCTGCACCGCATGGAAATCACCTCAGAAGCCGTATTCTTCGTATTCCTGCCAGCACTGGTGTTCGAATCTGCGCTGGCCATTGATGTCAGGCGACTGATGGACGATCTGCCGCCTATCCTGATGCTGGCAGTAATCGGGCTGCTGATTTCGACCGTGGTGGCAGGTATGGCGATTTACGTCATTTCCGGTCAGGTGCTGCTGGTGTGTCTATTGCTGGGTGCCATTGTTTCAGCCACCGATCCGGTTGCCGTGGTGGCCATATTCAAGGATCTGGGTGCACCCAAACGCCTGGCCATTCTGGTAGAGGGCGAAAGCCTGTTCAACGATGCCACGGCCATCGTTGCATTCACCATTCTGTCCTCAATGATTCTGGGAGAATCAGACCCCTCACTAATGGGTGGGGTTGCTTCATTCCTGATGGTGTTTGTCGGCGGTATCGTGGTCGGCTATCTGCTGGCCCGACTGGCCTGCTGGGTGCTGAGCTGGCTCGGTGACTCGGATCTGGCCAGAACCGCACTGACCATCACGCTGGCCTATCTCTGTTTCATTGTGGCCGAACACTATCTTCACGTCTCGGGCGTCATGGCCGTGGTGACAGCAGCCTGTGTCCTGGGCTCGCGCGGTCGCAGCATACTCTCCAAATCGAGCTGGCATTCCATGGAACACGTCTGGGAGCAACTCGGATTTGTAGCCAACAGCGTCATCTTCGTGCTGGTGGGCGTGGCAGTGCCGACCATCATGGGCGAGATGACCTCAACCCAGTTCATGTGGCTGGGGGTACTGCTGGTGACGGCTTTCGCGGCACGCTTTGCCATTATTTTCGGGCTCCTGCCGCTGCTGGCCAGACTCGGCTGGTCGGAGCGTGTTCAGGTGGGTTATCAGTTCGTCATGTTCTGGGGCGGCTTGCGCGGTGCGGTGTCTCTGGCACTGGCGCTGGCCGTGATGGAAAATGAAAAATTCCCTGAAGAAGTGCGCTCGTTCATCGGCATCATGGTGTGCGGATTCGTGCTGTTCACCTTGTTTGTCAATGCCACTACCGTCAAGTTCGTGATGCGCGCCTTCGGGCTGGACAAGCTCAGTCCGGTTGATGAAACCATTCGCGACAAGGTGCTGGCACGCTCATGGACGGAATTGTCCGATCAGCTGGTCAGTGCTGCCGAACAGCAGGGTATCGAAAAGCAGATCGTCAATCGGGTTATCACGCCATTCAATGAACGCAGCCAGCATGTGCGTGAGAAAGCGGTCAACAACGAACTGTCACCGGACCAGCAGATCAGAACCGGACTCAGGGTGCTGGCCTCGCATGAAAACCAGGCTTACGCCACTTATCTCGAGCAGGGCATGATTTCTACCGAGATCAGCAGGCAGTTACAGACCCGGGTGGCAGACTTGCAGGACGGTATCAAGCGCGACAGCCGAGATGGTTATGTCAGCGTCTACGAACAGGCATTGCGCTTCAATGCCCAGGCTCGGCTGGCGGCCCGCATGCAGCGCCAGTTCGGTTATCAGAAATGGCTGGCGCGACTATTGTCCGATCGCTATGAAATCCTGCAGGCCACCTGCATGTCATTACGTGACCAGCTGGGGTCGGTCATTGCAATCGTCAATGAAGTGGTGACCGATGAGGTCAGTGCACAACTGCACGACATCATCGAGGCGCGACTGGCGAAGACGAATAATTCGCTTCGCGCCATCGAGGCCACCTATCCAGAATACACGGCTGCGGTCAAGGAGCGTCTGCTGCATCGCCTGGCTGACCGGATGGAACTGTCCAGCTACCAGCGGATGCTCAAGAACTCGACCATCGGCGGCGAGATCTACAAGGATCTGGTCAACGAGATGGCACGTTACAACGCATCCCACAGCATCAATCCGAGGCTGGATCTTGGCCTCGATGCGCGCAAACTGGTGTCCAAGGTACCGTTTTTTGCCGGCTTGTCCGACACGCGTCAGCAGGCCATTGCACAGATGCTTCAGCCAAGACTGGTGCTGCCCGATGAAGTCATCATGAATGAGGGTGACAAGGGTGATGCCATGTATTTCATCTCATCCGGTGCGGTCAAGGTGGTGGTTGAGCCTGAGCCGGTGATTCTGGGTCGCGGTGATTTCTTTGGCGAGATGGCACTGCTGTCTGATCAGCCACGCAAGGCCAGCGTTCTGGCCAAGGGATTCTGTGATCTGCTGACGTTGAATACGCGCGATTTCCAGTTGCTGATGGATGCCGACCCCGATCTGAGATCAATTGTGGAACGGGTTGCTGCAGAACGGGGAGCCTGATCAGTCCGGCTCATCCTCGAGAGTCAGTGGCCGCTTGCTGGCATACAGACGCTGTTCGGCGACCCGCGTGAAACGGGTGTGGATGTCTGGAATCGCATCGCACAGGTTCTCGAAGTCGACCTGATCCAGTACCAGAAAACTGCAGCTGGACAGTGTTCTCGCCGTGGCCTGTCGGGTGCGCCCGTCGAGCAGCGCCAGTTCACCAAAGAAATCACCCCGGCTGAGCAGGAATGTCTCTTCATTCAGTTCGATCTGCACCCGGCCAGACACAATGAAAAACACTTCGTTGGCGTAGTCACCCTCGACGAACAGCACTTCACCGGGAACTGCGGTTTCGGCATGAAGCGCGGCTGCAATTTCACCGATTTCAGTGGCCGTCATGTCGGCGAAAACCGGAACACCGGCGACGGCATGCCAGCGGTTCATGAAACTGTTCTTCTGCATCTCACGGGTGAAGCCGGATGCCAGAATGGCCGCCGGCAGGGCAAACATGCCCATGCCGAAGATGGCAATCAGGGTGCCGAAAAACTGACCCAGTGCCGTGACTGGCGTGATATCGCCATAACCGACCGTGGTTAGTGTGGCCATGCCCCACCACATGGCAGCCGGAATACTGGAGAACTTTTCAGGCTGAGCCTGATTTTCGATCAGGTACATCAGGCTGGATGAGAAGATCAGCATCAGCATCATGACAAAGAAGGCAGACAGCAGCGCGCGTCGTTCGGTGTAGGTCACCCGGCCGAGCAGCTGCATCGCCGGAAAATAGCGAGACAGCTTGAGCAGCCTGAACAGGCGGAAGATGCGGATGAAGGTCAGATTCAGGCCCGGTACCAGCACCATCAGGTAAAGCGGCAGCACGGCGATCAGATCGATGATGGCCATCGGTGTCAGTGCAAAACGGATGCGTCCACGGATGGCTGACTGGAATCGCTCCTGCGGGTGCTCGGGTGCCGACCAGATGCGCATCAGGTATTCGATACTGAAAATGATGGTGACGATGATATTGAAGACTTCGAACCAGTCGCCGAATTCATCATTGATCACATCCACCGAAGCCAGCATCACGGCAATCACGCTGGCTACGATCAGCACGATCATGATGATGTTGATAATGCGTCCGGCCACTGAGGTTTCCCAGCTGCCCTCCAGCAGGTCGTAGACGACTCGCCGGTTTGTGCGTTCTGTCGTGGCTTGCTCTTGGGCAGGCAAGGTGATGTCCGGTGTCTGCAGGTGGTTTTATCTTAATCTTCTGGCGGGTGCTTCGCAAAGAAGGCACGGATGGCACTGATCACTTCAGCCGGTTTCTCGGCATGCAGCCAGTGGCCGGCATCGGCGATAACCTCGTGCTCGTGTGCTGGAAACAGACGACTGATCAGTGGCATGTGGTCATCGCGCACATAGGTGGAATTGCCGCCGGAAAGGAACAGTGCCGGCCCATCAAAGCGGCTTTCGAGGATGTCATCGGGGAAGCCGGCAATGGTCTCCAGGCCACGGGCGATGTGCTCGATGCCAATGCGCCAGTAAAATTCACCGGCTGAATCACGCCTGAGATTGTGCAACAGGAAACTGCGCACACCAGCGTCTTCCACTACCGGAGCCAGGAAGGCATCGGCATCCCTGCGGCTGCTGATCTGATCCATCTGCATGGCCAGCATGGCATCGATAAATCGACGGAAACCGCGCTGGTAGGCCACCGGTGCGATATCCACGGCAATCAGCGAGTGGACGCGTTCGGGACGGGTCAATGCCAGGCGCATGGCAACCTTGCCACCCATGGAATGTCCCACCAGACGCGCTCTGCCGGTCTCACCGTTATTCGGACAGTGCACGTCGATGAATTCGGCCAGGTCATCGGCCATGGCCTCGAAACTGACATCGGCATCATGAGGAGAATCACCATGATTGCGCAGGTCGATGCAATACACATCGGCCTGGTTTCCCAGTTGCTTGGCGATGCTTTGCCAGTTGCCGGCCGAACCGAACAGGCCGTGGACGATCACCACGGGAAGTTTTAGCGGGTGAAAGGATTTGTAGTTCAGTTTCATCTTGTATCGTGACCTGGCGTTTGCCTGGACCAGCGCCGAATCGTGTCAATTTCGTTTTCGTCAATGGCCAGTGATTCAAGAAACTCCTGATGGGCATCGGGAGCCAGTCGTTCAAATTCGACGTGCCATCTTCTCATATCATCGTCGTCAAACCCAGCCGCTCGCAGCACGCCAGTCCAGCGTTGCTTGCTCAGCGCCCTGGGGTCAAGTTCGGGCAGATTGGTATTCATGATCGAGCAGATGGTCTGCTGCTGAGCGCGCAGAGCAGCGATTTCCTCATTGATGGCTGCCAGCCGCTTCTGCAGTAGCAGCACAGTTCGTGAATCGACATGATCGCCTGATTCGGACGAGGCCAGCAGGGAGGCGATCTGTTGCAATGACAGGCCTGCGTTTCGATACAGTCGCAGCTGTGCCAGCCTGCTGCAGTCATCTTCGGAATACAGGCGATAGCCACTGGGGGTGCGTGCGCGTGGGGAAAGCACTCCGATCGAATCATAGTACAGCAGTGTACTTCGCGAGATGCCGTATTCCCGGCCCACTTCGGAAATCGTTTTCATGATACTCTCCTGTGGCTCAGGGACCGGTAGCCAGCCTGCTGGCCACCGGCGTTCAGTCTAGCCAAAGCGCTGACGAATCTCGCTGATTTCATCCTCGGTCAGGCCGAGCCATTGCAGGAATGACTGGTGCCCTTCGGGATACCGGTGCTCGAACTGCTGGTGCCAGTCAGCCATCATGCGCTCACTGAGGCCGGCAGCCTCGAATACTTCAACCCATTGTGTCTTGTTCATTTGTCTTGCCTTGTTTGCTCATCGAATCGGAATCATCAACCGTGCAGTCATGGTCGGGTCAAGTACCGGAATCTGCAGGCAGTGACTGAAAATCCAGCTGGCGCCAGGCCTCGTACAGGACCACGGCCACGGTATTGGACAGATTCAGGCTGCGAGAGCCGGCTACCATCGGCAGGGTCAGCTGCTGATGCTGTGGCAATGACGACAGCACATCATCGGGCAGGCCACGTGTCTCGGGACCGAACAGCATCACATCCTCGTCAGCAAAGTGGTGTTCACTGTAACGCCGTGAGGAGCGAGTGGACAGGCTTAACAACCGGCGGCCATTGCACCACTGCCCGAAGGTCTGGTAATTCGCATGCTCACGGTACAGTCCCGGGTCGATGTAATCCAGACCGGCCCGGCGCATGCGTTTTTCATCCAGTGAGAAGCCCAGCGGATGGATCAGGTGCAGTCGGGCACCAGTATTGGCGCACAGGCGAATGATGTTGCCGGTATTGGGCGGTATTTCCGGTTCATAGAGTGCGATATGCAGCATGATGTGGATCGGGCGATCAGTTGTGGCGGTGTCCAGTATAAACGGCAGTGGCGGAATTCCGCAGTACTCACGTGCTTTGTTGCAATGATGAGAACTTCAGGACACTGACATGAAACAAAACACCTTTCTCCTTCTGCTATTGCTGTTGACTGGCGTAATGAACACGGCCAAGGCGCAACCGAACATGGTCCTCAATGGTGGCTTTGACGGATCAATCGCACAGTGGGATCCATTCACCGGTTTTGGCGTTGAACAGCGCCATGACTCGCTCGATGCAGCTGATGATAATCAGTCCGGTTCACTGCGCGGGTTTCTGCCGGCCGAATCAACGTTCAGGCTGCCTCCGGCTGCCTCTCAGAAATTCGAGGTCAGCGGGGATCGTGTGTATTTCTTCGGGGGTCAGATTTTTATTCCGTCCGGCCAGGTGGCCGTTGGCCGGGCCCAGCTGTTCGTCACCAGTTTTGACAATCCCGGTTGTTTTGGTAACAGCCTTCCGGGGTCGGTGACTACGGCGCTGGTGTTCAGTGATTCGGACTGGACGCTGACCATGGCAGATTACCGCACTGCACCCGAGGCGCTATGTGTGCGGCTGTGGCTGCGCATGATTGCGCCGGCCAACGAGGATCTGGTGGTTCACTTTGATGATATCTTCCATGAGGTCATGGACGATGTGTTCGAGAACGGTTTCGAGTGAGCGCTGCGACAGTCAGGCGACTGTCGCAGCATTGAATGCAGATCAGGATCCGGGGACGGGTGTGCCGGGTGTCCAGGGTGCGCCAGCGGCAGACATTCTGGCTTCAAGTGCCGGCAGGCGCTGCTGGGTCAGTACGTTCAGTTTGTCTGAAATACCAGCGAACTCCGATTCGGCGATATCGATGCTTCGCAGATGGGTGACGGTGGGTCCGTAGGTTGAAAACCCGGTGCCGATCATGGCCACGAACAGCCGGTTGTTGACGGTGCGCGGGCCCTTTTCGCCAATCCGGTTTTTCGACTGGTTGCCACCCAGGGTTTCCTGCAGGGCGAACAGGTCCTGACGAATGGTTTCCAGTTCCGCTTTAAGGTCTGCGGGAAGGTCAGTCGATCGCGTCAAGGCCTTCTCAAGTATCTTGATGCGTTCAAAAGTGCGAGTGATGGTGGCGCCAGCTGCCGTACTTCGGCGCTGCATGGCCGACAGCCGTTTCCAGAAATCCACCACCGCTTCGGGCTCTGCACCATCAAGTGCACCCTTGGTCATGCGCTCGACGACAAACGGTTGTGGCCCGGAAAGCTCAGTGAGAACGCCGCGAACACGCTGTGCCATCGAAACCGTGTAATTGCCGGGTGTGGCGAGGAAACCACGGTTGTTGTCATTATCCTCATCCGCTGCAGGATTGGTGATGGCGTCCATATTGGGGTAACGCAGATCCCAGGTGACGCGATGAAACCCTTTTTTCGCCGGGCCTGTTAGTCGACGTACCACATTCCCATCCTCGTCCCGCACCGTCAGTTCGATCACCGGCTTGGCTTCACGCCGCTCGGCCTCGGCCTCATCCCAGCCGTGGAACGGAGTGTCGGCGCCTGATTCGATTTTCGGCTTCTCCTGTTCGGTTCTGATCTGCTTCAGTGTTTTCAGGTTCTCGGGCAGGAAATAGGTGAAGGTGGCGCCAAAGGGCGGATTCGGAGCGGTGTAATAGGCTTCACCCTGCGAGGCCTTCTGGCTCTGACCCAGCGGGCCCTGCTCGATATACCACCAGGCCTTGCGGCCGGTCATCAGCATCGGGCCGGATTCAAGCTTGTCGCGGGTCACCTCCCGCAGCGGACTGTAATCATCGAGAACGAAGAAGCCCCGACCGAAGGTGGCGCCAACCAGATCGTTCTCGCGACGCTGGATTGCCAGATCCCGATAGGAGATTGTTGGGGCATCACCGGTCAGTTCGATCCACTGATCACCGCCATCGACGGTAAAGAAGACACCGAATTCCGTCCCTGCGAACAGCAGTTCGGCCCTGACGTGATCCTGAACCACGCGCCACACCAGGTGCTTGTCGGGCAGGTCATCGGCAATCGACTTGAATGACTTGCCGCGGTTGGTGCTCTTGAGCAGATACGGTTTGAAGTCGCCGCTCTTGTGGTCATCCAGCGCCACATAGACGGTGTCGGCATCGTAAAGATCGGCCTTGATGTCATTGACAAAGGCGGTGTCGGGCACGCCCGGCAGAGCGCCCACCTCGATTTCAGTCCAGTTGTCACCGCCATCGGAAGTTACCTGGATCAGGCCGTCATCGGTGCCGGCGTAGAGGATATCCTCGTCCAGCGGGGACTGTGCCAGTGAGGTGATGGTGTTGTAATTAGACATGGCCAGCACGTCCCAGGTGGAATCCCAGCTCCACTGGCGGCCCATGAAGGGCAGCAGCATGCGATCCTGGTCGCGCGTCAGGTCACCGGAAATGGCCTGCCAGCTGTCACCGCGGTCATCCGATTGCCAGACGCGTTGTGAGGCGAAAAACAGGCGTGTGGGATCATGCGGACTGACCAGAATCGGGGCATCCCAGTTGAAACGGTCCGAGACTTCATCGGCGTCCGGCTGCGGCTGGATGTAGACTCGCTCACCGGTGGTGCGGTCTACCCGAACCAGATTGCCCTGCTGCCACTGGGAATACATGATGTCGGGATTGCCCGGTTCAATCGCCGGCTGGTGGCCATCACCAAACAGCGTGATGAACCAGTCGGCATTACGAATGCCGTGGACATTGTCGGTGCGTGAAGGGCCACCCTGGGTATTGTTGTCCTGGGTGCCGCCGTAGATGTTGTAAAACGGTTCGGCATCGTCCACAGCCAGCTTGTAGTACTGTGTGATCGGCAGATTGGCGACGAAGCGCCAGGTTTTTGCCAGATCGAAGCTTTCGTAGATGCCACCATCGGTGCCGACCAGCAGGTATTCAGGGTCATCGGCCTTGAAGGTGATCGAGTGGTTGTCCGAATGCTTGGATTGCTCCTTCATGCGACGGAATGTCTTGCCGCCGTCGTCTGAAATCTGCATGCGCACATCAACCAGGTAGAGTCGGTCGAAGGCGTGCGGGCTGGCATACAGCTCCTGGTAGTAGTGCGGACCCGTGGCCCCTGCAACGGCGTCGGCACCCTTCTTCCAGCTGGCGCCGCGGTCGGTAGAACGGTAGACCGCACCCGTGCGCTGATCCAGCTCGATAGCGGCATAAATCACATCCGGCTTCTGCGGGGAGATCGCCAGACCGATCTTGCCCATGTTTCCTTCGGGCAGCCCCTTTTCTAGTTCGGTCCAGGTCTCGCCGCCGTCCTCACTGCGGTGGATGCCGGTTTCAGGACCGCCACCCATGTAGGCGGCAACCGTGCGGTGATGCTGCCAGGTTGCGGCATAGAGACGATCGGGATTGCGTGGATCAATCAGCACATCAGTGACACCGGTCCATTCCCCGTCTGACAGCACATTGTTCCAGTTTTCACCGCCGTCGGTGGACTTGAACAGGCCACGGTCGCCGCCTGCCGACCACAGTGGGCCCTGAGCGGCCACCCAGATTGTATTCGGGTCATCCGGGTGCACAATGATCTTGGAGATGTGTTCTGAATCGCCCAGGCCGAGGTTGCGCCAGGTGCTGCCACCATCGTCACTGCGGTAGATCCCGTCGCCGAAACTGACGTGGCGCCCGCCGACATTTTCACCCGTGCCAACCCAGATGGTGTTCGGGTTGTGCGGATCGATGGTAATGCAGCCAATCGAATAGACCGGTTGCTTGTCGAACAGGGGTGTCCAGGTGGTGCCGGCATTGACGGTTTTCCATACCCCGCCCGAGCCCACAGCCACATACCAGGTATTCTCATGCTCGGGATGGATGGCGATATCGGCGATACGGCCCGACATCAGTGCCGGTCCGATATTGCGGAGCTTCATGCCGGCAAAGGTGCCGCTGGACATGATGTCCTTGTCATCATCGGCATGGACCGTGGTGAACAACAGGCAAACAAGAACTGGTAAAACGAGACGGAACTGTTTCATGCGACCCCTCATCTATGGCATCACCGGCTGGTGAAAAAAGAGTCAATGTAACACAAGTTGATCGAGATCCCGAATGCCTGCGAGGCCCCGTTGTGACGCGCACAACAGGGCAACATCAATTGCTCGATTGGCTGCCCGGAAACGGGCAGGATCAGTGTCAGAATCGCCAGGTATAGGACAGCTTCAGGCTCAGTTCCTCATCCTGCTTCTCCCAGCTGTCAAGGTTGAGGTGCGTCTGGTTGAGCACCAGATACATCGACTGTCCGGCTCTGGGTATCCAGCGCAGGCGGCTGTTGACGCCCAGTTGGCGACTGATGTTGTCGTACTGGAAATTGTTGAGCCAGGCCCAGTCGCTGTTGATGGCGAATTCGGAACGGAAGCGGTGCAGTCGTGTCTTGCCCGAGCCGGTGTCCAGATCCAGTTCGGACTGGATGGTGCTGGCCGAGAGCAACAGCCGGCTCATCGGTCGCCAGTCGACACCGAATTCCATGTCGTCACGTTCACCATTGAGGAATTCACCGGTGGTGTAGACGGCCCTGAAACTCAGCGGGCGTGATTCGGCGCTTTCCATGAAGACCCGGTAGCGGCGAAAGCGGTATTCGCCATCGGGAATGGTCAGGTCCGGGATGATCTCGAAGGATTCGTCCAGATTCTCGTAGTGATCGAATACGCCGATGCTCATGAAGTCGCCGCTTTCAGACCCGATATTGACCGGCCAGATTCGATAATCAGAGCTGAGCTTGTTGCCATCGAGGTCAGTCACCCGCCTGAAGTTCGACCACAGATTGACCCGGTTGATCCACTGGTCGCTGAAGCGAAATCGGCGCCCCATGTTCAGTCGAGCCTGGCGAATTCCCGAGCGGTTGACGAATCCCAGCGAGGGGCTGTAACCCTCGCCAATCTCGGTAAACGAGCTGCGGATGCTGACGGCATCGTTGGGATAATCCAGTGTCACGCCCCAGGCCTGGTCACTGCCCAGTTCGCCGTCATCACTGTTGAGCACCCAGGCGTTGCTGCGCAGGGTCTTGTCGCCCATGAAATCGTTGTTCTGGTAGTTGAAATCGGCACCATAGACCCGGTTGCCGACACCGCGTACCGGGTCGCCATCGGTGTAGAGCATGCCGACACGCGAGCGCTCGCCCATGTTGCGGCTGCCGCGAGCCACCGTGATGGTCTCGCCACCGAAGGCCGAATCCTGTTTCACGGCCAGTACACCATATTCATATTCACCCAGGCGGCCGGTCAGCTTGGTGCCGACATCGATATCCAGCGGCAGACCATCATCACCGAGTCCAATGCGTCTTGAAAAAAACGGCATGCCGTTGCCGCGCAGGTTGCCGAATCGGAACAGGTGCGTGTCCTGCAGAAAGAAATCGCGTTTTTCTGGCAGAAACACCGAAAATCGACTCAGGTTCACCACACGGTCATCCACTTCGGTGGCGGAAAAGTCGGTGTTGAACGTCGTTGCCCAGGTCAGCTCGGGTGTGGGCCGGTAGAAGATATCGACCGAGGGCTTGAATTCGGCAGACTCTCCTGACACGGCTCGGCTGACCATCGAGGCGGCAATGTCCAGACCGCGTCCCTGGTTCATGTCGGTCATGCGGTCGATCGAGCCGGCAACGATCGGTGCCATTTCCCAGCTGTCGGCACCCTCGGATGACCAGGCGATGATCTCCTGGTTACGGCGAATCACGCGGCCGAAATTGATGCCCCACTCACTCTGATCCGGGCTGAATGACAGCGACTTGAACGGAATCGCCATTTCCAGCTCCCAGCCATTCTCGGTAATCGAGGCCTCGCCCTGCCAGATGGTGGTCCAGTCGTCATCCGAGGAGGAGTTGGTGATCAGTGCCTCGTTGCGGATGCCGTTCGGGTTGAGCTGGAAAAAATAACCATTGCGGGTGTTCTTGAAAGTGTCGAGCACCACATGAAACTGGTCGTCGGCGTCGGTGTCATTGCCCTGGATGAATTCGTTGGCCTTGATTTCAGCCGGGGTGTCATCGAACATTTTTGCCGCGATATACAGGCTGTCATTGTCCTTGGCGATGCGCACTTCCGTTCGCTGGCTCGGGCGCTCGAATTCTTCGGGCTTGGCCTGATGGAAATCGTCAACTACGGTGGCCTGCTGCCAGAACGCTTCGGAGATGACCCCGTCGATCAGCGGCGGCTGATCGGTCACCTCGACAACCGAGATGCTGATGGTCTTGCCAGAAAATTCCGGGTTGATGTCGCTGACGGCATTGCTGGCCATCATCAGGGATGCGCCGAGACCGAGTAGTGTGTTCACTGCCATGACTCCTGCTGGATTGGCGCCGATTATTGTGAGAGTGATTTGCCGTCACAAGCCGTTTGAGATGGACTGAAGTGATAAGCGGGACAGACCACACCGATCCTGCGACGAACCGTTGCCCGTTGTTCAGCCACTTCCGATAGACTGAACATTGTTCAATTCATGACTTTTCATGCATTTAGTTCAGCAAGGATCCTCTGTATGATCTACGGGCCCTGTTGAACACCCCACCCAAACGGAACACAGACATGACACCATCCAGACCCACATTTCTGATCAGCCTGTTACTGACCCTTGGCGTCGCCCAGGCTGACAACCGCCCTGTCGCTGATGCCGTCATTGCCGAGCGCACGGCAAACAACGGCAATCTCGTCATGCAGGGGATACCACCCATTCCCGATGAAATCGTCAATGACCTCAACCGTTACCAGAATGTGCGTTCGGCCAGTTTCCAGGAATGGTCGGCCGACAGCAGCAGTGTCTATGTCAGCACTCGATTCGGTGATGTTTCGCAGCTGCACCGTGTCTCGATGCCCGGTGGTGCACGCTATCAGCTGACCTTCTTTGATGAGCCCATCGGTGGCATCACGCGACAGCCGGGTGGCGATCGCATGACCTTCACCATGGATGCGGGCGGCAGCGAGTTTTCACAGATCTTCACGCTGAAGCAGGATGGCAGCACCCGAATGATCAGTGACGGTGAATCGCGCAACGGTGCGGTGCTGTGGAATCACGACGGAAACCGCATCGCCTATCAGTCGACCCGACGCAATGGTGCTTCCAACGATATCTGGATGATGGATCCTGACAATCCCGAATCAGCCGATGTGGCCTTCGAGTCACCAGACGGCACCTGGTGGGGACCGGCCGCCTTCAGTCCCGATGACAGCAAACTGCTGATCGTCAATTACATCAGCGTGACACGTTCCAGAGTGCTGCTGAAGGATCTGGTCAGCGGCAAGGTGAGACCACTGGTGGGTGGTGATGATCCCAGCTCGGTCAACCTGCCGTACGATTTTACTGCCGATGGCAGCGGGTTTTTCTTCACCAGTGACGAGGGCAGTGAGTTTACCCGACTGGCCCATGCGTCGGTGGATTCGCCCGACAAGATCACCTGGATATCACGCGACATCCCCTGGAACGTCACCGGATTCGTGCTCAGTGATGACGGCAAGCGCGCACTGTTTGCCACCAATGCCGGTGGACTGACCGAATACTACCTGATGGATCCCAACAGTTTCGAGTACCGCAGGATTGATGCACTGCCCGTGGGTCTGGCCTTCGGTGCTACCTTCAGCCCGGATGGCAGTCGCCTGGCGATGACGCTGAACACGGCACAGACGCCCAGCGACACCTTTGTGCTGGAACTGGGTGACGACCCCCTCTCCCATGGCAGGCTGACCCGATGGACGCACAGCGAGGTGGGTGGACTGGATACCGAATCCTTTGCCGAGCCCGAGCTGGTTCAATTCCCCACCTTCGATAGGGTGGACGGGCAGACGCGCCAGATCCCGGCCTTCGTCTATCGACCAGACACAACAGGCAATGGCGAGAAACGACCGGTGATCATTTCGATCCATGGCGGCCCGGAAGGTCAGGCGCGACCGTCATTCAACAGCAGCTACCAGATGTGGATGAAAAAACTCGGCGCCATCGTGATTGTGCCCAACGTGCGTGGTTCCTCCGGCTACGGCAAGTCCTATGTCTCGCTGGATAACGGCTTCAACCGGGAGGATTCGGTGAAGGATATCGGTGCCCTGCTGGACTGGATCGAGACCCAGCCTGACATGGACAAGGACCGGGTTGCGGTGATTGGCGGCAGCTACGGCGGTTACATGGTGCTGGCCTGTGGTGTGCATTACAGTGACAGGCTCAGGGCCATCGTGGATATTGTCGGCATCAGCAATTTTGTCACCTTCCTGGAGAATACCCAGGATTACCGGCGCGACCTGAGGCGGGTGGAATACGGTGATGAGCGAAATCCGGCGATGCGTGAATTCCTGCAGAAGATCAGCCCGCTCAACAATGTCGAAAAGATACAGGCGCCCATGCTGGTGGTTCAGGGGCAGAATGATCCGCGGGTGCCAGTGACCGAAGCGGAGCAGATCGTCAGGGCCTTACGCGAGAACGGTCAGCCTGTCTGGTACATGAACGCCCTCAATGAGGGTCACGGCTACCGCAAGAAGGAAAACCGTGACATCTACCAGCAGGCCGTGGTGCTGTTCTTCAGTCAGCACCTGTGAGTGTCAGTACCCTGCCCAGCGCATCGATGAAGTAATCGACATTGTCGCTATTGAAGCCGGCCACGTTGATGCGCGATGAGCCGGCCATGTAGATGCCGTAGTCATCGGCCATGGTCTTCACCTGTTCCCGGCTGATGCCCAGGAAGGAGAACATGCCACGCTGTTTCTCGATGAAGCCGAAATCCCTGGGCAGGCCGGCTGCGGCGGCCTTGTCCGACACCAGCTTGCGCAGTGAATTGATGCGATCGCGCATCTCGGCCAATTCCTCGTGCCAGCGTGCTGTCAGCCCCTCATCGTGCAGGATCAGATCCACCATGGCAGGACCATGGCTGGGTGGCATGGAATACAGCACCCGGGTCAGGTTGTGAATATGGGTTTCAGCCGCGCGGGCCGATTCAGCACTGCTGCAGACCAGTGAAATGGCACCACATCGTTCGCGATAGAGCGCGAAATTCTTTGAGCAGGAACTGACGATGATGGCTTCAGGCACGGTATCAGCCAGCAGACGTACACCCAGCGCATCTTCATCCAGGCCGTTGCCAAATCCCTGATAGGCGATATCAACCATGGGCGTAAATCCGTTTTTCGCTGCCAGTGCCACAAACTCGCGCCACTGATCGGGTGACAGATCGATGCCGCTGGGGTTGTGACAGCAACCATGCAACATGACCACATCACCAGCACCCACCTGTTGCAGCGTGCTCATCATGCCGTCGAAATCAAGTGAGCTGTCTTCGGCGCGGTAGTAGGGGAAATGCCGTATTTCGATGCCAGCGGCCGGGAACAGGGCATTGTGGTTGGCCCAGGTCGGGTCGGTCATCCACAGCGTGGCATCGGGTTTGGCGCGCTTGATGAAATCACCGGCCACGCGCAGCCCACCGGTGCCACCCGGTGTCTGAACAGTCATCACGCGACCGTCGGCCACGGCCTGATTGTCTGCACCATAGAGCAGGGTGGTGATGGCCTGATTGAAGCCGGTTACGCCCGGTGGGCCCAGATAGGTCTTGGTGTCCTCGATCTCATACAGGCGTGCTTCGGCCTGCTTGACGCAGTCCAGCAGTCGCGTATGACCGTGATCATCCTTGAACACGCCGACACCCAGGTCTATTTTGTCCGGGCGTGGGTCATTGCGGTGTGCAGCGATCAGACCCAGCAGCGGATCTGGTGGAATGATGTCGAGATGTTCAAACATGTGACCGGTCTCTGAAGGTGGACAGCGGCATTGTAACCAAAGCCGCGGCGGAATACTGCTCCGGCAATCGATTCAATCGTTATATGTGATCATAGTCCACGGTGACCTCATCCGACACCGGATGTGCCTGACAGGTGAGCACGTAGCCCTGATCCACTTCGTCCTCATCGAGAGCATAGTTGGTGTCCATTCGCACTTCGCCGTGTATCACCTTGGCACGGCAGGTGGCACAGACCCCGCCCTTGCAGGCAAATGGCAGGTCCGAGCCGGCATTGAGCGCGGCATCTAGAATGGATTCGGAGGCATCTGTCATGGTCACGCGGCTTTCCTTGCCATCAACGATCACCGTGATGCGTGCCTGGTCGGCCAGCGTTGACGGATCGACCTGTTCACGCTCTGCAGCGGCGGCCTGTGACACGCCGAACAGTTCGAGGTGAATCTGTGATTTCTCGAGACCGTACTGTTTTGTCAGTGCATCGCGCAGGTCCTTGATCATCAGTTGCGGCCCGCAGATGTAGACATCATCAATGTTTGCCAGTGGCACGATTTTCTCGTTCAGCGTGGCCAGTTTGTCGGCATCGATATGGCCGTTCTGGAAGTCACTGCCACGGGATTCACGGCTGAGCACGTGAATCAGGTTGAATCGATCCACATGGGCATTCTTGAGTGCATGCAGGCGGTGACGGAAGATGATGTGCTTGACGTCCCGGTTGCCATAGACCAGCGTGACGCGGCTGTCAGGTTCATGCTCGAGTATCGTCTTCAGAATCGCGATGATCGGTGTGATGCCCGAACCGGCAGCAAACAACAGGTAGTGCTTGCGGTTGTCGGTATTTGCCTCAAGGGTGAACCGTCCCTGCGGTGGCATCACCTCGATGCGATCACCGGGCCTGAAGTGGTCGTTGGCATGATTCGAGAACACACCATGCGGATGACGCTTGATGGCGACGCGCATTTCTCCATCCGAAACACTGCTGCAGATCGAGTAGCTGCGTCTGAGCTCCTCGCCGTCGATTTCGGTCTTCAGGGACAGGTGCTGTCCTGGCAGGTAACGGTAATCCTCGGCCAGTTCATCCGGTATCTCGAAGCAGACCGAGATGGTATCGGGGGTTTCCTGGCGAATGTCGCGAATGGTCAGTGTATGAAAGTGTGCCCGTGTCATATGCACTTGAAATAGTCAAAGGGTTGCAGGCAATCGTCACAGTGGTGCATGGCCTTGCAGGCCGTCGAACCGAACTCACTGATCAGTCGTGTATTGTCGGAACCGCAGTGCGGACAGTTGATCACTGTCACCTCGCCCAGCAGTTCCCGTTTTGAATGCGTTGATTTCTGTGGCGGTGCAATGCCGTAGGCGCGCAGCTTCTCGCGTCCGTTCTCACTCATCCAGTCACTGCTCCAGGCCGGCGAATAGCTGGTATGCACCACGATCTCCATGCCGGTTTCAGCCAGCACCTTCCGGATGTCCTGCTCGATGGTATTCATTGCCGGGCAGCCGCTGTAGGTGGGCGTGATAGTGACTTCGATCCTGTCATCAATCAGCCTGACGTCGCGGATGATGCCCAGATCAGCTACCGTGAGCACCGGGATTTCCGGGTCACAGACTGATTCGAGCAGGCTGTGCACGGTGTCCACGGACAGGGCAGTTGACATGTGGGCTACCATTCAAGACCGGGGTGTGATCGCTGCAGGAACTGCAGCTCGGTCAACAGGTGACCCAGATGTTCGGTGTGCTCACCGTTTCGGCCACCGGACTGTGTCCAGCTGTCTTCAGGGCGTGTCAGTGTCGCCTTTTCAAGCACCTCGTCGATCTGCTCGTCCCAGTGTGGCTTGAGCTGGGCGAGGTCAACGGAAATACCGGCCTCGAGTAGTCGCTGGTCCAGATCGGTCATCTCGAACAGCTCGAAATGGTAGCCCCAGAGGTCTTCCAGCGCCTGCTGGATTCGCTGTGCTGATTCTTCGGTGCCGTCACCCAGCCGCAGCATCCAGCTGTTGCTGTGCTTGAGGTGATAGCGCGATTCCTTGATCGCCTTGGCAGCAATGCCGGCCAGGGTGCTGTCGGTCGATTGTGACAGCGCCTGGTAGAACAGCACATAGAAATGATCGACGATGAACTGTCGCGCAATGGACTCGGCAAAATCACCCCGCGGCAGTTCGAAGATAAGCAGGTTCCTGAATTCGGCGTCATCGCGGAAGTAGGCCAGCTGATCTTCGTCCCGGCCTTGACCCTCGGCCCGACCCGCATAGTCAAGGAACATGCGTGCGCGGCCAATGTAGTCCAGCGCGATATTGATCAGCGCGATATCTTCCTCGAGATAGGGGCCATTGGAGCACCACTCGGAAAGTCGATGGCCCAGGGTCAGGGCATCATCGCCCAGGCCCATGGCATAACGGGCAATATCGGCCTGTTGTGTGTCTGCAGCCATGGTCAGATATTCTCGACGCCGTCGGGAACGGAGTAGAAGGTGGCATGACGGTAGGGCTTGTCGTCCATCGGGTCGAAGAAGGCATCGTCATCATCTTCCTGGGAAGCAGTGATCTCGGAGGATTTGACCACCCAGATACTGACGCCTTCGGAGCGACGGGTATAGACATCGCGCGCGTACTGCAGTGCCATTTCATCATCTTCCGCATGCAGTGAGCCCACATGCTTGTGGTCCAGGCCTCGCTTGGATCGGATAAACACCTCGTACAGAGGCAGTGCATTGGTGTCGGTCATCAGGCTACCTGTTGTTTCCTGCGGTCGCGTTGTTTGGCATCGTAGGCTGCGGCTGCTTCACGCACCCACTGGCCTTCTTCGTGTGCAGCTACGTGATGACGTATGCGCTGCCGGTTGCATTTTCCATTGCCCTTGATGACGTTGAAGAATTCGTCCCAGTCGATTTCACCAAAATCGTAGTGTCCGCGCTCCTCGTTCCATTTCAGATCGGGGTCCGGAATCGTCAGGCCGATGTGCTCGGCCTGCGGCACGGTCTGATCGATGAATTTCTGGCGCAGTTCATCGTTACTGAACCGCTTGATCTTCCATGCCATGGACTGGGCGGAATTGGGTGAATTGTTGTCCGAGGGGCCGAACATCATGATCGACGGCCACCAGAAGCGGTTCAGCGCATCCTGGGCCATGGCCTTCTGGGCGTCATTTCCACGCGCCAGCACCGTCATGATTTCGTAGCCCTGTCGCTGGTGAAAACTCTCTTCCTTGCAGATGCGAATCATGCCACGGGCATAGGGGCCGTAGGAGGTTCGACACAGCGGGACCTGATTGACAATGGCTGCACCGTCGACCAGCCAGCCGATGGCGCCAATGTCTGCCCAGGAGACTGTCGGGTAATTGAATATGGAAGAGTACTTGGCCTTGCCCGATTGCAGATCGGCGATCATCTTGCTGCGTGGCTCACCCAGGGTTTCTGCAGCGCTGTAAAGATACAGGCCATGCCCGGCTTCATCCTGGACCTTGGCCAGCAGTACGGCCTTGCGCCTGAGTGTGGGCGCCCGGGTTATCCAGTTTCCCTCGGGCTGCATGCCGATCACTTCCGAATGCGCATGCTGTGAAACCTGTCGGATCAGGGTGCGGCGATAGGCATCGGGCATCCAGTCCTTCGGTTCAATCTTGTCTTCGGCATCGATACGGGCCTGAAAGTCATCCAGCCGTTCCTGCGTTTCTTTGTCAATTGCTTGCGTCATCGGGAAATCCTGCCAATTGCTTGCCACAGCGCCAGTCTAGCCTGCAGCGGTCAATTCTGTGTCAATGAATGATATCACCTGAAGGCAATCAGGTGCATTCGCTACCGCATAAAACAGGTCCCGGGCTTGACCTGAATCAATCGGATTGTGGTCAATCGCTGTGCTGTTCCCGACCTACGGCCCGATAGCCGATGTCGCTGCGATAGAAGCAGTCATCGAAATGGATGCCGCGCGTTGCCGCATAGGCCTGCTGCTGTGCCTCGGTGACCGTCTCGCCCAGGGCGCAGACACACAGCACACGGCCACCGGCCGTCACCACTGCATCATTGCTGAGTGCCGTGCCGGCATGAAACACCTTGGCACCGGTGACCTCATCCAGGCCATCGATGCGGGCCCCCTTGTCGTAACTGTGCGGGTAGCCACCGGCTGCCATCACCACCCCGAGTGCTGCGCGCTGGTCCCAGTCAACCTGGCAGTCATCGAGCGATCCGTCCAGGGCTGCATCACACAGGCTCACCAGATCCGACTTCAGTCGCATCATCACCGGCTGTGTTTCCGGGTCGCCGAATCGCACATTGAATTCCAGCACGCGTATCGAGTCGTCAGCGCCAATCATCAGGCCGGCATAGAGAAAACCGGTGAACGGGTGACCCTCGGCACGCATGCCGTCGAGTGTCGGGCGGATCACCTCGTCGACGATACGCTGGTGCATTGTTTCGGTGACCAGCGGGGATGGTGAATAGGCACCCATGCCGCCGGTATTGTCGCCGGTGTCGCCATCGCCGACGGCCTTGTGATCCTGCGATGAGGCCAGCGCGACAAACTTGTCATCGGCACACAGGCAGATGAAACTGGCTTCCTCGCCGGCAAGGAATTCCTCGATCACCACCCGGTGACCGGCCTCGCCGAAGGCATTTCCGGACAGCATGTCACGCACGGTTGCCGTGGCCTGATCAAGATTCTCGGCAATGATGACACCCTTGCCGGCGGCCAGGCCATCGGCCTTGATCACGATTGGCATGCTGGCTGTAGCCAGGTACTCGATGGCAGGGTCAATCTCGCTGAATGTGGCATACGCTGCCGTCGGAATGGCGTGACGCTGCATGAAGTCCTTGCAGAATGCCTTGGAGCTCTCCAGTTGGGCAGCGCCCCGGGTCGGGCCGAAACATCGCAGTCCTGCATCCTCAAAGGCATCAACCAGCCCCTTGCTGAGCGGTTGTTCCGGGCCGACGATGGTCAGATGAATGTCGTTGTCGCGGGCAAAACCGATCAGGCCGTCGATATCCGTCGCTGCGATGTCGATATTCCGTATGCCAGCTTCGCTGTCTGTACCGGCATTGCCTGGTGCGACGAAAACACAGTCGACGTTTTCCGACTGTGCGGCCTTCCAGGCCAGGGCATGCTCGCGTCCACCGGAACCAATCACCAGTATCTTCATTGCTGTTTTCCTCGCTGAATCAGTGCCTGAAATGCCGCATGCCGGTGAACACCATCACCATACCGTGTTCATCGGCTGCTTCGATGACTTCATTGTCACGCATCGAGCCACCGGGCTGAATCACGGCGCTGATGCCGGCCTCGGCTGCCGCATCGATACCGTCACGGAACGGGAAGAAGGCATCCGATGCCATCACCGATCCGGGCACCTCGAGTGATGCCTCGGCTGCCTTGATGCCGGCAATCTTCGCGCTGATGACGCGGCTCATCTGACCGGCGCCAATCCCGATGGTCTGGCCATCACGGGTATAGACAATGGCATTGGACTTGACGTACTTGACCACGCGCCAGGCAAACATCAGATCGAGCATCTGCTGCTCGGTGGGTTGTTTCCGGCTGACCACGGTCAGATCGGACAGGTCGACAACACCGGTGTCCTGGTCCTGCACCAGCAGGCCACCACTGACCGGTTTGATGTCGGGCAGGTTGTCCGTGGCGGCGAAGGGGCCGGTCTCAAGCACGCGTACATTGGGTTTTTCGGCAAGAACTTCGGCGGCTTTCGCATCGATGGACGGTGCGATCAGCACTTCGAGGAACTGCTGGTCGATGATGGCTCTTGCCGTGTCGGCGTCAAGATTACGATTGAAGGCAATGATGCCACCAAAGGCCGAGACCGGGTCAGTGGCAAACGCCAGCTGATAGGCCGTACTCAGGTCATCGGCCTCGGCAACACCGCAGGGGTTGGCATGCTTGACGATGACACAGGCGGGACGATCGGACACGGAGCGAACACAGGCGAGGGCCGCGTCGGCATCGGCGATATTGTTGAATGACAGCGCCTTGCCCTGTAGCAGTTCTGCGGATGCCAGCGTACCCTTGCGCTGCGGACCGCGCTGGTAGAAGGCGGCCGTCTGATGCGGGTTCTCGCCATATCTCAGTGTCTGAATCAGCGCACCGCCGGTGACAATGCTGCTGTCATTGTCGACCTGATACTGATCTGCCAGGTAGTGACTGATGGCCATGTCATAGGACGCCGTGTGATTGAATGCCTTGGCCGCCAGTCTCTGCCGGGTTGCCTGGCTGATATCACCGGCCTCGATTTCGTCGGCGACATGATCGTAATCGGATGGGTCGACAATGATGCAGACCCGCGAATGGTTCTTGGCCGATGCACGTACCATGGCCGGTCCACCGATATCGATCTGTTCGATTGCCTCAGGCAGCTGACAGTCTTCGGCCGAGATGGTCTTTTCGAATGGATAGAGATTGACCACCACCAGCGATATCGGGTCGATCCCCTGTTCGGCCATGACGGCCTCATCCTGATCGAGTCGACCCAGGATGCCGCCGTGGATCTTCGGGTGTAGCGTCTTGACACGCCCGCCCATGATTTCGGGTGAGCCGGTATGGTCACTGACCTGGATCACCTCGATACCGGCTGCTTCAAGTGTGCGGGCTGTGCCGCCTGTAGACAGGATGCGAATGCCCTGTGCCGAAAGTCGGCTGGCAAACTCAACCAGCCCGGTTTTGTCAGAGACGCTTAACAGTGCGTATCGTGTCGTTGCTTGATCGTTCAAGATGAATGTCCTGGCTTGATGTCACGGCAAACCGCAGGCTACCGTGAGTGCTGTCGTGAATTGTGGCTGTCTGCTCAGTCGATGTTCTGGTTGTCGCCGATCTGGGCCAGTTTCTTGCGCAGTGTGCCGCGGTTGAGGCCCAGTACACGCGATGCCCGCGTCTGGTTGTCGTCACACCAGTTCAGCACTTCCTCGAGCAGGGGTCGCTCGAACTGTAGCAGGAACAGTTTGTAGATGTTTTCCGGGTCATGGTCGCCCATGTCACGCAGATAGTGACGGATGGCCGTGCGGATGCACGCGTCCATGATCTGGCTGTTTGATTCGGTTGTTTCGTCTACGCCGTTCGAGTGCACACCACCGCTGCTCTCAAGCGTCATTTGACTGGCGTTCCAAAAAAGGTCATCACATTCCCCGTGGATGTTCTGCTGTGCAGATGGCTGGCTGGGCCCGACAAGGGCAGACATGATACTCCCGAGCCTGTCATCGCATCAAGAGCTGAAGAAGATTTTGGTGAAAAAATGAGACATCGGCACGCCACTTTCACATCCGGGTTCCGCTATTGATCGGATATCCGGGTGCGCACAAACGTTCAGAGGAAGGAGAATTCGAATGCGACGGCGTTGTTGCCCGGGTCGACAACCTCGAAAACAAGCGGCAACAGAATGTCGGCAGGCAAACCGGCATCAACCCTGGCTGGATCGTCCAGATATTCCTCTGGTCTGAAGCGGCGCATGGCAACTCGGGTACCATTGAAATCCGACAACACGATTTCGATGACCGGAAAATTCAGAATCTGACCGGATTCGTTGACCATGGTCGCGCTGATGATCAGCGCACCCTCGACACTGGGGTGGGGTTCGATGTTACGGCTCAGCAGCGCGATCTGTTCGATGTCACTGGGATAATCAATGCGACAGCCGAGCCATTCGCAGGTCTTGATGAGCGCGGGACGCAGCGCAGGCCTGGAGGCCAGCTGGTTGCCGTCAAACCAGGCCAGCTGAATGGCGATGGCCACCAGACCCAGCAGACAGGCCAGCGACCACATCATGGTACCAATCCAGGCCGGTCGTGAGCGGTGGGTCATGAACACCACCGGTTCGTTGCCGCCGCCGACACTGACCAGTTCGGACTCATCGAGCGAGTCAAAATCGATCGGCGGATTCTGGTAATCGGGCTCCTGGCTCAGGAACAGGTCATCGATGGGAGATTCCTCTGCATCCGGTACCGTGACGGTGGGTGGCCGTTCGCTGTGGAAGCAGGTTGGCACATCACCGCTGTCGTCCAGTTCGTCGCTGAGCATCTCCAGGGCAACGAATACACTACCACAGACGCCACAGCGCAGGCGGCCATAGGCGATGGCAATCTGGTCTGCCGTCACCTCAAAGGTACTGCCGCATTCTACACACTGGGTAAACATCGGGCGGTTATCCTGATCCAGTCCTCTTCATTTGCCGTCTCAAACCCCGTACACCAGGGCTGGTAGGCCGATTGTACCTTGTCTGCCTGATCGCCGAGAATACCGGAGAGAATGATCTCGCCTCCCGGTTTCAGCCATCGGCACAGGTCACCGGCAAGGTCGGTCAGGGGGCCAGCCAGAATGTTGGCGATCACCAGATCGAACGAATTGTCCTCAAGCTGATCGGCAGATGACAGGCTGACTCGATTCAGTACACCATTGATATCGGCGTTGGATCGTGTGGCATCGTGCGCCTGCGGGTCGATATCGACACAGCAGGCCGATTCGGCGCCAAGCAGCAGGGCTGCGATGGCCAGTACACCGGAGCCACAGCCGAAATCCAGTACCCGCTTGCCAGTCAGAGTCGTCATGCTGTCCAGGAATCGAAGGCACATGGCGGTGGTCGGGTGCGAGCCCGTGCCAAAGGCCAGTCCGGGATCGAGCCTCAGGTTGACCGCATCCGGGTCGGGTGGCTCAAGCTGTCGCGGACAGATCCACAAGCGCTCGCCAAATTGCATCGGCTGGAAGCGATCCAGCCATTTGCGCGACCAGTCTTCATCGGCGACATGCGACAGTCGTACGTCGTCATCGCGGGTGATCAGGCGTGATTGATACAGCACAGACCGGATCAGTTCGGTATCGGTTGTCTCGCTGAACAGGGCGGTCAGCCTGACCTCGTCCCACAGTGGCGTTTCATCCGGCAACGGTTCGAGGATTGGCTGGTCACCGGCGTCACGCAGGGTGATCGCCAGTGCGCCGTGTTCAAGCAGCAGGTCTTCCAGCGGTTCGATCTGTGCCGGTTCAATCAGCAGGGTGATCTGACACCACGACATCAGGCTCAGTTGGTTTCCGCCAGACGTTTTTCCAGATAATGAATATTGGTGCCACCTTCCTCGAAACCGTTGTCGGCCATGATCCGCTGCAGCAGTGGTACATTGGTCTTGATACCGCCGATCATGGTTTCAGCCAGCGCCCCTTTCATGCGGGCGATCGCGGTTGTGCGATCCTGACCATAACAGATGATCTTGGCGATCATGGAATCGTAGTTGGGTGGAATCTTGTACATGTCGTAGAGGTGTGTGTCGACACGAACGCCAGGACCTCCGGGCGCATGGAAGAAATCCAGTTGTCCGGGACAGGGCATGAAGGTGTCCGGATCCTCGGCATTGACCCGGCACTCGATGGCATGTCCGCGCCAGCGCACATCTTCCTGCTTGAAGTCGATCGGCTGGTTGTCGGCGATCTGGATCTGCTGTCGAACCAGATCGATACCGGTGACCCGTTCGGTGACGGGATGTTCAACCTGGATCCGGGTGTTCATTTCGATGAAATAGAACTGTCCCGAATCGAACAGGAATTCGAAGGTTCCGGCACCACGGTAATTGATGCGCTTGCAGGCATCGACACAGCGCTGACCGATCTCGGTACGCTGCTGCGGGGTGATGCCCGGTGCCGGTGCCTCCTCGACTACCTTCTGATGGCGCCGCTGCATCGAGCAGTCACGCTCGCCCAGGTGCACGGCATTGCCATGCTCATCTGACAGGACCTGGATCTCGATGTGTCTGGGATCTTCAAGAAATTTTTCCATGTAGACCACGTCCGAACCGAACGCCGCCTTGGCTTCATTGCGGGTCAGTGCAATCGAGTTGTGCAGTGCCGCTTCGGTATGGACCACACGCATGCCGCGTCCACCACCGCCGGCGGCGGCCTTGATGATGATCGGGTAGCCGATCTCGCGAGCCATTTCGGCGTTCTCTTCGCGGTCATTGCCGATCGGTCCATTGGAACCGGGGACGCAGGGAACCCCGGCGGCGCGCATGGCTTCAATGGCGGCAACCTTGTCACCCATCAGTCGAATGGTGTCCGGTTTCGGGCCGATGAAGATGAATCCACTCTGCTCCACGCGTTCGGCAAAATCGGCGTTCTCTGCCAGGAAGCCGTATCCCGGGTGGATCGCTGTGGCGTCAGTCACTTCTGCGGCAGCAATGATGGCTGGAATATTCAGATAGCTTTCGTTGGCAGGAGCGGGTCCGATACAGACGGATTCATCTGCCATGCCGACATGCTTGAGGTTGCGATCCACGGTTGAATGCACCGCCACTGTCCTGATATTGAGGGCATTGCAGGCACGCAGGATTCTGAGGGCGATTTCACCCCGGTTGGCAATCAGTATCTTTTCAATCATGGTGGCTACCGAATGATGAACAGGGGCTGGTCGAATTCCACCGGCTGTGCATTGTCGACCAGTACGGCGACCACCTTGCCATCCACTTCGGATTCGATCTGGTTGAACATCTTCATCGCTTCGATGATACAGACGGTATCACCGGCTCGGATGTCCTGGCCGACGCTGATGAACGGGTCAGACTCAGGATTGGGTGAGCCGTAATACGTGCCCACCATGGGCGAGCGGATGACGTGACCTTCCGCTTCGACTTCATGGTCGCTGTCATCACTGGCCGGTGCAGCAGCCACGGGTGCCGGAGCCTGTGGCGCTAACGGGGCCTGATACATCGGCACCGGTGCGGCTTCAGCCACGACCATCTTGCGGGTCAGCCTGACCGATTCATCCTTTTCAGTGATCTCGATTTCAGACAGGTCCGATTCTTCGAGAATTTCAACCAGTTTCTTGATTTTGCGTATGTCCATGATCAACCTTTTGCTGCGTTTCGGTTTGATAATTCCTGCGACAGGTGCGAACGGGCGATTTCAATCGCCAGCCGGTAGCCGTCGGTACCTGCTCCGGCCAGTACGGCAACGGCCAGATCAGAAAAATAGCTGTGGTGCCGGAAAGCCTCACGCGCATACACATTGCTGATATGCAGTTCGATGAATGGCGTTCCGACGGAGAGCAGGGCATCACGAAGTGCCACCGAGGTGTGTGTGAACGCACCCGGGTTGATGATAATCATGTCTGTGCCGTCGTGATGTGTCTGGTGAACTCGTGACACCAGTTCTGCTTCGCTGGCACTCTGCACCGATTCGATCCGGAGTTGCTCCGAATAGCCCGACTCAAGCGCCGAGATGACATCATCCAGTGTCTTGTGACCATATCGCTCGGGCTCGCGCTGACCGAGCAGGTTCAGGTTGGGACCATTGATTAGCAGTATGCGCTGCATGTCATCATCGATCAGATTGCCAGGTTAGCGAGTTTGAACCAATCATGTCGAAAAGTCCAACAATTTGCCATTTCAAGGGAGATTGATGCAGAAGTCTGCCAAATTGTCGATCTTAAACGGTGTTTTATGCTGTAAATCGAGGTGTTGGCCTGGTTACAGCCCGGTCAGGTATTCCATGGCTTCGGCCACATCCAGCAGGCCGACCGTGATCCGGTCGATGTTGCCTTCCCGGTCGATGAAGACACTGTAGGGATAGGCGCCGGTGGTGTTGCCGTAACTGATCGACAGTTCATAGCCCTTCTGATAGCCGGGCGTCAGAATCGGGTAGTTGATCTGATAATCCATCGCAAACTGGTTCACCGGCTCGGGTTCGTCCACGGCAATACCGATGATGCTGGCCGGCATCGGTCGGGTGTCGGCCAGATCTCGATGCGCTTCCATCAGATCGGGAATTTCCTTGCGGCAGGGTGGACACCAGGTGCCCCAGAAGTTCAGCAGCACGGGCGTGCCCCTGAGCTGTTCAAGGTCCACCGATTGCCGGTTCAGATCCTTGATCGAGAACATCGGTGCGGGCGTGCCGATGTAGCCCTTGCTGCCGGCCTCGCGCTGTTCAACCTCATCAGCCTGTCGCGCCAGTGACCAGGTGAGGCCAGCAGCACCGCCCAGCAGGGCAGCCAGCACGATAATCAGGTTGGCCTTGTTTGCCGATTTCATTGACCGGCCCTGAATGCGGCCGTGACGTGCTCGGCGAAGGGCTCGGCGCGCTTGAAGCCGAACAGTCTTGCTGTGGCCAGCTCGTTACCATTTCGATCGAAAAACAGAATGGCGGGCGGGCCGATCACACCGAAGGCTTTCATCAGCTCGGTGTCCAGATCATCAACATCGGTGACGTCCGCCTTGACGGCAACACCATCGGCCAGTGCACGCTGCACGACAGGTTCGGGAAAGGTGTAGCGATCCATGCGCTTGCAGTCCACACACCAGTCGGCGTAAAAATCGAGCATCACCGGCTTGTCGGTTTCAGCCAGCAGGGTGTTCAGGTCCTGCAGTGACTTGATCTTCCTGAACGACTGTTGTTCCGTGCTTGCAATGGCACTCGCCGATCCGCCGCCCATGCCTTTCAGTGGTCGCAGCCAGTCATTGGATCCAGACGCGGCACCGATCAATTCGATTACGCCCAGTGCCAGCAGGATGACGCCGATACCCTTGGCGAATCGCCGGAAACCGCTGGCGGCTTCGGCCAGGGGTTCCAGCGCGCCCATGGCCACACCGGATGTGATGAACAGGGCGCCCCACAGTGCCAGTACCACGGCCGGTGGCGCGATGCGGTCGAGCATCCAGATGGCCAGCGCCAGCAGCATCACACCGAACACGGCCTTGACGGTGTTCATCCAGACACCTGCCCGGGGCAGCAGCTTGCCACCGGTAGCACCCATGATCAGCAGCGGTGTGCCCTGACCCAGCGCCAGTATGGCCAGTGCCGTAGTGCCAAATCCGACATCGCCTTTCTGGGCAATGTACTGAATCACGGCCGCCAGTGGCGGCGCCACACAGGCACCGATGATCAGTGTAGAGATGCCGCCCATGATGAAGGCACCCAGATAGGTACCGCTTTTCTGACTGTTGCTGATGGAATTCAGCCTGGCCTGCCAGCTGGCGGGAATCTGGATCTCGTAGAATCCGAACATTGACAGTGACAGCAATACCAGAATCACGATCATGCCCGAGATGACCCAGACATTCTGGAAAAGCGACTGCATGTTCTGACCGGTCTTGGCTGTAGCAAAGCCGGCCACTGCATAAATCAGCACCATGGCTGAAACGTAGGTCAGCGACAGCAGGAAGGCCCGTCGGGTGCCCACATCCTTGCCTTCACCAACAATGATGCCGGCCAGGATCGGAATGGTGGGAAACACGCAGGGGGTGAATGTCAGCAACACACCAAACATGAAAAACGCAGCCAGTGCCAGCAGGGCATTACTGTCTTCCAGGAAACCGGTCAGGCGTGTGGTTTCCGAGACCGGGGCGGCATTGTCGATGGAGCTACTGGTTGCCGAGGCAGTAGCCGTGTCACTGGCAACATACAGCTCGCCCTGATACTCGGGCAGAACCACCGACACCTGGGTGCTTTCGGGCGGATAACAGATGCCATCCTTCTTGCAGCCCTGAAAATCGACACTGAGTGACAGCACGCCGGCATCAGGTGTCATTCGGCCAAGTTCGATCGGAAACTCAATCTGATTGAAGAACACCATGACGTCGCCAAAGTGTTCATCGAACATCGGTTCACCGGCCGGAAGTTCGGCAGCAGTGACGACAGCACCGGCATCCTCGCCAGTCGAAAATGCCAGCTTGTCTCGGTACAGGTAGTAGCCGTCTGCAATGGTCCAGCGCGCCAGCAGGCGGGTGGACGAATCGACGATGGCCTCGAACTTGAATGCCTCGTGTACCGGCAGCGGCTGGTCACCGAATACCGACACGTTGTTGCCCAGCAGGGTGTTGCTTGATGGTCCCAGTTGCAGGGCGTTGTCTGTCAGCGGCGTGGTGACTTCGGCAGCGAGACTCGCTTGCGGCAGTGAAAAATTGACGAAGGTACGCTGCGGTGCATAGCAGATGCCGTTTTCCTTGCAGCCCTGCGAGCGGACTTCCAGCACCAGTTCGGTTGTCGCCGGCTGGATGCGGTTCAGCGGTATGGTGACAAACAGGGCGTCGTAGTAGGTTTCGACATCACCAAAGAATTCGTCTGTTTTCTGCTTGCCGTCGGGGATCAGGGGTTCGCCAAGTTCAATGCCTTCGGTCTTGCTGATGAAGCCGAGGCGGTGACGGTACAGGTAATAGCCCGGATCAATCTCCCAGCCCACCTCGATGGTGTTCTCATCGATGACGGCAGACTGCAGCCGGAACACCTGGTCAAACGGGACCGGCTGAAAATCAGTGTCACCCTGCTGGGCCAGCAGGGGGCCTGCCAGCAGTGACAGAATCACCAGCATGAACAGGCTGCTCGTAAACCTTGTTATCATAATTCCTCCGCCATCCAGGCGAGATAGCCATCCGAACCGGTCTGCACTGGGACCGCAATCAGTTCGGGCAGTTCATACGGATGCAGGGCGGTGATGGTTTCAAACACTGAATCCACCCGGTCCTGCCTTGTCTTGATGATCAACAGTTGTTCCCTGTCGGTTTCGATGCTGCCGCGCCAGCGGTAGACGGACTCAACAGCAGGGACGATATTGACGCAGGCGGCCTGACGTTTTTCAACCAGTGACCTGGCCAGTTTCTGTGCCACATTGTCGGCATCCTCATCAGTCGGTGCCGGACAGGTACAGTAGACCAGCATGAAGTCATTTTTCATTCAATTACCCGCACGAGATTGGTGAACCCGGATGCGATTGCCCTGATCGGGCTCCATTATGGCGATATTGATCACTAAAATCAGCTATCAACTGCTTTATTTTTTTTGACAGAAACTCTTGAAAAGGGTTTGGGCCGACACTATTACCAAGCCACGTAGTTAACTTAATAGTCTTTGCCGCGGACCTGCCGCGATTCAAGCGGAATCCACAGCAAGTGTGTATCAAGACTTTTCTTTAAAGGGAAAAAAGAGATGAACATTCGACCATTGCATGATCGCGTGATCGTAAAGCGTATGGAAGAGGAACGTACCTCTCCAGGCGGGATTGTAATTCCTGATTCGGCGACCGAGAAGCCCGTTCGGGGCGAAATCCTTGCTGTGGGTAACGGCAAGAAACTGGATGACGGCAGCGTGCTTGCGCTGGATGTCAGCGTGGGCGACAAGGTGCTGTTCGGCAAGTACGCCGGTACCGAAGTCAAGGTTGATGGTGAAGAACTGCTGGTCATGCGCGAAGAAGATATCGTCGCCGTGATCGAAGGGTAACAGAGGAACATAGCAATGAGTGCAAAAGATGTACGTTTCGGAGAAGACGCACGCAGCCGCATGATGAACGGCGTGAACACGCTGGCGGATGCGGTCAAGGTCACCCTGGGCCCCAAGGGTCGCAATGTGGTCCTCGAGAAGAGCTTTGGTGCACCCACCCTGACAAAGGATGGTGTGTCTGTGGCCAAGGAAATCGAACTGGCCGACAAGTTTGAAAACATGGGTGCGCAGATGGTCAAGGAAGTGGCCTCTCAGACATCCGACGTGGCTGGTGACGGTACCACCACGGCAACAGTACTGGCCCAGGCCATGCTGAAGGAAGGTCTGAAATCAGTTGCAGCCGGCATGAACCCAATGGACCTCAAGCGCGGAATCGACAAGGCTGTCAACGTCGCTGTCGAGCAGATCACCGGTTTCGCCAAGCCCTGTGAAGACGACACTGCGATTGCGCAGGTGGGCACCATTTCTGCCAACTCTGATGAAAACGTCGGCAAGATCATCGCCGAAGCCATGCAGAAAGTAGGCAAGGAAGGCGTCATCACGGTTGAGGAAGGCTCCACACTGCACAATGAACTGGATGTGGTTGAAGGCATGCAGTTTGATCGTGGTTACCTGTCACCCTATTTCGTGACCGACCAGCAAAGCATGAGTGCTGACCTGGAAAATCCCTACATTCTGCTTCACGACAAGAAAGTCTCCAATGTCCGTGACCTGCTGCCTATCCTCGAGGGTGTGGCCAAGTCCGGTCGTCCGCTGCTGATCATTGCAGAAGACATCGAAGGCGAAGCACTGGCCACACTGGTGGTCAACAACATCCGTGGCATCGTCAAGGTCACCGCCGTCAAGGCACCTGGCTTCGGTGATCGCCGCAAGGCCATGCTGGAAGACATCGCTGTCCTGACCGGCGGTACCGTGATTTCGGAAGAAGTCGGTCTGTCACTGGAAAAGGCTGCCCTGGAAGATCTGGGTCAGGCCAAGCGTGTTCAGGTCAACAAGGAAAACTCGACCATCATCGACGGTGCCGGTTCAGCCGACGCCATCAAGGGACGTGTC
Organism: Lysobacterales bacterium; assembly: GCA_965212525.1. GTDB lineage: Bacteria > Pseudomonadota > Gammaproteobacteria > Xanthomonadales > SZUA-38 > SZUA-38. The sequence goes on from CBDBVC010000058.1 coordinate 187,988, forward strand.
GAACAGATCCGTGCCCAGATCGAGGACGCCACATCCGACTACGATCGTGAAAAGCTGCAGGAGCGCGTGGCCAAGCTGGCTGGCGGTGTTGCCGTGATCAAGGTGGGTGCTGCGACTGAAGTCGAAATGAAGGAAAAGAAGGCACGCGTTGAGGACGCACTGCACTCCACCCGCGCTGCGGTTGAAGAAGGTGTGGTTCCCGGCGGTGGTGTCGCCCTGTTGCGCGCCTCGGTCGCCGTTGCCGAAGTGACCGGTGACAACAGTGACCAGGCCATGGGTGTCAAGATTGCCCTGCGTGCCATGGAAGAGCCGCTGCGTCAGATCGTTTCAAATGCCGGCGGTGAATCCGCTGTCATCGTCAACGATGTCAAGGCAGGCAAGGACGACTACGGCTTCAATGCGGCTACCGGTGAATTTGTCCAGATGCTGGACGCTGGTATCCTCGATCCTGCCAAGGTAACCCGCTCTGCATTGCAGAACGCGGCTTCCATCGCCGGACTGATGATTACCACCGAAGCCATGGTGGCCGAGATGCCAAAGGAAGAGGCACCTGCTGCACCGGACATGGGCGGCATGGGTGGCATGGGCGGCATGGGCGGCATGATGTAATCAGCCGGCCATCAGAGCCCGTTCCCGATGGAACAGAAAACCCCGCCCTGGTGCGGGGTTTTTTTATGCCCGTCCCAAACAGGCCGGCAATTCGGCTAGACTGAATTCATTGCCGATGCAACCTGGCTGATTGCCGGGTCGTCTAAACAGCATGAAACAGATTAGAGGATCAAAGCAATGTATGAACTGATGTGGCCCCTGTTCGGTGTATCCATATTTCTGGCGGCTTACCTGATCTCGGTGCTGGCCAGTTACCTTCGCAACAAGAACCGGATCCGGCAGCAGGAGATGATTCACCGTGAACGACTGGCAGCCATTGAGAAGGGCACGCCGCTGCCGGAATGGGACAAGGACATGCTGAGTGAAGAAAAGAGAACAACCGCTTATATGCAGACACCGGGACAACAGTTTCGCTGGTTTCGCTACGTATCACTGTGTGTCGGGCTGTTTTTGAGTCTCGGTGGGTTCGGCATGTTTTGGGCCTTTGTGATCTCCGAAGACAATGAACTGGCCGAGATGGCCTCGATCGGCTTCATTCCCATGATGGCCGGTGTCGGTCTGCTGCTGTTCTATTTCCTGACCAAGAAAGAACGTCTAGATCCGCCTGAATGATTGACTGGATGACCAACCCGATTTCACGAATTGCCGGTAAAGATCAGAACCTCAACAGCGCAGATGCTGTTGAGGCGGGTGACCGGCTTTCGGATGAACACCTGGTAAGACAGGTGCTGGCCGGTCAGCAGGCACACTTCGCCCTGCTGGTGGAACGCTACAGCCCGAAGGTGCTGTCACTGGTTCTGGGTATCATCGGATACCGCATGCAGGCCGATGCCGAGGATCTGGTTCAGGCCATTTTTATCAAGACCTGGCAGAATCTGGACAAATTCGGATTCCAGTCACGATTCTCGACCTGGTTCTACCGGATCGCCTACAACACCACCCAGGATCATCTCAGGCGTCAGGTGAGTCGCAATCGGCTGATTGCAGAGCAGACAGATCAGGACAGGCTGCAGGAAACCCAAGGCAGTGAGTGCGATGGCCTGCAACAACAGCTCGACGCGGAGTTTTGCCGGCAACTGGATGCTGTGGTGGAATCACTGGCCGAAACGGCTCGTGTCGCTGTGCGCTGTTTCTACTGGCTCGACAAGCCCATCGTCGAGATCGCCGAGATACTCAATACCAACGAAAACAATGTAAAATCGATACTGTTCAGGGCCAGAAAATCTCTGAAGGCCCTGCTGGAGAACTCCAATGACGGATGACCAACTCGATCGTCTGCTGAAAGAAAGATTCCGCAAGGCCCTGCCCACACCGGTTGAACTCGGTGATGGCTTCAGCGAATCGCTGATGCAGCAATTACCGCCGGCACAGAAGACCCGATCAGCCTACCCACGCTGGCTGATGATCGCTTACTGGCTGCTTGCCCTGTTGCTCTCCTCGGTCATCCTGTACCTCACTGCAGGTTCTTCAGCCCTGTCCAGTGCCGTCATCACCCTCAGTCTGGTCTGTGTGGTCGGCGTCGTGCTGCTGTTCGGGAAACTGGCCGGATTCCGTTTCAGTGACGTGTTCCAGGCCAGCCTGCGTGCCCGTGTGGAATAGCCACTGCGCCTGAACTCCCTGCCGATTCTCCGGATGCATCGCTTGTCAGATTGCGGGCGCTAAGCATTTGTGTCCCGTTCAGGGTCTGTGATAATTTTGCACAGGTGTGTATGGTCAGATCGGATAGCCATGGTGGGGCATGGCGACACCGATCAGTGGAGAATATATGAACATCTTTCGTGTGACGAGGTACGGAGCAGCCCTGGCGTTCTGTGTCATGTTCCAGTCTGCGGGTGCAGCTGGAATTCACATGTGTGTCGATGATGCCGGCAACAAGACATTCCAGCAGCATCCCTGCAAGAAAAAGGAATCCGAAAAGATGATCCAGCCGGTCAGTGCAGACCGGCTCAGCCAAGATATCATTGTTCAGGCCGTGTCACGGTTTGATGAGGCCATGACCAGTCGTGATGTGGAATCGGTCTTTCGGCTGCTGACCATGGACTTCAGTTATCAGACCAGAAATCTCGCCAGCGGTGATATTCTGGCTGATTCGGACCGGCAGATGTACCGTGCAAGAATCGGTCGACTGTTGCCGGCGCTGACCCTGTATGATGCCGAACGGCTTGATCCGGAAATTACAATCAGAGAGGGTGAAGGTCGCCATCGCTCGCGTTTGCGCGAACATCTCAAGTTCATGGACAACGAGGCTCGGGGTGAGACCTATACCGATATCGAGCTGCGCATCGTTGGTGGTCAGGTCAAGATCAGTCGCATCATTGCCTATCAGAATGCACAGTAATGACGGCTGAAAGGCCGGCAAGCCCAACAGGGCCTGCCGGCTTGTATTGTCAGAGCTGGTCTGCGCTATGCATGGTCATGATGGATGAATCGAAACGGAACTTGACGTTCTGATCCGAACCGATCACGCTGCCATCGGGGAACTGGATGCCGACAAAGTCCGGTGATTCTGCACCATCACCAAACAGGCCCTTGTCAAAACTGAACGATCGCACGTTTTCCATCGTGGTTTTCAGCTGCGCATCGTTGGCGATTGAGGCGGCTTCAGCCGAAGTGTAGAACATGCGTGTGGTCTGCAACTGGGAACGGAATTCAGCTTCGGTACCACCCGCCTGATTGGCCAGGAAGGTGATGGCATCCTTGGCCTGCTGATTGGTACCGCTCATGATGGCCATGGTTTCATACCAGGCACCAACCAGTGCCTTCTTGAGGCGCTCGTCTGCGTCGGTACGCACCACCATCAGATCGAGAATCTCGCCCGGGATCTGTGATGAATCAAACACCAGAGTGGCGTCACTGGCATTGCGTACCTGCTGCAGTGGCGGGTTCCATGTGACGGTGGCGGCATTGTCTGTCGAGATGAACAGCGCGGCAATGTCGGCGTCGGAGGTGTTGATCACGGTCAGGTCGCGCTCGCTCATGCCGTTCATGTCCAGTGCCCGCGCCAGCAGGTAATGTGACACACTGAGCTCGACCAGCGTGACATCACGGCCCTTCAGATCGCTGACCGAACTGCCGTTCTTGAGCACTATGCCGTCGTTGCCATTGGAATAGTCACCGATGATCAGGGCAGTCGAATCAATGCCGCCAACGGCCGGAATGGTGAGTGCATCCATGTTGGTCATGGTGCAGCCATCGTATTCGCCGGCGGTATAGAGGTTGATCGATTCGATGTAATCGTTGATCAGGTCAATGCTGACCTTGATGTTGTACTTGCTGGCCCATTTGTCCATGATGCCGTTGTCAGCAGCATAACCCCAGGGTTCCCAGCCGGTGTAGTGCGACCAGCACACCTTGAATTCGGCATACTCGCCCTGGCTGGCCGGTGTTGCCTGCGGCTCAGCTGCCGTTGTGCTGTCTGTGGTTGCAGCCGGTGTCGCGGTGGCCGCTGTGCCGGATTCCTGCGCCGGTGGCGCCTCATCCGAGCCGCAGGCACTGAGCAACAGTGCCAGTATCAGTGTGGGTATCAGTTTATGCATCCGGGTCTTCATTGGTTTCCTCCTGCGTGTCCTCAATCAAAAATCCCAGGCCGAACAGATCGTCATTGTAGGTGTTGTCCGTTTCGGCCGCCATGTCAGTTGTCGGTTGTGGTGATGTGTCGCGATGATGTTCGAGTTCCGCCACGCTCTGAGCGATCTTGGGCAGGGCATCCTCCCGATACATGCTGATGTCCTCAAGTGCGCTGTTGATCTCGACAAAATGTCCGATCAGTCGTTTCAGGTCGGCATCAATCTCTGTCGTCTTCGTGTCCATCTGCTGTTGACTGTCTGCCAGTTGTCCTGCGGCCCCCTGCATCATCTGCTCGACGACAGAGGAGGCCGCGGACAGCTGTTGCAGAATGCTTTCCTGCCGGCTGGCCGCCAGCGCCAGTGCACTGGCTGCATGCAGGGCATTGGCCGAGACGTGAGTGGTACGGTCGATGCCGCGGATCAACTGGTCATTGTTTCGCCTGATCATTTCGAGCGTGACCTGGCCCTGCTGCAGTACCATCAATTGCTGCTGCAGATCCATGATTCGCTGCCGCGCATTATAGAGCAGTTCGTTTTCAATGAATTGACGGGACTCGGCTTTGATGGCAGGCAGCTTTTCAAGCAGGCCGGATTCGATGTTTTTCAGGTGCCGGATCGTTGATTGCATGCCCTGACCGACTTCGGAGAAGGCGATGCTGTCCTCGATCAGCGTGATGTTGTCACGTTTCAGGCGAATGCGCTGGTTGGCCAGTGCCTTGAGTGCGGAACCCAGATACTCATCGGCATGCTTGAGTCGCTCAAGCCAGGCATCGGCAGGCGACTTTCGCAGTCCCAATCTGACCAGCAAGCGGTCGAAAAAACCGCCGGAGAAATCCTGTTTTGCCGGGTCCAGTGTGGCCAGTGTCTGCTGCAGTTCGGTAAACAGGCTGTCGACCGGCTTGTCGGTTTCTGCCAGGGCAGCCAGCGACCGGATGTTCTGTCTCAGCATTTGTGAGCTGCGGCTGGCGCGATGCTGCAATGGCCTGCCGATCAGTGCGAAGGCATCGAGCACGGACTGGCGCTGGCGAAGATTGGCCGCATCCATGGCGAGGATATTGTCGATCGCATTACTGACCTCGGCCTGAGCCGATTCCGTGGTTGCGGCATCGCTGACCGTCTGACGGATCTCGTCCAGGTCCAGGCGCTGCATGAAGGTGTCCGCGATGCTCATCTCAGATCATTCCCGCATTCAGTGTATGGCGTACTTGGCAGTTCGCTTGGCCAGATCGGCGAGCTCATCCATGGCCACATCCATGCTGGTATCGGCATGGCCGCGCTGGGTCTTGGAGTTGGCCAGCTTGGTGGTGACATTGTCTATTTCGGTCAGCGCGATCTCGTTTTTCCGCAGCAGCGTATCGCTGCGCTGTTGCTGTTCGCTGAACAGGGCCAGGCGTTTTTCCAGGGCATCGATTTCATCGGCATGACCGGATTCATGTCGCAGCTGTTCCAGTTGCTGTTCAATGTTGTCGACACTGAGGGCGCTGACTGACTTCATGCTCAGATAGATCTGTTCCAGATTGTCGAGCCCGGCCAGGTAGACCTGCTCTGCAATGGCCAGGTAGCGCGCATAGGTGAGCTCCATCGGATCGAAACGCTTTTCCAGCACGGACTGGAAGTTGTCGAACTTGTCATTGAACAGTGCCAGCTGATTCAGGGCCTTGTCTGCACCCATCTGTTTCAGATCCTGTTCCAGTGTTTCCAGTGAGTGTTCGCGCTCGGCGTCCATCTTCTCTCGCATGGCCTTGAGAAATCGTCTCGAATGCTTGTCCCGATTGAAGCCGTACTCGATCAGCCAGCCGAGAGCGGCTGCGGAATAGCCTACAGCAGCGACGCCGGCAGCCACGGGCCCGAACATCAGCATGCCCATGGTACTGATCAGACCCACCGCTGTGGGATAGACCGTGAACGGGCTCTGTGCGGCCGCCTTGAGCACTGCACGGGAAAGTCCCTTCTTGCTGAGCTTGTTGGTCGCCATGGGCAGTCCTAGAGCTCCTCGGCCACCAGCACCAGTTCGACTCGCGGCAGACGGTAGTTGTAGGCACGACTGGATTCACCCGCTTTTCTGGCCAGTGGACGTGTGCCGCCATAGCCCTCGGCGTTCAGCCTCGGGTCGGTCAGGTTGTGGGTCACCATCAGATAGCGCTTGACGGATTCGGCGCGTGACTGGGACAGGCTGCGATTGGCTTCGGGTTCACCGCGAGTGGAGGTGTGGCCACGGATCGCGACACGAAAGGCCGGGTAATGTTTCAGGTTTTCGGCGGCCTTGTCGAGCTGTTCCTTGCCTTCCAGGGTCAGCTGATCCGAGCCGCTGCCAAACACAATCGGTACGATTTTCAGCGTGCCGACATCGATCAGACGGTTCCACTGGTTTTCAGTCAACGGGTCGAAACTGAAGGTGGTCTGGCTGGATGCATCGCCTGTCTGTCCGATCACGTTCTGGTAGCCACGGTGAATATTTTCGATGAAATCGCTGTTGGTGAGCCAGTACGGGTCCTTGTTGGGCAGGGGGTTGCTGTCCATGCTGCCGAAGTTGATCAGCACATCGATGGCACCGTCAATGGTGTCGACCAGTGCTTCCTGCGGCAGGCCTGAGGCATTGAGACCAAACCAGGTGTTGGCATTGTCAGTCAGTGTCTGCCAGGCAATGCCTTCCAGCATGGCCTTGATGGCCTCATCGTTGAGGCCGGTGGATTTCTCGATATCCGAGCGCAACTCGCCAGGTTCGTCCTTGTAGTGCTTTAGCGTTCTGAAATAGTTCTTCAGCAGGGTCTGAATGACTTCGGGGTTGCGCTGAACATAGCGCCGATTGCCGATCAGGATATCGACGATCAGTTGTGAGGTCTTTTCCGTTCCGAGTATCCGCACGGCACTGTCCTGCTGCAATGCGCGGGAAACATCGGGTTCCCACAGTACGGCCGCATCCGCTTCACGATTCAGGAACGCGGTCAGTGCCGCTTCACTGCCGTTGCTCTCGAGTGCCCAGCCCGAGCGGCTCTGCAGTTCGGCAATGTCAAAATGCACGGCCAGGGATTTCAACAGGTGATGCGACGGCGAATCAGGCGTGAAGGCGATGCGCTGCGGTCCGGCCTCCTGACCAATACTGCGAAGGTCATCCAGTGTCTTGATTCTGTCCGACCAGGCGACGATGGCATCTCCGCCCTTGGATTCATCGATAACCGCCAGGATGACGCCGGGATAACTCTGACTGGCACCGTTGAGCACATAGGAATCGACCGTGGCCACGGCGAGATCCAGGTCCTCGCGTTCCAGTGCAGCAAAACGGCCGGCATAGTCGGCGCTGTCATCGACACATTCGATCAGATAACCGGACTGGCGCATGCGCTTTTTCAGATCCGGTGAACAGAGTGGAAAATAACCGATGAAGTTGTCGACACCAATGGTAATCGTACCCTTGGTGCCACGGGCATCGGAGGCCTGCCGGTCCGAACGGTCCTGGAAGATCGGCAACACATAGGCCAGCACGGCGAAGGTGATGGCCCCGAGTACAACCAGAATCAGACCTGTCTTGACGTGTGCGTTCAACCCTCTTCCTCGAAATCGGCGACGTTGAAATCGGGTGCTTCTGCCAGTACCTGCTGCAGTGATTCGGCCAGTGACGCTGGATCATTGGCCTGTTTGTAGTCCACCAGTTGCGGCTGATTCAGGCTGTGACCGCCCTCGATACAGAATCCGATGGTGTGTATCAGCACGGGTGAGGAGTCACTGATCATGCTGACCACATTGCGTGGGTCCTGACCATCATTGGCTTCGCCATCGGTGACCACCACCAGATGGTATTCCCCATAGCCCAGTTGCGTCATGGCCTGGGTTTCCAGATGCCCGAAGGCATCGGTGATGGCCGTCCGCAGCGGTGTGCCGGATCCGACGCGCACCGTGGCCAGTGCCTGATTATATCGATTGCGATCGAACTGGCTCAGCGACATGCGCTCGGAGATGCCGTTGTCATCGAACACCAGCAGGCCGACATTGACCGCCGGCGGCAACTGTTCGGTGAATGATGTCAGCGCTTCGACGGCAACGTCGATCTTGCGACGACCGTCGGAACAGTAGGAATCGTCCATACTGCCACTGGCATCAATGACGATGTAGTAGTTGCGCGCCAGGATATCGGCGGCCAGTCCGGTTTGCTGATCCTCGGACAGGTCGGGCCAGCTGTTGTCAACTGCCCGCAGGGCATAGTGCGATGTCGGTGCCTGACCCATCAGGTCATCGATCACAACATCGATTGAGTCACTGACGTTGCTGTTGTTCATGCTGCGCCAGATCACCACGGCCAGCACGATAACAATCACGGGTATGATTCGTTTCATGGCAGGGTCCTCGGGCTACAGTGGGTTGAATACGGAATCTTCGGCTTCAACCTGGATGATTCGAAACTCGACGCGCATGTTGGCACGCCATTCCTGTTCGGTCTTCGGTGCACAGGGGTCGGAACCGCAAACCCCGTTCCTGGGTGAAGCAATACCGTGACCCACCACGGCGAACTGGCTGCTGTCCAGCGATACGCCGCGGTTCTGGGCAAAACCGATGATGTTGTCACGCACCTGTTGCGCGCGGCCAAGTGACAGATTGCGGGCAGACTGCTTGATCTGGCCCAGCACCAGTGCCGGCACGTTTTCCTTTTTCTTGCGCAGGTAACCCATCGGGTCCGAGTGTCCCTCGACGGTGATGATGGCACCGGCATAGGTTGATGCCAGTTCGACCACGCGGTTGAACGAGTCGGCATACAGGTCGGCCGAGAATGAACTCTGATTGGGCTGGAAATAGACCTCGAAACTGAACAGCTCACCTTCCGAGAGCGCACCCTGCTGTTGCCTGCGGTTGACCACCTGGGCCACGCTGGTGGTATCGAATCTCGGGGTTTCAGCCACCTGGGTGTTACTCAGGCCGGTTTTCAGAAGGCCGTAATCCCAGTTTGCCCGATCGATCAGTGCGTCGCCATTGACCAGGCCAAGCTGAGCCAGACCGGATTGAGCTTCGCTGTTGAGTGTGGCCATGCTGCGAGGGAAATTGGCCTGACTGAACACCTTGACGTTGCCATCGAATCCGATGAATTCCGCATCGGCGTACATGCCCTCGGCATCGGCCACGGCCTGTTCGGAGTCGAGCAGGGTCTTGGCGGCAGCCTTGATCATGCGCGAGTAGTCAGACTGCTTGCTGGTACGGTTGGCGACCAGGTCTCTGAGGGATTCCTCTCCGAGCATCAGGCCACGCACGAATTTTTCGACATCAGAGCGGTTGCTGCTGAAGTAGTCGGAGCGAACGGCGTAGACATCCGCGATCACGCGAGATGCTGTCTTGGTCGACAGCAGGATACGGGCACCACGTACTGAATCCTCGGAGCCGGTACCGATGTTGCCACCGGAGGTGAGCGCAAGGCCATCGGGAATGATGACGAAGCTGGCATCGATATCATCCTCGTAGAAGGCAGCCATCGGTGTTTCGTCGGTGCCGGTCAGGTCGCGAGTCCACTTGATGTTGACGTCGGTGAGCTTCAGGTTGGCGTCCGACAGGATCCGGATCAGATAATCAGTGTGCGGGCCGTAGGCCTGAATGGCGATGGTCTTGCCCTTGAGGTCGGCCACATTGCGGATGCCTTCCTTCACCACCAGGGCATCACCACCGGCCGACCAGGTCATCTGGTAGATGATCACCGGTTCGGTTCTGGGATCAGAAGCCAGTACATCGGAGGCCTGGTTGATCATGCCCACGGTGCCGCGCAGGTAGGGCGACTTGCCGCTCATGTAATCGCTGACCTGGGTGGAGAAGATATCCTGCCGCTGCAGGTTCAGTTTCAGTCCCAGGTTATCGAAGATACTGCCGCTGCGGGTCAGTACGGCATCGCCATTGGCGTGGATGGTGGCGATATCGCCGCCCCATGAGATCAGTGGCACATTGGTGGTGTCACCGCTGCGTACCGTACCCACCTGGGTACTCACCGTCTCAGTCATGGGCTTGTTCTGCACATAGTTCACGGCCCACAAGGCCGGTGAAAAAAGCAGTAACAAAAGAATTCTCGAAGTGTTCATCGTGTGCCCCCTTGGCGTAAGTCTGTCCGTGTCAGTGTTCGGGTCTGACCCGGTTGTGTTCTTCAAATGTCAGTGTCTGGAATGAATCGCGATGCCTCAGGTTGAATGCGCTTACATGCTGCAGTATAGCCGGGTTGAAGGCGTGCTCGCGTATGTCGGCGATGGTGTTCTGGAATGCCTGACTCCGTTTCACGTCGGTTGACAGGCCCTGGGCACTGAGATCGAAATCACAGATGATCTTGCTGCCATGCCCGGGATCATCGTTCAGTCTGCGGTCATCACTGTAGTAATACGACAGTGCAAGCATGCGCGAGCCGACAAAACAGGCCTCTTCAAGATCATGGGTGATAAAGAAGATGGTGAGGTTCTCCGATTTCCATACGTCCAGAAGAAACACCTGCAGGTCTTCACGCGTGTCCGGGTCAAGTGCGCCGAACGGCTCGTCCATCAGCAGCACCGGAGGTTTCAGGATTAGTGCCTGTGCAATGGCCGCACGTTGCTGCATGCCACCGCTGAGCTCGTGCGGGTAATTGTGCATGGCATCGCCCAGTCGGACGATATCGAGATAATGCTGAGCCTCATCCATATGTGCCTTGTTCGATCGCCAGGGCAGCCACCACTTCTGGTGCTTTAGCCTGAAGCCCAGCAGGACATTCTCCAGCACGGTGAGGTGTGGAAACAGCGAATAGCGCTGAAATACGATGCCGCGTGAGCTGTCCGGGTGTCCAGCCAGCTGGCCTTCTATCCTGACAGTACCCCGTGTTGGTGATTCGGAGCCCAGGATAAGCCGGAGCAGGGTGGATTTGCCGCAGCCACTGGGGCCCACCAGCGAACAGAACTCTCCCTGGCTGACACTGAGGTCGATATTGTCCAGTACCAGGTTGTCGCCGTAGGCCTTGTCGACATCCTCGATGTGAATTTTGAAATCAGAAGCTTGATTCATGGTGTCAGCCCTGATGATACCATTTGAACAATGAGCGGTTGAGTGTCTTAAGTAACCAGTCGATCAGGAAACCCAGCAGCGTGATCCACAGCACATACGGAATGATCACATCCATCGCCAGGTAACGCCGCACCAGGAAGATCCGATAACCGAGACCGTCTGTGGAGGCGATGGCCTCGGATGCGATCAGGAACAGCCATGCCGCGCCAAGTACCAGTCGCAGGCTGTTCAGTGCCGAGGGCAGGATCTGTGGCAGTATGATGCGGTAGGTCAGTGCACTGGAGCTGGCCCCCAGTGTCATGGCCTTGACCCGCTGTTCTGCCGGCATGTTGGTGACGGTCAGCAGATTGTCGCGGATCAGTATCGGCACCGTGCCGATGAAGATCAGCATCACCTTGGCCAGTTCGCCAACCCCCATGGCAATGAACAGGATAGGCAGGATGGCCAGCGGCGGCACCATCGAAAGAAAGGTCACGAAGGGATTGAACAGGGCCCTGAAACCACGGTAAATGCCCAGGTTCAGTCCCACCAGAAGGCTGACCAGGAACGATAAACCAATCCCCATGCCCAGTCGAGACAGGCTCGATGCCGTGTCGGTCCAGAGCAGGATGTCGCCGGTGCGCTGGTCTTCCTCGAAGGCCAGGCGCTGAACCGTGCTGGCCATCTTTGACAGGCTGGGCAGGATCTTGTCCTGCGGGTTCTCGGCCAGGCGGTGGTTGGAGGCGACGACATATAGGGCAATCAGCAACAGAAACGGCACAATGGCCAGCAATCGCCGGGCCCACTTGCCGGGTTTGGCATGTATGCCCCAGAATTGAGGTGTTTTCATTGATGACGTCCTTTTACTGGCGGCGATCAGACCCGGAACACCCTGTTCGGTCCGTTGCACTCACCCCGCGTGACAATCCTCAGACAACATAAATCAGGCGCTGGGCAAAATCCAGTAATTAAGAGAGCCAAATGTGACACAGGGCCAGAACACAGCATTTGAGTCGTGTTGCGCAGTACACTAACATCAGGGCCCCGATACATGCCCTGCACTGGAGTGTTGATGAACCCTGTCGAGCTGGTTGCCGGTGATATCACGACAGCCTCAGTGGATGCCATCGTCAATGCGGCCAACCCGATGATGCTCGGTGGTGGTGGCGTCGATGGCGCAATCCATCGGGCAGCGGGTCCGGCACTGCTGGATGCCTGCAGGCAAGTCCCGTCGAACAATGGCATTCGTTGCCCGGTGGGCGAGGCACGAATCACCCCGGCCGGAAACCTTCAGGCCAGGCATGTGATCCACACGGTTGGTCCTCGTTACCGCGTGGATCCGAATCCGGCAGCCCTGCTCGAATCGGCCTACCGAAACAGCCTGGGACTTGCGCTCAGTCATGATTGTGGCAGCGTTGCCTTCCCGGCAATATCCTGCGGGGCCTATGGCTATCCGGCGGATGAAGCGGCCATGATTGCCGTGACGGCCTGTCGCCAGGAGCAGTTCAGGCGATTGTCGATCCGGTTCTATCTGATCGGTCAGGCCCTGATGGACAGCTGGCAACGCGCGCTGGACTCAAGCGATACGCCCTAGCCCTGGTTTTTGCGGCCAGATGGCCACAGCCAGCCTGGCACAAAGGCCGGGGTCGATTTCAGGTAATCCTCAAAACCGGGTTTGGTTTTCTTCAGGCCATCTTCCAGCATCGTGACGCCGGAAAATTTCAGCAGGCTGTAGCTGATGATCAACGGACCGATCGCAAACCAGGCACCACCATAGGGTATGGTAAACACATACAGGCCCCACCACAGCACAGCTTCGCCGAAGTAGTTCGGATGCCTGGAAAATCGCCACAGTCCTGTTGTCAGCAGCTTGCCCTTGTTGTTCGGGTCTTTCTTGAACCGCCGCATCTGATCGTCGCCAATGGATTCGTACAGCAGACCAAACAGCCACAGCGTGATGCCTATCCAGGCCACCGGTGTGAGTGCTGCGGCGGTACTGGTCTGGATCTGTGAGGTGATCGGCGCCAGGATTCCCCAGGACATCCAGGCCTGCAGCAGGAAGATCATGAACAGTGACCGGATCCAGAACAGTTCGCCACCCTCGGCGCGCATGGCGGCATAGCGAGCATCCTCGGCCTTGCCGATACTGCGTGCCAGTATGTACAGCGCCAGTCTGAGCCCCCAGAGTGAGACCATGGCCAGCAGCACAAGATTGGGCAGATTGCTGAAATCGGCAAACACCCACAGTGCTGTCACGGTACCGACCACGAATGACAGCCCCCAGAAGATATCGATGATGGCGACATTTTTCAGCAGCAGGCTGATCAGCCAGACACCGGCCATCATGGCGGCGATGGCGAGGAAGACCCAGTGGGTATCCTCAAGCCACAGAACCTGCAGGATGGTCGAGATCAGCACCAGAGAGAGGGTGATGAGGGCGTGGATGTTCATCGCTGAGCGGTTTCCCTTGTCGTTGCCGGTTCCAGAACATACTCATTGGCCGGAAACTCGATTCGCACTTCATAATTGTCGCCGTTTTCGTCTTTCACGTTGGAGATGCCCTCGTATCGGAACAGTTCGCGGTTATCGGCATAATACTGGATGCGGATGGGTGTCAGCAGCAGCCGGATGAAGAAATTGGCGGCATTCATCTCGAACTGTTCGATGCGGTAACCGTTCTCCTGTCGTGACCCGACATGCTTGAGCTGCAGCTTGATCAGGCTGAGCCGGTCGATATTGGCAAACTCAAATCGCATTGTTTCACCTGAAAGCAGCGTATCCCAGTTGCGCGAGACATAGTCGCTGAATCCGGCATCGATGACGACGTCGCGCACGGCAGCATTGCTGAGGGTTTCACGTTCGGTACCGTCCTCGGGTTCGGTTCTGGTCAGTTCAATGGACCGGTCGTTGCGCCGGGCCTGTTCACGATAGCCGATGCGTACATCACGCATGTCGAATTCGATCACCCTGCGATCAGTATCGCCAACGATGTCGCGCCTGGCGAATTCACGTTCTGCCGCATCGCTGTAGGCGGTAACCAGCCGCTGCGTGCCATCCGGTCGTATCTCGCGCTGATGACGCTCGGTGTACATCAGTCGGCCGCTGTCCAGGTCGTAGGCGTAGCCGGTAAAGCGGGTGGTGTTGCCATGGCTGACGCTGCTTGTCAGCAACAGCAGCATGGTGATGGTGATCAGTCGTTTCATCAGTCTGGTCCTCATGGTGGCAGGATCGCCGATTTACTGACGATCCGCCCATTCGTATGTGACTGATGCTAGAGGGTGTTTGTGAATATCACGTGCAGCTGGCGAGAGGATAACGTGAATCTTTCGGATAAGGATCGATTCATCTGATATGGGCACAAAAAGCCCCGCATTCGTGCGGGGCCGTATTGTTGATATGACTCAATTGCCTATTTCGTCTTCAGTACACTGACCTTGCCGTGCAGGGTTTCCATGCGAATTTCAGGGCCACTGCCATCACCGATGCGGGCGCGGATAGAGCGGTTGAGGCTGATCTTGAACGACTTCTTCCCCTCGCTGCGCTTGATCTCCGGTTCGGTCGGCAGCAATGTCATCTCGAAGTCACTGAAGATCTCGTTGCTCTGCGAATCGACATTGACGATACCACTGAATCCATCGGGCAGGCCCAGAGTCAGTGCGCCATTGACAGAACCGAGTGACATCGGATTTTCCATGTTGACGGTATTCATGCGGGCATCAATATCGCCATTGACCGTCTCGGCCAGTAATGTGCCACTGATGTCGGTCGCCGTGATTTCGCCGTTGACGTTTTCCAGTGCATGCAGACCGCGCGTACCGCGAACCGTGATGGTGCCGTTGTTGACGGTGGACAGTTCCAGGTCAATATTGCGCGGCACTCGAACAGTCAGATCGATAGCGCCGTTCCAGGAGTCACTGTCAACCTCAACACGGTTGTCCTGCTCGCTGACTTCAAGCTCGAAGCTGCCGGTGGATACGGGTACGGAACCCGATGGGGTGATGATCTTCTGCCGGCCCTCGCGTGCGCTGGCCTCGAACTGCAGGTCATCCCGGTCCTCACCGATGACTTCAATGCTGCCATTGACAAAATCCACTTCAAGACTGGCCTGCTGGCCGGGGTTGGTGAGGGGCACCTGAAAACTCTGTACGTCCTGTGCCATCACGCCTGAGGCGGCTGTCAACAGCAACAGTATCGATGCGCTGGTTGCGGTCAGCAGCCTGTTGCGGTGTTGTGTTTTATAAGTCGTGTTCATGTCTGTCTCCTGTCAGTGACGGCCGATTCTGAGATCGCCGTTCATGCTCTTGAACTGGTGCTCGGTACCACCGCGTCCGAGGCGGACACCGGTTGTCTGTCGGTAACGGTATCGCTGGGTACCGTCGCTTTCATCTGTTTCAAATTTCGCCGGAATGGCCACCGGGGTGACATCAATCTCGCTGCGGATCGAACCATGATTGAAATCAAGGCTCAGGTCGGCATCGGCATCTTCAGGAAACCGAACGGTGATGTCGCCGTTGATGGTTTCATAGCGGCATTCACCGTCCGGACTCTGTGCAAAGTCAACATCGATGTCGCCGTTGATGGTTTCGAAATTGCCGCATCTGACGGCATTGCTGACGGCAACATTGCCATTGATGTTGCTGGTGTCGACTCGACCGGTGACGCCCAGCACTTCGACATCGCCGTCATTGACCGTGGACGCATCCACATTGGCGCGGGCTGGCACAATCAGGTCGAACTGCAATTCGAGTTCACAACCGCGGCAGCGATTCTTGCTGCGCCAGTTATTGCGCACACCTTCGACCACCAGGGACACGCCCTCGGCGGTTTCGGTGATATCCAGATAGATCTTCGACCTGGATTCCTCGAAGCGTCGCTCATCGGGTGCAAGCCGCGTTGATTCGATGCTCACCAGCACGGTGTTCTCCTGGTGAGTGCTGATACGAACATCGCCCCAGATATTGTCAACCACTACATTGGGCACGGTGGCGGAATCAAAATCGAACTGGTAGGTCAGCTGTTCCTGTTCACTGACCGCGTGTGCGGTGGACAGTATCAGGCTGGATGCCAGCAGTGTTTGTATTTTCATGTGTAGTTCTCCTCGTCGGACTCGGGCGTCATGCGGCCGAGCACAAACTGTTTGGTCACGGGCAGCAGCCGGTCGTGGGTGGCCAGTTGCCAGAGTTGGTCAAGCTGGTTGCCATCGCCCCAGCGCATGATCAGTTCCACCAGCTGCAGTTGCAGTGGTGCAGATTCGGTTTTTTCGAGCAGGCTGAACAGTTCGTCAGCCACACTGCTGGAAGACAACTGTGGCCCCAGCGCTTCGACTGCGGCTGAACGAACCCGGTTGTTGCCGTCATTGGCAGCACGCTCGAGCAGTGCCATCGCCAGCTGCGTTACCTGCAGTGAACTGGCATCGGCATCATCGGTGATGACGCTGGACGCCGCATGCACACCGCGCAGTCGATCGGCTGCGTGATCCTTCTCGAGCAGTGACAGCGCCATCAGGCTGCTGAGGTCGGTGATCTGCTGCTGCATCTGATCCATCTGTCCGTTCGAGGTCAGAGTCGTGTCATCAGCGGCAGGTGGCGCGCCGGTCTGCAACATCAGACCAAGTGCCAGTCCGATGGCCAGGCTGGCTGCCGACGCCATCAGCTGTGGTGCAGTGATCTGTCTGAAGCCATGCAACAGACGACGAAACATGGATCTGCGCCGACGGGTTTGCTGGCTCAACTGGTCATAGAATTCCCGCCTCAGATTTTCAGAGGGCTGTACCGGCTCCAGTGATTCCAGCTGTTGCCAGAGATCGGCATGTTCCGAATGCCCGAGCTCCTGCTGGATTTCGCTATTGCTGGCATTCTGTGTGCCTGCGGGACTGTGTTTCTGTGTCATCGTAATGGCTCCTGTGACAACGACATCATGTGTTCCTTCAGTTGCTGGGCTGCGCGATGGACCTTGACCCTGGCATTTCCAGCGGTACAGCCCAGCACGGCACCGAGTTCCTCGAAGCTGTTGAAATGAAACTTGCCCAGCAACAGGGCTTCGAGGGCGGTCTGTGACAGACAGGCCATACCGCGTTCAAGCAGGGCCTGTTGTTCATCAAGCTCGGTCTGACCGTCAGGCGTCCCGGTATCTGCGGCCAGTTCATCGAATACGGCAGGGTCGCTGCTCTGCTGGCGTTGCTGTTGACGGTGCGAGTCAAAGATCAGGTTTCTGGCGATGTTGTACATCCATGCCTTGACGGAGCCGTCACCGCGGAATCGCCCGGCAGACTTCAGCATGCGCATGAAGGTATCCTGCACAATGTCTTCCGCCAGGGCTGGCTGCCGGGTCATGCGGCAGGCAAAATTGAACAGTTGCAGGTGATGGCGTTCGAACAGGGTGCCCATCATCGACTCATCGCCCTCGGCTATCCATTCAATCAGTTGTTCGTCAGATACGGTTTTCATCATATTTTTCATTGTGCGTCAGTTGTCATGACTTTGCAGTCGCGGATTCGTTACAACTGATTTGAAACAAGATCAGAAAACAGGTCTGAAAGTGTGAACAATCGTGACCGATACCGGCGCACGACAGACGGCGGTGATGATCGCGGCTATGCTGAAGGCCTCATCCATATCGGAATCAGATACCGGAGACCCCGGGGGGAGCAGGCATGAAATATTTGACCTCGACAGTCACAGCACTGGGCGTGCTGTTATGCAGCACAGGGCTTGAGGCCGAGACACGATTCGAAGCACAGGTGCACGATCAGATCGACGAGGCCAGCTATCAGTTCAGGCGCGAGGGCTTCGTCAAGCTTGGATCCACCTGGATCGATGAGCTGGAAGATGGTGATGACAAGTACATCACCCTGCAGCTATATGACAATGTCGAATACATCGCTGTCGCCGTCTGCGATGAGGACTGCTCCGACATCGACCTGGTGCTCTACGACGAGGATGACCGGCAGATTGCCCGCGACATCTCAACCGACGACATTCCGGTGATCGCGGGGGTTCCCGACTACGATGGTGAATACTATCTGGAAGCACAGATGGTGGATTGCTACGCACGCACCTGTGCCTTCGGCGTGGCGATTTACGCCAGGTAGAATCCGGGTCCGGGTGAATTGCTCGGCAGGCGCTTGATGCAACGCCCGGTTTCAGAGTTCGCCGAGAAAATAGTCGAACAGCGCCCGTCCGTGAAGCGTGTCGGGCGTCTGCGCAATCATCTCACCGGGGTCAAGGCCATGTTCCTGCAGTGTGGCTGCATCGTTCCTGAAATAGTCATTGCCGCTGACGTCATCGAATTCCGGGTGAAACTGGGTCCCCATCGCTGACAGTGAGGGATTGACCCAGCCCTGGATGTGGGTGTGACCGGCAGTGGCGAACACGGTCGAGCCCTGCGGCACTTCGGTCACTTCATCGAAATGGTGCTGCCACATCTTGAGGTCGCCATCGAGACCGGCGACCCTGGCTGAATCGTGATCGAATGTCACCGCATTCCAGCCAGCCTCCAGTCCCCTGGGCGATGACCGGACTGCATGCTCACCCACCAGTGCCCGGCAAAGCAGCTGATGGCCGTAACAGATACCGTACTGCCGGACTCCGCTACTGGCCAGCTGATGAATGTAATTCACCACCGGTTCGGTGAAGGCAAAATTCTCGTTGATCGACAATGCCGATCCCGAATGGATCACGTGCGTGATGTCCTGCTGATCAAATATGCCATCCAGTGATCCATCCACCGTGATGTGATGTTTCACCACATCAACCGACGCGTCAATGTGATTCAGAAACAGCGGCGTGGCACCGCGGTCGAGTGAGTAATCCAGAATCTGTACTTTCAAATCGACACCTCATGGTTCCAGCCCGTCATGATGCAATTGTGAATCGCGCTTGTCCATCCGGCCGGTCAGTGTGGAGCGGTCGTCCCGAACCCGGTGAGCCCACTGTAGGCGATTATCAGAAACTTCTGTAGGAATTCTGCTCGCATGAATTGTGCGCTGTTCATCTGCAAATCGCCAGACCTTTGGGTAGAGGAGCACGCCGCAGAATGGTTCTGCAGCGGCTCGAATTCAATATGAAAAGGAGTAAACAAACATGGAATTTCGAATTTCAGACAATCGCAAACGGATCACCAAGCTGTGGCTCACCGCCCTGTTCATGCTGGCGCTGATTCCCAGCCTGTCATCAGCCCAGGCCATCCTGTTCGGCTGGAAGGGTACCGTTGTGTATACCGGCGGATCTTCGATGAATGTATCGGGATACACATTTGAAGAATGTGACGACAAGTTCACCAACGCGGCGCTCAATCCACCGGCCGGAGAACTGTATGATCACGCCAATTCACTGCAGTGTGCTCCGCAGTTCGTCGAGCTGCCGATTCTGGTCGAGAAATGGCCCTGGGAATGGGGTTGCATCGTCTGTGGTCTGATGACCGATGACTACACCGAGCTGGTGTTCCCGCAACACTTCGATGCCGTCAAGCGGCTCAAGAACCGTTACCAGATTGACCGCTATATCAGTGAGCTGACTGAATTGCAGCGTTCGTATGATCTGGCCGGGTTCAGAAACGAGATGAGTGCACTGGAGCAGGAGATCCAGCAGCGCTAGTTCAGGGTCCAGCCCACGGGATCCGGGCAGGGGGGTATGCCCGGAAACCATGATTCGCAACACCACAGCAACCGTCAGTCCCCACATTCCGACCGCTTGTCCATGACCCGGCACGGTGTGGGAGAAAATGTGATCAAGCTCACGTTGGAACCAGGCAGGTGAGAAGCATAATGCATCGCTGTCTGCATCAGGCCATGATGCGGATCGAGGGGACAGAAGCCGTCTGCTTCTGTTTGATGACACAATGGGGCCGATTCGCGATACTGATCGATCAGGCCTTGCGGGGTTGAGGATTACAGAATGAGATCATGGTGTTGTGCTGCCTTAATGGGCCTGATGGCGACAGCGGCAGTTTCGGTCAGGGCGCAGGTGCCGGATGTTCCGGCAACATTTCCCACCAGTTTCAGCTGTACGCCAGGCCAGCTTCTGTATCGCGAGGCGGACATGGACCGCATCACCAACATCACCTACCACAACGGGCACCTGTATACCTACAACGTGGGCGCGGCACTGCCACGAGAATTTGTCTTCAGCGACATCAGCGATCCGTCCAGCCTTACCCAGGTATTCACACCCGATCTGTTCCCGCTGACCGACTCGGGCACACACGGAAGCACCAAGATCGGTGATTATGCAGCAGGCTACTGGCGTACCGGTTATCGTCGCATCGGTGTCGGTATCAATGAAGTCGATGCAACGCCGCCCGACTGGGTAGACTGGCAGTTGCAACCCACACCGGCTGACAGCGGTGCACACCGAATCTACTACCCCTGGGCGCTGCCGTTCAACTGGTTGCAGTACGGTCCGACACCGGGTTCGGCAAGACTGTATCGAGCCGATCAGCTGCTGGCCGAGTGGGAACCACTGGCCGATCATGGCATTGCCGGCAATTCGATATTGCTCGGAAACCTGCTGTTCATTACCTCGGATGCATCGATGCTTGGCGTCGCGGCCTATGACATTGGCCCGACCTTCGACTCGCCACCGGGGCCGATACAGCTGATTGACCGCCTTCCAGGTGTGGTCGGTGGCTATCTGGGTGCCATCTGGGAGGACTACCTGATACTGGCCGGTGGCGTGGACCGCGATATCCTGCAGGTTGTCGACATCAGCGATGTCACCAACATGCGCCTGATCCAGACATTCGATCTGTCGGGTACGGCATCGATGAACGCCGGAACCAGCGTGCCCTACGTACAGACCCAGGACCAGTATGTGTTCACACGTCGGCACAAGATCGACATGGAGTCGCTTCAGCTGGTGCTGGAGTTTGACGAGGTCGGAAACAATCGTCCGGCCGGTAGTGTGTCCGGCGCGATTGATATCAGTCAGTACACCCTGCCACTGGGCAATCTGATGGTGTCGGGAGGCTATTCTGCTGCCGGACGTGATGCCATCGGTGTCTGGTGCCATGATGCCGTACCCGATACCCGCAGCCCCTATGTCGGGTATCACATTCCTCGTGATGGCCAGAGCAATTATCCCACCGGTGCACCGATCAGCCTGGTGATCGCCGAGGAACTGGAATCGTTCACCATCATCAATGACGAGACCTTTCTCGTGCGCCCTGTCGGTGGCAGTGCGGTCGAGACCTGGAGCTCGTTCTCGCACGACGGCATACTCACCATCACACCGAAACAATATCTGGCCGAAGACACCACCTACGAGGTGATCATTCCGGCCGGTGGCATCAAGGATGTGTCCGGCAACGGCATTGAGGGCTATTCATTCAGCTTTTCCACCGGCGGCAGTGTCAGCGGCAGCAATTCGGCACCGGTCATTGCATCGGTATCCACCAGTGCCAGTCCTGGCGCACCGGGCCAGAACATCATGATCAGTGTCAGCGCGACCGATCCCGAGGCCGACCCGCTGGAATACCGCTTTGTCTATGGCGACGGCACACCGGCAACAACGTGGGCATCCACGGCCAGTGTGAGTCATGGTTTTGCAGCCAACGGACACTACAACGTCAAGGCACAGGTCCGCGACCTGAAACCCGACGGTACCTCATCGGTGGTCAGTGAGACCTATACCCAGCGCATCGTTACCCAGCCTGCAGGGCCCTTGCCGGTGTCCTCGTCCATGCTGGCGCTGGATCAGGGTAACCGTGTGGTCTGGTCGGTGAATCCTGACAATCTCAGTGTGACGCGGACATCGGCTGACAGCAGCAGCGTGCTTTCGGAGATACGACTGGACTCGCTTCCCGATGTGGATGACCGGGTCAAGCCTGTCTCGGTCGCCGTCGATGACAGTGGCCAGGCCTGGATTGCAGCACGGGATGCCAATCAGATCATCGTGCTGTCACCGGCAGGGGCTCTGGTGGATGTAATCAACACCGGTTACGGCAGTGCACCACAGTCGATTCTGATCAGCCGCGATGGCACCCAGGCCTTTGTGACACTGGCCGGGCGCGGGACGAATAATCCAGGTAACGGACAAGTGGTCCGCTACAGCACCAGCAGCCGCGTTGAGACCGGGCGGCTTGAGCTTGGTGCACTGCCCCGGGCCATGGCGCTCAGTGGCGATGGTACGCGTCTTTTCGTGGCACCGTTCATCTCGAAGCTGAATCACGGTGAAATTCATGAGGTTGATGCGGTGCAGATGAACCTGGTTCGAACCATCACGCTGAACCGCGATCGCGGCCTGCCCAATCTGGATGCCGGCGGCAGTGATGGTCCCGGGGTTCCGAACTATATTTCTGATCTGGTGATCAGTCCCGATGAAGCCTGGCTGTGGTATACCGCG
>CBDBVC010000059.1:0-231275 GCA_965212525.1 Lysobacterales bacterium
CCCGAGGCCGATAGCCAGTGGATGACACAATTCATGGAAGGGTTCTGCGCACTGGCCAGACAGCATGGCGTGAGGCTGGTTGGCGGTGATACCTGTCGGGGTCCGCTGAACGTATCGGTCACGCTGCTGGGCAGTGTGCCGACCGACAGGGCACTGCTGCGATCCGGTGCAAGGGTTGGCGACAGGATTGCCGTCAGCGGCTCACTGGGTGATGCGGCCAGCGCAGTTGATAATCTGCTGGCTGGTCGGCCCTGTCCGAATGATCTGGAGGCCAGGCTGAATATGCCGACACCCCGGATTCAACTTGGTCAGGCATTGTTGCCTGTCGCCACTGCCTGCATCGATGTATCCGATGGTCTGGTTGCTGACCTTGGGCATCTGCTGAAGGCCTCGGGTGTGAGCGGCCGGCTGAATCTGTCCTCGCTGCCCCTGTCTGCTTCGTTATTGAAGCATGCCGGTCGAGAGCAGGCAATCCAGTATGCACTTTCGGGCGGTGATGACTACGAACTCTGCTTTACCTACCCGGCCTCGGCACAGGACACGATCGAAGAGCTGTCCGTGACTTTGCCGACACCCATCACCTGTATCGGTGAGATCGTTGACGCAGGCGGTCTCGAACTGACCGATGGTGAGGATTCGGTTGAGCCGCTATCATTGACACCCTATGCCCACTTCTAGACAGATCCGCCGTATTGCACTGACCACACCGTCCGGCCTGCTGGCCTTCGGATTCGGTTCAGGGCTGAGCCCTGTTGCACCCGGAACAGCTGGGTCGATCATGGCCATTCCGTTTTTCCTGCTGCTGGCCCAGTTGCCCTGGTGGGGCTACCTTGCCCTGCTGCCGATACTGTTCTGGATCGGTGTGATTGTCTCATCGAGGGCATCTGATCAACTCGGTGAAGATGATTTCGGCGGCATCGTGATCGATGAAATGGTGGGCATGTGGATCGCGCTGATTGCCTGCCCGATTCACTGGCAGACGATTCTCGCAGGCTTTGTGCTGTTCCGGCTGTTCGACATTTTCAAGCCACAGCCCATCAAATGGCTAGATCGTGATCTCAAGGGCGGGCTTGGCATCATGGTGGATGATGTCATTGCTGGTCTGTTCGCACTGTTATGTCTACAGGCTGTGCTCTGGGCTGGCTGGCTGCCCGTCTGATACTGAAGAGTGCTCCGTCGTGCTCAGGATTCGGGCACGATCTCGAATACCTTGACCACCTTGCGTACGCCACGAACACGACTGGCACGCGCTGCTGCAATATCGGCTTCACGGTTACTGAGCAGGCCCATCAGGTATACATTGCCGCGAACGGAGACCACCTTGATTCTTGCTGCATCAAAGCCCTCTATTTCATTCATGGCAAGGAAAGAGGATTTGACCTGTGCTGTCAGCACGCTGCTCGCGGGAGCGGGTGTAGGCACCTGTTCTCGGTCGAACAGCAATCTCGTTCACCACTTTCCTGACTTTCGGTATCGCCAGCACCATTTCCTCGGCGCGATCACGGTCTGCTTCCTCGCGCACTTCACCAGCCAGCAGAACAATCTGGTTGTAGCTGATGCTCTTGATGTGGTTACCGCGCCCGGGGCCACCCTCCTCATGCAACCGGTCGGATGCCTGGATCTCGATGCTCTGATCCTCAACCACCGAGCCGGCGGTGCGTCGGTCATGCACAGTAGCGGCACCGGCAGCAACACCACCAACCACAACAGCTGCACAGCCCTGCAGCAGACCGATACAGGTCAGCATGATCAGAAATCGGGATTTTTTCATTATCTGTTCCATTTGAAATCCTTGTAAGTGATTCAGTCTGCATCGAATGCAGATTTCAGCCATTCAATATCGGCCTGTCTGCTGCCGGTGATGGATACCACATCAAAGCGGCAGGTCTCTTCCAGATACTGCGGCTGTTTCATCAGAAAATATCGTGCGGTATGTATCAGCCGTTCCTGCTTGTGTCTGTCGACAGCCTCATGGGCTGGGCCGAACTGGTCACTGGCCCTGTATTTTACCTCAACGAAGACGACGGCCTCATCATCCAGCATGATCAGGTCAATTTCACCACGCGGGCCGTTAAAGTTTCGTTTCAGGACCGACAGCCCACAGGCTGTCAGATGACGTTCTGCGATCTTTTCCCAGCGACGCCCAAGCAGCCTCATGACTGCAATTAACGCCTCGGACGTGCCAGGCCTGACCTGAACTGCCCGCAGTCCAGCAGTCTGCTGATACGGCCATCGATATCGACCTGCAGCCGTCCGGTGGCACCCGGGAAACTCTCATTGCCTGCGCCCCTGAGCCATCGCAGGTAGGGCAGAATCCTGTAGGCATCCTGTCCGATCGCGAACAGTCGTATCAGTGATACGGGCACATGGCTGTATCGGTTGTTATCCCTCTCCAGTAGTGACTGAACGGCGTCGAAAACGATGGGGGCATCGCAGAAGATCACGCCGTTGAGATCCTTGTCGAGGCTGGATTCTGGTACACCACGATAGATATGTGAGGTGGCGTAGATCGGCATGGTGCCGGCATTGTGGAAGGCCAGTTGTGGCCTGATCAGGTGTCCATGTTCGGGTCTGGCCACAAGGAACAGTGCGTCAACATCATCGCGGCGCTGGGGTTCGAATTCCATGGGCAGGTTGAGTAGACTGCGCAAGCGGCGATAGCGAACAGTCGCCTTGTTGATACCAGTCACTTCTCGCAGCACATCGCTGTAGTCGTTCTGACTGCCATCGTAGCGGTAGCGACTGATGATATGTCCGCCCTGTGATGTGAAGCGGTCCATGAATGAGGCTTCGATGCGCTCGCCCCAGGCGGTGTCAGGTGCCAGAACCATGGCCCTGAACTCTCCATCAGACAGCATCCTGTCTGCCATGGCGATCGCGTCCTGCTCGGGAGAAAGGCCCAGCTGATATGTCTGTGAGGAACCGCTGTTGAGAAGATCGATGTAATTCAGCGCCAGTATGCTGATCTCCGGTCTGGCCTGCGTCAGCAGCGTGGCGACGGCATCCTTGCGCAAGGGGCCGATGATCTGCTGTGCACCATCCTCCAGCGCCGTGCGATATTGTTCTATTACATCGGCAGAGTTCTCGCCGATATCATAGAAACGCAGTGTGCTGCCGCGTTCAGCCTTGCTGTAATAGGCGTCCAGTATGCCGTCACGGATGGCACGAGCCGGGGACGAGAACTGACCGCTGAGTGGCAACAGGACGGCGATATCACTGATCAGCCCGGTATCGATGCGGTAATTCTCGACAATGATGTCGATGGCTTCGAAATTGGCCGGGTGATCCGGGAAGCGGAATTGCCACTGCACGATGAAGTCCTGAACCGATCCGCCCGAAAACAGTTGTGATTTCACACCGGCGACCAGATCCAGCCAGCCGAAGATTTCTTCATTCACCGTGTGATTGGACAATACCCGGGAAGCCTGGCTGGTCGAGATCAGACTCACCACATCGAGAATTTCCGTTCGGTTTCGCCTCAGTGCGTCGGCATCAATCAGCAGTGGCTGACGCTCGATCAGTGTCAATGCGGCCTGGTAATGATTGCCGATATCGCGGTACGCCTGTGCGCGTTTGAGCAGCAGCAGATCCCGATAACGCTCCGGCCAAAGGACAATGTCACCGCGCAGGAGATCAAGCATATTGATGCTGGAGTAACGCTCGGGGTAGATCAGCACCGACAGTAGCCGTGTGATGGCTGCATCTCGCTGGCTCAGGGCGTCCTGATCGATCTGCTGCAGATTGGAGCCGGCCAGGCTCGGAAAGCCACCCTGCCAGGCGGCATCAGCAGCGAGCACCAGCCAGTGGTCACGACGACTGGGGTCATTCTCGGCCAGACGCTGGTAAAGCTGTGCTGCCTGGCGATACTGTCCACTGGCATAGTACTGTTCGGCGCGCTCCAGTTGGGCACTTTCTTCTGGCGCTGTCTGTCGTGGGCGGTCTGTCGTGCCACAGCTGCCAAGTAGCATGCATGCGGCAAGCAGCAGGAAAAGCGGTAATCTCATGTTTGATTCTGATCCGGTCTGTTTCGAGCCATGGTCTGGGTTTTTGTTTTCATGTGCCCTGATCTGCTGAACGTTCCTGCTCAGCTCGGTACGTCCTTCTGCCGGTGATATCAGTTTCCAGCAGACGTTGTTATAGTCTATCAGAGTCAATCAGAGGATGAAGTGATTCCATGATGCAGACAGAAAATGGACAGAACTATTCAGCTGTCGCAGCACCCTGCCAATACGCGGTCAGTCGAGCATGACGGCATCATCAGGCACTCTCTATGTGGTGGCCACGCCGATTGGAAACCTGGCAGACCTGAGTCAGCGTGCAATAACGGTGCTGAAATCCTGTGATCTGATTGCCGCTGAAGACACTCGCCACAGCAAGCATCTGTGTCAGCAATTCGATATCAGAACCCGCATGATCTCGCTTCATCAGCACAATGAAAATGAACGCGCCGAGGGGCTGATCGAAAAATTGCGCTCAGGCGTAGATATTGCGCTGATATCCGATGCCGGCACACCACTGATCAGTGATCCCGGGTACCGGCTTGTGGAGCAGACCCGCACGGCAGGTATTGACGTCGTACCCATACCCGGGCCAAGTGCCGTTATCGCTGCGCTTTCGGTTTCAGGTCTGCCAACCGATCAGTTCGTGTTTCGTGGTTTTCTGCCTGCAACGCGCAAGGCCCGATGCAGGCAGCTTGAGGCCTGGGTCGAATGTGGTCAGACCCAGGTGTTCTATGAGTCAAGCCACCGCATCGGTGATCTGATCAATGACATGCTTGAAACATTTGGCGCTGAGCGCGCTGCCTTCATGGCGCGTGAAATGACCAAGCTGCACGAACAGTATGTCCGTGGCACCTTGCTCGAGATCAGTGCTGGACTGGAACAGGGCGATATCGATCGTCGCGGTGAATTTGTGCTGGTGCTGGCCGGCACCAGTGGGCCTGTCGCCGGTCAGGCAGAAACGGAAGCAAGGGAGCTGCTGGCCCTTTTCGTGGATCAGCTGCCCGACAGCAAGCTGGCGGCACTGGTTGCCAGGCGCACCGGGCAACCAAGAAAGTCGTGTTTTGAACAGCTTCAACGCTTGAAAAACAGGAAATGATCCGTCATGTTGTTCGGGTGAGTCGGCCAGGCAGTCGCTCCGCCACTGGCGGGGAGGAAAGTCCGGGCACCACAGGGCAGGGTGCCAGGTAACACCTGGGGGATGCAAATCCACGGAAAGTGCAACAGAAAACATACCGCCTGATCACACCCGTGTGATCCGGTAAGGGTGAAATGGTGCGGTAAGAGCGCACCGCGCCTGGAGTAATTCAGGTGGCAGTGTAAACCCCACCCGGTGCAAGACCAAATAGGGGAACAAACTTGTGGCCCGCAAGGTTCCCGGGTTGGTCGCAAGAGGCAGCTGGTGACAGCTGTCCCAGATGAATGGCTGTCCCTGACAGAACCCGGCTTATCGGCCGACTCACTTCTTTCCTTTTCAATCTCAACTAACGTCAGCGTACCCTCATGGCAGAAATCTTTCCCTGATGAACGGGCTGTACAGTTGCCTGCCGATATTTCAACCCGAAATGCCTGTGACCCTGATGAGGTGATCACCCTGCCTGTGGCCCTGTTCACGCTTCCTGATGGCATCGCCTGTTTAGTGGGAATCGCGCCTTGACAGCGTTTGCAATGTGCTCTATTGTGCAAATTAGTGGGAAAAAGTAGGAAAATGTGGGTTAATAGTGTTTTTCGGTGAGACCGCAATCAATCTTGATGCCAAGGGTCGCATGGCGATCCCTGCCCGTTTTCGCGAACAGGTAGCGGTTGATTGTGGCAATAAAATGGTCCTCACCTATAACGCCTTTGATAACAATTCACTTTGGTTGTACCCGGAAAGAGTGTGGGAAACAGTTCGTGACCAGGTCATGGGGTGCTGAGCTCTTTCAATTCAGGGCATCGGGCCTTGCAGCGCCGTCTGGTGGGTAGCGCAGCACCGATCGAGCCTGATTCGACAGGCAGGATCCAGATACCACAGACATTGCGTCAGGTAGCTGGCCTGGAAAAGCGGATCACCCTGATGGGGCTCGGGTCAAAGTTCGAGATCTGGAACGAGGAGATCCTGAACAAGACCCGGTTTGAACAGCCAATGGATGAACCCACAGAAGAGATAAGCCAGCTCATCATCTGACCGTCGCGGTTTTCGACAACCAGATGTGTGATGCAGGCTTTGGATGTGCAGGTCAAACAGTGCGTTTACAGAGATATGGATCATCGGTCGCCATTCACCGTTCTGTCGTGTGTGACAGTCGCGGACGGCAGCCGACCCCCCGTCCCTGTCGCAAGGCGGCAAAATCAATCATGCATCAACCGGTGTTACTCAACGAGCTCGTGGCAGCCCTGGATGTCAAGCCGTCCGGCTTTTATGTGGACGGCACATTCGGTCGTGGCGGTCACTCACGGCAGCTGTTGTCACAACTGGGAGAGCAGGGCCGGGTTCTGGCCATCGACAAGGACCCCGAGGCTCGTGAAATCGGTTTGCGTCTGCAGCAGGAAGACCCGAGGTTTACCTTCTGGCACGGCTCATTTGCCGATATCGGTCATGCTGTCAGCGAACCCATTGATGGTCTGATGCTTGATCTGGGTGTGTCCTCGCCACAACTGGATGATGGCGAACGCGGTTTCAGCTTTCAGAAAGAGGGGCTGCTGGACATGCGCATGGATAACAGTCAGGGGCAGACTGCAGCCGAGTGGCTCAACACTGCCAGTGAGGAAGAGATTGCCGACACACTGTGGCGCTACGGTGAGGAACGCAAATCGCGGCAGATCGCTAGCAGGATCGTGCGCACGCGCGAAACACAACCCTTGCGAACGACGCTGGAGCTGGCCGAGCTGATCAGTTCCGTGGTTTACAGCAAGGAACGTCACAAGCACCCGGCCACCCGCAGTTTTCAGGCCATTCGCATCCGTATCAATTCCGAGCTTGACGATCTTGAACGGGTGCTGGCTGCCTCACTCGAGCTGCTGGCCATTGGCGGCCGGCTGGCCGTGATCAGCTTTCATTCGCTGGAAGACCGCATCGTCAAGCAGTTCATGCGCCAGCATTCACGTGCTGCCTCTGCCAACAGACGACTGCCGCAACTGCAGACAGCGCCACCGCCTCTGAAGCTGATCGGAAAACCGGTCAGGGCGTCAGATGACGAACTGGCAGTCAACACCCGCTCGCGCAGTGCCGTGCTCAGAGTGGCCGAAAAGGTCGCCGAGCCATCAGCTGCGGATGCAACGGACCCGGGTCAGGTGGTGCCGTCATGACCGCAGGCTTCAAACGTTATCGCATGACGGCGTTCTGGGTGCTGATGGTGCTGGTAACGGCAATGTCCATCGTTTACGTACGGCACCAGTCACGTGCCCTGTTCACCGAATTACAGCAGGCCGAAGCAGAACTGGACCAGCTGCAGATTGACTGGGGAAGGTTGCAACTGGAACAGGCAACCTGGGCTGAGGCAAGCAGGATTGAGGCGCAGGCGCGAGAGCGGCTGCAACTGGAGGAAAAACAGCCAGTCGACGTGCTGGTTATTGTCAAGTAATGAGACGCAAGCAGATCACAATCAGCATTCTGACAGGGCGGTTCCTGACCGTGCTGCTGTTTCTCGGTCTCTGTCTGACCGGGCTGCTGGCGCGTGCCATCGATCTGCAGGTGCTCAGAACCGATTTTTACCAGCAGCAGGGTGATGATCGCCAGGTGCGTACGGTCGAGATACCTGCCAGCCGCGGCAAGATTCTGGACCGCAACAACATCCCGCTGGCGATCAGTACACCGGTTGAGAGCATCTGGGTGAACCCGGGTAAATTGCTTCAGTCCAGTGATCGGCTGCCACAGCTGGCGGCTGTGCTTGGCATGGACCGCGAGCAGCTGGCGCAGCGCATCGCCCGACGTTCCGAACGTGAATTTGTGTACATCAAGCGCCATGCCTCGCCGGATCTGGCTGAGCGAGTCATGGCACTGAAGATTCCGGGTGTGCAGTTGCAGCGGGAGTACCGCCGATTCTATCCGGCGGGTGAGGTAACCTCACACCTGCTGGGCATCACCGACATCGATGATCAGGGTCAGGAAGGTCTCGAGCTGGCATTCGATGAGTGGCTTCAGGGTGCGTCCGGCTCCAAGCGGGTTGTGCAGGATCTCTACGGTCAGGTGATCGAGAACATCGAGCTGGTGGAGGATGTGCGTCCGGGACAGGATCTGGTGACCACTATCGATTCCCGCATCCAGTATCTGGCTTATCGGGAACTGACGGCAGCGGTCATGAAATACCAGGCAGCATCGGCATCGGCACTGGTGCTCGATGTTGAAAGCGGCGAGATTCTGGCCATGGTGAATCAGCCCTCCTACAACCCAAACCAGCGCAACAAGGAATACCAGCGCATGCGCAATCGCGCCGTGACCGATTTCTTCGAGCCCGGTTCGGTGATGAAGCCGTTTACAGTGGCTGCGGCACTGGAGAGCGCAACCTACACCCCGTATACCATGATCGATACGGCCCCCGGATTCCATGTGCTCGGGGAATTCAGAATCAGTGATATCCGCAATTTCGGGGAGCTGTCCCTGATCGAGATCCTGACCCGCTCCAGCAATGTCGGCGTCAGCAAGATTGCGCTGGATCTGGATTCGCAGCACATGTGGTCGCTGTTTGATCGCATGGGTTTCGGTCAGGTCACCGGATCGGGTTTTCCCGGTGAAACACCGGGCATGTTGCCTGATCCGTCACGCTGGACCGATATCGAAAAATCGGCGATATCTCGTGGCTACGGTCTGACAACCACACCGCTGCAGCTGGCGCAGGCCTACAGTGTGATTGCCAGTGGCGGCAAGATCCGGGCGCCGACATTTGTCCGTGGTGCCTCCAACCCGGCACATTCGGTGATCGATCCGCAGCTGGCGGATGAGATGATGGCCATACTGCAGCAGGTCACACTGCCCGACGGTACCGGTCATCGCGCTGCCATCACCCATTACCGGGTAGCCGGCAAGACCGGCACCTCGCGCAAGGCGCATCAGGGTGGTTATCAATCCCGTTATGTTGCGACATTTGCCGGCATGGCACCCTCGGACCGGCCACAGCTGGTGATTGTGGTATCAATCAATGACCCTGCCAGCGCCGCATACTATGGCGGGCAACTGGCAGCACCCGTGTTTTCGAAGATCATGTCCGGCTCCCTGCGATTGCTGGATATTCCGCCCGATGACCTGGATCTCGACAATCGCTCAGTGGTTGCAGGAGGCCAGCCATGAGTGCCCGTTCGATAATGCTGACACAGCTGCTGGACGGCTATTGCGACACCGCCAGCAAAGGCGATGTCAGCATCTCCGGAATCAACACCGATGCATCCAGGATTCAGGCCGGTGATCTGTTCATCGCCAGGGCTGGTCTGCGCTATCACGGCCTGCAGTTCCTTCCTGAAGCAATGCAGCGCGGTTGTGCGGCAATCGTTTATGAGCCAGTTGAGGACGCACCGGTTGAACTGCTCGAGATACTGGGTTCTCAGCCGGTACATGCCGTACCGCACCTGGGGGTGGTCACGGGTGAAATTGCATCGCGCTTTTTCCATGACCCGTCGCGTGCCATGCAGGTCATCGGCGTGACCGGTACCAATGGCAAGTCCTCGTTTGTTCATCTGCTTGGTCAGGCGCTTCGCCTTTCCGGCGAACGCGTCGGCACCATGGGTACCATCGGTATCGGCATTGATGGCGAATTCGAGGCAAGTTCTCATACCACTGCTGATCCGGTCGAGATTCAGCGGCAGCTCGCACGCATGCACGCTTCAGGTGTACAGACAGTGGCGATGGAAGTGTCATCACATGCGCTGGAGCAGCATCGGGTCAGCGGCGTACAGTTTGATCTGGCGGCGTTTACCAACCTGAGCCGGGATCATCTGGATTACCACAGCGACATGAACAGCTACCTGGCGGCCAAATCCCGTCTGTTCAGCTGGCCATCACTCAAGGCTGTCGTGCTGAACCGGGATGATCCGGTATTCGACAGCCTGAAGACTGCTGTGAGTGATGGCGTGCAGGTCATCAGCTACGGACTCACTGCCGGTGAAGTCCAGGCAAGGAATGTCAGCTGTCACACCCGTGGCCTGTCATTCGATCTGATCATGAATGACACAAGCCTGACAGTAAACAGCCATCTGCTGGGCGATTTCAATGCATACAATCTGTTGGCCGTTGCTGCCACCCTGTCGCTTGAAGGCTGGTCAATCGAGCGCATCGTGTCGTCTCTTGAGCAATTGACCGGCGTGCCTGGTCGCATGAATCGCATTGATTCGGATAATCAACTCAGCATGCCGGTCGTGATTGTCGATTACGCACACACGCCCGATGCCCTGGAAAAGGCCCTGACCTCGTTGCGGCTGCATCAGCCGACCAGTCTGATTACCGTATTCGGTTGTGGCGGCGACAGGGACCGGGGCAAGCGACCACAGATGGGCAGAATTGCCGAGGACAGGTCTGATGTCGTGATTCTCACTGACGACAACCCGCGCCATGAAGATGGTGATTCGATCATCAGTGACATACTTGCCGGTATGGATAAGCCGGAGAAGGCCAGCGTTGTCCGGGACCGGGCTGCGGCAATTCGCACTGCACTACAGATCGCCAACAGTGATGACATCGTTCTGGTGGCAGGCAAGGGCCATGAATCCTACCAGGAAGTAGCCGGTGAACGTTACCAGTTTGATGACAGCCAGCAGGTTGCCGAAATCATGAGGGCACTGGCGTCATGATCAGCATGAACCTGAACAGGGCTGCCGAGCTGCTCAATTGTGAAACACCGGTATCAAACCCGGTCTTTACTGGTGTCAGTATTGATTCTCGTACCATCAGCCGGGACGAGCTTTTTGTTGCCTTTGCCGGAGAGCATGTGGACGGTCACGACTATCTGGATGACGCCAGTCGACGTGGCGCCGCCGGTGCCATCGTCAGCCGTGACGTCGAGACCGATCTGCCCGTGCTCAAGTGCGAAGATACGGGTCTGGCACTGGCCGAGCTGTCCCGGGCCTGGCGACAGCAATCAGAGACAACTGTGATCGGTGTGACCGGCAGCAACGGCAAGACCACAGTCAAGGAAATGATCGCCTGCATCCTGAGCCCGGTGAAACCGACACTGGTGACCCGAGGTAATCTCAACAACGAGATTGGCCTGCCACTGACGCTCTGCGAACTTGATCAGCAGCATCGCTTTGCCGTGATCGAAATGGGTGCAGGACAGCCGGGAGATATCCGTTTTCTGGGTCAGCTGGCCGGTCACCACGTGGCGCTGATTACCAATGCAGGACCGGCGCATCTCGAGCGTCTGGGCAGTGTTGATCAGGTGGCAAGGGTCAAGGGCGAGATCATCGAGACACTGCCCGGTACTGGCACCGTCGTGTTGAACGCCGATGATGACTACATCGACTTCTGGCGCCAGCTGGCCGATGGTCGACAGGTTATCGATTTTGGCATGGAGAATGTCGCAGCCGTCAGTGGAACAGCCGTCAATGATGGTGACGCACTTCAGCTGACCATCACTCATGCCGGTCAGTCCATCGACGTGAGACTGCATGCCGAGGGTCATCACAATGCCATGAATGCACTCAGTGCCGCAGCCTGCGCATTTGCTGTTGGCCTCGATCATGAGCAGGTTCGTCAGGGGCTGGAAGCATTCCGTCCGGTGACCGACCGGCTCAATCATTTTACCACCGAAAGTGGTGCAACCCTGATCAAGGACACCTACAACGCCAATCCGGCATCGGTTGCTGCCGCCATTGGCATACTGGCTGGTTATCCCGGTGTCAGGGTACTGGTACTTGGAGACATGTTCGAGCTGGGTGATGAAGCCCCGGCATTCCATTTCCAGACCGGAGCTCTGGCCAGGCGTCAGGGCATCGATGTGTTGCTGACATTGGGCGATCTGTCACGACATGCCAGTGCCGGTTTTGGTGAAAACGGACAGCATTTTGATGATGTGGCGTCGCTCAATGCGGCGTTGCAGGAGTTGTTGAAAGAGCAGGTGACCTGTCTGGTCAAGGGTTCGCGTGGTATGAGAATGGAGCGGATCGCTGATGCCATGCTCGGTAAGGAGGGCGTCTGATGTTACTGATACTGGCGGAATACCTGCAAACAGTGGAAACCGGCTTCAATGTGTTTGGATACCTCACGCTGCGTGCCATTCTGGGTGCCCTGACCGCGCTTGCCATTTCGCTGCTGGTCGGTCCCTGGATGATCAATCGCCTGTCTCAACTGCAGATCGGACAGCAGATTCGTGCTGACGGCCCGCAGAGTCATCTGTCGAAGGCCGGAACCCCCACTATGGGTGGCGCTCTCATCATTACAGCAGTCATCATGAGTACGCTGCTCTGGGCTGATCTGAGTAATCGCTATGTCTGGGTGGTGATGCTGGTGACCCTGGGTTTCGCCCTGATCGGCTGGCTGGATGACTATCTGAAAATCTCCCGCGGCAACAGTCGCGGGTTGCCGGCGAAGTGGAAATACCTGATGCAGACAGTGATGGCACTGACCGTCGCCATCTATCTGTATCAGACAGCGCCCTCGGAGGAATACACACGGTTGCTGATTCCTTTCTTCAAGGATCTTGCACTGCCTCTGGGTATCGGTTTTGTGGTGATGGTCTATTTCGTGATCGTCGGCAGCAGTAATGCGGTCAACCTGACAGACGGTCTGGACGGTCTGGCCATCATGCCAACCATTCTGGTGTCTGCTGCACTCGGCATCTTTGCCTATGCCTCGGGTCATTCAGTGTTCTCCGAATATCTGGGCATTCCCGGAATTCCCGGAACCGGTGAGCTGACGGTCTTCTGTAGCGCACTGGCCGGTGCCGGTCTGGGGTTCCTCTGGTTCAATACCTACCCGGCACAGGTCTTCATGGGAGACATCGGAGCGCTGGCCATCGGTGCTGCGCTGGGTGTGATTGCCGTCATGGTGAGGCAGGAACTGGCGTTTTTCATCATGGGCGGCATTTTTGTGCTGGAAACGGTATCGGTCATCCTGCAGGTAGCCTCGTACAAGCTGACCGGCAAGCGCATTTTCCGGATGGCACCGATCCATCATCACTTTGAACTCAAGGGCTGGCCGGAGCCACGTGTGATTGTCCGATTCTGGATTATCAGCGTGGTCCTGGTTCTGGTTGGTCTTGCGACGCTCAAGATCAGGTAAATCATGGCAGCAAAGAAACAGAAAAAATCGTTTTCTGTCAGTGACTTCCAGGTCGATCCCTGGTTGCTGTCCGTGGTGCTGGCGCTGGTCTGCGTCGGTATCGTGATGGTCACATCGGCCTCGATGGCGATTGCCGAGAATTTCGAGCTGCACCCGTTCTATTTTGTCTTCAAGCATCTGGTTGCACTCGGTCTGGGTACCATACTTGCGCTGATCTGCATTCGTATCCCGATGACCAATCTGGAGCGAGCATCGCCAGCTCTGCTGCTGCTGTCCTTCCCGCTGCTGATGCTGGTGTTCCTGCCTGGCCTGGGTGTCACGGTCAATGGCAGCACACGATGGATCAGAACCGGTCTGCTGAACTTCCAGGTAGTTGAGGCTGTGAAGATAGCCCTTGCCATCTACCTCTCCGGTTATCTGGTCAGACACAGTGATGCCCTGCGAAATACGCTGTTCGGCACAATCAAGCCTCTGATCATTGCCGGGCTGATAGCCGGCCTGCTGCTGGCCCAGCCAGATTTCGGCGGTGCTGTACTGATTCTGGGACTGACGGCAGCCATGATCTGGCAGGGTGGGGCGCGGTTCAGGGATCTGGTGCTGATCGGCATCGTCACCGTCCCCGTGCTGGTCTGGGTTGCCATATCCGAGTCTTACCGGCTGAGCCGGATCAAATCATTCCTCGACCCATGGGCAGATCCCTATGACACGGGTTTCCAGCTGACGCAGGCGTTGATCGCCATCGGCAGTGGCGGCTGGTTCGGCGCCGGTCTGGGTGGTAGCGTGCAGAAACTGTTCTATCTGCCCGAGGCGCATACCGATTTCATTCTTGCCGTACTGGCTGAAGAGCTGGGACTGGCTGGCGTCTGCATGGTACTTGCGCTGTTCACCATCCTGGTTGGTCGCGGTATGGTGATTGCCATGAAGGCGCTGAACCGCGGGCAGTATTTCGCTGGATACCTGGCATTCGGGCTTTCGTTCCTGGTTGGATTGCAGGCCCTGATCAGCATCGGTGTGAATCTCGGCGTGCTGCCCACCAAGGGTCTGACGCTGCCACTGATCTCATCAGGTGGCAGCAGCATCATGATGACCTGTCTGATGATGGGCCTGTTGTTCCGGGTGTCACATGAGGCACAGTCAACCGCACCACAGTCTGCACCGGCACGCAAGCCGGCGCCGCGGCGCAAGACAGCAACACGGAGGGCGACCGCATGAATCGCCCGGTGATGATCATGGCAGGTGGAACCGGTGGACATATTTTTCCCGGTCTGGCTGTGGCCCGGTCACTTGAACACATGGGTGTTCCCGTGATCTGGATGGGTTCACGCCATGGCATGGAGCAGGATGTGGTCACGGCACACGGAATCGAGCTGGAATCAATCGATGTGCGTGCACTGAGGGGCAAGGGTATTGGCGGGCTGTTGCTTGCGCCATGGCGCCTGCTGCGATCCCTGATTCAGTCAATCAGGGTGCTCAGGCGGCACAGGCCCAGATCCGTGCTGAGCATGGGTGGCTTTGTCGCCGGACCTGGAGGCCTGGGCGCCTGGATGAGTCGTATTCCACTGATCGTGCATGAACAGAACAGCGTGCCCGGCCTGACCAATCGACTGCTGTCAAAACTGGCCCGTCGTGTCCTGTGTGGCTTCCCCGATGTGCTCTCACCCAGAGGCGAGTTCTGCGGCAATCCAGTCAGGCAGGACATCATAGACAGGTCGGATGACCATGATTCTGAACATGATTCCGGTCCCCTGAAACTGCTGGTTGTGGGAGGGTCTCTCGGGGCAGAACACCTGAACAGAGTGGTGCCGCAGTCCCTTGCACTGATGGATTCATCAACCAGACCACAGGTTCTGCATCAGACCGGTCGTGGCAAACAGGTATCGACACAGGCTGATTACAAGTCTGTCGGTGTCGAGGCGGAAGTCACCGAATTCATCGATGACATGTCCGCAGCCTATGTCAGGGCCGATCTGGTCATCTGCCGCTCGGGTGCACTGACTGTGTCCGAGCTGGCAACCATCGGGCGCCCGGCCATTTTCGTACCATACCCGCATGCCGTGGACGATCACCAGACCACCAATGCCATGGTGCTGGTGAATGCCGGGGCAGCTCAGATCATGCAGCAGTCCGTGATGACTGCAGCCGGTCTGGCCGGCGCCATTACTCAGCTGAACGAACAGCCCGGTCAATTGAAAGAAATGGGTCTGAGTGCCCGCTCTTTTTCACGACCCGGTGCAGCCGATCACATTGCCGGCATCTGCTGTCAGGAGGCTGCATGAATCAGTCCATTGACAGACGCCATGGTCCGGAATTCATGAAACGCTTCAACCGTGTGCATTTCATCGGCATCGGTGGCAGTGGCATGTGTGGCATTGCCGAGGTGAT
Source organism: Lysobacterales bacterium (assembly GCA_965212525.1). Taxonomy (GTDB): domain Bacteria; phylum Pseudomonadota; class Gammaproteobacteria; order Xanthomonadales; family SZUA-38; genus SZUA-38. The sequence continues at coordinate 15,568 of CBDBVC010000059.1, forward strand.
GATTTCACTGGGATACCGTGTGACCGGTTCGGATCTGTCCATCGGGCCTGTGGTCGAACGTCTGTGCAGTCTGGGGGCCGAAGTGTATCAGGGGCATGACGGTTCCAATGTCTCGAACACCGATGTGGTTGTGGTGTCGACTGCCATTCCTCAGGATAACCCTGAAGTGATTGCGGCCAGGGAGGCGCGTATACCGGTTGTACAGCGAGCCGAGATGCTTGCTGAGTTGATGCGACTTCGCGAAGGTATTGCAGTCGCCGGTACCCATGGCAAGACCACCACAACCTCACTCATCTCCAGCATTCTGGCCGAAGCCAGTCTGGATCCGACGTTCGTGGTTGGTGGTTTACTCAACAGGATCGGTTCCAATGCACGCCTGGGTGAAGGACGTTATCTGGTGGCCGAGGCGGATGAAAGTGACAGGTCGTTTCTGCTGCTGCAGCCCATGATCGCCGTGATCACCAATATTGACAACGATCACCTTGAAACCTACGGCCACGACCCGGATCAGCTACAGGCGGCCTTCGCAGAATTCCTGATGCGACTGCCATTCTATGGCCTGGCCGTCCTGTGTATTGAAGACAGAGTGGTACGTGAGCTGGCTGATTCAGCCTCAAGGACCGTGGTGACCTACGGATTCAGACAGGAAGCCGACTTCTGTGCCAGTGAGTTGAAGCAGTGTCAGGGCAGGGTTGATTTCAGGGTCAGGGTGCCTGGACGAGAGACAGCCTTCGATGTCACGCTGAATATGCCAGGCAGACACAATGTGCTCAATGCCCTGGCCGCCATTGCCGTGGCGTGGGAGCTGGGCGTCAGCATCGAGTCGATACAGAAGTCACTGTCAGGATTCGGCGGTATCGGCAGGCGGTTCAACGTGCACGGCACGATAGATGTCAATGGCGTCAAAGCTACCTTCATCGATGATTATGGTCACCACCCCACCGAGATTGCAGCAACGCTGTCGGCGGCTCGCGAAGGCTGGCCTGGGCAACGGCTGGTGGTGGTTTTCCAGCCGCATCGCTACAGCCGTACGCGTGATCTGCTGGATGAGTTCGCACAGGTGCTCAGCAGTGTTGATGTGCTGATACTGGCCAGTGTTTTTTGCCGCCGGTGAGAAGAAGATTGCCGGTGCCGATACGCATGCCCTGGCCAGCGCGATTCGTGCACGCGGGACAGGTCGAGCCGATCTATGTGGAAACACCCTGCTGAATGCCGTTCGCTGTTGCCGAATCTGTTGCAGCAGGGCGATCTGGTCATGTTGCTGGGCGCTGGTGATATCGGTGCCGTCGCGACGCAGCTATATGCGGAGGGCTTTGTCGAATGAGCCGGCATGATCAGACAGGTTTCGGAAGGGTTGCGGTTCTGATGGGCGGCACCAGTGGTGAGCGGCAGGTGTCACTTGATGGTGGCAGGGATGTGCTCGACTCATTGCAGCGACAGAACATCAAAGCATTCGCCGTAGACGGGCTGGATGCACTCAAGAGTGTATTGCAGCAGAGTGAGGTCGATCGTGTCTTCAATATCCTGCATGGCCCCGAAGGCGAAGATGGTCGACTGCAGGGAATGCTGGACTGTTTTCACGTGCCCTATACCGGTACCGGCCTGCTGGGCTCAGCGCTGTCAATGAACAAGCGCATCAGCAAGCAGGTGTGGAAACAGCATGGACTGATGCTGGCCACCGATGTGGCTCTGGATGCTGCCGTGGATGACCTTTCTGCATCAGCAGTCAGTGACAAGGCCGATTCGATCGGATACCCGCTGGTTGTCAAGCCCGTGGCTCAGGGCTCGAGCCTGGGTGTTCATCTGGTGAGTGATACCTCGCAACTGATGGCAGCGGTTACCGATGCACTTGAGTATGACAGCTGCATTCTGCTCGAACGCTACCTGAAGGGTGTCGAACTGGCAGTTTCCGTACTCGATGATGTGGTTTTGCCGGCAATCGCCATCGAAACCGATCGGGCATTCTACGACTACGATGCAAAATATGTGGATAACGATACTCGATACCTCTGCCCCTGTGGGCTTGGCGAGGTCGAAGAGCGCAAACTGGCTGACATGACACTGAAGGCCTATCGCGCTGTCCATCTGCAAGGCTGGGGACGCGTGGACTTCATTTACAGTGATGGCCAGTGTTTCGTCATCGAGGCCAATACCACCCCGGGCATGACCAGTCATTCACTGGTGCCCAAGGCCGCTGAACAGGCGGGCATTGGCTTCGACGAGCTGGTGCTTCGGATACTTAAGACCTCGAACGGTCGCGACGGGATCGCAGGTCGGAACAGTCAGGAGGTGACAGCACATGCGAGCACGTGATTTGTCCATGCTGGGTCTGGCCTTTGCCATCATCGCCATATTTGCACTGGTTGTGTTCGGTTTGCCGCGTGCACTGACGGACAAGCAGTGGGTGGTGAACTGGATCGAGGTTCAGGGCTCTTTCGAACGTGTCAGTATCGAACAGATCAGGGCGGCAGCCATTCCGACACTGGGCAACAGCTTTGTGGCCACCGATCTGGATGCCGTTCGAGATCATGTGCAGTCTCTTCCCTGGGTCAGGAGCGCCGGAGTGCGACGCAAGTGGCCCGATACGCTTCAGATCAGGGTCATCGAACACATTCCTTCTGCACACTGGGGCCAGCGCATGCTGATCAGTGAGCTGGGCAATGTATTCGAAGTCGAGGGAACCATCGGTCTGAGTGGATTGCCGCAGCTGGATGGTCCGGCAGGGAGACACGCTGAAGTGCTGGAGACCTACAGGGAAATCGACATCATGCTGCAGCATCACGGTCAGTCAATTGAGTCACTGACATTGAGCAATCGCGGTTCGTGGACGACCTCTCTGAACTCCGGCATGACTATCGAACTTGGAAGCAAGTCGCCAATCGAACGTCTGGGGCGATTTCTTGATGCTGAATCACTGATCAGTTACGACGGTGCTCGCCGGATCGGTACGGTGGATCTGCGCTACACCAACGGGTTTTCAATCAGATGGGTGGATATGGAGCAGTCACAGGAGTTGTCCATGTCCGATGAGGAGGTCAGGTGATGGCAGCCAGGCAGGAACAGTCACTGATCGTCGGGCTCGATATTGGTACGTCCAAGATCGTGGCCATTGTTGGCGAAGTCTCCGTTGATGGCGATGTTGAAGTGATCGGCATCGGTACACACGCCTCACGCGGTATCAAGCGGGGTGTGGTGGTCGACATCGAATCCACGGTGGCATCGATACAGCGTGCAGTCGAAGAGGCAGAACTGATGGCCGGTTGCGAAATTCGCTCGGTCTATGCCGGCATTGCAGGCAGCCATATTGCCAGCATGAATTCTCACGGCATCGTTGCCATCAGGGATGCAGAAGTGTCGGAGGGTGACGTTGAACGTGTGCTCGACGCAGCCCGGGCTGTTGCAGTCCCTGCCGATCAGCGTGTGCTGCATGTCCTGCCTCAGGACTACATCATTGACGGCCAGGAAGGTATCAGGCACCCGGTGGGGATGTCTGGTGTACGACTGGAGGCAAGAGTGCATGTGGTGACAGGAGCCGCAAGCGCAGCGCAGAACGCTGCCAAATGTGTAGCTCGCTGCGGATTGAGAGTCGATGACCTGATCCTGGAGCAGCTGGCATCCTCGTACGCCGTGCTGAATGAAGATGAAAAGGAGCTCGGTGTCTGCCTGGTGGATATCGGTGCCGGTACCACTGACATCGCAATCTTCACGCAGGGTGCGATTCGCCATACGGCGGTTATTCCGATCGCGGGTGACCAGGTCACCAATGATATTGCGGTTGCACTCAGAACGCCGACTCAGAGTGCAGAGGAAATAAAGATCAAATACGCCTGTGCACTGAGCCAGCTGGCGGCGGCTGATGAAACCATTCAGGTGCCCAGCGTCGGTGACCGGCCATCACGTCGTCTGGCACGACAGACGCTGGCAGAAGTGACAGAGCCGCGTTATGAGGAATTGTTCAACCTCATTCTGGTTGAACTCAGGCGCAGTGGTTTTGAGGATCTGGTGCCTGCCGGTGTTGTACTGACCGGTGGTGCATCAAAGATGGAAGGTGTTGCGGATCTGGCAGAGGAGGTATTTCACCTGCCTGTGCGGATCGGTGCACCGCAATACGTCAGCGGTTTGTCTGACGTGGTTAACAATCAGGTTCATGCAACGGGTGTGGGTTTGCTGTTGTACGGAGCGTCGGCAGATCATGTGCCGGCCGCAGGGTACGGCAGTTCCATCGCAGATTCGTTGTGGGAAAGAATCAAGGGCTGGTTCCGTGGTGAGTTCTAGTGAGTGTCGCGGAGCCGGAATTGATAAGTCAATCGTAAAGCAAGAGGAGAGAAGCCATGTTTGAATTTATGGATTCGTTCAACCAGAGCGCCGTGATCAAGGTGATCGGCGTGGGTGGCGGTGGTGGTAATGCCGTCAAACAGATGGTGGCGGCAGATATCGAAGGCGTTGATTTCGTCTGTGCCAACACTGATTCACAGGCGCTGAAAGACAGCAATGCGCCAATCACATTGCAGCTGGGCTGCAACGTGACCAAGGGACTGGGTGCCGGTGCCAATCCGGAAATCGGCCGCCAGTCTGCACTGGAAGATCGCGAGCGCATTGTGGAGGTACTGCAGGGTGCCGACATGGTGTTCATCACTGCCGGCATGGGCGGTGGTACTGGTACTGGCGGGGCCCCGGTTGTTGCCCAGCTGGCCAAGGAAATGGACATACTGACGGTGGCAGTGGTCACCAAACCGTTCCCGTTCGAAGGACAGCGTCGCATGAAGGTGGCGACTGCAGGTATAGAGGAATTGACAAAGCACGTCGATTCACTGATCACCATCCCGAATGAGAAACTGCTGACCGTTCTGGGCAGCGGCGTCACATTGCTGGATGCTTTCAAGGCGGGTAATGACGTTCTGCTCGGAGCTGTACAGGGCATCGCGGAACTGATTACCCGACCTGGTTTGATCAATGTCGATTTCGCCGACGTGAAGACCGTGATGTCCGAAATGGGCATGGCCATGATGGGCACCGGTTCGGCACGAGGTGACGACAGAGCCATTGCCGCGGCTGAAATGGCCATCGGCAGTCCCCTGCTCGAGGACGTCAATCTGTCCGGTGCCTACGGCATTCTTGTTAATGTCACCGCCGGACTTGACCTGTCCATGGGTGAGTTCGAGGAAGTTGGTCGCACAGTCAGTGAATTCGCGTCTGAAGATGCCAATGTGGTTGTCGGTACGGTCATTGACCAGAACATGCAGGACGAACTGCGTGTGACGGTTGTTGCCACTGGTCTCAATCGTGACGAGATTGCCCAGGAAAAACCAGTCAAGCTGGTCCGCAATGCAACCACAGGTGAAGTCGATTATGCAGCACTGTCACAGCGTCCGGCCATGAACCGAACGCAAACCAGTGCCCGCACAACGGCTCCGTCAGAGCCTGTCGAAGAAGCCCCGGCGGAGAGCAGCCGGGAGGAACAACTGGATTATCTTGATATCCCGGCGTTCCTGCGACGTCAGGCCGACTGAAACGATTGACTGACAGACAGGTGCGGAGGGCTTTGGCTTCTCTGCCTCCGCACCCTGTCTGTACTGACACGCTGGATGATGATTCCACTGCGTGATGCATCATCGACTATGGAGGATTGTCATCAGGAATACCGTTTCGTTTATTTCATGAAGGCGTCAGGGTTTGCTTCGAATCATAATAATATTGATCTTGCATTCATTCTTACTAACCCACACTATTGACTCGCTCGATCAGGCAAACAGCTGACGCCTTCATCAAATAAATGGCAACGGTAAGCAAAACCAGGTTGACCGGGTCTTCATGATTGATCGGTTAATCTGTCTACATTGACAAGCGATCGTGTTGCTAATAAACAACAAAAGTTGCATTATCACAACAAGTGTTGTTTTTATGTACCAAAAATGCTTTCAACCATCAAATTGCTGTGTTAACATCCGTCGCGATCACAAGGTGATGGGTGAACTAAAAACGGGGTTTATCGCATGATCAGACAACGCACGCTGAAAAACATTATTCGCGCCACAGGCGTCGGCATTCATACTGGCCAGAAGGTCTATATGACGCTGCGTCCTGCGATTGCGAATACCGGTATCATTTTCCGTCGCGTTGACCTCGATCCCGTTGTTGAAATTCCGGCCTGTCCCAAGAACGTGGGCGACACCAGCATGTCCACAACCCTGTTCAAGGATGGTGTGAGCATTTCTACCGTGGAACACCTGTTGTCAGCCATGGCTGGCCTCGGTATCGACAATGCCTATGTTGATCTCAGTGCCTCCGAGGTGCCCATCATGGATGGCAGTGCCGGGCCGTTCGTGTTCCTGCTTCAATCCGCTGGAATTGAAGAACAGAACATTGCCAAGAAATTCATTCGAATCAAGAAGCCGATTGAAGTGATCGAGGATGACAAGATTGCACGTTTTGAGCCCTATGAGGGTTTCAAGGTGCGGTTCTCGATCGATTTCAATCATCCGGTCTTCAGAATGCATTCGCGCGAAGCAAGTGTCGATTTCTCGACCACCTCATTCGTCAAGGAAGTGGCGCGCGCCAGAACATTCGGTTTCATGCGTGACATCGAGATGCTGCGTGATCGCAATCTGGTACTGGGTGGAAGCATGGACAATGCCATCGTGCTGGATGACTATCGCATTCTGAATGAAGACGGCCTGCGATACGAAGACGAATTCGTCAAGCACAAGATTCTCGATGCCATCGGCGATCTTTATCTGCTGGGACACAGTCTGATTGGCTCATTCTATGGTCACAAGTCAGGTCATGCATTGAACAACAAGTTGTTGCTGAAACTCATCGAGGATGAGGAAGCCTACGAGGAAGTCAGTTACGACGACATGAAAACTGCACCGATTTCCTATACACACCCTGCTCAGGCATTCTGACACCAGACGCGAGGGGGCATCCGGTGACAGTAACTTTACGCAGGTTCTGCGTCCCTGACGGGCATCGTTCAGAATCGAAAAACCACACGATTCATCACAATATTGTCACGAGTGGCTGATGATAATGGAGAGCTTTTTTACCTCAATTTTGCCAAATTGCGCAATCGCATGTAAAATCTCCCGGCTCATGAGTCTAATGCGTGATGCCCAGACGGGCGAGCTTGCTGCAATCACGATCGTCGAGTCTCGATAATTGGCGAGATTGCAATGCTGTTGTATGTCTGCAGGGAGGTTTGGCCAGATTCTGGCCTGCAGCTCATTGAGGAATTGCATGTGTCGCAATGTCCGGTTACCGGATGACCTCAGGAGCCTGCTGATTTTTTGAGAATTATCGAAAGTCACGAGAGAGTGCACCAGACACGATGAAAATTATTGTCTTCAGAGATTCCACTGAGAGTCCGGTACGATTAAATGTCAATCGACGGTCAATTGCAATCGTTGCTGGCAGCATTGTGTTCGCGTTTGCACTGTTTGCCGTATCGGGTTTCTGGCTGGCCTCGAGTCTGCACACCGATCAGTCTCACATCGAGCCCGAGCTGGTTCGCATGCAGCAGACCGTCTCCGATCAGGAACAGCAACTGGTTTCACTCAAGCAGGAGAACAAGCGGCACCTGGACGCACTGGCACTGAAGATGGGTGATCTGCAGGCCCGTGCCACCCGTCTGGAAGCACTGGGTGACCGTCTGACCCGGCTGGGTAATCTGGATGACGGTGAATTCAATTTCGACCAGGATCCGCCGATCGGTGGCCCGAACGAAGACACCAGTTTCGAATCCATTGCACGTGTCGATCTGGAAGATGAACTGCTCAGTCTCGAATCACGAATTCTGGACCAGCAACAGCAGTTGTCGTTGCTGGAGAGTCTGATTGCCCATCGCGAACTCGATTCACGCATGGCTCCTGCAGGCAGGCCAATCGAATCCGGCTGGCTGTCATCGCGATATGGTCAGCGTGCAGATCCGTTCACCGGCGAGCCCTCCATGCATTACGGTATTGATTTTGCCGGCAAATTGAATTCACCGGTCATTGCCGTTGGTGATGGCGTGGTGACCTGGTCCGGCAAGCGGGTTGGATATGGTTATACCGTCGACATTGATCACGGCAATGGCTATGTAACCCGTTACGCACACAACTCCGAAAACCTGGTCAAGGTCGGGCAGCGCATCACGGCAGGACAGCATATTGCACTGATGGGCACCACTGGTCGCGCAACCAGTCCTCACGTGCATTTTGAAGTGTGGTTCAACAATCGTCGGATCAATCCAACCGATATCGTCAAGAAACTGGCCTCCTGACAGAATTCCCGCTTCATGATGGAAAATGTCCGGGGCTCAATCAATCATCACCGGACGCTCCCTGTTTCGACGCTTTGAGAGCGTGAAAATTCACTCCTCAAACTTGCAACACAGGGTCACTGTCCCTATCTAACATAGGTAAACAAATACAATCAGGGCAGGCCGGGTCCGAGTACGGGCATGCTCATAAATGATGGAACACTGATCACATGTTCAATAAACTGTTCACGCGTATTTTTGGCAGCCGGAACGATCGACTCGTGCGTCGATTGTCAACGGTGGTTCAACGTATCAATCAGCTCGAACCGGGCCTGGAAAAGGAAACCGATGATGCCCTGAAGCTGAAAACCGATGCATTTCGCGAGCGTTTCAAGCAGGGTGAATCCCTGGACGATCTGTTGCCCGAAGCGTTTGCCGTGGTTCGTGAAACAGCCAAGCGTCACATGGGGATGCGTCACTACGATGTACAGATGATCGGTGGCATGGTATTGCACAGCGGCAAGATTTCCGAGATGCGTACCGGTGAGGGCAAGACGCTGGTTGCAACACTGCCAGCCTACCTCAATGCACTGTCGGGTAAATCGGTTCACATCATCACGGTGAACGATTACCTGGCCAGTCGTGATGCAGACTGGATGCGACCGATCTATGAATCACTGGGTCTGAGTGTCGGCGTTGTGGTTCCGGGAATGTCTCCCTCGGCCAAACGTGCTGCCTACGCCTGCGATATTGTCTACGGCACCAATAACGAGTTCGGATTCGATTACCTGCGTGACAATATGGCTTTCACTGCCGCTGACCGGGTTATCCGTGATCAGTCCTTTGCCATCATTGATGAGGTCGATTCTATTCTTATCGACGAAGCCAGAACGCCGCTGATCATCTCGGGCCCGACAGACGATTCACCACAGCTGTATGTCAAGATCAATCGCATCGTGCCGATGCTGAAACCGCAACAGGAAGAAGAGGGTGACGGCGATTACAGCATCGATGAGAAGGCAAAGCAGATTTACCTGACTGAAGAAGGCATGGAGCATGTCGAGAAGATTTGTGCCCAGCAGGGTCTGATCGAGGCCGGTGACTCTCTTTATGATCCACAGCACCTGAATCTGGTGCATCACCTCAATGCAGCCGTTCGGGCACATGCGCTTTTCAACAAGGATGTCGACTACATCGTTGCCGAGGGCGAAGTTGTGATTGTCGACGAATTCACGGGGCGAACCCTCAAGGGCAGGCGCTGGTCTGATGGTCTGCACCAGGCCATCGAAGCCAAGGAAGGGGTTCCGATCCAGAAGGAAAACCAGACACTGGCGTCGATCACGTTCCAGAACCTGTTCAGGCTCTATGACAAACTGTCCGGCATGACCGGTACCGCCGATACTGAAGCATTCGAATTCCAGCAGATCTACGGTCTAGAAGTGGTGGTCATACCCACCCACAAGCCGATGATACGCGATGATGAAAACGACCTGATCTATGTCAATCGCGCTGCCAAGTTCAAGGCCATCCTGGAGGACATCAAGGATTGCCAGAGCCCGCAACCAGCCGGTGCTGATTGGTACCACGTCAATCGAGTACTCGGAGGATCTGTCACGGAACCTGAAGAAGGCTGGCGTCAGTCATGAAGTGCTGAACGCAAAACAGCACGAACGCGAGTCCATTATTGTCGCACAGGCCGGACGACCCGGGGCAGTGACCATCGCCACCAACATGGCTGGTCGTGGTACCGATATCGTGCTGGGTGGTAACCCGGAGGCAGAGATTGCCGACCTGGGTGAAGATCCGGCGCAGAGCAGGATTGATACGATACGTGATGACTGGAAAGTTCGTCACCAGCAGGTGATCGATGCCGGTGGCCTGGCACATCATCGGCACCGAGCGTCACGAATCCAGGCGCGTGGATAATCAGCTGCGCGGCCGTTCGGGCCGACAGGGTGATCCAGGCTCCAGCCGCTTCTATGTGTCATTCGAGGACAACCTGATCCGGATTTTTGCCAGTGACCGTGTGCAGGGCATGATGCAGCGCACCGGTATGGGCGAAGACGAAGTGATCCCAGCACAGGATGTTTACCCGACTGATCGAGAATGCCCAGCGCAAGGTCGAATCGATGAATTTCGATGTGCGCAAGCACCTGCTCGAGTTTGACGATGTCGCCAATGATCAGCGCAAGGTCATCTACCGGGAACGCAACGAGCTGATGGATGCGACAGACATTTCGGAGCAGGTGTCGACGGTTCGCGAAAATGTGTTTGATGATCTGATCGAGTCGCATATCCCGGAAGACAGCGTCGACGAGCAGTGGGACGTGCCTGGTCTCGAGCAGGCGCTCGAAGGCGAATTTGGTCTTCAGATTCCACTACAGGACATGCTCAAGCGCAATGATGCCATGAATGCCGATGATATCCGCGACACGGTGCATGAGAGCGTCAATCATTTCTTCTCCGAAAAGGAAGCACTGGTCGGTTCGGATCTGATGCGCAACCTTGAAAAGACGGTCATGTTGCAGGTGCTGGACAAGCACTGGAAGGAGCATCTGGCCAACATGGATTATCTTCGCAAGGGTATTGGTCTGAGGGGTTATGCTCAGAAGCAGCCCAAGCAGGAATACAAGCGCGAAGCCTTCGAGCTGTTCACCGGTGTGCTGGATGAGATTGACCATGATGTGGTGCAGATTCTTGCCCGGGTCAGGATTCAGGCACAGGAAGATGTTGATGCCGTCAACAACCAGCGGCGAACAGAGGGGCAGATGCAGTTCAATCATCCTGCTGCCGCAGGTGGCCAGCCGCAAGCGGCTCAACAGAATGCTCAGGCTGCACAACCGCAGCAACAGCCTTATGTTCGTGACGGTCAGAAGGTCGGTCGCAATGAACCCTGCCCCTGTGGTTCCGGCAAGAAGTACAAGCTGTGCCACGGCAAGCTGGGCTGAGCGATCAGCCCTGCGACAAGACGCTGAATTGAATTCAGGCGCTTCGACGCTTGCCGCTGAACGGCATGTGATATCATCGCTCTGAAGCAGGGCCTGCTGTCCTGCAATAACAGGGGAATCTGCATGAAAAACATCAAGACAATCCTTGCCATGCTCATGTTGTCGACTGTGCTGTCTGCCTGCGGCGGTTGTACCGAGGAGGAAGCGCAGGAAAAGATGGTCGAGCTGAGCCAGAAACTGACGGGCATGCTGGCCAGTGATCCTCAGAAAATGGTCGAACTCAGTGGCAAGTTACAATCCATTGGACAGGATATGCAGGATGATCCTGATCTTGATGAAGTTTGTGCAGCCATGGACGACTTGATGGATGAGCTCGACTAGCATTTGTCTTTGGCAATTTGCCAGCAACATTATTCACTGATATCGGGATTGTAAGCCCACCAGCTCGGGACCGCGCTCTGCCATCCGTACTGGCACGCTTTCTATTGTCATTGCCTGGACGCATAGGAACGCGTGCTGACTGAAGCAGCAACGTGAGTGAATCAGTCTTTCAGATCCAGCGTTGACTGGCGTTGACGGTTGACCGTCAGTTTTGTGACATCCGGCCTGGAGTAATGACCCACCGGGTCAAAGTTCTGCCGTTCCTCGCGCACTCTCGCATGATCGATTGACGCCACATACAGACCTTCTTCACCACACTGCGGTTCGATAACCCACTGGCCATCAGGTGATGCCGATGCAGGAACCACCATCACAGATCAGGCCATCGCTGAGATTGCCCCTGATCACATCGAGATAGGGTGTCGATTCCGGAAAATCATCATGCCGCATCAGTGCGCTCACCGACATCACATAGGATCGGGCTTCCAGTGCGATGTATCGAGTGATGTTAGCTGTGTTTCGAAGGCTTCCGGGCCATATCGCAACATGCAGATCTTCACCCTGTGCATACAATGCCGCACGTGGCAGGGGCATCCAGTTCTCCCAGCAATTGAGACCACCGACCGTGAACTTGCCAAGCGTGTGAACACGCAATCCGTGGCCGTCGCCAGGCGACCAGGTAAGACGTTCTTCATAGGTGGGCATCAACTTGCGGTGCACTGACTGGATCTGGCCGTTCTGATCGATGTAGACCATGCTGGCATAATTGCTGTGACCGCCACGATCCATCGGTCTCTCGATAATACCGAGATAGAGCGCAACACCATGATCCCTGGCTGCTTCGCAGACCCGATCCAGATGACCGGATTCGATCTGTACTGCCTGATCGAGATACAGCGCGTGAAATTCCTTCTGATCCTGGGCATTGAATCGTGCGCCATGTGTCAACTCGATCCAGAAGGGATATCCGGGTGCCAGGGCTTCACCAAAGGCGATCAGTGAAACCTGCTGTTTTCCAGCCTGCTCGACACGTTCGATCACCTTCTCGAGTGTGGCCTCGCGATCGAGCCATACCGGTGATATCTGTGCGCAACCAATCTTCACGGAATCAACCCATTTTCGAGCGACGATTCTGAATCAGTTGTCTTCGTCATCGTCAGCTTTCGCAGTCTGGTCAATGGCGTTGACTCGATCAATCACCGACTGGTTCATCTGATCCTGCAGATCCCGGGCCTTGTCAAGCTGCTCCATCTGTGTTTTCAGAACATGGGTGGGTCGCTCGCGTTCAGTTTCAGTCGATTCGGTCTCCGGCTGTTCCCGAGTATCGTTAGCGGCATCATCCTGGCTTGTACAGCCGGTCATGCACAGCAGAAACAGTACCAACAAAAGATTTATTTTCATGGGGTGCCTCATCATTCGAACCATGGGTCGATATCGAGAATTTCAAGAAATTCGCCTGTACTGGCATTGAGCACAGCCGTGAGCGAAGTTCGCTTGGTCACGACAGGGAGGAACACATAGTCGTCAACAGTCCCGCCTAGCCTGTCCAGCAGATCATCAATGCGATCGCCTGATGCCGGTTTTTCTGCCAGCAGTTGTCCCAGCGCTCGTGCCTTGTCCAGCGCCAGTTGCCTGTTCTCATCATAGGGATGATAGTAGGCCGGGAATTTATCCATGTCGGCCCCGGCAATGGCGTTCATCAGCACGGCTTGCTGTTCCTGGGGGTCGGTGGGCATCATCGTTACTGCCATCAGTGGACCAGTCCACGATCGGCTTGAAAACTGAGGATATCGGGCCTTCGCCAGTGCTTCGTCCGTGATCTCGTTGGCCTGCACCAGATGAAATCGTTCATTAACAAGCGTCATGAATATGGGTCGGGCAGAGAGGATGACAAAGAGTCCATAGACCAGCGCAATGAATTGAAGCAGCACGATAACCGTGAGATCGAATCTGAGTGATTTCTTGCCATGCTTGTAAACCACAAACGTCAGCAATGGGCCGATGATGACATCAACGGTGACCAGGATAAACAACAGGTCACGACCACCACTGGCATTGAAGAATTTCCATGGGTACATGAAAGCGATCATGATGATCAATGCCGTGGCTGCAACAAATATGCTGAGTAGCAGATGTATGGACGCTGCACGTAACTTTGTCATGACTTATCGTCTCCTTCCGATCTGCTGAGTGACAGGTACTTCTGATGCCAGTTCCGATACCTGCATCTCGGTCAACTCAAGAGACTGCGAATTATCGATGATATCATCGGCATGCCGCAAGCGTGTGGCTCGATCTGTCTGGGCGGCCAGCATGCGATCAATCTGGGCATCGTCAATCTTGTCGCGTGCCTTGAGCCGCTGGCGCTGAATTTCGACAGGAATATCGACCACCAGTACCCTGTCCACCATGTTTTCGAGGCCTTCCTCGACCAGCAGCGGAATGTCAAGAATGCAATAGGCAGAGGTGACTGATTCAGCCTGTCGTACCATTTCCTTCAGTATGCGTGGATGAAGGATATGTTCCAGTTGATTTCGGCTGTCTTCATCAGCAAACACCTTCTGGCGCATCCTGCCACGATCGAGACTGCCATCGTCTGCCAGAATCCCGTCTCCGAATCGGGCAACGATGGCCTCAAGTGCAGGACTGCCTGGCTCGACAAGCTCATGGGCTATACGGTCGGCATCGATGATTTTGATGCCGAGTTCTGCGAACTGACGACAGACAGTGGATTTGCCGGATGCAATGCCGCCTGTCAGTCCGATCTTCAGCGGCATCGTGTTCAGGACAATCCGCTGATGCCGAGATAGGCTTCGATCAGCTTGTCGCCCCAGATCAGTGCAATCCAGCCGGCAGCAGCCAGATAGGGGCCAAACGGAATGGGAATGTTTCTGTCGCGACCCACGAATATGATCATGGCGATCCCGACCAGCGCGCCAACCAGTGACGACAGCAGGATAATCATCGGCAGCATTTTCCAGCCCAGCCAGGCGCCGAACAGTGCGAGCAGCTTGAAATCGCCATACCCCATGCCCTCCTTGCCAGTCAACAGCTTGAACAGCTTGTAGATTGACCAGAGAATCAGATACCCGGCAGCTGCGCCGATGATCGCGCTGACCGGATCGGTGAATACGCCCTGGGTATTGATCAGCAAACCAAGCCAGAGCATGGGTAAGGTGATGGCGTCATAGAGCATCTGCTCACGGATATCGATCACGGACAGCACAATCAGCGACCATGTCAGTATCAGTGCGGCAAAACCAGCGACCGTAAAGCCAAAATGCCAGGCCACGAATGCCGACATCAATGCACAAACGGCCTCGACGATGGGGTACTGTGGTGATATTCGCTGGCTGCAGCCGGAACATTTTCCTTTCAGCAACAGGTAACTGATGACGGGAATGTTTTCATGGGCCTTGATCTGATGCCCGCAATTCGGACAGGCAGATCGTGAAAAAACCAGATCCTTGGGTGGGTCCAGCTCCAGTTCGGGCTGTTCCATCAGTTCGGCGCAGTTCTGTCGCCACTCGTGCTGGATACGTTTGGGTAATCGGAGGATGACCACATTCAGGAAGCTGCCAATCAGCAGACCGAACAGTCCTGTTGTCACAACCCAGAGCGACGGGTTGCCCTGAAAGATCTCAACCATGTCGTCGGCGTCTAGACTGTGGCAGCGAGCTTGAAGATCGGCAGGTACATGCCGACAACAAGGCTACCGACCATCGTACCGATCACCACCATGATAATGGGTTCCAGCAGACTACTGAGTGCGTCCACGGCGTTGTTGACTTCACGTTCATAGAACTCGGCCACTTTCTTCAGCATGCCATCCAGCGAGCCGGATTCCTCACCGATTGCAGTCATCTGGATCACCATGTTGGGAAACAGGTTAACCTGGGACATGGCGAGCTGTAATTGATGGCCGACCGCGACATCCTCACGGATTTTCTTGACAGCCTCACCGTAGACGGCATTGCCTGTAGCGCCCGAAACCGTGTCCAGTGCGTCAACCAGTGGGACACCCGCAGCAAATGTGGTCGCAAGCGTGCGGGCAAACCGTGCGATGGCTGAATTGTGAAGAATCTTGCCAATGACGGGCATCTTCAATGCAATTCGATCTATGGTGTGTGCAAATTTCACCGATCGTTTCTTGGCCTGAACAATGCCGACGATAGTGCCTACTAATATGAGGCCGTAGAGCCATCCGCGCTCCTGCAGATCGTTCGACAGATTGATGATGGCCTGAGTAAAGGCAGGCAGATCGGCACCGGCATCCTGGAAGATGATCTGGAACTGGGGTACCACGAAGATCAGCAGTACGGCACTGACGATGACAGCAACAGCAACAACTGCGGCCGGATAAAACAGTGCCTTCTTGATCTTGGACTTGATCTCCTCGATTCGCTCCTTGTAGGTGGCAATCTCATCAAGCAGTGTGTCGAGAACACCGGCCTGTTCACCTGCAGCCACCAGATTGACGAACAGTTCGTCAAATTGCAGCGGGTGTTTCGCCAGCGATTCACTCAGTGTCGAGCCGGATTCAATATTGTTCTTGATGTCCATCAGCATGTCTTGCATGCGAGGGTTCGACTGGCCGCCTGCAACAATTTCGAAGCCTTGTACCAGTGGCACACCGGCCTTCATCATGGTGGCGAGCTGTCGAGCAAATACGGCAATGTCGCCGGGTTTGATCGCCTTTCCTGCGCCCCCGAAAAGGGGTTTGGCCTTCTTTCTGACCTTGGTTGGGTTGATACCCTGTCGCCTCAGGTCGGCCTTGACCAGGTTGGCGCTCTTGGCGGCAATTTCACCCTTGATCACCACACCCCGTTTGTCCTTTCCTTCCCAGCTGTAGGTGGGCATCTCAACTGTTTTTGTTGCCGCCATGATGATTAGTCCTTGGTTACTCTGTTAATTTCGGCAAGGCCTGTGACACCTTCCCGTACCTTGTTCAATGCCGATGCGCGCAGATCATTGATGCCGTCCTTGGTGGCCTGTTCTGCAATCTGCAGGGCATTGCCACCTTCAAGTACGATCTTCTGAATATTTTCAGAAATCGGCATGACCTGATAGATACCAACTCGTCCCTTGTAGCCGTCATTGCAGCCCTGGCAGCCAACTGGCTCATAAATCGTCAGCTCATCCATTTCTTCCTCGATAAATCCTTCCGCGATAAGTGCTTCATGAGGGATCTCCGCAACCTGCTTGCAGTCGTGCAGTCGACGAGCGAGACGCTGGGCAATGACGAGAGTGACCGACGATGTGATGTTGTAGGGTGCGATGCCCATGTTCATCAGTCGCGCGATGGTTTGCGGCCCGTCATTGGTATGCAGTGTGGACAGTACCATGTGACCGGTCTGCGCTGCCTTGATCGCAATTTCGGCGGTTTCGAGGTCTCGAATCTCACCGACCATGATGATGTCCGGATCCTGACGCAGGAAAGATCGCAGTGCTGCCGGAAACGTCATGCCCTGCTTGACATTCTGCTGCACCTGATTGACACCGGGCAAGCGGATTTCCACCGGATCTTCAGCCGTGGAGATATTTCTTTCTTCGGTGTTGAGAATATTGAGCGCGGTATACAGCGATACGGTTTTACCACTACCGGTCGGGCCAGTGACCAGAACCATGCCATAGGGTTTCATGATGGCATCGACGAACAGCTCTTTCTGGTTTTCTTCGTAGCCGAGCTTGTCAATGCCCATCTTGGCAGCCGAAGCATCGAGTATCCTGAGCACGATCTTCTCACCGAACAGGGTCGGGCAGGTGCTGACACGAAAATCGATGGCCTTTGATTTCGAGAGGTTCAGTTTGATACGGCCGTCCTGCGGAACCCGTTTCTCGGCGATATCCAGGTGAGACATGACCTTGAGTCTGGCGGCCAGCCGCGGTGACATTTTCATCGGCGGATTGGCCATCTGTTTCAGGACACCGTCCATTCTGAAGCGAACCCTGTATTTGTGTTCATAGGGCTCGAAATGAATATCGGAGGCTCCGCGCTTGATGGCATCGAGCAGCACCTTGTTGATGAAACGCACCACAGGCGTGTCATCAACGGCACTGGAATCGTCCATGCCACCACTGTCATCTTCCAGTACATCATCGATTTCAGCGAAATCGACATCGTCCAGCCCTTCTTCTTCCGACAGGCTGTCCATGAAAGCATCGGCTGCTGACAGGGCTTCTTCAATCTTTCGCGTCAGGGCATCATCGGAAACCAGGATCGGTTCGACGGTGAGGTTTGTATGGAACTTGATTTCATCCAGGCCGCGAAGATTGGTCGGGTCGGAGACACCGACATAGAGACGATTGCCGCGCTTGTACAGCGGTAGTGCCCGGTGCTGATTGACGAGTTTTTCCTCGACCAGTTTGATCGGCGCCACGGTGAGGTCCAGGCTGTGAACATCGAACAGCGGTACGCCAAACTCGGTTGATGCCACTGATGCCGCCTTGTCCGAGTCGACCAGGGCATTTTCAACCAGATAAGTGATCAGCGGAATTTTTTGCTTGTTCGCCTTTTGATGAGCCTCAAGAGCGATCTGCTGGTCAATCAGACCTTCTGTGACCAGTCGCTTGGCAAGACCGCTCAACGTGATGGCAGAATCTGCAGTAGTGGCCATTGATACCCTCAATTTCTATGCCTGACATATAGATTACTACTTACGGAACAAATATTTAAGTGATGAAGTGCAAGTTTTTTATGAAATGGGGAGTTCTTGGTGGCAATTCACCGGGAATCGCTCAAATTCTGCGACGGGCGATGCAATCAGGTGTGTTATGAACGGAGTTGGCGCTGAGTGTGCTGCTGTCAGGGCCGGCGATATTCGCCGGTCCTGACAGGGGTCTGTCATATGTAATCAGTCTGCACAGGAGCCGGGCAGGAAGCGGCGTGCAATCGGGTCACCACCTCCGGGACCGCACAGCCAGGCGTAAATGATGTCATTTCCT
Source organism: Lysobacterales bacterium (assembly GCA_965212525.1). Lineage (GTDB taxonomy): Bacteria > Pseudomonadota > Gammaproteobacteria > Xanthomonadales > SZUA-38 > SZUA-38. The sequence continues at coordinate 34,081 of CBDBVC010000059.1, forward strand.
GCGACGATCGGGTTATTGGCTGAATTGACCGGGGTCATCAGAAGGGTGCCGTCGGCATCGGTGTTACCGGTGTTCTGGGTGGTGCCCTCAATCACACCGACATTGCTTACGGTGATGGATGCGACGTACTGAAACGAAGAATCGGCGCAGATATTGGCAGGGATCGGGGTGCCGGTCGCGGTTACCCAGCCATTGTTCACCGAATAATACTCGGCCAGCGTGGTCTTGCAGGCAGCCAGGGAAGAGAGCATTTCCGAAATCTTGGAGCGGACCTGAAAGTCCTGGTAGGCTGGTATGGCAATGGCGGCAAGGATGCCCACAATAGCCACCACTATCATCAATTCTATCAGTGTGAATCCGCGTTGGTTTTTCATCGTCGAAGCCCCTATGTAAGCTTAAAACTCAGTTGTCAGCTCAACATCTGCCCATCATCATGCAGCAGTGATTTTCAAACCAGCTTCGTGTTACCTGTATTGCCGTGGCGTATTATGTTTGTAGTTGTGCCTGACTGGGAATTAACCCTGACAGGTGCCTGGCAAAAATCGTTCTTCCAGGGTTGTGCCATCGGCAGGATTGCCACAGCGCCACCCGGTAATCTGGTTGACAACGATGACCGGTGCTGAAGTGATGACTTCACCATCGGCGACCCCTGAACCCAGATTCTGTACCTGTACCGAGATGATGCCGACATTGTTGACAGTCATCGACCCCGGAATCTCAAATTCACTGCCTTCCTGGCTGCATAACGGCAATGTCGAAACATTGGTGCCGTCTCGCCGGTTCCAACCAGCGTTTTCCAGATAGAAATCAACCACATTGGCCCTGCAGGCCCCGAGTGATGCAAGTACTTCAGATACCCGGGTTCGTGATTGAAATTCGAGATAAAGCGGGATGGCAATCGTGGCAAGAATCCCCACGATGGCGACAACGGTCATTACTTCGATCAATGTAAATCCCTTCGAGTGCCGCACTGCTGTTTCCCCTTATCCGAACATTACGTTTTCTTTAAACAGACAAGCCCTGATCTGGTCAGGGCTTGTCTGGTATTACTGCAGGACAGTCAATTAGCCCTGACAGGAACCTGGCATGAAGCGAGGTGGAATTACGACAGACTCGCAAGTCCAGTGATGGATTGTGTCACCGGCGGCTACAGCTGCGTTCGCGGCAGTTTGTGGCTCCATGGTGATGTCGCCATCAGCATTGGTGTTACCAGTGTTCTGAGAAGTGGCGGTGATGATACCAGTCGCGCCGACTGTAATCAGAGCAACATACTGTGAGTTGTCACCGGCAGCGTCGCCACACAGGTCAGCACTGATGGGAGTACCACTCAGTGTCTGCCAGTCGCCATTAGAAGCGAAGTATTCAGCTACAGTTGTCTTACAGGCACCCATGGTTGCCAGTACTTCAGAGATCTTGGAACGAACCTGGAAGTCCTGATAAGCAGGAATAGCGATTGCAGCGAGAATACCGACGATAGCGACGACGATCATCAGTTCGATCAGTGTAAAACCATTTTGTTTACGCATTTTTTTCCCCTATCTTACGAATAGATTGAAAAGTTTAGGATTGGTCGCTAGCAGTTGGGTCGACATGTACTACTAGCGGCCCGCTGAAAGCTCAGGCATATATTATGCATTTTCCGTGCCAAGATAAATCCCTTATGCCAAGTTTACCTTTAGTTTACATTGTTGACACAAATCTGTTGCATTTCGGTTAGCAAATTATTCAAAAATACCTTTTAAAACAGTTAGATAAGTTATTATTGTTGCTGTGCCAGTTTTTCGGGCGAGGCAGGCTGAATCGTGACTAACGGCATAACCCAGGCAATATAATTGCGAAATTGTGACCATTTTTGTCAGTTAGTGACAAATTTGATCATACGTTTGTTTGTTTGCGCATTATTCCAGCCCGAGCTTTTTCAGGCGGTAGCGTAATGCCCTGAAGGAAATGCCCAGTTTCTTGGCAGCCAGCGTCTTGTTGTACTTGGTCGCTTCAAGCGCCTGGTTGATGGCCGTTCGTTCGACTTCATCAATAAAGTCGGGCAGGGCAACGTCACCGCGATCGCCGGCATCATCAATCCTGAAGGCATCACTGTGTTCCAGTTGAAGATCATCAACCCGGATCAGGTTGTCCTCGCACAGTGTGATTGATCGTTCAAGTATATTTCTGAGCTCACGCACATTGCCGGGAAAGGCGTACTGTTTCAGTGTGGCCAGTGCATCTTCGGATATTTCCGGTTTCTCTATTGACCAGTCGTCGGCAATCCTGTCGATAAAGTATCGTGCCAGATCAGAGACATCATCACCGCGTTCCCTCAGTGCAGGCATGGCCAGCTGAACGACGTTGATTCGGTAGTACAGGTCCTGGCGAAACTGGCTTTGCTGTACCAGTTCGGACAAATCCTGATGGGTGGCACTGATGATGCGCACATTGACTGGTATTTCTTCACTCGATCCGATGGGTCGTACGGTTTTTTCCTGGATCACTCGCAGCAGCTTCACCTGCATGTGCAGGGGCAGGTCGGCAATTTCATCCAGCAATATGGTGCCGTTATGGGCATTCACGAACAGGCCGTTCTTGTCGGCGTGCGCACCGGTGAAGCTGCCCTTGGTATGGCCGAAGAATTCACTTTCCATCAGCTCGGCAGGAATCGCACCACAGTTGACCGCTATGAACGGCTGATCGTGCCTGGGCCCCTGTTCATGAATCATCTTGGCTGCCAGTTCCTTGCCGGTACCGGATTCGCCGGTAATGTGAACCGGTGCCTGAGAACGTGCCAGTTTGCCAATCTTGGCCTTGGTGTCCATCAGCACATCCGATTCGCCGTGCATGTGACTGACGAGTACCGACTCGGATGATGTCGGGTTCAGTTTGAGTGCAGTCTTGATCAAGGCCCTCAGATCGTTCAGGTCCACTGGTTTGGAGACGAAATCGAAGGCACCGGACTTGAGTGACTCGACAGCGGCTTCGGTATTGCCGTGCGCAGTAATCACGGCGACGGGCAATGCGTGATGATGCTCGTTGATATGCTTGACGATCTCGATACCCGAGCCGTCAGGCAGACGCATGTCGGTCAGGCACAGGTCGAATTCATTGTCTGCCAGCAGTGACTTGGCCTCCTGGCAGGTGGCTGCACTGAGCGAATTAACCTCCATTCGTGACAGCGTGATTTCCAGAAGTTCACGGATATCGGCTTCATCATCGATGATCAATGCAAGTGGTGTCGTCATATGAACATGGTATCCAACGCAATCCGAACTGCAAGGTAACTAAACTGGGACATGATGGTCAAATCGAAGCATGAATGTACTGCCGCCTGCTTCGGGGGTCTGGTAGCTCAGGGTAATTCTGTTGCTGTCACATAACTGCTTGCACAGGTACAGCCCCAGGCCCGAGCCTTCATCGCTGGTGGTGAAGAACGGCTGAAATATCTTGTCCTGCAGGTCTTCGGGAATCCCGCTGCCGTGATCGGTCAGTTTCAACAACGGGCGACCGCCGTTACTGAGCGATGTGCTGATGTCGATATGGGTGACGCCGTCCCTGCTGCCGTAGCGTACGGCGTTCTGTGACAGATTCCACAGCACCTGCTGAAGTTGCGACACATCAGCAACAACCTGAACCGGCTGTTCTGTGAGGTTGAGTTCGATGCTGGTGTTGACCAGGTTCTGAGTACTCTTGAACTCCTGAACGAATTCACGAAGCCATTCATTGAGATCGATCGGATGACTGTCGGCATCCTTCTGGCGAGCCAGGTGCAGCACATTTTCGATAATGTCATTCATGCGGCGGCAATGCTTGCCAATGATGGAGGACAGGCGCAGGTCAGCATCCGACAGCTTGCTTGACTCGGCCAGCAGCTGGGCCGAATGACTGATCGCTGCCAGTGGATTTCTGATCTCGTGTGCAATGGTGGCCGACAGACGCCCCAGAGAAACCAGTGCGATCTGCTGCGCCTTCTGCGATACCAGTCCGGCATCCTCGAGAAAGATCAGCCTGTCTGCGTTCTCCTTCACCCCCATTCTTGCAAATCGTGCGATGGTCTCCGGGGTATTCGCGCCCAGCTGCAGTGTCTGGCCTTTCTGAACCCCGGTGCGTGACCAGTGCTGATAGGATTGTTCCAGCTGTTCCGGTAATTGTGTGATGACGGCTGATGAACCGGCCGGAAGACCCAGAAAATAGTAGCCGGCGTTATTGAGGATATGGATCACCTCATTGTTCTTCACCAGTAATACCCCGGTGTTCATCTGTTCGACGATCAGCTCGTTGAGCCGCTGCATGTTGACCAGCTTTTCGCCACGTATCGAGGCTATCGCTGCACTTTCCATGGTGCGACGTGCCAGATAGCTGCCAACCATGGCCACCGTGAAGTAGACCACCCCGAGCATGCCGGCCGTAGTGATCTCGCCGGTTGTCCCATTGTTGTTGAGCAGTTCGAAGACCGATTCTGAGATCATCAGCAGGGTGGTCAGTGCTGCAAAGAACAGTGCACCCTTGCGCTTGAAGATCACGCCCGACATCATCACGCTGCCGATGATCAGTACGCCGGCGCCACTGGAGAGTCCGCCCATCAGCTTGATCATCACCATCAGTGTGATCAGGTCTACAAGATAATTGATGATCACCTGCAGGTAGAAATAGCGCTTGAGCCAGCGGCACCAGGCGATCAGACTGATGCTGGTCAGTGTGTGTATGAGACTGAACGGCTTGGCAATAGACATGCGCTGCGCGATCAGTATCTCTTCAGCAAAGGGCGAGAAGCAGATCGCGATCAGCAGCAGCGAGACGAAGAAACGATACAGGTTCAGGTAGTCCAGTGCCTGCCAGCTGTTAACGTCCTCGGCCCGAATGATATTGAATATCTCTCGAATCGGATGATTGGTCATTCAAAAGTGACAATTACGCATCGATGCTTTGATTATATCGGCCATTTGCTCCAAAATACGAGACTTTGTATTTCTGCCCGCTGATCCGGTATCCATCCGCAAAGCGGGCCGTCATTCTCCGTTCGACAACAATTGGAGCAATCATGAATTTTCACGAGTATCAGGCAAAAGATATCTTTGCCAGTTATGGTATCCCTGTGCCGGCCGGTGAGGTGGCGAAGTCGGCTGCAGAAGCTGTTGAGGCAGCACACAAGCTGGGAGGCGACATGTGGGTGGTCAAGGCACAGGTTCACGCCGGTGGCCGGGGCAAGGCGGGCGGGGTCAAACTGGTGAACTCGCTGCAGGAAGTCGAAGACGTCGCCGGCAAGATGCTCGGCATGACCATCGAGACCTATCAGACAGGCGGTCTCGCGCTGCCCGTCAACGAAGTGTTGATCGCAGAAGCGACCGATATTGCCAGCGAACTGTATCTGAGCGTGCTGGTCGACAGGGCACACAAGTGCGTGACATTCATGGCCTCGGCAGCCGGTGGTGTCGATATCGAGCAGGTGGCTGCCGAGACACCGGAAAAGATCATCACCATCCAGGTGGACAACACCGAAGGCCTGCAACCCTATCAGTGCCGCAAGATGGGGTTTGCACTGGGGCTGACTGCAAAGCAGGTCGGTCAACTGACCAGGATCATGACCGCACTGCACCGCATGTTCATTGACAAGGACCTGTCTCTGGTCGAAGTCAATCCGCTGGTCATCACCGCAGATGGCGACCTGCAGGCTCTCGATGCCAAGATCAACATTGATGACAATGCCCTGTTCAGGCACAAGAACCTGGCGGCCATGCGCGATGAGTCACAGGAAGATCCGACCGAAGCAGCGGCGGCACGTCACGGTCTAAATTTCGTCACGCTTGATGGTGACATTGGCTGCATGGTCAATGGTGCCGGACTGGCCATGGCGACCATGGACGTCATCAATCTGAACGGTGGCGAGCCGGCCAACTTCCTGGATGTCGGTGGTGGTGCCACGGCAGAGCGTGTTGCCGAGGCATTCAAGCTGATCACCAAATCGGAAAAGCTCAAGGCCATTCTGGTGAACATCTTCGGTGGTATTGTCCGTTGTGATCTGATTGCAGAAGGGGTGATCACTGCGGTCAAGGAAGTGGGTGTGAACGTGCCTGTCATCGTCAGACTGGAAGGCACGAACGTGGAGAAGGGTCGGGAAATGCTGGATGCCAGTGGACTGGCCATTACATCGGCCGTCGATCTGAATGACGGTGCCCGCAAAGCCGTGGCTGCTGCTAAATAGGACAACAAGATGAGCGTATTGATTAACAAGGACACCAAAGTCATCTGCCAGGGCATCACAGGAAGCCAGGGTACTTTCCATTCCGAACAGGCCATTGCCTATGGCACCAATCTGGTTGCAGGCGTAACACCCGGCAAGGGCGGGCAACAGCATCTGGACAGGCCGGTATACGACACGGTTGAACAGGCTGTCGATGAAACAGGCGCCAATGCCAGCATGATCTACGTACCACCGCCATTTGCTGCAGATGCCATCCTCGAAGCCGCCGATGCCGGTATCGAAGTCATCGTCTGCATTACCGAAGGCATCCCGGTGATGGACATGATGCGTGTCAAGGCCGTACTCGAGATGATGGACGGTGTGGTACTGATCGGCCCCAACTGTCCCGGTATCATCACACCGGGTGAATGCAAGATCGGCATCATGCCGGGTCGCATTCATCAGCCGGGTCGCATTGGCATCGTGTCTCGTTCAGGTACACTGACCTATGAAGCCGTGCACCAGACAACACAGGCCGGCCTTGGCCAGAGTACCTGCATTGGTATCGGTGGCGACCCGATTCACGGCATGAACTTCATCGACTGCCTGAAGCTGTATCAGGATGATCCGGAAACCGACGGCATCATCATGGTCGGTGAAATCGGCGGATCGGCCGAAGAAGAGGCCGCTGAATTCATCAAGGAATACGTGACCAAACCTGTGGTGGCCTACATCGCCGGTGTCACGGCTCCGCCCGGAAAGCGCATGGGCCATGCCGGTGCCATCATCGCCGGTGGCAAGGGTACGGCAGATGCCAAGTTCGAGGCACTCGAGGATGCCGGAGTCAGTACCGTCAGGTCACCTGCTGATCTTGGCGAAACACTGGCTGCCCGTCTCGAGGGCTGAGTCACACTGGACGCCCGGCCAGTTGTGGCCGGGTGTCATTTGAAACACCAGCAGGGTTGCAGAGTCAGACAACGATGTTGATTGCTGTCGTACAACAGGATTTTCCCGTGGGTGACATCCAGGGCAATCACCGGCGTATTCTTGATGCGATCCGGACGGCAACCGAACGATCGTCACCCGACCTGATCGTCTTCCCCGAACTGACACTCACCGGCTATCCGCCGGAGGACCTGCTGTACAGACATGGATTCATCAGTGCCACCGAAAAGGCGCTGCAATCGATCGTTGCGTCGATTGACGGTGTCGATGTGATTATCGGTCACCCGTTGCACAGGGACGGTAAACTGTTCAATGCCATCAGCTGGATCCGTCAGGGCCGCATCATTGCGCAGTATTGCAAGCAGTCCTTGCCCAATTACGCCGTGTTTGATGAAAAGCGATACTTCGCCGAATGTCATGAACCGGTGTCTGTCGAACTTGCCGGCAACCGTGTTGGGCTGCTGATCTGCGAGGATATCTGGGAGAAAGAACCCGCCAGACTGGCCGTTGAGCACGGCTGCGATCTGATCGTCGTCCCCAATGCCTCACCCTATCATCACCACAAGCGCGAACTCAGGGAAGCGACACTTCGTGAGCGCGCTGAATCCAGCCAGTGTCCGATACTCTATGCCAATATCGTCGGTGGTCAGGATGAGCTGGTATTCGACGGGCGAAGTTTCGCAGCCAATGCAGACGGCAGCCTGGCAGGGCCGACCGATATCTACGCGGAGGGCGTGTTCGATTTCAGATTTGATGCAGACAGCCGAATGATCAGTGTCAGTGACTGGGCACCGGACGGGCCGGAAGACCGCATTGATGCGATTTACAGGACACTGGTTCGTGGCACGCGTGATTACATCCACAAGAACGGTTTCAGAGATGTGCTGCTGGGGCTTTCAGGAGGCATTGATTCTGCCCTGACCCTGGCGGTTGCAGTGGATGCACTGGGCAGCGAGCACGTCGAGGCTGTCATGCTGCCTTCAGAACACACTTCGGAACTGAGTCTCGAGCTGGCACGCAATCAGGCCGAATTGCTGGGCGTTCGTTATCAGTCAATTCCGATCCAGAACTCATTCGAGGCCATGCAGGCGGCACTGTCTGACAGTTTCGCCGGATACGAGCCTGATGTCACCGAGGAGAACATGCAGGCCCGCTGTCGAGGTCTGATGCTGATGGCCCTGTCCAACAAGACCGGTGCCATGCTGCTGACCACTGGAAACAAGAGTGAGCTGGCAGTCGGTTACTGCACCATTTATGGCGACATGTGTGGCGGTTATGCGCCAATCAAGGATTGCGCCAAGACACTGGTCTATGAACTGTCGCGGTATCGCAACCGGCAGTCAGCGGCCATTCCTGAAGGTGTCATCGAGCGGCCGCCCACGGCCGAACTGGCACCGGGTCAGCTGGATCAGGATTCCCTGCCGGAATATGCCGTGCTGGACGAGGTGATCCGCCGTTACGTGGAGCTTGATGAATCCATCGATGAAATTGTGGCTGCGGGCTTTGACCAGGCCATGGTTGAACGGATGACGCGGCTGGTCCGGATCAATGAATACAAGCGACGGCAGGCGGCGCCGGGCGTGCGCATCACAGAGCGTGCATTTGGCCGTGATCGCCGCTATCCGGTAACCAACCTGTGGCCGGGCTAGACTACCCGGATCAGGTGTAGAGAGAGAACATGCAGGAATTGAAACAGATCATCGAGGAAAGCTTCGAGTCGGAGTCAGCCTTCGCCGAATACAGTGCCGGTAACCACTTGTCCGATACCATCGAACAGGTGATGCAGTTACTGGAACAGGGCGATGTTCGCGTGGCCGAACCCGATGGCAAAGGCGGCTGGCGGGTGAATCAGTGGCTCAAGAAGGCAGTGCTGCTGTATTTCAGGACTCATCAGAACACGGTGATCGATGGCGGACATACCTGTTATTACGACAAGGTGCCTTCACTGTGGCCGCCCGGCAGTGAAGCGGCCATCAGTAAGTCTGGTGTACGCGTGGTCCCGCCGGCGATGGCCAGGCGTGGCTGTCATATCGCACCAAATGTGGTGCTGATGCCCAGCTACGTCAATATCGGCGCACGAATCGGTGCCAACACCATGGTGGATACCTGGGCAACGGTGGGATCCTGTGCCCAGATCGGTGAACACGTTCATCTCTCTGGCGGTGTTGGGATCGGAGGCGTGCTGGAGCCGTTGCAGGCCAGCCCGACCATTATCGAGGATCACTGCTTCATCGGTGCCCGTTCCGAGATCGTTGAAGGTGTGATTGTCGAGCGCGGCTCCGTTATCTCGATGGGTGTCTACATCGGTCAGTCGACCCGTATCTATGATCGCCGCACCGGTGAGATCAGCTATGGCCGCGTGCCCGCCGGTTCGGTGGTGGTGTCAGGCTCATTACCGGCCGAAGACGGCAGTCACAGTCTGTACTGCGCGGTCATCGTCAAGCAGGTTGACGACAAGACTCGCTCCAAGGTCGGTATCAATGAGATTCTGCGTGGCGTCACGTGACTGGCGGTAGCGAACCACTGCAATTACTCAAGTCCCTGATCCGGCGCTCATCGGTGACTCCCGACGATGCCGGTTGTCAGAAACTGATCATCGAAGCGCTGCAGGGCACCGGCGCCGTCATCGATCATTATGACTTCAATGACACATCAAATCTGTGCATGAGCTGGGGCAGCGGCTCTCCGCATCTGCTGCTGCTTGGCCATACCGACATCGTTCCGGCAGGACCGGAAGCATCATGGAACACGCCACCGTTCGAAGCGGTGGAGAAACAGGGCATGCTCTACGGGCGTGGCAGTGCCGACATGAAGGCGTCAGTGGCTGCAATGGTGGCAGCCATTCGCAACTGTCAGCCGATTCAGGCCGGTTCGGGTCGTCTCAGTCTGTTGCTGACCAGCGATGAGGAGGGCGATGCAACCGACGGTGTGCAACGGGCCGCACCCGAACTGATCAGGCGTCACGGCAGCATCGATTACTGCCTGGTGGGCGAGCCATCGAGCATCAACAGACTTGGAGATCTGATCCGGATTGGACGGCGTGGTTCGCTGACCGGTTATCTGACTGTATCAGGTGTGCAGGGTCATGCCGCCTATCCACACCTGGCCGATAATCCGATCCACAAGCTGATGCCGGCACTGAATGAACTGATTGCCCGGCAGTGGGACAGTGGCAGCGACCGTTTTCCGCCCACCAGTTTTCAGGTCACCAACATCAATGCCGGCACCGGTGCAGCCAATGTGATTCCCGGTGATATCTCGCTGTGTTTCAATTTCCGCTATGCCACCTGTCAGACCGCCGAGGGACTGATGGCCGAGGTTGCCGAGTCACTTGGGCGCCATGATATCGATGCCAGTGTCGACTGGCGGCAGCCCTCACTGCCGTTCTATTCGGAGCCCGGTGCCCTGCGTGATGCAGTGATCGAGGCCATTGACTATACTGTCGGTAGTCAGCCAGACTGTGACACGGGCGGGGGAACATCAGACGGCAGATTCATTGCACCGCATGGTGCCGAGGTAATCGAACTCGGTCCGGTGAACGCGACCATTCACCAGGCCAATGAATGTATCCGTGTGAAAGATCTTGACCGACTCACTGATCTGTATACGCTGATCATTAAACGAATCCTGAACCAGGTAACGAGGGGGTAGCATGACAACGCATTTCGGACAGACCATCAACAAGGACAAGGCCGCAGACGGCACCTTTTCAGTCACCTGCCCCTATGATGACTCGGAACTGGCCACAGTAGACATGGTGGGCGCCGACCTGGTCGAACAGGCGCTGTCCCGGGCTCACGCACTCTATCGTGACCGTAACCAGTGGCTGCCGGCCACCGAGCGTATCGAAATTCTGGAACGCGTCGCCAGCATCATGTCCGATCGTGCTGATGAACTGGCGCTGGGGGCAGCATCCGAAGGCGGCAAGCCCCTGCTGGATTCTATTGTTGAAGTGAACCGGGCCATCGAAGGTGTCCACCTGTGTATTGATGCACTGAAAAACTCGGCGGGCAGACAGTATCCCATGGGGATTAACCCTGCGTCGCTGCAGAAAATCAGTTTCAGCATGCATGAACCCATTGGTGTGGTGGTGGCCGTAAGTGCCTTCAATCACCCGCTCAACCTGATCGTGCATCAGGTGGGGCCGGCCATCGCTGCAGGATGTCCAGTGCTGGTCAAACCCGCCAAGTCCACACCGCTGTCCTGTTTCCGCTTTGTCGAGATTCTGCGCGAAGCCGGTTTGCCAGCAGACTGGTGCCAGGTGGTGATGACCTCGAACAACGCGCTGGCGACCGAGATGGTCTCTGATTCGCGCGTGGCATTTTTCAGTTTCATCGGTTCGGCCGGTGTCGGCTGGATGCTGCGATCCAAACTGGCGCCCGGCGCCCGTTGCGCACTCGAACATGGCGGCGTCGCACCCGTGATTCTGTCTGCTGATGCCGATCTGGATGATGCCATTCCGATCCTTGCCAAGGGCGGTTTCTACCATGCCGGTCAGGTGTGCGTGTCGGTCCAGCGAATTTTTGCCGAGGCCAGCGTGGCCGGCTCCGTGGCCGAGAGTCTGGCACTGAAGGCGAGAAATCTCGTTGTCGGTGACCCCAGATCTGCAGACACTGAAGTGGGGCCGTTGATCTCACAGGGTGAAGTCGACCGTATTGATGAATGGGTCAGGGAAGCCGTCGCCGGCGGTGCTGAACTGCTCTGCGGTGGCGAGGCGCTGCCCAATCAATGCTATGCCCCGACGGTATTGCTCAATCCACCGGCCGATTGCACCATCAGCCAGAAGGAAGTGTTTGGGCCAGTCGTCTGTGTCTACAGCTATACTGACATCGACGAGGCCATCGCCCGGGCCAATTCACTCGATTTCGCCTTCCAGGCCGCCGTGTTCAGCAAGAATCTCGATACGGCCATGCATTGCTACAGGCAGCTGGATGCCAGCGCCGTGATGATCAATGAGCACACGGCATTCCGCGTGGACTGGATGCCCTTTGCCGGTTTGAAACATTCCGGGCACGGTGTGGGCGGGATCGAATTTACCTTCGAGGAGATGCAGATCTCCAAGATGGCGGTACTTAGGTCGCCAGCATTGTAGCCGCTGCCTGGTTTTGATATTCATAGACAGTTTTCTCTTCCACGAGGTAACCGCCGATGTCGCAATGGTTAATGACGGCCCTGGAGATCCTCGCCGGTCTTTTCGTGCTGGCAATCGGGCTTATTGTTCTGCTGGTTGTGGTGTTCTACTTTATCGACCGCTTCCAGACTGAACACACCATACGCAGGAATTACCCGGTTATCGGTCGTTTCCGTTATTTCTTCGAGCATCTGGGTGAGTTCTTCAGGCAGTACTTCTTTGCCATGGATCGGGAAGAGATGCCGTTCAACCGTGCACAGCGGTCCTGGGCGTACCGGGCCTCGAAGGACATCAACAACACGGCGGCGTTCGGCTCGACACGAAACCTGCTGACACCCGGGTCGGTGATCTTTGTCAATTGCCCGTTTCCGATGCTCGACAAGGATACCGTGGTTCCTGGTGAGGTCACCATCGGCCCCCATGCCCGCGAACCCTATATCACCAATTCTCTGGTCAATATCTCGGCGATGAGCTATGGCTCCCTGTCTTCACCGGCTGTGCGAGCGCTGTCCGCCGGTGCCGCAAAGGCGGGGATATGGCTTAACACCGGTGAAGGCGGTCTGTCGCCCTATCATCTGGAAGGGGGCTGTGATGTGGTCTTTCAGATCGGCACAGCCAAGTACGGCGTGCGTGACGAGCATGGCGCGCTGGATGAGGGGCGGCTCCGGAAAATCGCGGCCGAACCGAATGTGAAAATGATCGAGCTCAAGATGTCGCAGGGTGCCAAACCGGGCAAGGGGGGCATTCTTCCGGGTGGCAAGGTGACGCCAGAAATTGCCGAAATCCGGGGCATACCTGAAGGCAAGGCATCGATCAGCCCCAACCGGCATCCAGAAGTGAACAGTGCTGCCGAACTGCTCGATCTGATCAACCGCTTGCGCGATGTGTCCGGTCTGCCCGTGGGGTTCAAGACCGTGGTCGGTGGTTATGGCTGGCTGGATGAACTGATGCTGGAGATCAGGCGCCGCGGACTTGAATCGGCACCTGATTTCATCACCGTGGATGGCGGTGATGGCGGTACCGGTGCTGCACCGGTGTCACTGATGGATGATGTCGGGCTGCCTCTTCGGGAATCGCTGCCACTGGTGTGTGATGCGCTGATTCGCCATGATCTCAAGAAACGCATCCGGGTGATCTGTTCCGGCAAGCGTATCACCCCGACCGAGGTGGCCTGGGCCCTCTGTGTCGGCGCCGATTTCGTCAACGTGGCCCGTGGTTTCATGTTTTCGCTCGGCTGTATCCAGGCGCTGCAGTGCAACAAGAATACCTGCCCGACGGGCATCACCACGCATGACAGGGATTTGCAGAAGGGACTGGATGTGAAGGACAAGACCACACGTGTCGCCAATTACGCGAAGAACCTGGTCAAGGAAGTCGGCATCATTTCCCATTCCTGCGGTGTCACCGAACCTCGCCTGCTCAAGCGCTATCATGCCCGCGTGGTGACCGATCACGGCCTGTCGATACCACTGGACGAGCTGCATCCCTATCCCTCATCTCGACTGGTGGATTGAACTTTTCATACCTCCGGCTCACTAATCGATGTGAGCACGCAAAAGTGAGGATGCCCCATGTACCGCACACGACAATGCCGGTATGACAATCTGAACCGGTCTCTGACTGTGGCCGGCAAGACAACACGAATCAGACCAAAGACTGCCAGGCTGCTTCAACTGTTTCTGGATAACCCGCTCGAGATTCTGGACAAGGAACGCCTGATTGCCGATGTCTGGGGTCATCCTCACGTGGACGACCAGACGCTGTTCCAGCTGATCAGTGATATCCGCGCCAAATTCGGTGATCGCGACTGCCTCATTACCCACCCGGGCTCCGGTTATCAATGGGCCTGGCCGGTACGCCGACAGGCAGAGTCTTCACGCAGGCGATGGCACATGTTTCAGGCTGTCGCAGCCGCGCTGGCCGTTGTCGCGATGGTGCTGAGCCTGGGTTCTGTGACTTCCGATCCTGAACAGAGTGCGCGTGGGAATGTCTCACTGACGGCGTTCTCGCCCCTGATCCAGCATATCCAGGCAGGCAGCATGGCCCGACTCAGCGGTGATGAAGAGACAGCCATGGCTGAATTCGGCAAGGCGCTGGTGATCGAACCCGACAACGTGTCGGTTCTGCTGGAGCTGTCCCAGTCGCAATGGGTGCTGGGGCTGACATCCGACGCCCTGCAAACGGCAACCAATGCCCTGTCGGAAGCGCGACTGCAGCAGCACCCGGTGAACGAGGTCATTGCCAGTCTGTATCTGTCGCACCTGTCGCTGCAGGACGGTAACCTGGAAATGGCCATGAGTCTGAATCAGTCGGCCAGACACCTGGCAGAACAGAATCAGCTGGCCTGTGCCACCGAACTCACCGACCGCTGGGATCAGCAGATCCAGCTGGCCATTCATCGTCATCAGCAACGGGATAGTTTCACTGCCGCACACCCGATGATGCTGGCCGGTTGCCAGATCAATGCAGCCAGCGGGCAAAGCTGACAAAACAAGGTAACTGGACCACCAGGCTGAGAGATTCTGTCAGGTCTTGTGAGGAGGCTGGCATGGCATCAAGGCAGCGTAACGGGTTCAATGGGCTCCTGTATCAGGAGGACATGAACCATGCAATCAACAATAATCGGATCAAGCCAGATCGCCAGCCTGTTTCTGCTCGCCACGTTAGTCGGCTCTTCGACACTCAGGGCTGAACAACAGCCTGGCGTTGACAGTCAGTGGCTCAAGTCCCGTTTTGCTGGCATAGGTATCAGCCAGGTCTCGGCGACGGCAGTCGATGGCCTCAATCTGGTGGTGCTGGACAATGACCAGATCGTCTACATGAATACCGAGGGCACGGTGCTGATGACCGGTCAGATGATGGACCTGAAGTCCGGTGACAACCTCACGGCCGTCATCGAAAACCGTGTGCGTCGTGACAAGCTGGCAAGCGCCATGCCAGAAGGCCTGTTCGAGTTTCCTGCCAGCAGCGAGACTGACCGCATTACCGTGGTCACCGATATCGATTGCACCTATTGCCGACGATTACATACTGAACTTGCCGAAACCAACGAGCGAGGCATCAGCGTTCAGTACCTGATGATGCCGCGATCAGGACTGAACACACCATCTCACGAAAAAGCAGTCTCGGCGGCCTGTTCGGTGACACCGGAGGAAACACTCACCTCGGCCATGCAGGGCAATGTGCCAACTCGAAAAACCTGCAGCAACAGCATTGATCGCCAGTTCGAGCTGGCCAGGTCGCTGCGTATCAATGCCACACCGGCCATCATTTTCGAATCAGGCCGGATGATCAACAGCTACCTGACACCGCAGCAGATCAGCGATGAACTGGCAGCCGAACAGTAATAGTCCAGGATGAATCACTCAGCCGAGGCATCCGGTTTGCCGTAGGTGAACCAGGCCACGAAAGCCAGATCCTGGTTGAACACGTCAATCAGCAGCCCTTCACCACTGCGCTCGATTCCGCCAAACCAGCTGCCGTTCATGAACGAGGGATCCGTCAGCTGGTCAAAGCCGAGATCAAGGCACTGCTGCTCACTGTAATTGGAGGCCAGGCGCTGCAATGGATAATTGGTCGAGACGCCAAACCCTGCGCTGTCACCACCTGAAGACTCGTAACTGAGAATGGCCGTGGAACAATCGGTGAAGTCGATTCGCATGCTGCCCCAGCTACCCCGTGTCACGCTGTCGGCATCAAAATTTTCGCCAAATACCGTGCCGCCGGTGAACACGGCCTGATCGATCACCAGGCTTCTGTCCTCGATACTGGCCGTGCCCACCACCCAGTACTGATCATTTCTGGCGGCCGTAGTGATTACCTCTGTGCGATCGACTTCGAGCACAAACACACCGGCCTGGATCGAACCGTCGCGCGAGATCAGTTCACCCAGATTTTCACCACTGTCGACATCGATTTCGTAGAGAGTGCCACGCTGTGAGAGCACGAGCAGGTTGCCATTGTTGCGCTGGTGCACACCGGTGACCTGAAAGGGTGCAAACGGCATCTTGCGATTGAGCTGAAGGCTGTCGAGGTTGTATTCGAACAGGCTGGCATTGCCGAAGGAACTGACCCAGAATCGACGATTTTCCAGGTCGAGCTCGATTACTCTGGGCTGGAACAGGGTGGCGTCTGTCGTGCTGGTGATGGCACTGATGAAACTTCCACTGGATGCACTGGCCACACCAATCGAGTTGCTGTCGTAACCGGGGACCAGAATGCGGTCATTGTCATCCACGCGAAGACCGGCATCAAATCCATCGATATTGCCTCCAAGTCCTGCACTGGTGAGTGTTTGAATGTAGCGTCCATCGGCCGCGTCGTAGGCATAAACCAGATTCTGTTCATAGCTGGAGACCAGTACCCGGCCATCGGAAAAATCGATGCCGGTCGGCCTCAGCAGACCACCGGTTTCGCTGCTGGGAGTTGAGGCATCATCGACAATGAAGGCGTCAACAAAGGCGAAGGTATCCGGATTGTAACGGAGTATCCGATGATTCTCTTCGCTGACCACGTACAGCAGATCATCCGGTCCCAGACGCAGTGCCTGTGGGCCATTGATTCGCGCTGCCGTATCCAGCAGGCGCTTGAATGAGCCGTCACAGCCGTCATAAACGAGGACATTGTCAGATCCGTAATCGGAGATGAATATGTTTTTCATGCAATCCTGGCTGGTTGCAATTGCAGGCAGAAGCAGCCACAGGGCCGTTGTCAGCAGTGTTTTCATGGTGTTCAATCCCTTTTCAGTCATGTCAATTCGGGCCAGACCTGCAGGGCAGGACCGGAAGACAACGAAAGTAGTCGTATTTCTTTGAAAAAACCTGACAAAAAGTTCCTTTTTCATGATTTCTGTGATCTGATCATGGCTCCACGATCAGCGGATCAGAACAGCAGCAGGGTTTGATGAATAAAGCCGCTCCGGACAATGATGAGCAGACGGCAGGTGGGCCGAAGCGGTTTCGTTTCGATGACTGGCAATTTGATGCGGATCTGAATTCACTGTACAGGGCCGGGCAGCGTTACCGGATTCCACTGAAACAGAGCCACCTGTTACGCCTGCTCCTCAGCCGGGTTGGCCAGATGGTGACACGTGATGACATCCTGAGTGAAATCTGGGGTTTCAAACCGGTCACAGATGACGTGCTCTCACGCAATATCTCTGCACTACGCAAGACACTGGGCGATGATCGGTCAAGTCCCCGGTACATCGAGACCATTCCGAAAATGGGCTATCGATTCATTGCTGAACTGGAATCTTCAGGCCCGGTGACAGAGAGTGAGGGTCGCGGCTGGAGTCGCACCATATTCCTGTTGCTCCCGACTGTGGTGATTCTTGCAGCAATCGCATTTCTGTTCTGGCCGGGCATAAGTCCGGGACCAGGGCATCGCTTTGATCTCGCCAGACCCCTGACAGGGTTGTCAAATAATGAGCAGCAGCCGTGGTACAGCAAGGATCAGCTCAGCTACGTGGTTCTCGATCAGGGAACGGAACGGGAAGTCTGGGTTTACGATATTCATCAACAGACACAACATCGCGTGTACCGTTCGGATGGCTTTCTGGCATCGCCGATTATCGCCGGTGATGGCCGTGTTCTGTTGATGGAATCGCGCGATGATGACTGTCGATTATTACGATTGCAGCCGGATTCAGGCGAGATCGAGCAGCTGACATCATGCTGGTCCAGTTTTCGATCCAGAATGCGTGCAGACAGCCAGGGCGGACTGCTCATCAATCTTCAGCGCAACGATGTGGTTGGCATTATGCATATCGCAGCCGACGGCAGTCAGACAGAGCTGACACATCCGGATATAGCCGGCCATATTGATATGGCAGCAGTGCGCATGATGGGGTCGGATGAGGTTCTGCTGATTCGTGGTGACCAGATCATCAATGAATTGTACCGCTACAATCCTGAAGACTTGAGCTTCACTCAGCTGACAGCCGACAATCAGTACATCGATGGATTCTGCCAGCTGGATGAGCGCACAGTTATCTATGCTTCTGATCGGAGCGGAATCCAGTCGCTGTGGCAGCTTGACTTGCACAATCGCGAAGTGATCAGTCTGGGTCAGATCGGCGCACGCAGACCCACCTGCCATCCTGAGCATGGCATTGTGTACGAACTGACCGTCTACGAGGCCAATATCTGGAAGGTGCCACTGGCGGCGGGTGTTGAGCGGCAACTGCTGGTCCAGTCGGACCGCTATGACAACCACCCCACACCCAGCCCAGACCGGAGTCAACTGATGTTCATCTCGAACCGGACGGGTGATGCGGCCTTGTGGTCGACTACCATGAGTGGCGAGGATCCGCAGATCCGATACCATGTGGATGGCGGTCGGGTGACCAGGCCACGATGGTCACCTGACGGTTCGCTGATGGCCGTGGTGGTCTATGAGGAAGATGGCAGCAGCATCGAGCTGCTGGATGCATCTTTCAATGTCGTGGGGCGGTTTCCCGATCTGGATGTCCACGTGCTGAACCCGATCATTTCCGCCGATGGCTGGCTGTACTACCTGATCGATGAAGCCGAGGGCCGGGCGCTGATGCGTGTACCGATTGACACACTTGCGCAGCCTGAACTGTTGCTGAGAGTACAAATCAGTCGCTTTGAGCTGATGAATGACGGACGAATTCTGTTCGTGCGCTCCGATCAGAACGGATTTCACCTGTACAACCCCATCACCAGATCTGTGCGATCATTGCTGCCCGGATTCAGGCTCACGGACTGGGCGCGATGGACACTGGCGTACACCGGTGAGGACGCAGAAGCGACTCTGTTTCATGCCTGTGATGATCGCATCTGCGCCACTGCCATCGACAGCGGTGAGAAGACAACTCTCGAAATCGATGCACCCAATGCAATCGGACTGTCAATGGCCTATGATGCTGAGCAGGACGCGTTGCTGATTGCCTACACTGACAGAGTCAGCAGCCAGTTGATGCATATGCAGCTGATCCCGGACAACTGAGACAACCTGGAGTACCTACGAATGAAGACTAGCGGATATCACCTGTTGCTGAACCTGATCCTGTTTGCCACCTTCAGCGTCCAGGCTGATCAAGGCACGGCATTGCACAAGTTGTTCGCTGATGAATGGCAGTACCGGGCCGATCACAGCCCGTATTGGGGTGAGCTGAATGGTCGTACAGGAGCCGCCAGTGAGCTGGGTGATATCTCACCCGAAGCACTACTGGAGAATTATCGCGCGTACCGGGCATTCAATGACCGTCTGGCCGAAATCGACCGAGACAGTCTCAGTCTGACCGACCAGATCAACTACGATGTGTTTGCGGCCGAGATTACCGAATCCCTGGTGGCCTGGCAGTATCGAACTCACCTGATGCCACTGACATCGGAAAATTCGTTTCATACCTACCTGGCCGGACTGCACAGACGGGCCCGCTTCGGCACTGCGGCTGATTATGACAACTACCTGGCCCGACTGTCACAGATTCCGGCCCACTTCGAGCAGCAAATCGCCTACATGACTCAGGGTCTGAAGGAGGGTATCACCCAGCCAGCGGTCATCATCGGTCATTATCCCGATTCGATCAGGGCGATGATTCATGACGACCCCACCCAGTCCGAATACTACGTTCCATTCAGGTCAATGCCTTCACGAATCGATGCCGCGGACATCGAACGCTTGCAGCAGCGTGCCAGAACAGTGATCAGCGAGGGCATTATTCCGGCGCACCGAACATTTCTCAGCTTCATGCAGGAGAAATATCTTCCGGGTGCCCGCAAGAGCATCGCGGCCTATGATCTGCCGGACGGCAAGGCGTTCTATGCCACGCAGATCCGGCAGTACACCACACTGGATCTGACAGCCGAACAGATTCACCAGATCGGGCTCGAGGAGGTGAAACGCATCCGGGCCGAAATGGAGGACATCATTGAGCAGGTGGGTTTTGAAGGCAGCTTTGCCGAATTTCTTGAGTTTCTGAGAACCGACCCGCAGTTTTATGCCACCTCCGCCGAAGACCTGATCCGGGAGGCCAGCTACATCTCCAAACGCATGGACGGGCAATTGCCCAAACTGTTTACCCGCTTTCCGCGCCAGCCCTATACGGTCAATCCGGTGCCTGAGGCCATCGCACCGAACTACACCACAGGTCGTTATGTCAGCGCGCCACTTGATTCGGATCGTCCGGGGCAATACTGGGTCAATACCTATGCGCTGGACAAGCGCCCCCTGTATAACCTTGAAGCACTGACATTCCATGAAGCCGTACCCGGACACCATTTTCAGAATGCACTGGCCGCCGAACTGGGAGATCTGCCCAATTTCAGGCGTCATTATTACATTTCGGCCTTTGGAGAAGGCTGGGGGCTGTACAGTGAATGGCTGGGCAAGGAAGTGGGTTTCTATACCGACCCCTACAGTGATTTTGGTCGCCTGACCTATGAAATGTGGCGTGCCATGAGACTGGTGGTGGATACCGGCATGCATGCCATGGGCATGAGCCGGGATGAAGCCATACGTCTGATGGAGGAGAACACGGCGCTGTCAAAACATAATGTCAGGACCGAGATTGACCGTTATATCGGCTGGCCCGCCCAGGCACTGTCCTACAAGCTTGGCGAGATCAGGATTCGGGAGCTGAGGGCGAGGGCCGAGTCAGAACTGGGTGAGCGCTTCGATCTGCGCCGTTTTCATGATGCTCTTCTGGAAAACGGATCGGTACCCCTGGCTGTTCTGGAACAACTGGTTGATCGCTGGATCGCATCGCAGCAAGGTCAGGCAAACGGCTGAGGCAATGAGCGCGCCTCAGGCCAGCCTTCAGTCCTGATCGCTGGTGATTTTCGACTCCACTTCGAGCCGATCCACGTTCTGGAAACCACGCGGCAGTTTGCGGCCTCGCTTCGCCCTGTCGCCGCGATAATGTTCCAGATCCTTCCATTTCAGGCGGTGATATCGCTTGCCGGAGTACACCAGCACGGAACCATTCTCACTGACCACCGTGATATCGGCCACAGATTCCTCACCGGCTTTCAGCAGCTTGGGCGGAATGTTGATGATCTTGTTGCCCTTGCCCTTGGTCAGTTCCGGCAGGTCTGAAACCGGGAATACGAGCATGTATCCCGCTGTGGTTGCAGCGATGATCAGATCGGTGGCCGGGTCGATGACTGCCGATGGCTTGATCACATCCGCTCCCTTGGGCACGGTCAGTGAGACCTTGCCGGCCTTCTTGGCGGCGTACAGGTTTTCAAGTCGAGTATAGAAGCCATAGCCGTGCGTTGATGCCAGCAGTACGGTGTCATCCGGCTTGCCCATGACAGCAGCACGGAACCCGGCACCAGATGGCGGATTGAAACGGCCTGTCAGCGGTTCACCCTGGCCGCGAGCCGAGGGCAGGGTATGCGCGATCAGACTGTAGCTCCTGCCGGTTGAATCAAGAAAGACCACCTGCTGGGTACTGCGACCCATGGCGTGATGCTGATAATCATCACCGCCCTTGAAGTTCATTGATGTCGGGTCGATTTCATGTCCCTTGGCAGCCCGTACCCAGCCCTGGCGCGAGACCACCACGGTGACCGGCTCGGATGGCACCAGATCGGATTCGTCAATTGCCTGTGCCGGCTCACGGCTGACGATCTTCGAACGGCGTTCGTCGCCGTACTGCTTGACGTCCTCGACGATTTCATCGGCAATCAGTTTTTTCAGCTTGCGAGTGGAGGCGAGAATGGCCTCGATCGATTCGCGTTCCTCGTTCAGTTCATCCTTTTCGCCGCGAATCCTGAATTCTTCGAGCCTGGCCAGATGACGCAGTTTCAGATCCAGAATGGCCTCGGCCTGGATATCGGTGAGGTCAAAACGGCTCATCAGGACCGGCTTGGGTTCATCCTCGGTACGGATGATGCGTATGACCTCGTCGATGTTGAGGTAGGCGATCAGCAGGCCATCGAGGATGTGCAGTCGCGCCAGTACCTTGTCCAGTCGCCATTGCAGGCGCCGTTTCACGGTTCCGGTCCTGAAGCTCAGCCACTCGGTGAGGATCTGTTGCAGATTCTTGACCTGTGGCTTGCCGTTGGTGCCGATCATGTTGAGATTGACGCGAATGTTCTTCTCGAGATCGGTCGTGGCAAACAGATGGCTCATCAGGCCGTGGATATCAACCCGGTTGGAACGAGGAATCAACACCAGACGGGTCTGATTCTCATGATCGGCTTCATCGCGCATGTCATCGAGCATGGGCAGTTTCTTGCTGCGCATCTGCGTCGCGATCTGTTCCATGATCTTACCCGGTGATGCCTGATGGGGCAGGGCGCTGATGACGATATTGCCGTCCTCTCTTTTCCATACTGCGCGCATGCGAATACTGCCGTGGCCGGTTTGGTACATCTCGCGGATGTCCTCAGGCGGCGTAATTATTTCTGCGCCGGTGGGGAAATCAGGCCCCTTGATGTGTTCGCAAATCTCCTCGACAGTGGCCTTGGGTGATCCCAGCAGCCGAATGCAGGCTGAGGCCACTTCCTTCATGTTGTGCGGCGGAATGTCGGTCGCCATGCCAACGGCGATACCGGTGCCACCGTTTAACAGCACATTGGGCAATCTTGCCGGCAGCAGTGCCGGCTCCTCCAGTGTACCGTCGAAATTGGCCTGCCAGTCCACCGTGCCCTGTCCCAGTTCGCCAAGAAGCACCTTTGCATAGGGTGCCAGCCGGGATTCGGTATAGCGCATGGCCGCGAATGACTTCGGGTTATCGATGGAGCCGAAGTTGCCCTGGCCATCGACCAGCGGGTAGCGGTAGGAGAACGGCTGAGCCATCAGCACCATGGCTTCATAACAGGCCGAATCGCCATGCGGATGAAACTTGCCGATGACATCACCGATGGTGCGTGCCGATTTCTTGTGTTTGGAGGCCGCCGACAATCCCAGCTCCGACATCGCATAGACGATGCGGCGCTGCACGGGCTTGAGTCCGTCGGCAATGCTGGGAAGGGCCCTGTCTAGAATCACGTACATGGAATAATCCAGATACGCCTTCTCGGTGTATTCCTTCAGCGGCATGGTTTCGAACGATTCGTTCGGTGTAAACAGATCAGTCATTGTTTGGTGTCTTGTCCGTCATGTCTCGGCAGGGGCGGCTCAGCTCATACCTCGGCAAGGTCGCCCTTGGTTTCCAGCCATTGCTTGCGGTCGGCTGCACGTTTTTTCGACAGCAGCTTGTCCAGCAGCTGACGGGTCTTGTCTCCACTGCTGACCGACAGCTGCACCAGCCGGCGGGTATCAGGGTCGATCGTGCTTTCTTTCAGTTGTCCCGGATTCATTTCACCAAGACCCTTGAATCGAGTGACCGAGACCTTGCCGCGCATCTTCTCCCGTTCGATCTTGTCCAGGAAATGGTCACGTTCTTCTCGATCCAGTGCATAGAAGATTGTCTTGCCGACATCGATCCGGAACAGCGGTGGCATGGCGACATAGACATGGCCCTCACGTACCAGCGGCTCGAAATGCCTCAGGAACAGGGCACACAGCAGGGTAGCAATGTGCAGGCCGTCGGAGTCGGCATCGGCCAGGATGATGACCTTGCCATAGCGCAGGCTGCTGATGTCCGACTCACCCGGGTCCACACCCAGTGCCACCGCCAGGTCATGAATTTCCTGGGACGAGAGTACGGTCGAGGAATCCACTTCCCAGGAGTTGAGGATCTTGCCGCGCAGCGGCAGGATGGCCTGGAATTCCCGGTTGCGGGCCTGTTTGGCTGAACCACCGGCCGAGTCGCCCTCGACCAGGAAAATTTCGGTTCGATCCGATTCCTGCGAGGTGCAGTCGGCCAGTTTGCCTGGCAGCGCCGGGCCTGTGGTCACTTTCTTTCGCACCACCTTCTTGGCGGCCTTGAGACGTTTCTGGGCATTGCTGATGGCAAGCTGTGCAATCGCCTCACCGGCTTCCACATGCCGGTTGAGCCAGAGGCTGAATTCGTCCTTGATGCAGTTGCTGACGTAGACCGCGGCCTCGCGTGTGGACAGGCGTTCCTTGGTCTGACCGGAAAACTGCGGATCTTCGAGTTTCAGTGACAGTACGAACGACAGCCGGTCCCAGATGTCTTCGGGTACCAGCTTGACACCGCGAGGCAGCAGATTGTGAATGTCACAGAACTGTCGTATCGAATCGGTCAGGCCGGTGCGCAGGCCGTTGACGTGAGTACCGCCCTGTGCCGTGGGAATCAGGTTGACATAACTTTCCTGCACCAGTTCTCCCTCGGGTAACCAGCACAGTGCCCATTCCACAGATTCGTGTTCCTCGACCTTGCGCGAAACCCAGGGGTCTTCGGGTAATGATTCGAGTCCGCCAATGGCCTCGGTGAGGTAGTCCTTGAGGCCGTCCTCATAATGCCAGACATCGGTGTTGCCGGTTTTCTCATCCTTCAGCGTGACCTTGAGACCGGCGCAGAGCACCGCCTTGGCACGCAGTACATGCTGAAGTTTTCTGAGCGAGATACGGGCGCTGTCAAAATACCCGGCATCGGGCCAGAATCGGATGCGGGTGCCGGTGTTGCGCTGGCCAACCTGTCCGACCTCCGACAGTTCATCTGTTTTTTCACCATCAGCATAAGCCGTATGGTGCTCCTTGCCGTCGCGCTTGATCCATACCTCGAGCTTGCTCGACAGTGCATTGACCACCGAGACACCGACGCCATGCAGGCCGCCGGAAAACTGGTAATTCTTGTTGGAGAACTTGCCACCAGCGTGAAGTTTGGTGAGGATCAGTTCAACACCGGGCAGTTTTTCTTCGGGGTGGATGTCCACCGGCATGCCGCGCCCGTCATCCTCGACTTCAACGGAGCCGTCCTTGTAGACAGTGACAGTGACAGAGCGGGCGTGTCCTGCAATGGCCTCATCGACGGAGTTATCGATGACTTCCTGGGCCAGATGATTCGGCCGGGTGGTATCGGTGTACATGCCTGGTCGGCGCTTGACGGGTTCAAGACCTGACAGTACCTCGATGTCTTCAGCTTGGTATTTACTCATAGAATCCCTTCGGGCAACGCGGGAGTATTGTCGTTCATTGGTCCAATTTTGCAAGCGGTAAACGACGATCTCGAACCAGGCCGTGGCAATGGTGATCGTAGCCACTATTTTACCATTTTCCAGCAGGTTTTGGCCGATGAATCGAGCCTTTCTGCTATGATCCTGAACGGATTCGATATCGCCAGAAGGAGTACGACATTGACCCGATTCACATCATCGCCGACTGAACGCGCATTCGGTCTCTTGCTCATGGCCATGTCTGTTTTCATCCTTGCATGTGACGTGCTGGCAGATGATACGACGGACAATGCCGGCTGGCGTCAACTCGATCCGAAGCTGCTGGTACAGCTGACTACGGACGAGGGAACGGCACTGATTGAGCTGAATCCACTTTTCGCGCCGGCACATGTGAAACAGTTCAGGACACTGGTGCGCAAGGGATTCTATGATGGAGAGTCATTCTACAGGGTGATCGAAGGATTTGTCGCCCAGGGTGGCGATGGCAGTGACATGTCGGAATCTGAGAACACCATTCCTGCTCTGAAGGCCGAGCTGGAGCTGGAACTCGACAGGATCAGGCAGTTGACCACGGTTCAGGTGAAGGATATGTTCGCAGCCGAAACTGCATTCGCAGACGGATTTGCTGTCGGTCTTGACCGCAAGGCCAACAGCGCCTGGCTGATTCACTGCCCCGGTGCCGTGGCGATGGCGCGCGGTAATGATATCGATTCCGGCAGCACCGATTTCTACATCGTCATCGGTCAGGCACCGCGTTATCTCGATCGCAATCTGACCGTATTTGGTCGGGTCGTCACCGGCATGGATGTGGTGCAGAAGATCCGGCGAGGGCCCTCGCAGGAGAACGGCATGATCACCGAGTATGCCACAGCAATAAAGCGGATGCGCATGGTCAGTGATCTGCCAGAATCAGAGCAGCCGGACCTGTGGGTTACCGACACTGCGCACGAGAATTTTGCCGAGGTGCTGAAGAACAGGCGACATCGGACGCATGAGTTTTTCCATGTCACACCACCAGCAGTACTGGATGTCTGCCAGGTGCCATTGCAGGTACGATCGGATTAATTTGTCCTGACTGGGCATCAGAATGTGATGTCTTGCGTACAAGGTGGTTGATTCTGTGTGCACTTTCCATAACACTCTCGCAGTGGAAATGACGATAACGACTGTCGAAACACCGCCCCGTGCTGCGTTGGGCACTGGCGGGCTCATGACATTGGGTGCAAGGTTGAGAGGCCCGGATGACTGATTTCAAGCGCAGGAAACTGTTACGCGGAACGCTGCATGGCCTCTGTGTCGGTGTCACGCTGGGCAGCTCTGTAACTGGCCTGCTCACAGGATGCAGTGGACAACAGCCGCGCAGTCGCGAGAAGGCAGTGTCTGCCGCAGCAATTCCCGGCCTCGACACAAACCCGTTCACGCTCGGCGTGGCCAGTGGAGACCCGGAGCTGGATGGTTTCGTGATCTGGACACGCCTGGCACCCGACCCGCTGAACGGAGGAGGGTTGGGCAATCGTCTGCTGCCGATGCAATGGCAGCTGGCCTCGGATCCCGAGATGGAAAATGTGGTCGCCGAGGGCGAGGTCATCACCAGTCCCGAATGGGCGCACAGTGTCCACATTGAACTGGACGGGCTGTTGTCTGGACAGACCTACTGGTACCGATTCAGCATTGGTGGCTTTTCAAGTCCGCTGGGTCGAGCCAGAACATTGCCCGCCAGCACTGACAATTTTCGCTTCACTGTGGCGGCATGCCAGCACATGCAGCGTGGTTATTTCACGGCCTACCGGTACATGGTGGAGGATGACCCCGATCTGATCATTCACGTCGGCGATTACATCTATGAAAGCCGCGAGACCAGTGAGAGCCGCATCGGCCGGGTGGTCCAGCACAGTGAACCCATCACGCTGACCGATTATCGCAATCACTATGCACTGTACCGCTCTGACCCGGATCTGCAGCTGGCCCACCAGCGACACTGCTGGATGACCGTCTGGGATGATCATGAAGTGGACAATGACTATGCCAACCTGAACAGCCAGGATGGCTGGAGTCGGGAACAGTTCGCACAGCGGCGTGCCTCGGCCTACCGGGCCTATTACGAACACATGCCGCTGCGGCAACGCTCATTGCCCTCATCTCACAACATGATGCTGTACCGTTCACTCACCGTAGCCGATCTGATCAAGTTCACAATGCTTGACGGTCGTCAGTATCGCGACCAGCAGGCCTGCGTTATCCCTGGCAAGAAACCGGGCCGACCCTTGCTGCCCGATTGTGAAGAGCGCATGTTGCTGGACCGCAGCCTGCTGGGCACGACTCAGGAGGCCTGGGTTGAGCATCAACTGAAACAGAGTGAATGTCAGTGGAACGGTATTGTGCAGCAACAGTTGTTTGCGCCGTTCCGGCAGGAAGTCGATGGCATGGAAGCCTGGTGGAGTGATGACTGGAACGGATACCCGGCGGCAAGGCGACGCATGATCGAGACACTGATCAGAACCAAGCCATCCAATCCGGTGTTTCTGGGCGGTGACATCCATTCGTTCTGGGCTACCAACATACCGTCGGATCCTGATAACCTGACCTCGAAGCCGATTGCCTCGGGTTTTGTCACCGCAGGCATCACATCACACGGGCCCAATTACGACTGGTTCAAGTCCATGATCGACCGCCATAACCCGCACATCCAGTATTTCGAAAGCCGGCATCGCGGCTATCTGCTGTGTGATGTGAACCGGGATCGCTGGCATACACGGGTGTATTCGGTGAACGATCTGGATACACCGGCGTCCGAGCGAAAGATCCTGGCCGATTATGTGGTCCCGGATGGCAAACCCGGCCCCGAACGGGCCTGAGCAGGAGGTCGAATTGAAACTCTACGAGATGCGCTCAGCACCCAACCCGCGTCGGGTGAGAATATTCCTGGCTGAAAAAGGCATTCAGGTAGAGACCGTTCAGCTTGATCTGCAAGCCGGTGACAACCTGAGTGACGAGTTCAGGCAGAAGAATCCCATGGCCAAGGTGCCGGTGCTTGAGCTCGATGATGGCACCTGCATCAGTGAGGTGACCGCTATCTGCCGGTATTTCGAGGCGCTGGAGCCTGAACCCAACCTGCTTGGCGAAACGCCACTGGAGCAGGCACAGATTGAAATGTGGCAAAGTCGCCTTCAGACCTATTTCCTGACCCCAACCGCAATGTGCTTTCAGCACAGTTCGGGGTATTTCAGCGATCGAATGAATCCAGTGGCCGAGTGGGGCGAAGAAAACAGAGCCGCTACCCTGACATTCCTGACCTATCTGGACCGGCACCTGGCAGATCATGACTGGATCAGCGGCGATCGTTTCACCATCGCCGATATCACCGCCCTGTGTACCGTGGATTTCAATCGCGTCAACAACATTCGCATTGATGACAGTCTGCCGAATATCCAGCGATGGCACCAGACACTGCAGAACCGCCCGTCAATCAGGGCCTGAGCCGAACGCAGGCAAATCCCACAGGCTGCTGCGCTCAGTATTTCTTGATCAGAATAACGCCTGCGATCAACATCCCTGCACCGAGCAGCCGTGGCAGACTGATGCTCTGCTGGCTGAAGCCGACCCAGCCATAGTGATCGATCACCAGAGAGGCTATCAACTGACCGGCAATGGTCACTCCGATCAGGGTGGCAGCGCCGAGTTTAGGTGCTGAAACGATCACGACATACACATAGATGGCGCCGGTCAGGCCGCCGAGCCATACCCACGCAGGTGCTTTCAGCAACGTCTCGGTCTGAAGACTGTTGCGCCCGGTCATGACCAGCAGTGCCAGTACCCCGGTGCCGATCACGAATGAGATCAGTGCTGCCCAGAGCCCGCTGCCCGAGAATTTCGAAAGCGCCGCGTTGAAGCCTGCCTGCAACGGCAGCAGAACCCCGGCCAGTGCGGCCAGCGCAATATACACACTGTTCATGCGTCTGTTCCCCTTTTCATGGATCAGGGCCGGTTGTGACCAGCCCCTGTGAGTCATGGCCCAATCATACACAGGATAGCTGCAGACAGCCGACCAAATCGTTACACTACGGTCTCGCTGATTCCCGTGTGGCATCAGCACAGGGAGAAGTCGGCTCAGCCGCAACGTCAGAATCCATCACCCGACATTTGAGATGGCCGTACAACAGCCAGCTGACTGGCGAGGTTTCAACCGATGACACAATCCAGCGCAATGCGCGATCTGCTTGGCCTTGTTGCGATCACGCTGATTCTTGTCGCCACCGGCTATGGTCTGCGTGACCCCTGGCCGGCGGATGAACCGCGTTTCGCCATGATGGCCCGTGACATGCTGTCATCCGGTCATTGGCTTTTCCCTATGCGCGGTGAAGAGCTCTATCCGGACAAGCCGCCACTGTTCATGTGGTTGCAGGCCATCTTCATCTTTCTCACCGGTTCGGTACGATTCGGTTTCCTGCTGCCAGCCCTGCTCAGTGCTATCGGTATGGTGGTTCTGGTGTACGATCTGATGCGCCGACTCTGGGATCCAGAGGTGGCACGACTGTCCGTCATGCTGATGCTGCTGATTCCACAGTTTGTTCTGATCACGCGCAGCGGCCAGATCGATCCGGTGGTCTGTTTCTGGATCACGCTGGGATTCTATGGCATTGCACGTCACTATCTGGTCAGTCAGAACCTGACCTGGATGACGGTGGGCTTCATCGCAATGGGACTGGGTGTCATCACCAAGGGTGTCGGTTTTCTGCCGATACTGATGTTACCGTTACTGCTTCTGGCCTATCTACTGGGCTGGAACAAGCTGTCGGTGGTCAGAACCCGCTGGCACCACGCCTTGCTGCTGTTACTGGCCTTTGCACTGCCCATTGCAGCATGGCTGCTGCCGATGCTGTGGGTGGTCCAGGAGTCGGGCGACCCGGCACTTCAGGCCTACCGTGACAATATTCTGTTCACCCAGACATCTGAACGCTATGCCGCACCCGGTGGCCATGTTAAACCCTGGTGGTACTACCTGGGACATGTGATTCCGATCTTCTGGGCACCGTTGCTGCTGCTTCTGCCCTGGATACTGCGTCCACTGTGGCGATCGATTGTCAATCTGGATTCGCGCATACTGATCCCCTTGCTGTGGGTGATTGCGGTGATCGCATTCTTCTCGTTTTCACCCGGCAAGCGCAGTGTCTATCTTGCGCCGCTGGTTCCGGCAGTCGCGGTTGCATTCGGCAGCTACCTGCCTGATCTGATTCGATCCCGCTCGCTGCAGACGGTTGCGTTCATCGTCGCACTGCTGGTATCGCTATTGTGCCTGCTCCTCACAGCACTGCTGTATACGTCTGAAAGTGATCGGGCCGTGGCATGGACTGAGCAATTTGGCAGCAATCCATCATGGATTCCTGCCGTGATCGGTGGCATCGGCCTGCTGGGCTGCGCCTGGGCGCGCTGGCGACGTGGCATACCGGCGCTGTTCGTCTTTTTTACCGGCTTCTGGCTGGTGTACGGCCTGGTGGTGTATCCGCTGTTCAATGACATACGGTCGGGTCGTGGATTGATGGCAAAAGTAGAAACCCTGATCGAACCCGGAACTGAGCTCGGCATGGTCAAATGGAAGGAACAGCTGAGACTGCAGGCACAACGCCCAGTGACAGACTTCGGCTACAACAAGGCAGCCAATGCGCAACTGCAGGCAGCCAGAGTCTGGCTGCGGCAACAGCCGGAAAACCGTATCATCCTGCTGCAGCGTGACCGTACCGGTCACTGCATACGCCAGGGACGGGGCATTGAGGTGGGCCGTGTGCACCGGCGTGACTGGGCACTGATCACACTCGATGATCTGAAACCGGTGTGTCCTCCTGCAGCTGATTCGATGCAATCTGAAGCAGATTCAGAGCCATGAGCCAGACGGTCAAGATCACCGAGCCCGATCGCAGGCTTTGTGTCGCACCCATGATGGACTGGACCGACCGCCATTGCCGCTCATTCCATCGACTGCTGGCTCCGGGCGCGTTACTGTACACCGAAATGGTGACGGCAGCCGCACTGATCCACGGCGATACCGATCGCCTGCTGTCATTCAATCCGGACGAGCATCCGGTGGCACTGCAGATCGGTGGGGCCGACCCTGTCCAGCTGGCAACGGCAGCCCGCATGGGAGAGGAAGCCGGCTATGACGAGATCAACCTCAATGTCGGTTGTCCCAGCGATCGGGTGCAGAAGGGGCGTTTCGGTGCCTGCCTGATGCTGGAACCGGATCTGGTGGCCGAATGCATCGACAGCATGAGACAGGCCGTGTCCGTACCTGTGACCGTCAAGTGCCGCATCGGTGTCGATGATCAGGACGAGGACGAATCGCTTGAGAACTTTGTTTCTACCGTCTCGTCAGCCGGCTGCAACTGTTTCATCGTTCATGCCCGAAAGGCCTGGCTCAGCGGTCTGAGCCCGGCACAGAACCGCGACATTCCTCCGCTCAATCGCGACCGGGTATATCGCCTCAAGCAGGCGCATCCGGATCTGCAGGTGATCATCAATGGCGGACTTGATGAGACTGCTGAAACCATCGCCCAGCTCGACCACGTCGATGGAGTGATGATCGGTCGACAGGCTTACCGGAATCCCTACTGGCTGGTGGATCTGCAGCAGGCCGTGTATGGCGGTCCAGAACCGGACAGCCGAAGCAGTTTTATCGACAGCATGCGTCACTATATCGATGACCAGCACCGCATGGGTGTGCCGGTCAAATCCATTGTGCGTCACATGCTCGGCCTGTTTCAGGGTCAGCCTGGCGCCAAATTCTGGCGCAGGACCATCAGCCAGAATGCACACCTGCCAGATGCCTCCAGTGCCCTGCTGGAACGCGCCAATCCCGAAAACCGAATTCAGGGCTGATACAGCGGAGTTTGCATTTCATGATTACCGATTCACTGTCAACATTCAGCGAGGAACTGACCAAGCTCAAACTGCTGGACGTCCGCCGTTCGGTGATGCATAGCGCCATGGTCCTGACGGATGCGGCTTTTTCTGTCGGCCTTCAAACGCAATCAGACAATCACTACATGCGACCGGAGGCTGCAGTTGACTGCTCAAGGGCCCGGTTGCAGCTGTTTGATCTGCTCAACACGATCCAGCGCTGCGGCGTTCCCGTGGTGACCTTCGAATCGACACCGAATGCGCCCGATTCGGTGTTTTCCAACAATGCTTATGCCACCATCGACGGTATGCTGATCACCGGCGCCATGAAACATGGGGAACGCCAGGTTGAAACCGCTCGTGAGGACATCATTGGCTGGTTCCGTGATGTGCTTGATTATGAGGTGATCAGCCTGCAGGGCGATGAGCGAGTGGCCGAGCTGACCGGCGTGCTGGCCATCGACCGGTTTCGCAATTTCGCGTTTTGCGGCATGAGTCAGCGTGTCAATGATGCCGGCCTAGAAGCCATGGCTCAGGCGTTTGATCTTGATCTGGTGTATCGATTTGATCTGAACAGCAGCGAATACCACACCAATGTGATCCTTGCGGTGCTGGCAGGGCGTGCGGCCGTTGTCTACGCCCCTTCCATCGAGGATGACCATGTCGGCGAGGTGCTTGAACTGTGTTATCCCGGTGCCGTGCTGTTCATTTCAGAGGCGGAGAAAAATGCATTCGCCGCAAACTGCATCGCAGTGACTCATCACGATGTCCTGCTGAGCAAGACCGCCATGGACGCACTCAGTCCTCAATCACGACAGTTTTTTGATGATCATGACTTTACACTGCACCCGGTAGATGTCTCCGAGTTCGAAAAGGCAGGTGGATCATTGCGTTGCATGGTGACTGAAATATTCTGACACTGGCGTGCCTGTCACGGAATCATATTGCAATCGAAACGGTTTTGATCGGTCACGAATCGATGTAGAATGACCACCCGAAGGGGACACAATAAATACCAAATAACAATAACGACCGTGTTGTCGTTGTGACCGCTTTTTTTCGGAGTCGTACGAACAAAAATGGATTCAGTCAGGGAAAATGACAATGTGTCGCTGGGGAATAACCGTGAGGTAACCGCGACAGCACCGGCAACGGTAGCGAATGTTGCGGTCGGTTTTGACGTCATCGCACATACTGTCCAGGGATTGGCAGATACCGTCACCGTACGCCAGGTGGATGAGGGCATTAGCGTCAGCAAGGTGACAGGCTGTGTTGACGACCTGCCACGCAGCGAGGAAAAGAACACGGCCGCCGCGGCCGTTCGTGCAATGGCCGATGCCTTTTCACTCGATTCGGGATTTGAAATCGAGATCGACAAGGGCATACCGCTGTCATCAGGACTGGGTGGTTCTGCTGCCAGTGCCGTCGCCGCTGTCGTGGCCCTCAACCAGATGCTGAAGATTCCATTGCCAATCTCGGAGCTGTTTCCATTTGCACTGGCTGGGGAGACGTCCAGCAGCGGCTACCCCCATGGTGACAACATTGCCTCCTCCCTGCTTGGAGGGCTCGTGATTGTCGGGCCACATGCCAACATGCGACCGATCCAGCTTCCGGCACCCAACCGCATGCGCTGTGTGGTGATCAACCCTGATTTCAGCATCGAGAGTGTCAAGTCACGTGGCAAACTGCCCCAACAGTATCCATCAGAGCTGGTCATCGGTCAGATGTCCAATCTGGCCGCCTTTGTCTCCGGCTGCTATCAGAACGACATTGATCTGCTGTCGGATTCACTCACCGATCTGCTGGTCGAACCACACCGCCGTTCCCAGGTGCCCGGTTTCAGCCGCATCAAGAGTACCGCAATGGATCATGGTGCCCTGGGCTGCTCCATTTCCGGTTCGGGACCAAGCGTGTTTGCCTGGTTTCAGTCGGACAATCAGGCCAATGAAGCCAAGATCGCCATGCAGAATGTATTCGTCGAGGAAGGCTTCAAGTACAAGGCCTGGATTACCCCCGTCAATGGCTCGGGCGCCAAGGTCATCAGCTAGCCCCGAACCTTTCAATCCCGTCGTTGTCCACAACGGCACACTGGTCTCTGTTAAGCCTCTGTTAAGCTGATCCGGTTAAACTGTGTGCATTGAATGAGATATGATAGACCCATGAAACGACGATTGATGACCCTGATAACCGGCTTGATACTGGCCCTGGCCGTCGCGATTGCTGACGCCAAGACCCTGTCTCAGGCTGTGGATCAGGTCCGTAACCGGACCGATGGCAAGGTGCTGTCGGCCAAGACTGTCGTCAAGGGTGACAAGGAAGTGCATGTTATCAAGGTGCTGACCAAGGATGGACGCGTCAAGACACACCAGGTTCAGGGCAAACGTGTAAAGAAGAGACCCAATGAGACTACTGATCGTTGAAGACGAGGCGGAGTTGCGCCAGTCGCTGAGTCAGCGGCTGATCAGCGAGGGCTTTGCCGTTGATGAGGCCAGTGACGGCCCCGAAGGCTTCTATTTTGCTACCGAGTATCCGATAGATCTGGCCATCGTCGACCTGGGTCTGCCGGGCTTTTCCGGCATGAAACTGATCGAGCAGGTGCGTGATGAGGGACTGCGTTTTCCCATCCTGATTCTGACCGCTCGTGGCAACTGGGAAGACAAGGTGGCCGGCCTGGAAGCCGGCGCCGACGATTATCTGGTCAAGCCATTTGTCATCGAGGAACTGCTGGCCAGGGTCAATGCGCTGGTGCGCCGTTCTGCAGGCTGGGCCCAGGCCACGCTCAAGTCCGGACCGATCGAGCTAAATACCAAGAGCCAGGATGTCCGCGTCGACGGCGAGGTGATCGATCTGACTTCGTTCGAATACAAGGTGGTCGAATACCTGATGATGCATGCCGGCGAAGTCATATCGAAAACACGGCTGACCGAACACATCTATCAGCAGGATTACGACCGCGACAGCAATGTCATCGAGGTATTCATCGGTCGCCTGCGCAAGAAGCTTGATCCGAGTGGAGACTTCAAGCCAATCGAGACCCTCAGGGGCCGCGGTTACCGTTTCCGGCTGGAATCGGCCTGAAACGGCCACCATTGATCTCGACTGAATCAGAACAGACAGGGTCTTGAGCCAGAATAACAACAACAAGCGCATGTCTCTGAACAGGCGACTGTTGTTGTCTGCTTCTGTGGCGCTGGTGATTTTCTTCGGCATCACCGGGCTCGTGCTCGATGCCGCATTTCGTGACAATGTCACCAAGTCGGTGCAGGATCGCCTGCAGGCGACCGTCTATACACTGCTGGCGGCCGCCAATGTACTCGACAATGAGATCTACGTGCCGGACGATCTGCCCGAGCCACGTCTGTCCCGGCCCGATTCAGGGCTGTACGCTCAGATCGACTCGACCGAAACCGAATGGATGTCACTCTCATCGCTCGATGTACCGTTCAGCCTGCCTGCCGTTGAACTCGATGCCGGTGAGATTCTGTTTCAACCACCCGATCGCAGCCAGGACCCGGCCCTGTTTCTTCTGCGTCTGGGCGTTGTGTGGGAAACCGGTGATGCAGACGAGCTGAAATACATCATCACCGTGGCCGAGGATACTGAAGATTACGATACCCAGATCAGGCGATTCAGGCGCTACCTGTGGGGATGGCTGGTGCTGGCCACGGTTTTGTTCCTGCTGGTACAGGCCGTGACCCTGCGATGGTCACTGAGGCCACTTCGTGATGTTACCGATGAGCTGGGTCGGGTGGAGCAGGGTGATCAGTCAGAGCTGGAACAGGCCTATCCGCAGGAAATTCGAGGTCTGACCGAGAACCTCAATCGCTTCATCGATTCGGAGCGCCGTCATCTGAGCCGCTACCGCAACAGCCTGTCGGATCTGGCGCACTCGCTGAAAACGCCGCTGGCTGTGATGCGCAGCAAGATCGACTCCACGCCGGGTGCCGACAGCGATGACATGATCGTCACGCTCAAGCGCATGGACGACATCGTTGCCTATCAGTTGCAGCGGGCGCGAACCTCGGGACACCTGACTTTCTCGCGCGGGCTCGAACTGAAGACGCCTGCCAGCAAGATCGTAGAGTCGCTGGAGCGCGTCTATGTCGACAAGCAGGTGTCCTGCAATTTCGACATCGATCCCAAGGCCAGTTTCTATGGAGACGAGGGCGATCTGCTGGAACTGCTGGGCAACCTGCTCGAAAACGCGTTCAAGTGGTGCCGCTCATCGGTAACATTGAGTGCCAGATCCACCGCGCTGACCGGTGCCACACGTCGCGGGCTCGAGCTGATCATCGATGATGACGGGCCGGGCATCTCACCCGAGCAGGCCGAAGAGGTGCTCAAGCGGGGTGTGCGTGCCGATGAAACGGTCAAGGGACACGGTATTGGCCTGGCCATCGTCAGGGAAATTGTCGAGGTTTACGGCGGTTCCCTGACGATCGACAAGTCCCCGGCCGGTGGTGCACGCATCTGGCTGCAGTTCCGCTGATGCACTGACAGCGATATCCGGTACAATCCACCCACATCACCCGGCAATCGGAGAAACCCCTGATGCAACGACTGCTCGACATCATGCAACGGCTGCGTGACCCCGATAATGGTTGTCCATGGGATATCCGGCAAACCTTCAAAACCATCGCACCCTATACCATCGAGGAAGCCTATGAGGTGGCCGATGCCATCGACCGTGACGACATGGTCGACCTCAAGGACGAGCTTGGTGACCTGTTGCTGCAGGTGGTGTATCACAGCCAGATGGCCAGTGAAGCCGGCCATTTCGATTTCTCCGATGTCATGGAGCATGTCAGTGACAAGCTGGTGCGCCGGCACCCGCATGTGTTCGACAGTGCCGAGGCCGATTCACCGGAACAGGTGAAGCAGCTGTGGGAAAGTATCAAGGCCGGTGAGCGACGTCAGAAGGACAGCGATGATTCTGCACTGGCGGGTCTGGCTCCCGGCCTGCCGGCCTGGATCCGGGCACAGAAACTGCACAAGCGGGCTGCACAGGTCGGTTTTGACTGGGATGATGTTCACGGCATACTCGACAAGGTGGCCGAGGAGCTGGACGAGGTCCGCCAGGCACTGGCCAATGATGAGGGGAACGAGGCGCTGGAGGCCGAATACGGCGACCTGCTGTTTGTCTGTTTCAATATCGGTCGGCACATCGACATAGACCCGGATACCGCATTGCGGGGAGCCAACCGGAAGTTCGAGCAGCGGTTTCGTGCCATGGAAACGATTGCCCGCGATCGCGGTGTCGACATGCAGACTGCCACACTGGCCGAGCTTGATCTCATCTGGGATGAGGTCAAACAGCAGGCGGTCTCCACCGACGCATAAAATTCAATAAATTGGCCGCAAACTATTGCCACCCACGCCGTATTTTCATATTATACGCGGCCTGCATTCGCACGGGCCGTTAGCTCAGTTGGTAGAGCAGTGGACTTTTAATCCATTGGTCGTAGGTTCGAGCCCTACACGGCCCACCATTTTTTCCCTGTTTGATCACATATTTCCCGAAAGCCTTGTAATAAGGAACTGATTTGATCGCAAATCCTGTCCCAGCGAACGACCTATTGATTCCATACGGGAACTGGTGTACAAAAGCGGGCTAAGCTACTCTCATTCATGTCAATCGAATACATGTCATTCAGAATAGCCAATCGACGTCATCACTGCAGCCGCATGCGGTTGTGGTTACTGGTGTCTGCTGTCTGTCTGGCTCTGTTTGCGCAGACGGCGCACAGCATCAATCACATTGATCCTGATGTATCCTCCTGTGTGATCTGTCTCCATGACAGCGGCACTGGTCTTGCGACACAGCATGAGCGTTCTATTCAGGCGAGCCCATGTGGGTCTTCCAACAGTGACTGGATTCAGCACAGTCTGCCCGGCACTGTTGATCATCTGTTTCCGCTTTTGCGTGCACCACCTCACGTATCTCTCTGACCTTCAAAACCCGATTGAATTTCGCATGAACGACGCGTCATCAGATGCCGTCGGTCATGCACCAATACAGAGAAATACACAATGAACAAGACTTATCGTTACAAGACCCTCGCCTGGGCCGTGGCTTCTGCTCTGGCCGTATTACCGGCCGCACATGCGGATGATGACGATCACGCTACTGTCGAACTGGACGACATCGTCATCGTTGGATCACCTCTCGGCCAGACGGCTCTGGAAACAACACAGCCTGTCAGTGTGCTGGCTGGTGATGTACTGGAACGTCAGAAGCAGGGTACGCTGGGGAGAGACCGTCTCCGAAATGCCCGGCGTCTCCACCTCATTCTTCGGTGCCGGTGTGGGGCGACCCATCATACGCGGCCTTGAAGGCTCAAGAGTACAGACGCTGGAAAATGGCCTCTCAACCATGGACGCGTCGACAACGTCTGTCGATCATGCCGTGACCATTGAGCCATTGCTGGCTGACCAGATAGAGATCTTTCGTGGCCCGTCAGCACTGATATTCGGTGGTGGTGCCATCGGCGGCGCGGTCAATGTCGTCGACAACAAGATCCCGACATCGGTGCCCGATGAGCCGGTCAGCGGCGCTGTCGAGCTTCGTTCGGAATCGGTATCGGATGGCACCACGGGTGTGGTCCGCCTGGACGGCGGTTCAGGTTCGGTTGCCTGGCATCTGGATTATGTCCGCCGTGATAATGAAGACTATGAAATTCCGGGTGAAGCCGAACTTGAACATGACGATGATCACGACGATGACGGTGATGATCACGGCGATGAGGAAAACACGGGCGTACTGGAAAACAGTTTCTTCGAATCCCGGGCTGCCTCAGCTGGCATGTCATTCATCACTGATCGCGGCATGATCGGCTTCTCCATTTCCGATCTCGATTCACTCTATGGCCTGCCTGGCGGCCACGGTCATGGTGAAGAGGATGATGACGATCATGGCGATGATGATCATGGTGATGAGGAAGAGGAAGAAGAGATTGTCACACTCGATATTGAACAGACTCGTGTGGCTGCCAGAGGTGAACTGTACAGCCCGCTCAATGGCATCGACAAGGTTCGCGTGTCCTATGCCACCAATGATTATGGCCACATCGAATTCGAAGGTGACGAAACCGGCACTGTGTTTGACAATGACGAATACGAAACCCGCGTGGAACTAACGCACAGTCCGGTTGCCGGGTTCACTGGTGTGTTTGGGGTTCAGTACCGCGATCGCGATTTTTCTGCAGTCGGTGAAGAAGCCTTTATCGTGCCGACAGAAACAGAAACACTGGGTGTTTTCCTTCTGGAAGAGAAAGACTTTGATGGATGGAATCTCCAGATGGGGCTGCGATACGACGATACGGATGTCACCGCCCAGGGAGGCCTGTCTGGTGACTTCGAGGCAGTCAGCGGCTCGGTCGGTGTGGTGGTGCCCTTTGGCGATGCCTACAGTTTCAAGGCGAACTGGGCTCATGCCGAACGTGCCCCAACCGTGGAAGAGTTGTTCTCCGATGGCGTACACGTCGCAACGGCCAGTTTTGAACTGGGCGATGCGGATCTGGACGAAGAGACCTCCAACAACTTTGATCTGAGTCTGCATCGTCACGGTGATGATTTCTCCTTCACCGTCAGTGCGTTCTGGAACTCATTCGATGATTTCATCTTCCAGGCAAATACGGGGGATGATTTCATCGATGGCGATGAGGAATTCCCGATTCTGCTGTGGTCTCAGGCTGACGCCGATGTGAATGGATTCGAGTTCGAGGCCGACTGGCACGTGCTGAAGACAGACAACGGTGACCTGGACCTGCGCTTCTGGGGCGACACGGTGGATGCCGAGCTGGATTCAGGCGGTAACCTGCCACGCATCGCACCCGCACGTCTGGGCGGTGGTGTGCACTGGACTGCACCCAACTGGCGTCTGGGTCTGGACGTAATTCGTACCGACGATCAGGATGACGTGGCCGAGAACGAAGAGGAAACCGACGGTTATACCTTCGTCAATCTGAACGCCTCCTACCTGATCAGAACCGAGTCACTGGACTGGGAACTGTTCGCCCGAGGCAGAAACGTTACCGACGAGGAAGCTCGCAACCACACCAGTCTGTTGCGTGAAGTAGCCCCGCTGCCCGGTCGCAACTGGTCGCTGGGTGTTCGTCTACGCTTCTGATCACACCTCAATTGCTCTCAATGACGCCTGAACATGGGTTCGGGCGTCATGGCACTCATTTCACAAGAGCACGATCAGCCCCTATACTCGGGGCTGATTTTCGTTTCGGGAGGGTGTCATGTTCGATTTCAATATCTGGGCGGCTGTGGTCGCCGGTGTCTCCGCGTTTGTACTCGGTGGTCTGTGGTATTCGCCAGCCCTGTTCGGCAAGGCCTGGCTCAAGGCCAACAACATGACCGAGGCCGATGCACAGAACGGTCATCCTGGCATGGTGTTTGGTCTGTCCTTCATACTCGCCGTGGTGGCTGCCGGGGTGTTCGCCTGGTTTCTGGGGCCCAACCCGGATCTCAAGCGCGCCGTGATTTCGGGTGCGGTGATCGGGCTGGCCTATGTCAGCACCTCGTTCGGTATCAATTACCTGTTCTCGCAGCGCAGCCTGTCACTGTTTCTGATCGACGCCGGTTATCACACGGCACAGTTCGTGATTTACGGCTTGATTCTGGGTCTCTGGCACTGAGCCGACTCAGCGATCGGGTTTCTTCAGATCCGCTGCCGTCAGTCCGAGCCTTTCCAGAATGGTCGTGTTCGGTTCGAGTGCGGCAACGGGTGGAATGACCAGGGTGGTATAGGTCTTGAGTGCCGCCGTGGGCAATTCATCCAGGCGAATTCGGTCCATGCGTGGTGTGCTGATCGGCAGGAAGACGCCCTCGTACAGGATCACTTCGTGATCAGCTGGGTACCACTCACTCAGCTGGTCGACGAGAATGGCAAGATTGGCTTCGGTGGTATCGAAGCGGGTCAGTGTGTGCTCACCGGCAATCGCGATCTGCCACAGGATTAGTACAGCCGCCGGATTGACGCTGTGACGGTAGAACATGAACTGGCTGGCCTCGTACTGCTGGCAGCCTGAAC
Source organism: Lysobacterales bacterium (assembly GCA_965212525.1). GTDB lineage: Bacteria > Pseudomonadota > Gammaproteobacteria > Xanthomonadales > SZUA-38 > SZUA-38. The sequence continues at coordinate 75,255 of CBDBVC010000059.1, forward strand.
GCCCCGGGTCAATGCCGAGATCGGCAAACAGGCAGTCTTCGGCAGAGATGCCGGGCTCCATGTGAACCTCGTGGCCGAGTTGTCTGGCCTGATCCATCGCCGAATGGGTCACCAGGGCGAACACACCCGGGTGGCCATAGGTGCACAGACACACATCCAGCCCGTCATCGAGTTTGCTGAGCACCAGGTCAATCATTTCCTGATAGGTCTGTGCGCGTGACTTGCCCACCGCATAGAACGGTTGCAGGCTGTGCGTGTTCGGGTTGATGCCCCTGAGCCAGTTCTCCTGCAGGGTATCGGGCATCAGACAGTAGACGATATCGGCGGATCGAATCAGACTTTCCGACAGTTTGCTGACATGGCCCGCCAGGCGTATGCCGGTGCCGACGCAGGTCAGTCGTGCACTGCCGCTCATTCAGGAGCCCGTCTGGCCGATATCATCCTCATCCAGTACCTCCAGGCGCTCTACCGTCGGTTTTTCCGTTTCTCGCCTGGATATATAGACAACCTGGTTACGACCGGCTGATTTTGCCTTGTACAGAGCGATGTCCGCCCGGTTGAGCACGGCCGAAACGTTCTTGTCAGCCGGGTCGGAGCTTGAAATACCGAAACTGGCCGTGACATTGAACGAGTTACCGGTGGGTGAGGAGTCGATCTGCTGAATGGCCAGTCGGCAGCGGTCTGCCAGCTCGACGGCTGGGCGGGATCCCATCTCGGGAAACAGGATCACGAATTCCTCGCCACCGGTCCTGCCAAAGAAATCGGACGACCGGATGGTGTTCTTGATCGTGCTGGTCACTGCCTTCAGGGTCCAGTCACCGGTGGCATGGCCATAGTCATCGTTGATCGACTTGAACTTGTCCAGATCCATCAGCACGACATTGAACGAACGACCATCCTCACGATAGGCCTGGAACAGCTGTTCGGCCATCTTCAGGATCTGGCGACGATTGAAGATTCCGGTCAGCGAATCAACCTCGGCCAGTTGCTTGAGTGAATGTTTCTGGCGCTGCACCTTGACCAGCCACATGATGGCAAATGCCAGCACAGCAAAGATCAGCACCAGCATCAGCTGCAGGTTGAATCGGGATTTTTCCGCAATCTCGCGTTCCAGTTCCAGCAGCTTGTTCTGCTGGTCCAGTCGCGAGATCTGGAAGTTCTTGTCCAGTGTTTCGTATTTGGTCACCAGAAAGGCGTACTGGCGTGTCTTGATGTCGCCCTGGATGGCCTGATTGATTGCAATGTAGTTCTGGCTGTAGACATAGGCCTGGCGGTGATCACCCTGCTGGTTCATGTAGCTGGCCAGTATTGCATTGGCATCGCGTTCACGACGCTTGTCACCCAGTTCGATCGCTGCTTCGAGTGACTGTTCGGCCAGAGAACGGGCCTGATTCATGTTGCCAAGCTCCAGATTCGCCCGGGCCAGCAGTGTCCTGATGTGAACCACATCCTCCGGGACAGTGGTCTGGTCGGCCAGTTCGAGAGCCTCGGTCAGCATGTCGATCGCATCGCTATGCTCACCCTGGCGTATGGCAACCAGACCCGAGAGCAGCATCAGGTTGCGCCTGACCAGCGCCTCACCAATGGACGTACAGGAGTCGAGACCTTCGGTCAGCGTGGCCTGGGTGGCATCGGCCTGTTCGATGATATGGACCTGGGACGCCGCCAGCGCCTGCAGGCCGAAACACAGATATCGCTGATTGTTGCTCTGACGAGCGAAGTCAACGGCACGTCTGGCGTATTGTGTCGCCTCGACATAGGCCTCCACGTCATTGTGCAGATTGGCAGCGGAATGCAATGTCCCGAATATGTATTTCTCTTCACGCACGTCCGGCAACAGTTCGAGTGCCCTGAAGATTGATTCAAATGCGGCGGAATGCTGACCCTGCTGGGCCATGATCTGAGAGGTGTGCGACCAGGCGCGTGCGCGGTATTCATTGCGTATCGAGGGCATCTCCAGCACGGTGCGCAAATCATTCAGAGCCTGTTCGGGCTGATTGTGAATGTGATCGACAAACCCCCTGAGCAGGTAGATCCGTGCACGCTGATCGCTGGTGAGTTCAGTCTCCCTGTCAAAAAACATCTCGAGTTGGCGCCGCACCTCATCAAGGTCAGTGGTGCTGAGTAGTTCGATTCGGTCCAGTTCCTGGTCGAGATCAACCGGGACAGGGGATTGCGCAGGCAGGGACGGTGACAACAGTACCGTGATCAGCCAGATGATTGAATACTGTCGTCCCCTCATGTCATGGTTGGTGTTCTGGATTAATATTTGCCATGAAACGTGATCTTCATGCCTTCTTCGGATCCGGTCAGTTCCCTCACCCTGTCTTCGTCCTGATCCATTACTGCCTTGATTTCCTCATCGCTGAGGCCGTAGTCCTTCATGGTCTGTTCCGGTGAGTCCTGAAACTTCTTGAGCAGTTCGGCATCTTCGCCCAGTTCGGTCAGGAATTCGATCAATTTACTCATGTCTTGCTCCTATTGCTTCCATACAGTGAACCCCCGGACCCTGAACGCAGTCTTGCTGCTACAGGGTAATCAGTCAGTCCGGAGTCAGAATCCATACGCCCGGAAAGTGTAACTGATCACCCAATCATCACCAAATGCAGATTGTGTCCGAAATGTGAAATGACGCTGTCCTCAGAGTCAACTCAGCGGTCTGAATGACCTCGCTCACCCTGCGTCAGACCGATACATTCTGGTACACTCGCGGCTTTTGTACAGGCAGCAGACTCGAAGCACAGCCGGGCCCTTCAATGAAACGCAAATCAGGCAAATCAGGCACAGCAGGCAGCAACCACACTTCGCTCGACAAGGTCATGGGCAGGGACAGGTTTGCGCTTCGAAAACGACTTGGACAGCTTCGCCGCAACAAGTCCGGTAATGCGGCCAGACGGCAGGCCATCGAGAAGGACATCCAGGCCTCGATCGCCGAGCGCCTCAATCGGCAGAGTCACGATTGTCGTCTCGAATACGATGATGAATTGCCGATATGCGAGCACCGGGAAAGGATCATCCAGGCCATTGCCGAAAACCAGGTGATCATCATTGCCGGTGAAACCGGATCGGGAAAGACCACGCAATTGCCGAAGATGTGCCTTGAAGCGGGCCGTGGTGTCGATGGCTGGATCGGCTGTACACAGCCCCGCCGGCTGGCTGCACGCAGCATCTGTGACCGTCTGGCTGAAGAAATGAATGTTCGGGTCGGAGAACAGGTGGGTTATCAGGTTCGATTTGATGACAGGGTCAGCGCCGACAGTCTGATCAAGGTGATGACCGACGGCGTACTGTTGTCGGAGATCCATCATGATCGATACCTGAATCGCTATGACACACTGATTATCGACGAGGCACATGAACGCAGTCTCAATATCGATTTTCTGCTGGGCTATCTGAAACAGCTGTTGCCACGCAGACCTGACCTGAAACTGCTGATCACTTCAGCCACCATTGATACGGCCCGGTTTTCGGCCCATTTTGATGATGCCAGAGTGATCGAGGTGTCGGGCAGGAGTTATCCTGTGGAAATCCGTTACAGGCCGCCACAGGAGGATGGCAAGCGGGATGATGATCTGCCAACCCGTGTGCTTGCCGGCATTGCCGAACTAACCAGGGTGAATCCTCGTGGTGATGTGCTGGTATTTCTGCCAGGCGAGCGGGATATCCATGATTGTGCCAGACACATCGACAAGCAGCGGCTCAGGCATACCGAGGTGTTGCCGCTGTTTGCACGCATGCCGGCAAGGGACCAGCACCGCATCTTTCATCCGGGGCAGGGGCGGCGGATCATCCTGGCGACGAATATCGCTGAAACATCGCTCACTGTCCCCGGTATCGAGTTCGTCATCGATACAGGCCTGGTGCGCATGTCTCGATATTCGCATCGCAGCAAGGTGCAGCGTCTGCCGATCGAAGCGATTTCACAGGCCAGTGCCAACCAGCGGGCAGGCCGTTGCGGCCGTCTCGGGCCTGGCGTCTGTATTCGTCTGTATGGTGAGGACGATTTTGCAGGCAGACCTGAGTACACCGAACCCGAAATCCTCAGAACCTCGCTGGCATCGGTTATCCTGCAGATGACAATGCTCGGATTTGGCGACATCGCCTCGTTTCCATTTCTGGACAAGCCAGCCAATCGTTTCATTCAGGATGGCTACCAGATACTGATTGATCTTCAGGCACTCGATCGTCATCGCCGCATCACCAGACTCGGGCGAGAGATGGCCAGTCTGCCGGTGGATGTTCGCATGGCACGGTTGCTGTTGTCGTCCCGAGATCATGGCGTGCTCGGTCAGGGCATTGTGCTGGCTGCAGTACTGTCGATACGCGATCCGAGGGAACGGCCGCTGGATGCACAACAGAAAGCGGATGAGGCGCATGAGCAGTTCACTGTTGCGCAATCGGATTTTCTGACCCTGCTCAATCTGTGGGACCAGTTCCAGGAGCAGCGTGGGGCCCTCAGCCAGGGGCGGCTGCGCAGCTGGTGCAAGCAGCATTTTCTGAGCTTTGTCCGCATGCGTGAATGGCAGGATCTGGTACGGCAACTGAACAGGCTGTGTCAGGAACGATCATGGAAAGCGGGTGAACCATCGGAGGATGCTGATCTGATTCATCAGGCCATCCTGCCGGCTTTCGTGACCCAGGTGGGCATGCGCGACGAGGGACGCTACGATGGCACACGCCAGGCCACCTTTTCGGTGTTTCCGGGCTCATGCCTGTTTGACCGGCAGCCGAAATGGCTGATGACGGCCAATCTGATTGAAACGGGCAAGCTCTATGCACACACCAATGCCGAGATCAGGCCCGAGTGGATTGAACTGGCAGCTGAACATCTGGTGAAACGGCAATACCTGGAACCCTGGTGGTCGGAAAAGTCCGGACAGGTGATGGCCCATGAGCAGGTGTCACTGTTCGGCCTCATCATCGTTGCCAGGCGACAGGTTCCCTATGCAAGACACAATCCGGAGGAAGCCAGGGAAATCATGATCCGACAGGGGCTGGTGCCCTGTCAGCTGCGGACGCGTGCCACCTTCATGCGGCACAACAAGGCACTGATCGACAGTATCGAGGAACTGGAGAAACGACGCCGCAAGCACGATCTGATGATCGATGATGAGCGTCTGTATGAGTTTTATCACGAGCGTCTGCCCGATGACATGACGTCGGTCAGACAGCTCGAGGCCTGGCTTTCGAAGCAACCGGTCAGAACGCTGTTCATGGATCGCGAATTTCTGCTGAAAATCGCCGATCATGATACGCGCGACCAGTTTCCGGCCACGATCGCAATGCAGGGTATCGACTTCAAGGTCATCTATACCCTGGCTCCGGGCGAGGCTGATGATGGTGCCAACCTTCAGATACCCCTGAGTCAGCTGAATCTGGTCGATGATGAGACAGTCAGCTGGGTCGTGCCCGGGCTGCTCAGGGACAGGGTCACGGCACTGATCAGATCGCTGGACAAGCCACTCAGAAGGAGCCTGTTCCCGGTGGCCGATTACGTTGATCGATTTCTGCAGAGCGATCTGCAACAGGTCAGGGGCCTGGAACACACACTGGCCAGATTTCTGGCCCAGTCCTCCTCGGCCGAGATCACGGCAGGCGATTTTGATCCCTCACGCGTCGAGGCTCATCTGGGATTCAATTACCAGATCAGGGATGCAGACAGAACGCTGATTGCCCAAGGGCGCGACCTTGCGTATCTGAAACAGCAGTATACCGAGCAGGCCAGGCAACAGTTTGTCGAGATGACGGATGATTCAATCCTGCGCGACGGTGAGACCGAATGGGTATTCGGTGATCTCGACCGCATGCAGCAGGGGGATATCGAATCCTGGCCCGCCGTGGTCGATCAGCTCGATTCTGTGGGGCTGCGTTTCTATGAGTCGGAGCAGGTGGCAGCTGAATACCATGTCGAGGGTGTTCGACGACTGGCACAACTGGTGTTGCGCGAGAAATTCCGCTATCTGGGGAAACAGCTCAGGCCCGATGCTGCAACGGCCATGGCCTACACACCGATTGACAGCAGTGAGCAACTTCATGAGGACCTGGTCTATGCCGTTTCGCGGGACGCTGTCGTGTCGTTCGAAAAACCGGTGCGCAGTCATGCGACCTTTCAGGCGCTGCTGGATTATCTCAGGTCAGAACTGATGCGGACGGCGACCAGAATCATGCCGGTGGTCAGGGAAGTGATCGCCAGTGCCAGTGAATGTCGGCGCAGACTGGATGAGCTCAGTCAACATGCCGGTGCCAGACAGGACATGCAGACCCAGCTGGCATTTCTCGTCTATCCCGGATTTCTGACCGAGCTGGCGCTGAGTCAGCTGATGCATTACCCGCGTTATCTCAACGCCATGAACAGACGGATCGACCGGTTGCTGATCGATCCGCGTTCGGATTCACAGAAGATCGAACAGCTTCAGGCCTATCAGCAGGCCTATCTTCAGATGCAGGGCGATGAATCCCTCTCTGTTTCACAAGTCGAGTCCTTTCACTGGCTGATCGAGGAGTTCAGGGTGTCACTCTTCGCACAGGAGCTCAAAACGGCACAGCCGGTCTCGTCCAAGCGACTTGAAAAAGTCATGCAGGCCATTCGGCAGTCATGAGCAGAAAGCTGGCAAACCACAACAGTGGCTGGCAGTCACACTGGCGTGTGGTCAGCATTGCTGGTCCGCTGATCATCTCCAATATCACCATTCCACTGCTGGGTCTGGTGGATACCGCAGTGATCGGGCATCTGGACGATGCTGCCTATCTCGGGGCCGTCTCGGTGGGCGCCATGATCTTCAGTTTCATCTTCTGGGGCTTCGGCTTCCTCAAGATGAGTACCACCGGGTTCGCGGCTCAGGCACACGGCAAGTCGGATCGGGCAGCACTCAGTCGCACGGTTGCCCAGGGTATCGGGCTGTCACAGCTGATCGCCATCGTACTCATTGTCACCCATGGCTGGATCAGCGATCTGGCACTGACCATGGTTGACAGCACTGACGCAGTGGAATCACAGGCGGCGCTGTATTTTTCCATTCGCATCTGGTCATCACCGGCCACGTTGCTGAACTTCGTCATGATCGGCTGGTTTATCGGAATCCAGAAGACCACAGTGCCGCTGCTGATTCTGCTGATCGCGAATCTGGTCAATATCATCCTCGACATCGTCTTTGTGGTCATGCTTGGCATGGCAGTCGAGGGTGTGGCACTTGCCAGTGTCATCGGCGAGTACCTGGCCGCACTGACAGGCCTCTGGTTTCTGCATCGTCACGGTGTGCTCAGGCTGGCTGGTTCCGAATGGCGCGATGCGGTGCGGCTTTCGGGCATGGCAGAGGTACTGAGAAACCAGCGTGACATCCTGATCAGAACGCTGTTGCTGATTCTGGTTTTTGCATTCATGACACGTCAGAGCGCGACCTTTGGTGTTACTGTCCTGGCTGCCAATGCCGTGCTGATGAATTTTCAGCACCTGATGGCCTATGGCCTGGATGGTTTTGCTCACGCCGCCGAGGCCCTGGTAGGGCAGGCGATTGGAAAGAAAGACCCGGGGCGCTTGCGTCGGGTGATTGTCCTGACAGGCCAGTGGACCATCATGATCGCCATTATCGTGACCGGGCTGTACTGGCTCGGTGCCGGATGGATCATTTCACTGCTGACCGATATCGAACCGGTGAGACAGGTGGCGAGCGACATGCTGCCATGGATTATTGCAGCACCGGTGATCTCATGCTGGTGTTTCTGGCTTGATGGCGTCTACATCGGTGCCACGGCAGGAACTACCATGCGTAACAGCATGCTGGTTTCCGTGCTGTGCTTCTTCCTGCCGGCCTGGTACCTGACAGTAGAGTGGGGTTATGACGGGCTGTGGTTTGCGTTTCTGGTGTTCATGGCTGCCAGGGCGATTACCCTGGCAGTTCGTTTGCCAGTAGTGATGGATGCAGCTCGCTGACTACTTGATTCGCTTGACCTTGACGCCGCGGGAAACGCCTTCGACATACATTTTCCAGGAGCCCAGACTCTTGGGTTCCATGCGCACTGTCGGACTGTCTGCATTGTATCGGTAACTGCCTTCTCCGATCTGCTTCCAGACCTGTCCGTTGGTCATTCTGAAGATGGTATTGCCGCTCCAGCCAGTAAATTCGCCGTCAATGGTCAGTTCAATGTCGTCACGCTCCTTCTTTGAGCGGTTGAAACCGAGCCAGTTTTTCTCATCCTTCTTGATTTCTGCTTCAACGGCCTCATTTACCTTGCCATCGAGCCAGTCATTGAGGTAGGCCAGCTCACTGGTGCTGAGCTTGTCCAGGCCGGCTGCTTTCATCTGTTCACTGGTCATTTTTTTCTCGACGGGTGTGAACTCGCCGGCAAACAGTGGCGCTGTTATCAGCAGGCAGGTGAGGGCAAGCAGAGATCGTGTTGTGTGGGTCATTTACAGGTCCTCGAATTACCGGATTTTGTGGAATTAGAATTACACAAAATATTAACATCAATCTAACGATGGGGTGTTAGTGTACGTCCAATCGGGGCCAGGTACACGCAGACACCAAATTTATCGAGCATATTAATGCCATTCGGGTTAAAATATCGTGTCTGTCATACCTGCGTCTAGCATCTATAATAAACATAAAAATCAGTCATTTGACGATTACTTGACACAAGACGGTGAGGAATCATCGTCAGGATTTTTCAACACATGATGAAAAAAACAAGAAATGCAAACAGGATTCGGCGATCGGCCAGACTGATCAGCCTCCTGTCAATGTGTGTGATTGCAACCGCATTTTCGGCTGTCTCCGCTGCCAGTGAATCCGGTGCCATACTGGTACTGGACCGAAACAGTTCCGGTTCGCTGAAACAGTACATCCCTCTATCCGAATTTCAGTTCGATGCTGCGACCAACTCGCTGTCCGCGACCACCGCTTCGGGCTCCCGGATGTGCGGTTCTGTCGGAACGACCAAAGCCACGGGAAACAATGTTCTGACCCTGGACGGTGTCAGCTATGCTGTTTCCAGCGTATCGGTCAATTCGAGTGGACGACGACTGATCACGGTTCGTCCTGCAGGCAGTAGCCTGTTTCCGGTGTGCTCGGTAGCCGCTTCGCGTGCCACCGTCAGCTCACAACCGACACAGGTCAAATCTGCAGGCAGACTGAAGCGTGGTGCCACACTGGAATTCGAGATCGACGTTCTCAATGACAACGGCAGCGAGTCGGATCTGGTGTTACCGATCGACGGCAATATCACCTATAACATTTTCGATAACCCGCAAACCCTCGGTATTGATCTGCAGGCCGATGTCATTTGCCTGTCCTCATCGATGAGTCCTGGCGTCAGAGTGGATCTGATGGACACTAACGGGATTGTTACCGGATATACGGGAATGGACGAATTGAACTATTTCCCGACAGCCTTCGGAACAACGGCTGAACGGACATTCAAGGTGACCACTGGCAACAATGTGCAGTGTTTTGCGCCACAGGCGGTGGCAGATGTGGTGACCACTGGAGCGCCACCCAGCATGTGTGCACCAACTGCTACCATTTTCAGTGATGGATTCGAGGACGGTGGTGTCGGTGGAGGCACAGACGAAGATGATCTTCAGCTGGATTTCCGACTGATTTCTCATCCGAACACATCGACCGGTGACAATGCAGTCTATGATCTGGTCATCACCAACTGCGGTCCCTCAACGCTCAACGATGTGGTCGTCAAGGACTTTTATCCGACCGGTCTGTCAGCCGCACCCACACTGGCCCAGAACTCATCCTGGACCTGCACACAGGGGATTGCCTGTTCGGGAACGGGTTACATTGACCAGAATATCGGTAACCTGACTTCCGGTAATTCAGTCACCATCAGAGCAGATCGTGCACTGGACTCTGGTGTCGCCGCGCAGATCATTCGTGTTGATGCCGCAGCATGGCCAGTAGGCGGACAGGACAATGATGTCGCTGATAACCTTGGCGCCTGGTCATTTGATGTTCGTGACAACCTGCTGCCTGTTGTATCGATTGTCGGTACAGCAGATGGTCTCACCGAAGATCAGGCACCCACAACAATTACCGGCGTGACCATCGGTGCTTCGGATGCCGATGGCACGGTTTCGTCAGTCAATGTCACATCACTTGACACCAGCATTGCGACGGTCAGTAATGTCGATGACACGGACAAGGCCAATGTACTGGTGGAAGTCACTCTCGTCAGTGATGCCAATGGAACTGTCGATCTTGAAGTCATTGCGACCGATAACCTTGGCGGCCAGTCGGCGCCGATGAACGTGACGCTTAACGTTGCGGCTGTCAATGATCCTCCAAGCATTCAGGTGGCGGGTGGCTTCGATTACACGGCATTGCAGAATGTTCCGGATCCGGTTGTCTTTACAGGACCGTGTGATCAGGATTCTGTTGCCGGTTGTGCCGATCAGCTGTTCCCCTCCAGCATTTCTGATCAGGGCGGATTCTCGGCCAGCAATGCCAATGGCTTCGGCAATTGGGTAATCAGTGTTGATCCTGGTGCAGCCAATGAATCTTCCCAGACTCCGAACATATCTGTATCGATCAGTGCACCTTCGAATCCTGGCATGTACTTTGGCGGCCCGTTCGAGCCACAGCTTTCAGACAAGGGCGGCAGCTGGGATCTGATCTATGGTTTGAACGGATCCAGCGGTACGTCAAACCTCACCATCACGGTGGATGACGGCGAAGCCAGTAACAACATCACGACATTCGATTTCGCCATCGTGGTAGACAACACGCCTCCTGTCGTCACAGTAACGAACGGACCACCTGATGCGATTGCCGAAGATGCCGTGTCGGCACAGCTGACCGGGACCGGCTTCAACATCGCCGCCACGGATGACGATGGCACGATTTTCAATGTATCGGTGACTTCATTGAATCAGAGCATGATCGCCGATGGTGATATCACCTGGAATGCCAATGATCTGAATGACATCCAGGTCAGTGTCACTCCGCAGCCCAATGTGTTTGGAACCGTCGACCTGCAGATTGTCGCCACCGATGATGTTGGCAATCCTTCTGCACCCGAGACAGTGACCGTGACCGTCGATCCGGTCAATGATCCGCCCACCGTTGTGTTCGGAACCGAAGCTGATCTGCTGATGAACAACGAGGTAACGGCATTTGACGACATGACCGATACACTGACAATCAACAACGACAGTGTCTTCGCGAGTATCGAAGATATTCTTCAGCTCAGTGGTGATGCCGTTATGGGGCCACTGGAAGGTGGCACGCAGGTAATCATGTCGGCCAGTGTCGCCGTGACCGATAACAGCGATGGCGTACTGAATCTGGCGGGGCCTCCAGCCATTGATATCCTGGCTGGAAACACAATTTCGGTACTGAATCTGCTGCTGAATGGTGGCAGCACAGGTACGGCAACACTGACCATCACGGTCACCGATGATGGCAGTGGTTCGGATACATCGGGACAGCGAACACTGAATCTCGTCGTCGTCGACTGACACGGTATTCAGGATCAGACAAGAGAGCCATGAGTGATCATGGCTCTTTTTTTTTTCAGCTGCTGATGGCTTACAATAGCAGGCTGGCAAACAGTCGCCGCCTATTTTCGAAACCAGCGGATCATGAACAGCAAACAACCTTCCAGTGAATTCTGGCTGTCCTCGACCAGTGTCAGTGCAGATGATCGATCCCGCATCATTGCACTGCACGATGAGGCGACATCGTTTTTCGCGAACAATGCCGAATATCACCCTGATTCAGATACGGCAGCACACCTGAGATCTGTACTTGACGTGCTGACAGGTCTGCAGGTGGATGCAGCCACCTGTCTGGCAATCATCATGTTCACCGTCAATGACGAGTGTGAGCATGTGCGAGAGACAGAAGACGGATTCACAATGCCTGCAAGTCTCTCCGAGATGATGACTGGCATGGCACAGCAGTTTCCGGATGCCGCGGATATCGCTCAACAGCTCAAACAGATCACCCAGCTGGAAAATGACTATGACCCCGGCAAGTCGACCATTGAGGGTCTGAGGCGGTTGTTGCTGGCCCTGGTAAATGACGTGCGTGTGGTGACGGCGGCCATTTCGGATCGACTGGTGCACCTGAGGGAAGCAGTAAAACAGCCGGGCAGGCATGACCGCTTTGTCAGTCTGATCAGTGCCATCCACGCTCCGCTGGCGAATCGTCTTGGCGTCTGGCAGCTGAAATGGGAACTCGAAGATCTGGTGTTCAGATATCAGAAGCCGGATTCCTACCAGAAGATTGCCACACTCATCGACGAGAAGCGTCGTGATCGTGAAGAATACATCTCATCACTGGTGAGCCTGATGTCTGAACGTCTGGCGAAAGCCGGAATCCCGGGTCAGGTCAAGGGACGACCCAAGCATATCTACAGTATCTGGAAAAAGATGTCCGACAAGGGGCGTTCGTTTGATGAGCTGTATGATGTCAGGGCCATTCGCATCCTGGTTGATGAAGTCGATCAGTGCTACTCGGTGCTGGGTCTTGTGCATGCCGAGTGGAAGCCGGTACCTGGCGAGTTTGATGACTACATCGCCAATCCCAAGGGCAACAATTACCAGTCTCTTCATACTGCGGTGTTCGGTCCTGCCGGCAAAACAGTCGAGATCCAGATCCGAACACACCAGATGCACGAACATGCAGAGCTCGGCGTTGCAGCCCACTGGCAGTACAAGGAGGGTGGCCGGCTCGACAGTCATTACCACAGCAAGGTCAACTGGATGCGTCACCTGCTCGAATCAGGTCAGGATGACTCAGGTAACGAGCTGCTGGAGGAGTTTTCGCCCGGCCAGAATGATGAGCGAATTTATGTGCTGACGCCGAAAGGGGATGTCATCGATGTCCGTGCCGGTGCTACCGTGCTCGATTTCGCCTATCACATCCACACCGATGTCGGTCATCGCTGTCGTGGAGCCAAGGTCAATGGACGTATCATGCCGCTGGACACCGAGCTCAGGCATGGACAGCGCGTCGAAATTCTCACGGCCAACAATGCGGAACCCTCTCGTGACTGGATGGTTCCCCGGCTGGGATACCTCAACAGCGCCAGGGCGCGCTCCAAGGTTCGGCAATGGTTCAAGCAAAAGGATCGTGACAGGAACATCGCCGAGGGACGTGAAATCCTGGATCGTGAACTCAAGCGGCTGGCTGTGAAACCAAAGGACCTGGACGATATCCTGTCGCGCTTCAAACTGCCCGATCCTGATGCGTTGTATGTCGCAGTCGGCGTACATGAGATCACTGTGGGCCAGATCGCGGCCGCTTTGCAGGAACTGGCTGAAAAGGACATCCAGTCCGACGATACCCTGCCTCTGACTCGGACGCCTGAGCACAAGCCGGATAGCGGTGGCGGCGTGCTGATCGAAGGTGTCGGGCGTCTGATGACGACTATGGCTGGCTGCTGCAACCCCGTTCCCGGCGATGACATCATCGGATTCATCACCCGAACCCGGGGCGTGAGTGTTCATCGCTCGGATTGCAGCAACGTGAATCAGTTACTGACCAATGAAGCCGAACGCATGATCGAGGTGTCCTGGCGTAATCAGTCAGATGAACGCTATCAGGCCGACATTCGCATCACGGCTTACAATCGCAAGGGACTGATCCGTGATATTGGCCACATTCTCAACATGGGTGGCAGTGACGTTTCCACAATGCAGACTCGCGTTGATGAGCAGCAGGGTGAGGCCGAGTTTCTGCTCTCTATCCGAGTCCAGGATTTCGAGCACCTCAGTCTTCTGATCAGCAGGCTGCAGTCGATGTCGAACATTATTGACGTCAGGCGTGTCGGATAGCCGTTTCAACCCGTCGCATTTCATGCCTCATACAGGCGCGAACAACAAGCAAGTTAGGCCAGAATGAAATATACTGCGGTTTCAAAGGGAACTGTCAGTCGAGGAATCCGTGCCAGCAACACATTCCCGGGCTGAAAAGAGGCGATAGGCAGATTTTGCTTGAGATACCAGGTTATATCATTGAGCACGAGTTAGGGCGGGGAGGCATGGCGACGGTATACGCCGCCATACAGCAATCCGTCCAGCGACCGGTCGCCCTCAAGGTCATGTCACCCGTGTTGCTGGTAGATCAGACATTCAGTGAACGGTTCATTCGTGAAGCACGAATCGCGGCCAATCTGCACCATCCTAATATTGTCTCGATCCACGATGTAGGTGTTCACCAGGATCATCACTACACGGCGATGGAATTGCTCGAAGGCGGTGATCTTGCCGACCGACTGGAGCAACCTCTGGATATACGCACGGCTCTGATGATCATGATGGAGCTGTGTCAGGCACTCGATTACGCCCATTCCAAGGGATTCATTCATCGCGATGTCAAACCCGAGAATATCCTGTTTCGTGAAGATGGCTCTGCAATCCTGACCGATTTCGGGATTGCCCGTGCACTAAATTCCAGCACACAAATGACGAAGACCGGCGCCATTATCGGAACCCCCCAGTACATGAGTCCGGAACAGGCACGCGGTCGTGAAATCGATGGTCGTTCCGATCTTTATGCCCTGGGCATCGTGTTCTATGAAATGCTGACCGGCGATGCGCCCTACAAGGGCGCTGACTCGATCACTGTTGGTATCAAGCACATCACCGAACCGGTGCCGGTCCTGCCCGATGACCTGATCTATGCCCAGGGAATCCTGAACCTTTTCCTCGCAAAGAACCCAGATGAACGGTATCAGTGCGGCATGGATGCCTACAAGGACCTGAAGATTCTTCAGAAGCGAATGAATCTCGATAGTGGAGTGTTCGTGGCAGCCGGACATGATCATTCTGCCGAAGCGGTTCAGCAGCCGGTGCCGCATGAACGAGCTGATTCACCTGTTGATCTTGCAGAAACGGTGGCGATGGAATCGCCGACTGAAATTCGATCACCCGAAGCGCAGGAACCGGCGATCGGTAACATGTCTGATCTTGATGCCGTCACCTCAAAGTCACGCCCATCGAGGCACGCATCTCGCGTTGTCAACCAGCAAACCAGGGAGAAGAAGGGCTGGGTCGGCAAATTCGTGATCATCATTCTCGTTGCTGCAGTGGCCGCTGGCATCTGGCAGAAAGATCGACTGATGGCCTGGCCACCGCTGGCAGGTCTGTTGCAGTCGATGGGGATCGCTGAGGACAACAGCGAGCAATCCACACAGCAGGATTCAGTTGTGGTGAATCAATCAGACAGGCCAGCAACCGGCAGCGATAGGTCTGCAAACGATTCAACGACCGGTGCAGACAGTACCGTGTCGAATGATGATCGCCCTGGTGGAGGAACATCAGCGGACAATACAGCGGCAGGTCAGGATGAAACACAGTACAGCGGCAAGATCCAGGAGCTGCTGAACGAGGCACTGACACTGGAAAGCCAGGGCAATCAGGTGCTGCCAATCAATGACAATGCACTGGTCAAGTATCAGACCATACTCGAACTGGAGCCAGATCATCCGGCAGCATCAGCCGCGATCGCACGAATTCAGACCAGCCTGCTCAACCAGCTCGAACGTGCGCTGGCATCCAATGACGATGCCCAGGCCAGTGAGCTGGTCAGTCAGCTGTCGCTGATGATGCCAGAATCGGAATTGACAGAAATTCGCCGTCAACTGGTACAGGCGGAGCGACGACGCAAGGAAGCCGACATCGAACGACAAAAACAGGCCATGATCATGGATCTGCTGGCTCGGGCTGACCGTGCCATCAGCAACAACCGACTGAGTCAGCCGGAGGATGACAACGCGATTCTGTATCTCAGTCAGATCGACGACGTTGATCCGGGCAACACTGCAGTCACAACACGCAAGAAACAGGTAGCACAGAAGTTCAGAACCGCTGCCGCATCACTGCTTGAAAGTGATGAGCTTGAAACCGCGGAAACTCAATTGAACATCGCTGCAGGCCTTGATCCCGGATCTGCCCAGCTGTCTCGCTTGAGAGAGCGTCTCAAACTGTACCAGCAGCAGCGACTGCTAAACACGGTGACAGCAGCTCAGCGCGAACAGATCAGTACACTGCTGCAGCGGGCAGGCGCGGCCATGGAGAATGGAAACCTGATGTCACCTCCGGGCGATTCCGTTTATGATCACCTCAAGGCCATTCTGCGCATCGACCCGGACCAGGCAGAAGCCCGAAGCAGGTTGAGTGATCTTGCAAGACGCCTGCTGAGCAATTCCAGGGATTCACTGGCAGCACAGCAGTACCGGCAGGCACTTGAGCAGTTCAGAGCAGCTGAACAGAGCGATTCATCAATAAGCCAACTCTCGATAGTTCGCAGGGAGCTGACGCTGGGACTGGTGAGCTGGATCGAGGGTCTCATCGATGCCGGTCAGCTGGCAAGTGCGGAAACCATGCTGGGTGAACTCAGTGATCTGGATCCCGGGCTGGATGACATAAACCGATTGCAGTTGCGCTTGAACCTGGCCCGTGAGGGGTGATACTAACGGTCAGCGCGGATCTTCGTAAGCCGCTTTCTTGAAGTTGATCATGCGTTCTGCCGATTCCCTTGCGGCGTTGAATGAGAAGTATTTCTCCACATTCTGCAGGCCGTGTTCAGACAGGCGGTTCCAGAGAACCTCATTACTGTATAGGCGGCACACGGCTTCTGCGAATGCCTCGGGCGTGTCGCCCACCAGCACGTTCAGTCCATCTTCACTGTACATGCCCTCGACACCCACCGATGTGGCCACAACCGGCTGGCCGTAACTCATGCTGGTATTGATCTTGCCCTTGACGCCGGCACCAAAGCGCAACGGTGCCACAGCAACCCTGACACCGTCGAGGAACGGTTCCAGATCCTCGACATAGCCGTGATAGATGACGCCGTCCTGCGCCAGTCGCGTGACTTCAGGTGGTGCCTTGCTGCCGATGATGTGAAATTTCACATCGGGCAGTTTGCGCCGGATCAGTGGGAAGACCTCATTGACGAAGTAAATCACCGCATCCACGTTTGGCGGGTGCTGGTAACCGCCGACAAACATGATGTCAGAACGCTCTGACCAGGAGGTTCTGTTGCCGACCACATCAACGATGGTTGCAACGATCTCGACACTGAGGTTGGGATCAATCTGTGCCAGGTAATCTTTTTCAAATGGACTCACCACCAGTGTCAGGTCTGCCTGTGATGCCACAGCCAGTTCCTTCTGCCTGGTCAGTTCGGCTTGTGCGTGAATCTGTTCATCCTGTTTCAGTTCCGCCTGTCTCAGTTCACGAAGGAAATGCAGATCGACCGTATCGAATACCAGTTTGGCGTGCGGTGCATACTTCTCGATCAGCCTGATGTAATTTTCGGCAATGTAGTAACGGCTGACGATAATGGTTTCAAAGCGTCTGCCGTGTGCCTCCAGAAACTCCTCTGGAGACTTGAGGTAAGGGGCGTACCAGACTTCCACACCCATTTGCTGAAGCCGGTCAGTGGCACCCTCGACCCACGCACGGTTGTCGGCAAAGAAGGTGATTCTGCAATTGAGATCGTTCAGGATCGAGAACAGGTTGACCATGCGGATCGAACCGGCATCCTGACTGATATCGGGCGTGGTGGCATCGATCACCAGCACTTCACGCTGACTGCGATGCGACCTGGCCAGTTCGATATCGATACCACTGCGCGGGTTGCTGATCAGCGTCTGATGCCACTTTTCATGAAACTTGGTCTGATTGATCAGCTGGTAGCGCTTGGTGCCCGATGCTGTGTCTGTTCCCGAGGTGATGCCCTCGTAATGTGTCACCACCGAGCGTGGCTGGTAGTAGGGTTTGAGTCCATGCGAACGAACCTCGAACGCCAGATCGACATCTTCGTAATAGGCGGGTGCAAATCGGGTGTCAAAACCACCGATAGCCTCGAATGTGTCACGTCGAATCATGATTGCTGCACCGGAACAGTAATCCACCTCCCGCAGATAATTGAAGCGTGGGTCATCCGGGTCTTCGAACTTGCCGTAGTTCCAGCCACTGGCATCATTGAAGATGATGCCACCGGCTTCCTGCAGCTTGCCGTCAGGGTAGATCAGTTTTGAACCGACCAGTCCGGCATCCGGTCGTTTTTCGAACACTTCCAGCAGTGTATCGAGCCAGTGATCGGCGACTGCGGTGTCGTTGTTGAGAAAGAACACATAATCGCCTCGTGCCTCTGCAGCACCACGATTGCAGGTGATGACAAAGCCACGGTTTTCGGGGTTGCGAATGTAATTGATGCCATTGAATTGTGCCAGCATCAGTTCGGTGTCGTCTGACGAGGCATCATCAACAACGATCACTTCGAAACTGCAGTCGTTTTCGGCCTGCAATATGGAGCTCAGGCACTGATGTGTGTGGGCAAACTGGTTGTAGACCGGTATCACGACACTGACCCGGGGTTGTTCAACGCTCTCGAATTCGAGAATTTCGAGCGGATCGGAGGTGACGATCCTGGCCTTGCCGGTACGGAATCGTTCCTGTGGTCTGAGCTCGCTGGAGATTCGGCTGAATGTGCCTTTCAGGCCCCGCGTTTTCATTGACGATACGGTACGTCCCATCAGCATCGGGCCACGTCTGATCCAGTAGGCACTGCGTGCAGCGATGCGGTGAGACAGACGACTCAGATAGCGCAGCGGTTTGGTCAGTTTCCAGCTGCGGGAATTGACCACACTCATGTAACGTTCAGTCAGTTCTTCGATTTCACGTTGCCTGTGTTCCAGTCCTGCCTGTTTTTCCTGATTATCCAGATCCAGTTTTTCGTAGGCCTTCTGCAGCTCGATACGCAGGATTTCCAGCTTGCCCAAACTGATCCTTGGTGTACAGCAGCTCGTCCTGAAGGCTGGTGGCCCAGGCCAGCTTGTCCTCCAGCTGGGTGTTCAGGTCATGTGCCCACTGTGCACGACGGTGCAGTTCGGTTTGCTGCTTATCCACCTGCGATGACAGGCTGCTGGTACGCGATTCAAACCAGTCCCGATCAGCACTGAGTTTCAGACAGCTGGGCATCGGTCAGCGTGAAAATGACGTACTGAGTAGCGCAATGGCGCCTTGATATCTGACGGGAATATCGCATCGTAACGCTCAGTCATGGATTGCAGCGTTTGCTTGTCAGCGGCGAATGCAGATGAAGTGATCGAACCCAGTAACTCAGGGCTTTCATGCAGCTGTCTGATTTTCTCAGCGATGGTTGCGGCATCGGGCCTGCAGAGGAATCCGGATTTTCCGTCTTCGATACGGTTGCGGAAACTTCCGACTGCTGTGGCAATCACAGGTACTCCCAGCTGCCTCATCTCGCTCAGGGTATAGCTGAATGTTTCCGAGACGACGGACATCAACAGGGCAAGATCCGGCTGGATGACCGAGATCAGTTCAGGCAGCCTTTCACGCTCGTAATCCATGATGATGTGAAACCGAGGACATGCCAAAGAATTCCTCGGCATCCTTGCCCGAGCCCAGTAACCAGAAATCGGCGATGTCGGCACAGGATTCGACCAGAGGTGTGAGCAGGTGTTTGCCCTTGACGTCACTGAGTCGACCGGGAATGAGTATTCTGAGTTTCCGCAGGCCGGGATCTGCTGGCAGTCCCAGCGGTTTCTGTCGCGTCAGCGGTGTTGCTCCGTGCGGAATGACATGGATCCCGGCGGGGTCCAGGTTCGAATCTATCTTGACCAGATTGTTGATCACCGATTGATCCGGGGCGACCAGAACGGTGTTGGGCCGTTTCAGCTTGCTGATCAGTAACTGGCGCAATCTGATCCACTGCTCAGCCGTACGGTTCGACAACTTGCGATGATGCTGTTCCCGTTGATTCTGATCACTCTCATCAACCAGTCTGCGGGCAGTCTGCTCTCTCGATAATTCATCGATGGCGATATCCAGACGGGGCCAGTAGGGAAAGTAGTCATGAAACACCACCAGTGTCGGGCACTGCTGGTCAAGAATTTCGGTACTGTGACCGATCAGAGAGGAGATCACGATCTGTTCTACATGATATCGAGTCATGACATCTTCAATGATCATGTGGTATTCGCGTGAGCTGTCAGCCGTTGACGTGATGGGTTGTGTCAGTAACCAGCTGCCGAGCGGCGGCATATCAGGTTGATTGACCATTGCCAGCTCGAACTTCTGTGCCGTGTTCAGGTTGTCGGATTCGGATGCTGATCGCAGCTGCAGATGATATCGGTCGGTCTGGATTGCTGCGATATTGTTGATCCACTCCTGTGTGCCGCCACCCCAGCTGTGGCTGACATGCAACTGAACGGGCTTCTTGTCGAGCCCGGGTAACGGGATCTGTGGCAAGCCCTCGGCGAGCATGTCGGTTGAGATCAATCGCAATCGAGACCGCAGTCGATTCAGAGCCGGTTGTTGCTGGACAGGGCGCGCATTCGAGGCCGACTTGTGGTGTACATAAATGTCATCGCACAGGTAGGCAAGTTTGCCACGGACTGCCAGCTTGCGACTGAAATCCTGCCAGTCAGCAGCGGCGTGCAAGGCGGTACTGGTCTCCTCATCAGGCCGCCTCCACAGGCTGCAGCAGGTCGCAGCCTGTTCAACAGCGGCCACCAGGTGTTCAGCGTAACAGAATACGAGCTGATCCATTCGGCGACTGTCAGTACTGGAATCCGATGTGCACGAGAATGGATTGAATCCGGTATCAAACGGATTCAGGGCAGACATCGACTGTGCATCAGCCACCGACAGCAATGCCTTTTGCAGGCGCTGCCAGCAGTCGGCCTGAACTTCGGCACCGGTTCGCAACAGCAGGATGTCCTTCTCTGGCTCACGTTGTGTCAGCGCCTTGAGTGCTGACAGCGGATCGTCACTTCTGGTGCGTACATGAGGCACACGTGATTCGGTACGACGCACCCCGGCATGGACCAGGGCGGTCCTGGCCGGCACCGTCGACTCGACACGCCTCAGCCAGGCATCTGTCAGGTCCTGTTCCGGACCCCAAATGGCAACCATCAATGACATCGAGCGTGCATACTCCTGCGAGGCTTTAAACGAATCAGCACCCACCAGGGTGCTGATTCAGGGTGATAAATCGGGTCGCTGCTAGAAACGCATGTTGTCCAGCTCTTCCATCTTTTCCTGTTTGTAACCATCAGGTACGGTCAGATCAGACTTGTTGACCGGCTCGTGGCTGACACTGACCAGGCTGCCCCGCATCTCTCCGGTCAACGGGTTGCTGAAGGCATAACGGATCGGCAACTGATCCGAGCCTGGTTCGCCCATGCTGTTGACCATGTCGCGTGCGAAGGGCATTTTCTCGATCATCTGCATCTGGAAGTCGCGCATTGCCAGGAATACGGCGGCGTCACTGGCGGGAATATCCAGTTCATCGGGATCAGCCACACAGAGTTCACTCGCCTTCTTGCCGTTAGCCGTCACTTCAAGCACGTCACAGTCGAAACCGGCCACCGTGTCACTGCCTGTCCGGTTGTAGCTGAACTCGATGCTGTCTGCGGTCATGAAATCGGGCAGCATGCTCGACATCATCTGCTCCATCTGCTTGCGCTGGGCCGGAGGCAGTTGTGACAGCTGGGATTCCATCTGCTGTTTGGCCTGCTGCATCGCGCCGGCAATTTTCTGCATGGTCTCATCGTCAAACACCATGTAGCTGCGCTGCTTTGTGTTGACGAAAATCATTTCGTTCTTGTCGGCATCAAACAGCAGGTAGCCGTCCTGACTGTCCTGGCCGGTGTTCATGCGCATGCGGTTGTTGCTGATCATCATGCGGCTGGTGTCATCCGTATCGGCACTGCTGTTCTGGAACACGATGTGGGTGTCGGCGTACAGCGTGCTACTCATCAGGCACAACACGAGCGTTATCAGGGCTTTGTTCATTGTCTTCTCCGGTAAATTCATCCAAATTCGCAGAGGCAGTGCATTATCCTTGATATTGGCGGGGGTGTCATCCTGCTAAGAAACGAGATTCACATCGTCAAGAAATCTCATGCAAAAAAAACCGGACTTTCGCCCGGCTTTCGATGGAGTTGAGGTCTAGCCCCCGTCATGTGTATGACTGATTCCGAAGTGTTTAGTCTGATCACCGTGAGAATAATCGATGTCACTGTATTCGATGGCGAGAATCCGTTTCCCCTTAGGTGCACCCGGGCATGCCAGTGATTCAGCTGGACGGAACGTCACTCGATGCTGGTGGCCATCGATAAGCGCAATGCCATCTGCGGCTTCTATCTTGCCGTCAACCATGCGCAGAGTAGGCATCTCGATCATTTCCCAGCGATCGTGATCGACAGTGACGCGATTGGCCATGTTTTCTTCAATTTCCAGAGTTATTTCGTCTCCATCCTGCATCAGATGATCTGATGCGGCTTTAGTGGTGGTGAGTCCACAATTTGAAGTGACCCATTCGCCTTCGATCTGACTGAACTTGCCAATCAGTGGATCTGTTTCAGCCAGACTCATGTCTCCCTTGTCTGCAATGGCAGTCGTGCTGGCCATTAATGTGGCAAGCACAGTTGAACTCAAGATGTTACGCATAATACCCTCCTCAGGATCATTTTTTTCGACTCTACATTAGTTATTGTAAATCATTCTAGGCGATGAATAGACCAACCACCCAGCCCAATCATAAGGCTTTTTATTCTGGTTGATCATATCTCGCTGGATTTTGGCGAGTGAGGCATGTGGTGCAAACCGATCTTCAATGACGTGTCTGTAAAACGTCGTCATCAATTGACTTGCCTGTTCGTCATCAACCCGCCAGCTACTTCCCATGACCGTCTCCGCACCTGCCGTTAAAAATGACTGATGCAGTCCGGTTGCTGTCACCAGACCGAACCGATTGCTCATGGCCGTGTCACAGGCACTCAATACCACCAGATCCGCGTTCAGCGATAAACGCGAAATGTCAGCCGGCGAAATAGCCGCATTATCCGGCAGCTCTTGCCCTGATTCATCATAGACCGACAGTATGATCGATGATGCCGCAGGGTAAGTTGTATCAACGACTGCGTGCGATGCAATATGGATGAATTGATATGCACTCAGGTTGTCGTTCAGGAAATTGTCACGGTGTGCGTGATGGCCGATTCTCAGCAGGGTCCTGTTGTTCTCAAAGTAACCGGAAATCTGCTCAGCCTCAACACGCGTACCAGGAAGTGCCTGCAGCGTGGTGGATCTGACATTCGCGGCCTGCATTCCCGCTGTGGCTCTGATGCTGTCATCGTATTTGGGGTCGGCGTAAATGGCGATTGATCTCTCCTCATGCAGTGGAGGTTCATGCAATACCGTATGTGTGACAAGAGATGGAATGAAGACGATGTCGTAAGCTCCAACAAGATTTCGTCCTGAAGGCATGTTGAGTGCTGAGAATGGCAGTGTCGATAATGCACCGAAAGGAATGATCGCCAGTGTTTTTCTTTGCTGTGCCACGCTACTCGGATCTGTGTCATCAGTGAGCAGGATCGGATCGAGAATCAGCTCAGACAATTGTTGAAGTTTTTGGTTCTTTCCGCCAACGCTGGGTATGGATGTTCGCCTATGAATCGTGTGTGCCAGGGACTCGATATCTTCACGTGGGTTAATCATGGCTGCCCTGTACTGGTTGTTATTGATAAACCAGACAATACCGTAGGCTTCTCCAAGCCAGTAATTGAGAATATCAACGTCAGGATTCAGTGACGCCTGGATGGCTTCGATGTCTACTGCACTCGCGAGGTCAACTTCTACATCAGCATTGATGATCGTTCGCTGCAACAAATCAATCTGGCGGTTCAGGTGTTCCAGGCTTTGTAGAATGGTCTTGCGCTGTTCCTCGTCCTGGCCGGCAACGGTGAGTTCGTAATTCAGT
Source organism: Lysobacterales bacterium (assembly GCA_965212525.1). Lineage (GTDB taxonomy): Bacteria > Pseudomonadota > Gammaproteobacteria > Xanthomonadales > SZUA-38 > SZUA-38. Next base: position 99,008 of record CBDBVC010000059.1, read on the forward strand.
CTTCTGGCATCTGCTTCAAGAGATGTGAGCCTTGCGTGTTCAGGTCGACTGAGATTGTTCTGTTCACCTCTGAGCAGTAATCGGTATCGTATGGTTTCAACCGATGCAAGAATTTGCTTTGACAATCGTGTATACGATTGTTGCTGATCAGTATCGCGAAACTGTGCTAACTGCTTGAGACTTAATTCTATGTGGTATGTGAGGTACTTCTCATTTGCACTGACGATACCAGTGACATATTCCTTGCTCACATTTTCAGATCGTTGATTCCAGATTTTTTCGCTCAGTTGCAGCGCCAGAATCATTGCTGCATCAATATTGCCTGATTTCTCGTGGTATCGCGCTGTCACAAAATCCAGCAGGAAGCGTGTCTGGATGTTATCACTCTGACTGGCGTCCTCCTTGACCTCATCGATCAATGCTTTTGCATTGGCAATGTCATTCTCTCCGGAATCCAGTATCAGCTCTGTTTTCATCAACCTTGCCTGAATCAGAAGATCGGTATTGGTCATCTGGTCAGAATCGAGCAGACGCTGAATACTGTCCTCTGCGATTTCTATTGCCGTCTCATATTGACCATTGAGTCCCAGCAAATAGGCTTTCCTGATCAGAAATTGACCCAGCACACTGGGATTGCCTTCAAGTTCAAGCGCGCGATCAATCAGGGCAATGGCCTTTTCAATGTGACCTTCAAACTGTTCCAGCAATGATGCTGTCTGGTAAGCGTACTGAATGGCGTCAACATTATTGATTGCATCAAGGTCATCCAGTATCTGCTCAATGTAGATGCGTGCGCGATCAGGGTTTCCAGTACGCAGATATGCGATGGTCAGGCCTGACATCAATCTGACGCGACTGTCGGGCGAAATACTTTTTTCGTTAACCAGCGCTTTCGTATAGTGCTCGATTGACTTGTCCCAGTTGCCCAGTGAGTTGTAGACAGTGGCTGCCTCATTGTGAAGATCGACCAGCATCGTTGCGTTAATAGGCGTGTTCGGCGTGTTTTCTATCAGCTGTTCCCAGACATCACCCGATTGATGGAACTTGCCAGAGCGCTTCAAGCGTGATGCCAGATTATTCATCGCAATGGTGTACTGAAAGTCTGCCGATTGCTCGTATGCCAGATCGGCTGCCTGCTGGTAATAATAATCAGACAACTCAGGTTGAAGGTTTCTCTCAGCCGTGTAACCAAGCATGTTCAGTGTCATGGAAAATTCAGCGTCAGCCTGTAATTTCTTCTGATCGACCGACACTTGACTGAGAATCTCGGCGGCTTCGGAAAGTCTTGCCTGATATTTATCGGCTTTTTCACCTCTGATCTCCTCGGCCATCGTCATTGCCAGTAAAGTCTGGTATTGCGCGAACAACTCTGGGCTGTCTTCGCGGTTTGTCTTGCGGAGTAATTTCTGAACCAGTTCACGGGACCCGGACCAATCGTATGTGTAGTAGTAGGTGATAAAACCAAGTTTGAACTGGCACTGTTCATATGTCTGATGCAGGCCCAGCTCCTCAAATGTTTCGCAGGCAGGTTCCAGACGACTGATGTGATCTGCCCAGATAGCCGAATCGTTCGATGTCGTTTCTGTGGCGGCCTCAAATAGCGCTCTGTGTGCGTTCAATCGCTCATCATCGTCATCCGTCAGCAAGGAAAAACGCGAGATATCCAGTGTCAGCGATCCGTTCCGTGGAACGGAGATGGGGTTTATTGTGATCGAGTAATTGTCGTCTGAGTCATCGTGAATTACGGCATACTCTGTCCCGCGCAACCATCCGAACATATCGATGCTGTTCGAAGATTTGCTGTCCGAGGCAACCAGCAAGCTTACGTCTGCCCCGTGTTGATCCGCTTCGATCAGGTATACGAATCCCGGTTCTGTGGCGATCTTGATTTCGGGTGACTGCAACAGGGCGTCGCGGTCGAAGATATGTTGTTCGAGAGTTTCGGTGGGCGATAAATCGGGGCCGCAAGCGGCCAGCATCAGTGATAGAAATACCACCAATAGAGATTGCCATACTGCATAGGCAGGTCTGTTAGTCCGTCTCAATAGTGATTGTGTACTCTCGCAAATCCTTGATTAGTCCGGCCTGGTTCTTGCCTCTCAAGCGTAGATGAATGTCATCGCTGGCATCCAGGAAATCCGAATGGAGAAACATGCGCAGGCTGTTGTCATGTTGTGAAGGTCTGATTGTGTTTTTCTTGTCGCCCATTGCGAGAAGGAGTTCAAAATCGGTGTAACTCTGTATTGGATCGGGCAGTTCGATGTCGAGAATAATCTTGGTCGACGTACCATCGAGCAGAATCTGACCATCAGCCTGATTTCTGCTGAGCGATCGCGTTTTGCCACCGATTGTGAGTGTGTATTCGGCTCCATACGGTGCCTGAAGCGTCTGTACCTGATCAAACAGGTTTTCCGATGCCTGCTGCTGTTGCATGATGAGGAAAACCGGCGCCAGAATGGCGATTGAGAGCAGGGCAGTCATCGCGGCGAAAGTGCCACGTTTGTGAAGGGGTGTTTCGGTACGGGGTTTGCGCAGGTCGGCATCCGACAAGTCGAATGCAGCACCGTGTCTGATGCCCTCCCTAAGGTTCATCAGCGTATCGATATCTTCAAGGTATTCGGGATGATCCAGCAGCCAGGTTTCGAACAATGCAAGGTCGTCGCCCTGCAATTCGTTTCGAACGTAGCGGTGTACCATCTCCTGTTCTGACACAGATGTACTCATCAAACCAAAACTCCCTAGTCGTAAAGTCTTATTATCGAATCTAGAGCGTTCTTGCTGATTTTTCGATCAGTTTCCTCAATCGCTGTTTTGCTCTGTACAAGACACGATCAAAGTGCGCGCTTTCTAGATCCAGCTCCTTGCAGATCAGTTCCTTGTCCTGCTCTTCCAGGTAATACCGGATGAGAATCAGACGATCCCGATCAGTCTCCAGTGACTGTGTCACATTCCTGACGAAGCTGATCAGTTCTTCCTTTTCAAGTCTCTTTTCATTGTTGAACTCGGTTGAGATGACCCTGTCGATCTCGCCGGGTTCGTCAATCACACGATGACGTCCTTCCTGATAGATGTACTCGCGTGCCAGGTTGATGGCTGTACTCTGTATGAAACTGGATAGCGCTTTGGGGTTTTTCAGAGATTTGCTCCGGATACTTTCGATCAGTACCCTGAAGGTGTCCTGAAATACATCCTGGCGCAGTTGTTCATCCTGATAGCGTTTTTGCAATATCAATCGCAGGGCTGGTGCAAAGTGAGAGACTAATTCACTCTCTGCCCTGCTATCGCCGGAATCGATTTTGGCGATCAATTCGATCGGGTCAAACCGGTTCCTCGATTTATCAGTGTTGAACAACTTTGTCACAACCGTTCTTGTCTGGATGAAATCAGGTATCTCTTAGTATCTGCTGGTTGTTACCCGATTTCAAATGCCGGTTGCATGTCATGTTGCATACAAAGCCAGTAACAACTCTTAATCTATAGGTGAAATAAGCATTCGTTTTCTCTCACCCGGATTGCAAATAATTGTGAACCTGCCTGTTAATTGACCATTTATGGCTTGAATTACGCCATTTTCAGGAGAATTCTGGCGCAATAATCGGCATTTCAACCAGATTGTGGCCTCTCCGGTGTTGTTATCACGTGAATGACATCTTACTATCGCCCACTTGATTTTCACGTTGTTACTACAGGTGCGAAGTGTGCTCCATCTTTTCCATACTTGAATTGACCAGACCGCTGGATGAATGCCGGCAACTGGCCCTTAAACAATCCCGCAAGATGCGCCACCGTGGCCCGGACTGGAGCGGGATATACAGCTCTGAGCAGGCCGTGCTTGCACACGAGAGGCTGTCGATTGTCGACATCAATACCGGCGCACAGCCGCTCTACAGTGAAAGCAGCCGGCAGATTCTGGCCGTCAATGGAGAGATCTACAATCATGCCGAGCTGAAGCAGCAATTCAGCGACTATAGTTTTCGCACACAGTCGGATTGTGAAGTTGTCCTGCCCCTGTATCTGAAACATGGCAATCAGTTTCTCAATGACCTGAGGGGCATGTTCGCCTTTGTGCTGTTTAATGAGCTGACAGGTGATTATCTGATCGCCAGGGATCCGATCGGCATCATTCCACTGTACATGGGCAGGGATGATCACGGTCAGCTGTTCGTGGCCTCTGAAATGAAGGCACTTGAAGGCGTATGCCGCAGCATTCGCGAGTTTCCGCCCGGCCATTTCATGACCGGTGTCGATCAGGAGCCAGTGGCCTATTACCAGCCGGATTGGCGTGATTACGACGCTGTTCGGGACAATGCTGCTGATACCGATGCATTGCACCATTCCTTCAAGTCTTCGGTACACCGTCACATGATGACCGATGTGCCCTATGGGGTACTACTCTCGGGTGGGCTCGATTCCTCTCTGGTTGCCGCCATTGCCAGGGAGTATGCCGAATCTCGCATCGAGGAAAACGATCAGGCACCTGCCTGGTGGCCAAGACTGCATTCATTTGCGATCGGGCTTGAAGGTTCGCCTGATCTGATCGCGGCGCAGACCGTGGCGGACGCCATTGGGACAGAACACCACGGCTTCGAATTTACCGTGCAGGAGGGAATCGATGCCCTGAGTGACGTGATCTACCATATCGAAACCTATGATGTGACCACGATCCGCGCTTCAACGCCGATGTTCCTGCTGGCCAGGCGTATCAAGGCGATGGGAATCAAGATGGTGTTGTCGGGTGAGGGTGCGGATGAACTGTTTGGCGGTTATCTGTACTTCCACAAGGCACCGGATGCGCGCGAATTCCATGAGGAAACAGTCCGCAAGCTGGGCAAACTGCATCAGTTCGATTGCCTCAGGGCAAACAAGTCGATGGCAGCCTGGGGTGTCGAGGCTCGTGTGCCGTTTCTCGATACCGATTTTATCGACGTGGCCATGCGCACCAATCCAACGGCAAAAATGATTACACCCGAACGCATGGAAAAACACATCCTGCGTCAGTCGTTCGAGGGCATGTTGCCGGAAGAGATCCTGTGGCGTCAGAAAGAGCAGTTTTCAGACGGTGTCGGCTATTCCTGGATCGACGGTCTCAAGGACATGGTCGAAGAGAAGGTTAGCGATCAGCAACTGAAGAATGCGGCACATCGGTTCCCGGTCAACACACCCGATACCAAGGAAGGCTACTATTATCGCGAGCTGTTCGAGTCGCATTATCCATCAGAGTCAGCTGCACGCTGCGTGCCGGGTGGCAAGTCGGTTGCCTGTTCAACGCCGGAGGCACTGGCCTGGGATGAATCGTTCAGCAAGATGACCGATCCTTCCGGCCGGGCCGTGAGCGGCGTGCATCTGCATCATTATGACTGACCCAGTCGTCAGTCCCGTCGCCGATAGAGGATCAGTGACTCACGCTTGAAATGCACCGTCTCGCCTGTCTCTTGCCATTGTGCGAGATCGATGCCGGCAATCCTGAGCTTGTCCTCGTAACCCAGCAGGTAAGCGCAGGGCGATGAGCCACAACCGGTCGGTGTGATCAGATCATTGGCGATATAGAAGAACAGATCATAGGGCAGTTCACCCTTGAGCAGAACCGGCCTCAGCTCTTCAGTGACATGCTTCTCAAGAAAGGATTGCACCGATCCGGTGTCTCTCTCGGCTGCCTGATAGCTCATTTCCCGGGGTAACTGGTAAAACTGACGGAAGGCAAAGACGGTCAGTGACATGCACAACAGCGTCAGCATTGTTCTGTTGTTTCGCAATCTCTCCAGACGCTGGCTCGCCAGCATCAGCAGCATGATGAACAGCAGCGACACGATCTGTATCGTCGTCGGGAAATAAGCCGCATGATCGGGTGCATACAGCTTGTAGAGCAGTGCAGCGCTCACGCCAATGGTCAGCACCGTGAGCACAACGCGCGTCACAAGATCGAAGCGCATGACCGAGCTCACCCGGCCTTCGCTGATGTTACTCACAACTGATTCGAATACCACCGCTGCAAACACCAGAATACTGGGAAACAACGGCAGGAAATAGCGAACCTTGGGTTCCTCGGGGATGCTGTAAAGCGGCAGGCTGATCAGGGCCACCAGTGCAGCAAACACGACATGAGAATTATCTCTACGCCATACTGCCTGCCTGATCGGTCGCATGAGAAGCGCGAGCAACGGCAGTGAGTACGGGAACAGGGCACCGAACACCTTGAGCGGATAGAGCACCAGATTCTTCAGTAACACTGTCAGATGGAACTGGCCCTGCAGGTCATTGGCCTCGTGTACGGTATTGGCCCAGAACGGATCCCAGCCAAGCCGGTTGATCACAGGCATGTAGGCCAGGCTGATCAATCCGAACATGAGCCCCACTGACAGCAGGTGAGCCGGTGTTAGCAGTGCTTTCAGATCCCTGCGCCAGATCAGGTACGGAATCACCGCCGTATAAAAGAACAGAATGGCCGGCTCACGCTTGGTCAGAAAGGCAAGCACGACCAGCAGGATCGGGGGAGTCCACACGCCGAATCCCCGTTGCTTGCCTTCGTAGAGTGCAAACCACAACCAGAGAGATCCCGATACGAACAGCGTGAACAGCATGTCGATTTCGGCCAGTCTTCCCTTGACCAGGATTTCGGGAGACAGAACCAGCCCGAGACCCAGAAACAGCAAGCCATTGAAGCCGAGAAATCTCCGCGTCAGAAATATCATCAGGGGAAGCAGCAGCATCACACTGATGACCGATGTCAGGCGGGCAGAGAACTCGGTCACCGTGGCATCACCGCCGCTACTCAGCAGGGCGATGAACTGATTGTAGAGCGGTGGTTTGGCGGTGTAGGTCTTTTCGATCAGTTGCGGTACCCAGTAGTCGCCTGAGTCAAGCATGGTCTGTGCAATCAGCGCGCGCCTGGGTTCTTCACGTGTCAGCTGGAGTTCACCCAGGCCAGGTAGGTACAGCAGGCCAGTCAGAATCATCGCTGCAGTGCAGATCAACAGACAGGTTCGGGTCTCAACAGGGCTCATGCCGGACAGGTTATTGCCGCTCACAGTGCACTTTTTCCGTGTAGGGTTGTCTTTCGGTCAGAATGGTTGCCTTGTCGACGCAAAAACACAACAATAGCAGCCGCGCATCATCCATAGGCGACAGTGTACACCGGGAGTCAACTTTGTCAGAACGAAAAACCACAATACCGGCGAACTCCAGCAGTTCCCGCTTATCCACCCTGAGGCAGACGGCAACAGTCACAGTCAGGCATGCGGGGCTTATTTCGGCAATCCTGCTGGCGGCCTGTACCAGCAAGACGCCGGCACCGGTCGAGGACAGAAACGTGGGCGCGGAGATCAGGCAGCAGGCCTCGCAGCAGGAAAGCCTGATCGAGGTTTACTCACTTGACGATCCTGCAGCGAGCGAATTGATGAAACAGGCCTATGATGCAGAGGATCAGGGTGATGTCATCAAGGCTATCGAGCTGGTCAACAGGGCTCTCAGCTTGTCCAGTGATGACCCCGAATACTGGCAATACCTCGCTGAGCTCGAATTGCAGAACCGGCAATATGAAGCAGCCATCGAACATGCTCAGAAATCGTATGATCTGGGCCCTCAGATTGGTCAGCTCTGTTATCGCAACTGGCTGGTGATAAACCGGGCACTGACTGCACTGGACAGGGCAGCAGAAGCTGCGGGCGCTCGAGTGCAGGCCGATCAGTGCCCGGTCGAAGCACCGCCACGCTACTGATTGCGGCCAGAGAATCTTGGATAACAACCCGGCTCCCGATTCAGCACCGGACATCGATGATGTGTTGGGTGAAGGGGGCTTGCTGAGCCGGGCCATCAACGGCTTCAGCCCACGTGCTGACCAGATCAGAATGGCCCGCTCATTCGAACAGGCCATAGCCGAAGAGGCGACACTCGTCGCCGAAGCCGGTACCGGTATCGGCAAGACTTTTGCCTATCTGGTGCCAGTCCTGCTGGCCGGCAAACGAGCAGTCATCTCGACCGGAACCAAGAACCTGCAGGAGCAGCTGTTCCGGCGGGATCTGCCGCGCCTGCTCGATGCCCTGTCGATGTCACCGACAGTGGCAATCCTCAAGGGCAGGAGCAATTATGTCTGTCTGCATCGATTGCAGATGGCAAGACACAGTCGCCAGCTGAAGAATCCGGTTCTGGTTTCACTGGTCGAAGATCTGCAGCGATGGAGCGGCAGCAGCGAGGACGGCGAATTACTGCATCACGCGGCCGTGGTACAACAGCCACAATTGCTGCCGCATGTGACCTCGACATCAGATAACTGCCTGGGCAGTGAGTGTGACTATTATTCGGATTGTTTTCTGGTCAAGGCCCGAAGGCGAGCGCTGGATGCAGACCTTGTCGTGGTCAATCACCATCTGCTGTTTGCTGACATGGCACTCAAGGAACACGGTTTCGGGGAACTGATTCCTGAAGTTGATGTGGTTGTCGTCGATGAGGCACACAAGGTGCCGGAAACAGCAACCCAGTTTTTCGGTCAATCATTTTCCACCCGTCAGATCAGTGATCTTGTCTCCGATACTTTGAAAGAGGCTGCTGAATTATCGGGTGGCATCACTCTGGTGCAGACAGCAACCGATGGGCTCACCCTGGCCAGTCAGCAATTGCGGCTGGCCATGGATGGTGGTGACGCACGCGGCAGCTGGTCATCAATCTGCAACAGGCCGGATCTGCAGCAAACACTGGAACGTCTGGCGGCCGCACTTGGAGAGCTGGAACAGCGCTTGCAGGGGCAGGCAGAACGATCCAGAGGCCTGGAGTCATGCTGGCTGCGATCCCGTCATCAGCTCGAATTTCTAGGTCAGCTTGATCAGCAGCCTGATGCTGACACTGTCATCTGGTACCAGCTGTTCAGGACCAGTTTCGTCATCAATATCACACCACTGGATATTTCTGAACAGATGCAGGCCAGACACCGGCTGGCACCCAGCTGGCTGTTCACATCGGCCACCCTCAGCATTGCTGCAGATTTCAGTCTCTACCAGAACGAGCTGGGACTGGCAGAGGCAGAATGTGAGCAGTTTGAGAGCCCGTTCGATTATCAGGCCAACAGTCTCATGTTTCTGCCCACAGGGCTGCCGGAACCGTCCGAGCGGAACTTCATCGATGCCTTCATCGAATGCGTCATACCGGTGATCCATGCCGCTGGCGGACGGACATTCCTGCTGTTCACCTCACATCGGAATCTGTCGATAGTCGCCACGGTACTTGCCGAGCGTGTCGAGTATCCACTGTTCGTACAGGGTGAGGCACCGCGTCACCAGTTGCTTGAAGATTTTCAGGCCAGCGGGAATGGTGTGCTGCTTGGTGCCAGCAGTTTCTGGGAAGGTGTCGACGTGGAAGGGGTTGCACTGTCCTGTGTCATTATCGACAAACTGCCATTTGCCGCGCCGAATGACCCGCTGCTGGAAGCGCGCCTGAATCAGGTGAGGGCTGCTGGCAGGCATCCCTTCATGTCTTATCAGGTACCGAAAGCCGCCTTGTTGCTGAAGCAGGGTGCCGGCCGTCTGATTCGCAGCATGCAGGACCGTGGTGTGCTGGTGCTGACCGATTCAAGGATTACCGGTAGGCAGTATGGTCAGCATTTCCTCGCTGCGCTACCGGATATGCGGACGACGCGGGAGCTGTCTGACGTCATCGATTTCTTCCAGTCGCCGTCGGCGTAGGACTGTGTCGACAATCACACTATCTTGATTTTCACTGCGGCATACTCAGGTGATGTGGTGTGTGCCAGATGCTTGCCACAAGTGGTTCATTTACGCATAAAAACGTACGACAGGGCTCGTTTTTTGGTTTATACTCGGTGTCAGACTGTTTACAGCGCTGGAGCTAGCAAATGAAAAAAAGCAGGCAGGACGGGATGCCGAAACCCACACAAGCCGAATTGTCCATCCTCAGGATTCTCTGGGATCGTGGACCTTCGACCGTTCGTGATGTGCACGAGATTCTCAATCGCAAGGTCAAGACTGGCTACACCACAGCACTGAAGCTGCTTCAGGTCATGCATGGAAAGCAACTGGTTGACCGCGACGATTCAGAGCGTGCGCATGTCTATAAACCGGCAATGACCAAGGACTTTACCCAGAAGCAGTTCGCAACAGATCTGTTGCAGCGTGTCTTTGACGGCTCACCCTCACAGCTGATGATGCATGCGCTGGGTGATTCCGAGGCTGCCTCAAGCGAGGAACTGGCCAAGATTCGCAAATTGCTGGATGACATGGAGCAGGGCTGAACACTCTGAAACCATGACGTATTGCCGTTGTGGAGAGAACGGCGAGCAGGCTTAATACCAGGGATGCAGTGAGATTAACGGAGTAGGGCATGATTGAGGCATATCTTGATTCGGCAAACAGTATCGTTGTCGCGATCGGCTGGTCCCTTGTGCATTCCCTCTGGCAAGTTGCTCTCATTGGTGGAATATTTGCAGTCCTCAATGCCCTCCTGAAAAATCATAGCCCGCACGCCCGGTATTATGTGGGGCTTTTCTGCATGCTGGGCTTTGTCGCTGCACCCGTCTTCACGTTTTTCCAGGTCTACCAGCCAGCAACCGAAAGCAGTCTCCAGGTGCTGGCGGCATCCACACCGGCTGTCAGTGTCAACAGTGTGCCAGCGCTGGCTGATGTGGCCGAGTGGAGTGTGATCCTCGAAGAGTACCTGCCCTGGATCGTGGCCATCTGGTTTGCCGGTGTGTTGCTGCTCTCGGTCCGGGTGGCGATCAAATGGAACAACATGCGTCGACTGGTTCATGACGGGACTGCCCCCCTGTCCGAACGCATCAACGAGAATGTCAGCCGGCTTTCAAAGCGTTTCGGCATTCGTCGCAAGGTACAGGTGCTGGAATCGGCCCTGATCAAGATTCCGACAGTACTGGGGTGGCTCAAGCCCATCATCCTGTTACCCACGAGTACCATCGTCGGCTTGAGCCCGGCCCAGCTTGAACTGGTCATCGCACATGAACTTGGACATGTAAAGCGCTATGATTTCGTGGTCAACTGGTTCCAGATCGTTGTCGAAACACTGCTCTTCTACCATCCACTGGTCAAATGGGTATCAACTCATATCCGTGAAGATCGCGAAAAATGCTGTGATGACATGGTCATCAACTCCTGTGGCAACCGGCTGGAATATGCCAAGGCCCTGGCCAACCTCGAATCGATGAGAAGCGGCGAAATGGCGCCGGCGCTGGGCGCTTCTGAAGGCCAGCTGCTGCAGCGTATTGAACGCATCGTCTGCTCACACAGTCGCGTACGTGACGCGGTGACCGGAAACAGTGGTCTGATTCTCATCTTTGCTGCGCTGGTGCTGCTTGCCGGCAAGGCCGTTGATCCTACCGAATATTTTGAAATCAAGCGCAACCGTCTTGGTGATACCCTCTCTGCCGAACTGTTCTCGACACTGTCTTCGACAGATCAGGCGCGACTGGCCGATGACTCTGAACAGGACGACGTACAGCTGTTGTCAGTTTACGAAGCAGCTGATGAACCTGTTCGAAGCGAACAGGTCACTGACCTTGAACAGATGACAATGACACAGCAGGAAATGGCGGTGACACGTCTGCCGACTGAATCGACAGTTATCTCTGACCCGATGGAAAATGCAACTGTCAATGACATGACCCGCCTGGAATCGTCTTCGACCAGCACGATGGCACAATCCACTGCGGCAGATCAGAACATCACAACACAGTCATCCAGCACAACAGCGGCTGTCACAGAGCCAGAAATCAGTGGCGGCTTTATCAGCGAACTTGCGTTGAATGATGAAGCCGCACTCATGACCAGTCTCGACAGTGATACCTTCAATGTGTCATCGATCACACCGGCGCTGATCGAGAATACCAGGCCTGAACCCGAGCCGCGTCGCAGCCCAGGTCCCATAGCCACTCGTACAGTGGCGCCGAAATATCCCGTCAACGCACGCATAGCCGGCAAACAGGGCTATGTGGTTGTTGATTTCAGCATCACTGACGACGGCCGTGTTTCCAATATCAGTATCGCTGACAGCTGGCCAAGACGCACCTTCGACAATGCAGCCATCCGTGCAATCAAGGGCTGGCGATTTGATCCGGCCAGTGTCGCGGCAGTGCCGCAAACCCGTTTCAAGCAGCGTTTCGATTTCGATCTCGGTCAGCGAACCCGACTGGATGAAAACACCGGTGCAGTTGCCGAATGCATCCCGCTCACTGGGACACGCATCTGTCGTGGTAATCCGGCTTCTGAACTGTTTGCCGAAGGCGCCAAGAACGGCTGATTTTCGACGCTTAACGGCTTTTTCCGGACAAGTCGCGACTCTCGAAACTGCGATTGGCTCAGGTCGCCTTTCTGGGTGGTTTGGGCGACACATACATCGGCACGCTCGCCTTTGATACCACCTTGCCCTGATCGTCGGTCACGATAACCTCAACCACCACGTCCTGTTTTTCCTGCCAGTCGTAGTTCTCAAGTTCGCAGTGGGCGCTGATGCCGGTCTCGGCCTTTGCGAGATACTCGATGGTCATGCCCTTGGGGATCCATCGCATCTGGCGACTGATGCTCACTTCCATGAGGGTGCCCGCCACAAATTCGCACAGGTTGGCCATGGCAATCGCATGAACCGTTCCCAGATGATTGGTGACACGCCGGCGTTTGCGAATCCTGGCGCTGGCACTGCCTGCTTCAAGTTCGGTGAACACCGGTTTGATGCTGGCAAAATAGGGTGCCTTGAAACAGACAAGTTTCGAGAACAGCCACAGGCCGCCTGGTTTGGATGATAGGGTACGCAGAAGTTTCTGGGTCTGATTCATTTTTCACGTTTACTCACAGAAATTGATGATGTCTTTATCGGGCAGTGTGAACAGATTTGTGGTCACAGTCTTCTCGTTGATGATGATCTGGTACAGACGCGTATATTCTGATTCATCCATCGCTTCGGCTTCGCCTCCCAGGTGCCTCACCAGCTGGGGAGTGGTATTGGAATGTCCTGCCACGAAGGCGACTGCACCGGATGTCGTCAGCGTTTCGGCCATCTTCTCCAGCGCGCGGGGGTCGTACAGCCGGATTTCGCTGTCCAGCGAATTCGCCAGTGGTTCTGCCGTACTGCGGGTTCGGCGGTAGTCCGTGCTGTAGATGCTCTCGATGCCGGCATGAGACAGCAGACGTGCGATGAACGCGGCACGACAATGTCCTGCATCAGTCAAATCCGGATCCGATGAATCCGGCTGTTTCTCTGCGTGCCGGCTGAGATAGATGGTGGTGGCCTTGGCCGATGAGAAGAGCAGAATCATAACAAGACAGAGACATCCCACTATCATTGCCCGTCCTGTATCGAAAAAACCCGGTTTGTCGATCGAATAATCGGTCATCATGAATCCTTTTTGCAGATAATACTGTTGAGTGCAATGCCATCTGTATCCGGCGTGTCATCGAACAAATCGACACAACTGAGCCCGGTTGCAGTATTCGATAACGCTCATCTGTCACCGCTATCGGGTTTCATGCTGACTGTCTGCGCTCGCGAGTATGGTTTCGATAGCTTATCATTAAGTTTGCAGTAGGAAGAGCAGGACAACACAGTGCGGCGATTTTCCATTCCAATTATGGCCTGGGTGATTCTCGGATTGTCGATAATCACGGCATTGCCTTTCGTTCTGAGCAGCTTTCTTATCGAACGCAGTGATGAAAAGATTATCACGCAGACTCAGATATCACATCTGATTGTCGCACGTTCAGTGGCAAGTCAGATCGACAGTTACAGTCAGTTGCTGACCAGTTTGTTGTTGACGACTGGAGATAACCCCACACTGTACCTGGACCCTGCATCTGATTCGGCACTGGAATTGCTTCAAGGCTTGCTGATCTCTCGAAATGAAATCAAATCTGTCGGACTCTATCAGCAGACAGCATCGGGACCTGAAGAAATTTTTGTACTCAAGAAGCCGGATTTTTCAATCAATATTTCTGAGTGGCTCGACGAAGACAACATGACTTCGGATCCATCCGTGGTCACGGTAAACAGACAATCGATGTTCAGGGTGCAACAGGAAACCACACGACCCAATGTGTTTATAGCCATGATGCTGACACTGGATCATCTGCAACGCTATTATGAACCTGATGAGTTGGGAGATTCCGCGGAACTGGTCATTCTGGACAGCCGTGGTAATGCCCTGACGGGAACCAGCGATTTGTTGTTAAGTCTGCCCAGAGATGATTTACAGCGCGCCATTGCCGCACCATTGAAATCCAGTGCACACCGATTCAAATCCGAACGAGGCGAGATAATCGCCGCACTGGCCAATATTTCCAGCATGGGTTGGGTGGTGCTGTCGATCCAGCCCGCAGAATACGCAGAACAGGCTACCACGGCGATGCGTCAGATAGCACGTCAGAGTACGGTGGCAATGACGGTGCTCAGTGTGTTGATGGCGTTCGGAGCCTGGTTTGGAGTCATCCGACCTATACGCAACATACTCAGCGCGCAGAAAGAACTGATCGGTGACAATTTTACCTCCAGTGGCGGCGAAATTGCTCAACTTCAAGCCTCATTCCAGATGCTCGAGGAGGCAATGAAGGAACGCGACTCGATCAGTGAGGTGTTTCTTGGACGCTATCAGGTGCTCAGAAAACTGGGTAGTGGGGCGATGGGCACTGTGTACCTCGGCTGGGATCCGAAATTGAAGCGTGAAATCGCACTCAAGACGATTCGCATCTCATCTCAGGTGAGTGAACAGGAGCGCACGAGGCTGACTAAGAGCCTGATTGACGAGGGGGTACATTCGGCACAACTGATGCACCCGAATATTGTCACAGTATTTGATATCGCCGGTGATGACCAGTACGCATTCGTCGCCATGGAACTGGTGACAGGGGGTGCACTTGATCTTCAGTTGAAAGCCAACGAAGTGTATTCGATCGCGCAGGTACTCGTGATTGCCGATGGTGTTCTGGCAGGACTGCAGGCCGCACATGATGCGGGCATCATTCACCGCGACATCAAGCCTGCGAATGTACTGATTGATGAAACGGGTGTGGTCAAGGTCACCGATTTCGGGATAGCAGGATCGATACAGCTGAAGGACAAGAACACGCATGTCATCATGGGCACACCGGGGTACATCGCTCCAGAATGCTATCAGTCGCAAGGATACAGTGAGAAAACGGATCTGTTCGCTGTGGGTGTCCTGATGCTCGAATGCCTCACGGGTAACATGGTATTTGCCGGTCGCAGTACAGAACAGATCATGTCCAGAACCCAGATCAAGGACGTTCGCCTGCCGGCCACTCTTGAAAAGACCATGCCCGAACCGATGAAACAGTTGATAGAAGGCCTGCTCAGAAAAGATCCCGATCAGCGAATTGACAGTGCAGAAAATGCCCGCAAACTGATAACATCTCTGGTAAATGATATTTCGCCGACCATATTGGTCGATGATCAGGGGGAGAAGATTTCAGGTGAATCCGACATTCAAGATCCATCAGCAGTACAAACCACTCGGATTGAGGATTTTCAATCAACTCGGTTCAGCCTTCCTGATCATGACGCTGCCCGCAATGACGGTGGCACAGAGTCTGATCGTCAATCAGACTGAGCGCGGTGTTCACACGGCGCAATCTGATCAAGCAAGTGGTGAGGATGATCTATATGCGGTTGCCGGTCACGGTTTGCCCGTGCCCTGGCACGCGATCAGCGGCACCGTGGAGAATTCATCTGAAAACGCCATACTGCTATTGAAAAAAGAGGGTGACACTCTGGTGTCCATGGGCTGGCACAGTGCCAGAGCAGCGGCAGAGCTGGCCAAATCACATCAGCAAACTGATCAGCATCACATACAGGAATCTGATTCAGATCAGCAGCCACTCACGGTGGTACACGTTGACCGATCACCACCCACGCTGAAAGTTTCGTGGGGAACACCGATGATCAGACGCGGTGAGACCATTCTTGTCCGGCCGGACACGAAGCTGAACCTGCAATTGAGTGACGACACTGGCGTGTCTGAATGGCGGGCTCAACTCAACAACGGCGAGGCATCACTCGACGATCTCTGGCCAGCAGGTAATCAGAAACTTGAGGTGATCGCGATGGACAGGGCTGGAAATCAGGCCATCGTCGGTGAGCTCTCATTTGTTGTTGATGATGCGCCACCGGAGATAGCATGCGATGCAGTGTCGGATTCGTTTGAACCCACACAGGGCAGGCAATTCTACAAGTTGCCTATCCAGGTCAAGTGTGAAGCAGACGACGACAGTGGTGTGGCGTCCCTACGGTACATGTCCTACGGTGAATGGCAGCCGGTGACGGCATCATCGATCGAGCTCGATCGAAATTCCCTGGTGATCGAAGCCACCGACGCGCTCAATCAGACCCGACGCTCAGCGCAGGATTGGCCCGTGGATGATTCGCCGCCAACGATTGAACTGACGCTGCCAGATGGTGGGCGCATCCAGGGCAGCAATGTTTATCTCAAGGTCGGTACGCGTATCGGATTCGATATCTCGGACGGAGACGGCGTTGGTGTCAAGTCGTCCAGCTATCGCTATAACCGGCAGAAGGACAAGCCGGTACCTGGCACGCTGAAGTTTCTTGACCGGGGCTGGTACAAACTGGTGGTTACAGCACAGGATCATGCCGGGCATGAGATCACCGGGCGCTGGAATATCAGGGCCGGGTCGCCGAAGAGTCAGAGGCCAAGACGATGATGATTCAACACATGCGCATACGCTTCAGCGTGATTATGACGGCTCTGATACTCACACTATCACCGTTGGCTGGTGAGTCAGCTCAGCAAGTGAATGACACCATCGGCACCCACGTGGTTGAATCGGGTGACACCCTGTGGAGTATCACGGAAAAGTACCTTGGTGAGGATTTTCTATGGCGTGAAAACTGGAAACTCAACCCGCAGATCAAAAACCCGAATTTGCTTCGTATTGGTCAGGAACTGAAGGTGATTACCGAGCGCAAGGTGATTGCTGACAACGCGACCATTGCGCAGATTTCAAACCAGGTGGATAAAAACCTGCAAAGCACAAATTGGACACCGGCGAGTCATGGTGACGCACTGCAAAGCAAGGATGGCATCAGAACACGCGAAGCCTCGTCAGCCTCACTGAGATTCAACGATGCCACCTGGCTCAATCTGTCTGAGTTTTCACAGGTGTTCCTGCAGTCCAAGTTGACCGACCTGAGGGGAGTGGACCGTGGGCAGATCGAGGTTCGGCGCGGTCGTGTCGAAATGGCGTTCGAGCCAATCGCAGGTAATCCGGCACAGATCGAGCTGGTGGTCGGTTCGGCCAGTGCCAGACCTGATGTTGGACCGGATGGCAGTGCACAGATGGCAGCCGTGGCAGACGAAGAATCTGGTGGCGCAGCCGTGATGGTCTATCACGGCAATTCCAGTGTTGAGGCAGCGGGGGCACAGGTGCAGCTTGTACGTGGCACGGGTTCGACGGTCCCGGCAAACGGCCCACCCTCACCGCCTGAACGGCTTCTGCCCCGTCCCAGGGGGCTGGCCCCTGAGAACGATTCAGAATGGCCTGTCGCCAATCCGATCCTTTCATGGGAACCAGTCGATCTGGCAGCAGGTTATGTGGTTGAGGTTTGTGTGGACTCGGCCTGTGAACAGCTGGTGCAGAAAAGCAGTCTGATCGAGTCGACACGCTGGCAACCGAGACTCAAGGCCACCGGTGATTACCACTGGCGTGTTCGCGGTGTCAGTGAATCAGGTCTTGAGGGGTACGCGAGTCGTGTACGGAAGGCGTATCTGGCGAGTACACTCATCGACGAACAACCACCACAGGTCGCAGTCGTACCCGTTGGTTTCGTGACCTGGTCCGCAGACCGGCTGCTGGTTTCGGACAAGACGCGCCTGAGCCTGTCTGCACATGATGCCGGTATCGGGGTCAGCTGGGTTCGCTACAGGTTTGACGACGGTGACTGGCAGACATGGCAGGATGCATCGATCGAACTGTCTGCCGCAACGTCCGGCTACATGGAACTGCAGTCAGCGGACTTGCTCGACAATGTTGGCGATATTGTGCGCATCGAGCTGATCTCCATTCAGTGAAACGGAATTTTTCCTGAAAAATTCAGAATGACTAATGATTTCGTGTACTATGGGCGCGGTCGAAATGTGCGTCACGGTTCTACACAAAGAATAAGGAACATGGAATGAAACGATTTTTACTGTCGGTTATCGCGACACTCACGCTCAGTATGCAGTCGGTCTGGGCACAGGATTCTGAAGAAGGCTTTGATTTTCTTGGTTTCCTGCTCGACGACATTCCCGCATTCATCTTCTCATCGGTTACCGTGGGTGAGCAGTCGCTGCCGTTGATCGTGGTCTGGCTGATCGTCGGCGCATTGATCTTCACACTGTATTTCGGATTCATCAATTTCCGTGGCATGAAACAGGGTTTCAAGTTGCTGCGTGGCGATTTCAGTGACCCCAATGCCAAGGGCGAAGTGTCGCATTTCCAGGCATTGTCCACCGCTGTTTCAGGCACGGTCGGGCTTGGCAATATTGCCGGTGTGGCCATTGCCGTATCGCTGGGTGGGCCGGGTGCAACATTCTGGATGATCCTTGCAGGATTCCTCGGCATGGCCTCCAAGTTCTGCGAATGTACACTCGGCGTCATGTACCGTAACGAACTGCCGGACGGTCGTGTCTCCGGTGGTCCGATGTACTACCTGTCAAAGGGACTGGCCGAAAAGGGTGCCGGCATGGCCATGTTCGGCAAGGTGCTGGCTGTCTTCTTCGCCATCTGCTGTATCGGTGGTGCACTGGGCGGTGGCAACATGTTCCAGGTCAATCAGGCCTACGATGCCATCCTTGAAATCACGGGCGGTGAGCAGAGCTTCCTGTTCGAAAAGGGCTGGCTGTTCGGTGGTGCTCTGGCCGTCTTCACGGCACTGGTCATTATTGGCGGCATCAAGAGTATCGCCAAGGTTACCTCAAAGGTTGTGCCATTCATGGCTGGCCTCTACATCCTGGCAGGCCTCACCATCATCTTCGCGAACTATGATCAGATTGGCCCGGCATTTGCAGCCATCTTCAAGGGCGCATTCGCTTCGGACGCTATCTACGGCGGCATCATCGGTGTCCTGATTGTCGGCTTCCAGCGAGCCGCCTTCTCCAATGAAGCCGGTATCGGATCCGCATCAATCGCGCACTCCGCGGTCAAGACCAACGAGCCGGTCACCGAAGGCCTGGTTGCACTCTATGAACCGTTCCTGGATACGGTCGTGATCTGTACCATTACAGCGCTGGTTATCATCATCACCGGATCATTCGACAATACCGGCCAGATCGCCGGTGTGACACTCACCTCTGCTGCTTTCGGAACAGTCATTTCATGGTTCCCGTATGTACTGGCCGTGGCAGTTGTGCTGTTTGCTTTCTCAACCATGCTGGCCTGGTCCTACTACGGCATGAAGTCGTGGACCTATCTCGTGGGTGAGGGTACCGCCAAGGAACTGGTGTTCAAGGTGGTCTTCCTGGCGTTCATCATCATCGGCGCCGTTCAGCCGCTGACCCGTGTACAGGGATTCTCTGACGCGATGATCTTTGCCATGGCAGCGCCCAATATCATTGGCCTGTACATTCTGATGCCGAAGGTCAAGAAGGCGCTGAAATCATACATGGACCGCGTCAAGAGTGGTGAGATCACCAATTTCAGGAAAGGTCAGTAATCGGCACAGGTCGTGTCGATCGAAGTCACAGTTTTCCAGGGGAGGAAAAAGGGGCATTGCATGGAACAGCAGCGGCGAATCGCTGCTGTTGTTCCAGCCCCGTTTCTCTGCACATCTGCCGCAATGATCATGGGTGAGCCATGCAAGCTTTGACAGACGTATTATTTGGTGTATTCGGACTGGTTGTCCTGATCGGCATCGCCTTCCTGTTTTCCGATAACAGGCGCAATATCAACTGGCGCATCATTGCATCCGGGCTGGCACTGCAGATCCTGTTTGCCATCCTGGTGCTGAAAACTGCCTGGGGACAGGCAATTTTCCAGAGCGTCGGCAATTTCTTCGTGGTGCTGATCGAATTTACCGACAAGGGTTCCGAGTTCATCTTCGGGCCGCTGGTCGACACCAGCAGCTTTGGCGTCATCTTTGCCTTCAAGGTACTGCCGACCATTATCTTCTTCTCGGCGCTGATGAGCGTGCTCTATCACGTCGGAATCATGCAGAAAATCGTCAGCGGCATGGCCTGGGCCATGCGCAAGGCGCTGAGAATCTCCGGTGCTGAATCGCTGGCGGTCACCGCCAATGTCTTCATCGGCCAGACCGAGGCACCACTGGTGGTTCGGCCATACATCAACAAGATGACCAACTCCGAGCTGATGACCATGATGATCGGCGGCATGGCCACCATCGCCGGTGGCGTGCTGGCTGCATTCGTGGCCATTCTGGGCGGCAGCGATGAGGTGGCACAGGCCTATTTTGCCAAGCATCTTATCTCGGCCAGTGTGATGGCTGCGCCGGCGACCATCGTCATCGCCAAGTTGCTCAAGCCCGAGACCGAAGAATCCCTGACCATGGGCAAGGTCAAGATCAACGTCGAGAAGACGGCCCACAATGTGATCGAAGCGGCGGCCAACGGTGCCGGCGATGGCTGGAAACTGGCCATCAATGTGGCTGCCATGCTGCTGGCCTTCCTGGCACTGATCGCCATGATCGATTACCCGCTGACGGCGCTGGGAGAATGGACCGGCATCAACGAGAGCATGGGCAAGGAACTGAGCCTGTCGGTAATCTTCGGTTACGTGCTGTCTCCCATTGCCTGGGTGATCGGTGTGCCCTGGGGCGACGCCCAGATGGTGGGTTCGCTGATCGGCAAGAAAGTGGTGGCGAATGAATTTGTCGCCTACGTGGAACTGGGCAACATCCAGCAGATGCTGTCCGACAAGGCCGTGTTCATCTCGACCTATGCCCTGTGCGGTTTTGCCAACTTCGCCTCGATCGCCATCCAGATCGGTGGTATCGGCGGTCTCGCGCCCGATCGCAAGTCCGATATCGCCCGTTTCGGTCTGCGGGCTGTCCTCGGGGGGTCTCTGGCCACCATGATGACAGCAACCATCGCGGGTGTGCTGAACTACCTGTAGGGAGTCAGAGCCGACCTTGTCCTCACACCTGCTCAGACAGAAACGTTTTCTCCCCTTTTTCGGCACCCAGGCGCTGGGTGCCTGCAACGACAATATCTTCAAGAATGCACTGGTCATCCTGATTGCCTATTCCGGCATCACTCTGCTGGGCATGGAGCAGAAGGAACTGACCAATTTCGCCTTCGGGTTGTTCATCATACCGTTCTTCCTGTTCTCGGCAATTGCTGGTCAGATCGCCGACAAATACACCAAGGCCATGCTGATCCGCCGCATCAAGATACTGGAAATCGTGATCATGCTGATCGCCTGTCTGGGGTTCTGGCTGGAAAGCCCGGCCCTGTTGCTGGTGGTGCTGTTCCTGATGGGCACGCAATCGGCATTCTTCGGGCCATTGAAATACAGCTACCTGCCAGAATATCTCGAGTCTCATGAACTGGTTGAGGGCAATGGGCTGGTCAGCATGGCCACTTTCATCGCCATTCTGTTCGGCACCCTGCTTGGCGGCGAACTGATCAAGATCGAAGGCTCCGGTCCGTTTCTGGTTTCGGTCATCGTTGTGCTGGTCGCCTTCATCGGTTACCTGGTTGCGCGTGCCATACCCGAGAAGCCCGCCAGTGACCCCGGTCTGACACTGCGTTTCAACCTGTTCCGTGAAACGATCCGCACAGTCGGCTTCATTCGCGAGGACATGACCGTGTTCCGGTCAATCCTTGGCGCCTCATGGTTCTGGTTTTTCGGTTCGGTGATTCTGGCCCAGATAGCCACACTCAACTCGCTGGTTCTGATGGGCGATGAACGGGTAACCACCTGGATGCTGGCGTTCTTCTCGGTTGGCATCGGTGTCGGCTCGATCCTGTGTGAAAAACTGTCATTCAGGCGTGTCGAAATAGGCCTGGTGCCTCTCGGTGCCATCGGGTTGAGCATCTTTGGCGTCGATCTGTATTTTGCCTGTCTGGCAATAGAGCCGGTCGAATCCATGGTTGGCATTCAGGCATTCTTCGAGCGTGACGGTTCCATTCGGCTGTTTCTCGATATCGTCCTGATCGGTCTATTCGGCGGTCTGTATATCGTGCCATTGAACGCATTGATCCAGCATCGTAGCCCGATTGACAAGCGCTCACGCGTGATCGCCGGTGGCAATATCATGAATGCCTTGCTGATGGTGGTTTCAGCCGTCTACTCCATCGCCCTGCTCAAGGCCGGCCTGAGCATACCCGAACTGATCCTGACCACAGCCGTCATCAATATCTTTGTCGCGCTGTACATTTTCCTGCTGGTGCCCGAATTCCTGCTGCGGTTCGTGACCTGGATCCTGATCAATACGATCTATCGGGTGCGTGTGTCTGAAATCACGCGAATTCCCGATGAGGGGCCGGTGTTGCTGGTCTGCAATCATGTCAGTTTCATCGATGCCCTGGTTATCGGTGGCAGCATCAGACGGCCGGTGCGATTTGTTATGTACTACAAGCTGTTCAACTGGCCGATCATCAATCGCCTGTACAAGGCGGCCAAGGCGATCCCTATTGCCTCGGCGAAGGAAGACCCGACATTGCTGGACACGGCCTATGAGCGAATTGCCGAGGAGCTTGAAGACGAGCAGGTGGTGTGCATCTTTCCGGAAGGTGCCATCACGCACGATGGAGAAATGCAGCAATTCAGGCGCGGTGTGGAGAAAGTTCTCGAGCGCACACCGGTCACTGTGGTTCCCATGGCACTGAAGGGCCTGTGGGGCAGCTTCTTCAGCAAGTCCGATGGTGGTGCATTCAAGGGACCAATGCGCAAGTTCATGCAGAGGATCGAACTCCACGTTGGCATGCCCATGACTGCACAGGAAGCCGACGCTGAACGGTTGCAGCAGGCGGTCATGGAATTGCGGGAAGATTCTGCGCCGGCCCCTGAAGACGGCTGATTGCAATCCGGAAACGGCCTGAAACCGGCTCAATGTTCAAAACTGTGACGCAACGCTCATACATTTTCAGGCCGTCAGCGAGAACTGTGCCAAACATCACAAACAAGCAGCGCTGCTTGATCCATGCTAGATCCACGCATAGCCCGATCTTCAACAGAGTGTTAGTTTGACTCTTCCTTAACCAGCCGACTTCGGCTGGTTTTTTTTGATCTGTCACCGTTCACAACCAGCCGATCTGCGGTTGGTTCAGCCACGGCCGGCTGTTACGATATCCGCTGGCATCCCATCAGCCTCAGGGTAATTCCGTGACAAAGAAGTTCAGCCAGCAACTCGTGCAGCAGGTCAGGCAGAATGCCGTGGCATTGATCAGTCTGACGATCGCCATCGCCAGCCTTGGCTATAACAGCTGGCGCAATGAAACCACGGAAACGCAGCGAAATACCCGCGAGGCCGCATTCGAGATGGTCAGTGTGCTGGCCGATCTGCAGCACAACCTGTTTCTGCAGCGATACAGTGATGACGAGGAAAGCTGGCATCGTGCCTGGGCCAGCGTCATCAGTCTGGAGACCCTGGCCAGTATTCTGCCGGAGTCTGTTGCAGCCAAAACCGCATCACTTCGTCAGATCTGGCAGGACAATGGCGGTCAGTTGCGCGATGAGACAGCGGCCACGGCCGATGACGCCGAGCGTCGGATAAACGAGGCTATCGACGCGTTGAATCAGTCATTGATCGAGGAGATCCGGCGCCTGTCATGACCGACGTCCAGTGTTCTTGTCACTGTTTCGCAGATGGATGAATGATAACGCTTGAAATGCAAATCCAGCATCGTTTATACTTGCCGCCCGGCTATTGCGGGGTGGAGCAGTCTGGCAGCTCGTCGGGCTCATAACCCGAAGGTCGCAGGTTCGAATCCTGCCCCCGCTACCAATGATTCTTGAAAGAAGGCCTCTCATTGTTGAGGCCTTTTTCATTCGGTCATTTGGCTGACAGAAGACTGCCCTGTCAGCATGTCGTTAACACAACTGAGTGACCCGTCGCACAGGCTGGTTGATCAGGATAGGAGAAAGGGCCAGTGCCTTGATGTCATCATTGTGTTGATGCGATCGGGCGAGGCCTTTTTTTATGTGCGCTCACTTTGACAGGGCGCCAGGATTTTCGGAAACACATGTCCGTACAGAACGAACTGCACAATCTGATTGAACCGTTGCTCGTGGATCTGGGATACGAGCTGGTGGGCGTGGAATACCATCCCCACTCAGGTCACAGTGTGGTCCGAATTTATGCCGACAAGCCTGAGACGGGAATCACGCTGGATGACTGCGCCATGATCAGTCGCGAAGTCAGTGGTCTGCTTGATGTGCATGACCCGGTGTCTTCACGCTATAACCTGGAGGTCTCATCCCCGGGTCTGGACAGGCCGCTGTTCACGGTTGCACATTATGAACAATTCATCGGACGCGAGGCCAAGGTGAGCCTGCTCGCGCCCGTGGACAAGCGTCGCAAGTTCACCGGCACCATCATTGCCACGGACAGCGACATGATTGAATTCGGTATCGATGAGGACAGGTTACAGGTCAGCCATGGCAATATCGCAAAGGCCAAGCTGGTACCCGTACTGGACTGATCGGGCAGATAACAACACATACAGTACCTGATCGGCACAGTTGCAGATCAATGAGGTTGGATTCATGAGTAAAGAAATATTATTGGTCGTTGAAGCGGTCGCAAACGAGAAAGGCGTCGAGAAGGACGTGATTTTCGGTGCGATAGAAGCTGCCCTGGCAGCCGCAGCACGCAAACGCAACATGGAAGACATCGATGTTCGCGTCAGTATTGATCGTGAGTCCGGCGATTATGAAACCTTCCGCCGCTGGCAGGTGCTGGATGATGAGGAAGAGTTCGAGACAGAAACGCGCCATATCATGCTGAAAGATGCGCTCGACAAGGACGATTCACTCGAGGCCGGTGATTACATCGAGGAGCAGATCGAGAACCCTGAGTTTGGTCGAATTGCAGCTCAGGCCGCCAAGCAGGTCATCGTGCAGCGTGTGCGTGAAGCCGAACGTGCCCAGGTGGTCGAAGCCTATCAGGATCGCGTCGGTGAACTGATCAACGGTACCGTCAAGCGGGTCGACCGCGGCAATGTCTATGTCGATCTGGGCGGGCACGCCGAAGGCTTCATACCGCGTGAACACACCATCATGCGTGAATCGATCAGGCCAGGCGACCGCATTCGGGCATTCCTGTACGAGGTACGTTCCGAGCATCGCGGTCCACAGTTGTTCATGTCCCGTACACGCAATGAATTCCTGATTGAACTGTTCAGGCTTGAAGTGCCCGAGATCGGCCAGGGACTGATTGAAATCATTGCTGCGGCACGTGATCCGGGTCTTCGTGCCAAGATTGCCGTCAAGACCAATGATCAGCGTACCGACCCGATCGGTGCCTGTGTTGGCATGCGCGGCTCTCGGGTTCAGGCGGTATCAAATGAGCTGTCCGGTGAACGCGTCGATATCATTCTGCACGATGAAAACTCGGCCCAGTATGTGATCAACGCCATGGCGCCAGCCGAGGTGGTATCGATCATCGTCGACGAGGAAAGCCAGTCCATGGATCTGGCGGTCGATGAAGACAAGCTGTCACAGGCCATTGGCCGTGGCGGCCAGAACGTTCGCCTGGCATCCGAGCTGACCGGCTGGCATCTGAATGTCATGAGCGAGGGCGACGTCGAGAAAAAATCTGCCGATGAAGCGAAGGAGACCTGCGACATGCTGATCTCCAAACTCGACGTCGATGAGGAAATCGCCATGATTCTGGTGCAGGAGGGCTTTTCCAGCATCGAGGAAGTGGCCTATGTGCCTGAGTCTGAAATGATCGAAATCGAGGAATTTGACGAGGACATCGTCAAGGAGATCAGATCTCGTGCACGTGACGCATTGCTGACTCAGCTGATCGCCAAGGAAGAGCGAATGGACGAAAACGAGCCAGCAGAGGATCTGCTCAATCTTGAAGGCATGGATGAACGGCTGGCTTACAAGCTGGCTGAAAAGGGAATCAAGACCCAGGAAGAACTTGCCGAATGCGCTGTCGACGATATCAAGGGTATTCATGATATCGACGAAGAAACGGCTGCAGCGCTGATCATGACTGCCAGGGCACCCTGGTTCGAAGAAGACCAGGGTTAATCGGAGGACAAAGATGTCAGAAGTGACCGCAAGACAACTCGCAGAAGTCATTGGAATTCCTGTCGACCGACTGGTGGAGCAGCTCGAGGAAGCCGGTCTGGGCAGTGTGGATCCGGATGCCCACGTCTCGAATCAGGACAAGATGAAACTGCTCGAGTTCCTGCAGAAGAATCACGGAAAAACAGATTCTGGAACCGATGGTCCGAAAAAGATCACACTGAAGCGAACCTCGAAGACCGAGCTCAAGCTGGCGGGAAGTGCCGGCCGCTCCAAGACGGTCAATGTCGAGGTGCGCAAGAAACGAACCTACGTCAAGCGCAGCGTGATGGCCGAGCAGGATCAGGATGATCCGGAACGCATGGAGGCCATGCGCAAGCTGGAAGAGGTGCGCAGCGAACGGGAAGCCGAGGAGAAGGCTCGCCAGGAACAGGAGCAGGAGCGACTGCGAGCTGCCGAAGAGATAACCCGCAAGGCAGCCGAAGAGCAGGCTGAACGCGAACGGGCTCGGGAAGAGGCCGATCTCAAGGCTGAAAAGGAAGCCAAGGAACGCGAGGAAGCCGAACAGCAACGCATCCAGAACGAGGAAGCCGAGCGCAAGCGACTGGAAGAAGAAAAGAAAATTCTTGCCGAGCAGGAAAAGGCCATGGCCGAAAAGCGCTCTGCTGCAGAGGCCGACACCGCCAAGACTTCCCGCAAGCAGAAGCCAAAACAGTCCGATACACGATACGGCCGCAAGGAACTGCACGTGGCCGCCGGCAAACGCGGCAAGCGTCGCAGCCATGGCGGTGGTCGTCGCCCGTCCTACGATTCACCAGAAAAGCATGGATTCTCCAAGCCGACCGCACCGGTTGTGCGAGATGTTGAAATCCCCGATACGCTGACTGTACAGGAACTGGCTCAGCGCATGGCGGTCAAATCGGGTGAAGTCATCAAGGAACTGATGAAGCTTGGCATGATGGTGACCATCAACCAGTCCATCGATCGTGATACAGCCACACTGGTTGTCGAAGAGATGGGCCACAAGGTCAAGGAAGCGGTCGAGAAGGATATCGAGACCCAGCTGATTGAAAAATACCAGTCTGAAGAAGGCGATCTTGAGACCAGGCCCCCGGTGGTGACCGTGATGGGCCACGTTGACCACGGCAAGACATCGCTGCTGGACTTCATTCGTGAATCCCGTGTTGCAGCCGGTGAGGCCGGCGGTATCACACAGCATATCGGTGCCTATCACGTCAAGACCGACAAGGGTGTGATCAGTTTCCTGGATACGCCAGGCCACGCTGCATTTACAGCCATGCGTGCACGCGGTGCACAGGCGACTGACATCGTCATTCTGGTGATTGCAGCCGATGACGGCGTCAAGCCGCAGACCGAAGAGGCTGTTCAGCACGCCCGTGCTGCTGGCGTACCGATTATTGTCGCGATCAACAAGATTGACCGCGAGGAAGCCGATCCGGAACGTGCCAAGCAGGAGCTATCGAAACTGGAAGTGATTTCCGAGGAATGGGGCGGTGAAGATATCTTCGTCAACGTCTCGGCCAAGACAGGCCAGGGCATTGATGAACTGCTTGATGCCATCAGCCTGCAGGCGGAAATACTCGAACTGAAGGCCGATCCCACGCGCAATGCTGCAGGTATCGTGGTTGAATCCTCGCTCGACAAGGGGCGTGGCGCTGTTGCCACGATTCTGGTTCAGAACGGTACCCTGCGCCAGGGCGATATCCTGCTGGCCGGCAACGAGTTCGGTCGTGTGCGTGCCATGTATGATGAAAACGGAAAGAAGGTGGATGAAGCCGGTCCATCGATTCCGGTTCAGATTCTTGGACTGTCAGGAACACCGATGGCGGGTGAGACGGCACTGGTGGTTGAGCGTGAACGTGAAGCGCGGGAAGCTGCGGCACAGCGTGAGCTCAAGTCACGCGACTCCCGTCTGGCACAGCAACAGGCTGCCAAGCTTGATGCACTGTTCAGCGACATGGCCAGTGGTGAGAGCAAACAGGTCAACCTGCTGATCAAGACCGATGTACAGGGTAGTGCCGAAGCACTCAAGGATTCACTGCTCAATCTGACCAACGATGAAGTCAAGGTTTCGATCGTGGCTTCCGGTGTTGGCGGCATCACCGAATCGGATGCAACGCTGGCACAGGCTTCAAATGCCATCCTGATTGGCTTCAATGTACGAGCCGATGCGGCAGCAAGACGTGTCGTCAAGGAGAGTGGACTTGACCTGCGCTACTACAGCATCATCTATGAAGTGATCGATGATGTTAAACAGGCCATTTCCGGCCTGCTGGGCAGCGACATTCGCGAAGAGATCATTGGCCTCGCCGAGGTCAAGGATGTGTTCCGTTCATCCGCTCTGGGCGCCATTGCAGGAAGTCTTGTGATCGAGGGTGTGGTCAAGCGTGCCAACCCGATTCGCGTACTGCGTGACAACGTGGTCATCTTCGAAGGTGAACTGGAATCTTTGCGCCGCTTCAAGGACGACGTCAAGGAAGTGGTCGCCGGTACCGAATGTGGTATCGGGGTGAAAATGTACAACGATGTACAGCCGGGTGACCAGATCGAGTGCTTCGAACGGGTTGAAGTGAAACGCAGTCTGGACTGATGAATCACGATTACACAAGACAGGATCGAATTTCGGCCCTGTTGCGACGTGAGATGGCCACCCTGATCTGGAAACAGATCAAGGATCCCAGGCTCGGGCCAGTCAGCGTTACCGATGTGGAGGTCAGTCGTGACCTCAGCCATGCCGTGGTTTATCTGAATACCTCGGATGATGACAGCATGGAATCGTCACTGAATGTGCTCAAGGGCGCGCGTGGATTTCTGCGACGCGAACTGGGCAAGATCATGAAAACCCGCACGGTGCCCGAACTCCACTTCAAGTGCGACGATTCGTTGCAGAAGGGCGATCGAATCGAGGAGTTGCTGTTCAGGGCCCGCCAGGGTGATCAGTGGTCTGCACCCGATCAATCAGACGGCAGCGACGACGACTGATCCCGGCACTGATGCAAGACAGAAAGCGGATTCCCTGGCGAGACCTTGACGGCATTGTCCTGATGGACAAACCGGCAGGTCTGTCGTCCAATCAGGCGCTGCAGAGGGTGCGCCGTCTGTTCGGTGCGCGCAAGGCCGGTCATGCAGGATCGCTCGATCCGTTCGCCACCGGCATGCTTCCGATCTGTTTCGGCAAGGCCACCCGAGTCAACGCCTTCCTGCTGGATTCCTCAAAACGCTATCGTGTGATGGCCCGACTTGGCAGTAGCTCATCCACCGGTGACACCGAAGGTGAGATCACCGATCAGGCTGATGTGCCCGAGATCGGTGAGGCAGAACTGTTGTCGGTAATGAAAACGTTTACAGGCGAGATCGAGCAGATCCCGCCGATGTTTTCGGCTCTCAAGCATGAGGGAAAACGCTTGTATCAGCTGGCCCGGGAGGGCGTTGAAGTGGAGCGGCCGCCCAGGCAGGTTGTGATTCACGATATCAGCCTGATCGCTATCGAGGAAACCCGGCTGAGTTTCGAGGTCCATTGCTCGAAAGGAACCTATATTCGCACACTGGTTGAAGACCTGGCCAGAGAGCTGGGAACGCTGGCGTATACACAGGCACTGCACCGACTGTGGGTGAGTCCGTTCGAGAACTGCCCAATGCAGACTCTGGAGAAATTCGAGGCAGCCCTCGATCCTGGTGAATCACGAATTGCGGAATCGCGAGTCGCTGATCTGTTGATGCCGATTGATGCCGGCCTGGAACATCTTGATCGTATTGATCTGGATCAGCAGCAGATGCTGGACCTGTGTCACGGGCGCCGTGTCTCGGTCAGGCATGGACAGCCTGCCGGGCTGTATCGCCTGTACGGACCGGATTCCCGTTTCCTTGCCGTAGCGACAGCATGCGAAGGCTCGGGAATCAGTCATCGCAAACTGATGCTGGACAGCACTGAAATTGTCACCGGTGGCGACAGCGGCACATGATGATGGCCTGTCAGTGTCATATTTTCACTGTCGGACTGCATGTAAATTTATCCTCAAAACACTTGAGGCGGCTGGCATTGAAGGTTAAAATGCCCCGCTTTGTTTATACAATTTACGCGAGTTGACGTTGCTTTTCATCGATTCAAGTCCTCGCCTGCAGTGGTCTGCGGGTGCAGGAAAGATGAGCTGGACGTCTTCTCGCATTTGGTTTTTCTGGAGTATCAAAAATGTCATTAACGGCCGAACAGACTGGCAAGGTGATCAGTGAGTACCAACTCGCTCCGGGCGACACAGGTTCCCCGGAAGTGCAGATCGCGCTGCTCTCAGCACGCATCACGCACCTGAGTGATCACTTTGACAAACATAAAAAAGACCACCATTCACGCCGCGGTTTGTTGAGAATGGTTAACCAGCGTCGCAAATTGCTGCGCTATCTGAAAGACACCGATCTCGAGCGTTACAAGTCGTTGATTCAACGCCTTGGCTTGCGTCGCTAACTATCAAGGGAAAACACTGTGGCGAAAATCAGCAAGACATTCGAGTATGGTGGCCGACAGGTCACGATTGAAACAGGCCAGATAGCGCGTCAGGCTGACGCCGCCGTACTGGTCAACATGGACGACACCATGGTTCTGGTGACCTGTGTCGGGCAAAAAGGCGATCCGGGTGATCGTCCGTTTTTCCCCCTGACGGTCAACTATCAGGAGAAGACCTACGCTGCGGGACGTATCCCCGGCGGCTTCTTCAAGCGCGAGGGGCGTCCTTCTGAAAAGGAGACACTCACCTGTCGTCTGATCGACCGGCCGATTCGTCCGCTGTTCCCGAAAGGGTTCCTGAACGAAGTCCAGGTCATTGCCACGGTGGTTTCATCCAACCCCGATGTGGATCCTGACATTCCGGCGATGATCGGCGCATCAGCTGCGCTGTCGCTGTCGGGCATTCCTTTCAGCGGCCCCATTGGTGCCGCACGGGTTGCCTACATTGATGAGCAGTATGTGCTCAACCCCGGATATGCGGCACTTGAGGACTCGGACCTCGATCTGGTTGTAGCCGGTACCGAGAGTGCTGTCCTGATGGTTGAATCCGAAGCCAATCTGCTGTCGGAAGAAGTCATGCTGGGTGCGGTCACCTACGGTCATGAACAGATGCAGGTGGTGATCAACACCATCCGTGAACTGGCTGACGAAGTTGGTGTGGATCACTGGGACTGGTCTGCCAAGGAACGTGATGCTGCCATCGACGAAAAAGTCGCGGCCGCTGCCGAAGCCAGACTCAACGAGATCTACCAGATTGCTGACAAGCAGTCGCGTTATGAATCACTGGGTGAGTTGAAAGCTGAAGTCGTCGCTTCACTCGCTGCCTCGGAAGAGAATGAGGACGGTTTTGAAGGCAAGGATGTGTCATCAGCCTTTTCAACGCTGGAAAAGCGTGTGGTTCGTAGCCGTATTCTGGACGGAAAGCCACGTATCGATGGTCGTGACCTGGACAAGGTCAGAAACATCGGCGTCGATGTGGGCATTCTGCCGCGCACACATGGTTCTGCGCTGTTCACCCGCGGTGAAACACAGGCCATTGTCGCCGCCACACTGGGTACAGGTCGTGATGCACAGCTGATCGATGCACTCGAGGGCGAGCGCAAGGATGCCTTTATGCTGCACTACAACTTCCCGCCATTCTGTGTCGGTGAAACCGGTTTTGTCGGCAGCCCCAAGCGTCGTGAAATCGGCCACGGTCGTCTGGCACGACGCGGTATTGCCGCGGTACTGCCGACCATCGAGGAATTTCCCTACGTCATGCGCGTGGTCTCGGAAATCACCGAATCCAACGGTTCAAGTTCCATGGCCTCAGTCTGTGGCAGCGCGCTGGCACTGATGGATGCCGGTGTGCCGATCAAGGCACCGGTTGCCGGTATTGCCATGGGTCTGGTACTGGAAGACACCAAGTATGCCGTCCTGTCAGATATCCTTGGTGACGAGGATCATCTCGGCGATATGGACTTCAAGGTGGCCGGTACCGAAGACGGTATCACCGCGCTGCAGATGGATATCAAGATCGAGGGCATCAACGCCGACATCATGGGCAACGCCCTGGCACAGGCTCGCGATGGCCGCATGTACATTCTTCAGGAAATGAACAAGGTCATCGATGCACCGCGCAGTGAGATGTCCGAGTACGCTCCACGACTGATCACCTTCAAGGTTCATCCTGACAAGATTCGCGACGTCATCGGCAAGGGCGGTGTTACCATCCGTTCCATTACCGAGGAAACCGGCGCTACCATCGATATCGATGATGACGGCAAGATCACCATTGCTTCTGTCAACAAGGAAGCCGGTGATGCGGCCCGTACACGCATTGAGCAGATCACGGCAGACATCGAGCCCGGTCAGGTATTTGACGGCAAGGTTGCCCGCATCATGGATTTCGGCGCCTTTGTCACCATCGCACCTGGCAAGGATGGCCTCGTTCACGTCTCACAGATTTCACACGAGCGCGTCGAGAAAGTCACCGACAAGCTCAGCGAAGGCCAGATCGTCAAGGTCAAGGTGCTGGAAGTCGACAAGCAGGGACGTATACGCCTGAGCATGAAAGCGCTGCTCGACAAGCCTGAACCGGAAAACACCGAAAAGGCTGAAACCGAAGCGTAATCATCGCCGACGATCAGAAACAGAAAAACGGGCCAGGCGGCCCGTTTTTTTATGCCCGAATTCAATTCAGCAGTTGACGGAACGTCTGTGTCTTCTGTCCTATGTTAATGTCTGCTCATCACTGCGAAAATGACCGGACCACGTCTCGGGAAAGATGAATGAACACGAATTCGCCATCAGGCATGCCCGGTGATGGCCGCGGCAAACAGAAAAAGAGTATCAAACGCTGGCTGGTGCCGCTGAGCATTATTGTTGTCGGTTACATGGTGATGGTAGGCGGTTCGATGCTCAAGCCGCCCCCGGAAATCGCGCCGAAAGTGGAAGTCACCCGACCGGTCGATGTCATTGAAGTTTCGCCCAGCGATTTCAACCATGTGGTCAACACCCAGGGTGTGGTCGCTCCAAAGACTGAAACCACACTGGTGGCTGAAGTGTCCGGAAAGATCACCAAGGTTGCCGATGTGTTCAATGCCGGTGGCTATTTCCAGCAGGGTGATGTTCTGCTCGAGATTGATCCCAGCGATTATGAAGTGGCGCTCAAGCGCGCACAGGCCACACTGGCCAGTCGACAGGCCAAGCTTGCCGAGGAAGTGGCTCGGGCAGACCAGGCCAGGAAGGACTGGAACAACCTCAAGCGCAGCGGGCAGCCATCCGACCTGGTGCTGCGACGCCCACAACTGGCCGATGCCCAGGCCAATGTCCGCGCAGCAGAAGCGGATGTTGAAAAGGCCGAGCGTGACCTTGAGCGCACCCAGATCACTGCGCCTTATACCGGTCTGGTGAGGGATCGGACCACAGATCTGGGACAGTACGTGACTCCGGGTGCTTCACTGGGTACGGTCTTTGCGATCAGTGTTGCAGAGATCAGGATGCCGATCACTGTTGCACAACGTCCGTATGTCGACTGGCCCAGCCCGCGAGCGGATGAATCCGGTCCATTACCCGATGCCATGCTGAAAGCGAGTTATGCGAACCAGCAGCATCAGTGGATGGCAAAGGTTGTGCGGACTGAAGCCGTGCTTGATGAGATGACACGTCTGTACTATGTCGTCGCCGAAGTTGAAGATCCCTACAACCTCATCAGCAGCTCGAATCGGCCTGCCTTGCCCATGGGTACTTTTGTTTCGGCCGAAATCATCGGACGCGCGACACGCAATACAGTCAAACTGCCACGTCACACCATTCAGACCAATAACACCGTACTGGTCATGGATGAAAACAACGAATTGCAGTTTCGTGAAGTCACCATCGCACGAACAGACAATGAACTGGCCTATATTTCAGATGGGCTTGATGCCGGTGAGCGTGTCATCACCACGGCCATCGACCTGCCGTTCGCGGGCATGAAACTCAGGCTCAACAGTGATGAACAATCGGATGCATCGGCCGGTGAAGACCTGATGGCCTCTACCGACAACGTCGAAGCCGCTACCGTGGTTACGGACGAGTCCAAGGAGGATTGAGATGTCGTTGTCGAAGACCAGTGAAAAGGGGTTGATCGCCTGGTGGGCATCCAACCCGGTAGCCGCAAACCTGTTGATGGTCTGTCTGATCGTCGGTGGTCTTGTGTCGGTCAATCTGATCAAGAAGGAAATCTTTCCGGCGATTCAGACCAATTTTGTCTCGATCACTGTTCCCTATCTGGGTGCTGCGCCGTCTGAAGTGGAAGAGGGCGTGCTGGTCAAGATCGAAGAGGCCATTGAAGACATCAACGGGATTCGCGAGATCACGGCCACGGCCAGGGAAGGCTCGGGCAGTGTCTCCGTGGAGGTTGATGCCGACTACGATACCAATCTGGTGATGGATGAAATCAAGAATCGTGTAGATGCCATCAGTACGTTTCCGGCCCTGACCGAAGCACCCATCATCAGCCGGACACAATTCGAACAGCAGGTGATGTGGATTTCAGTGTTTGGAGATGTCGATGAACGCACCATCAAGGAGTTCACACGCCAGATCCGGGATGAAGTGATCCAGCTACCCAATGTGACACGGGCAACCATCGCAGGTGGTCGCAATTACGAGGTTGGCATCGAAGTGACCGAGCAGGTGCTGCGGGAATACCAGCTCACCATTGATGAGGTGGCAAGGGCCATACGCAACTCATCGCTGGATTTACCGGGTGGTTCGATCAAGAGCGAGTCCGGCGATATTCTGCTGCGTACCAAGGGTCAGGCCTATGTCGGACTGGATTTTGAATCCATTGTCCTGCGAACCAATCAGGATGGTACGGTACTGACAATCGGCGATGTGGCCACCATCAATGACGGCTTCGAGGATCGTGATCGATATGCGCTGCACAACGGCATGCCCGCCATTGCCATGTTTGTACTGGCCACCAGTGATCAGAGCGAACTCAAGATTGCCGAGGCGATTCGTGAATACATCGCCAAGCGGCAGGAGACGCTGCCTGACGGGATCGGTGTGGAGTACTGGGGCGATACCTCGTTCTATCTCAAGGGTCGGCTGGAGCTGATGACCAAGAACCTGGTCTTCGGTGCCATTCTGGTGTTCTTCATTCTGGCTCTGTTCCTGCGTTTCAAGTTGGCATTCTGGGTGATGGTCGGTCTGCTGATTGCATTCCTGGGTACCTTCTTCACCATGCCGCTGCTGGGGGTCAGCATCAATATGCTCTCCCTGTTCGGCTTGATTCTCGTACTCGGGATCGTTGTGGATGATGCCATTGTCATCGGCGAGAGTATCGATGCAACCATTCATGAAAAGGGGCATTCACTTGATAATGTCATCAAGGGCGCCAAGCGCGTGGCTGTCCCTGCCACATTCGGTGTACTCACTACCATTGCGGCCTTCCTGCCGACTGTGCTGATCTCCGGGGTCAACGGTGCATTTTTCTCGGCTATCGGCTGGATCGTCATGTTGTGCATGGCGTTTTCACTGATCGAATCCAAGTGGATTCTGCCGGCGCACCTGGCCGAAATGAAGGTCATTCGCTATCGAGACAAGGCGGCAGACACCCGGTTCAGGAAAGCGCAGCACTCACTGGTTGGCGTGCAACGATCCTTTGCCAGCGGGCTTGAGCGATTCATACACGGACCATACAAGCGTTTGCTTGATAAGGCCCTGAAGAACAGATACATCACGGGGGCAATGTTCATTGGCACCCTGTTTGTTTCGTTTGGTTTGCTGACTTCAGGCGCGGTCAAGACCATCATCTTCCCGGATTTTGTTGCAGACTATATTCAGGCGGATCTTGATATGGCCAGTGGCACCTCTTCTGCCCAGACGCATCGAACACTGGATCTGATTCGCGAAACACTGATGGATCTTGATGCCGAGATCAGCGCCGAAAACGGCCGTGAACCCGGAGGTGTCGTCAGGACCACGTTTGCATTTGCTCGTAACAACCTCAGTGGCCAGATCGTGGTCGAGCTGGTCAAGGATGAAGTCTCACTGATCTCCACCACGGACCTGATGCGTGAATGGCGGGAGCGTCTTGGCACATTACCGGGTGCCCGGTCATTCAGCATCAAGGGTGCGGGTGGTCCGCCGACTGGGCCGCCCATTTCCTACCAGCTGGTGGGGCGTGATTTCGAGCAGTTGAAACGGGCCGGCAGCGAACTCGAGGAGAAGATTCGAACATTCTCAGGTGTGTACGATATTCGTAATTCATTCGAGGGCGGTACACGTGAACTGCAACTGAGCATCAAGCCCTCTGCACAGACCCTTGGTCTGAGCCAGAACGATCTGGCACGCCAGGTCAGACAGGCCTTCTACGGTGAAGAAGTTCAGCGGATCCAGCGTGGTAATGATGAAGTCAAGGTCATGGTACGCTTCCCACGTGAACAGCGTGAGTCCATTGGCTACCTGGAACAGATGCGCATCCGCACGCCAGCCGGCGACGAGGTGCCGTTCATGTCGGTGGCCGATGCCAGCTTCGGACTGGCGCCGACAACCATCCAGCGGGTGGATCGACAGCGCTCCATCAGCCTGACGGCCGAGACTGACAAGGCTGCAGGGATAGAACCCGGGCCGATCAATGAAGACATCACAACATTCATCAATGACGAACTGCTGCCCCGTTATCCGGGCGTGCAGTACAAGCTCAGCGGTGGCGGCAGACAGAATGTCGAGCTCGTCGCAGATCTGTTGAAGGGTATGGCTCTGGCCTTGTTTCTCATTTATGCCCTGATGGCCATCCCTCTGAAATCCTATCTGCAACCATTCCTGATCATGTCGGTGATTCCATTCGGCATCATCGGTGCCATCATCGGGCATCTGCTGGTGGGCTACCCACTCAGCATGTTGTCCATGTTCGGCATCATTGCGCTTTCCGGGGTCGTGGTGAACGACAGCCTGATTCTGGTTGATTTCATCAACCGGCGACTGCGAAGTGGCATGAATATACTCGATTCGGTCAAGGAAGCCGCGGTTCAGCGATTTCGCGCAATCCTGCTGACCTCGGCAACCACCTTTCTGGGACTGGTGCCGATCATCTTTTTCGAAAAGAGTTTTCAGGCACAGATCGTGATTCCAATGGCCATTTCACTGGCCTTTGGCATTGTGTTTGCCACCGTCATCACACTGTTCCTGATTCCCTGTCTGTACTACATACTCGAGGACTTCAAGGCGAAGTTCAGCCGCAAGGAAGACATGCCGAGCGATCCTGATCCGCAGCTGGAAAGTGGTGAAGTTGCACCCAGTTAACTGAATTGCTCATCCCGCTCGGTGTCATCAACACTGAGCGGTGATGAGAGTCGTTTCGGAACCCTGTCGATTTCCCAGTTCTGCACAGCACAGGCCAGGAACTGTTCCGGGTTACTCACCAGGGGCAGCGTTGACAGACGCTGACCCAGAAAGTCCCAGGCTGCTCGTAGTGCCGGTATTGGATCACTGGCATCCACCGGCTGCGCCATGGTCTGTTTGCTCAGCTTGTTGCCAAGCAGATCCACTGCCACGGGGTGATGTGCATATTCCGGTGTGGTGTAGCCCAGGCAGGATTGCAGACAGATCTGACGTGGTGTTGAATCAAGCAGGTCGGCGCCACGCATGACGTGTGTAATGTTCTGCCATTCATCATCAACCACCACTGCAAGCTGATAGGCAAACAGACCGTCGGCGCGCCGAATGATGAAGGCGCCGCTGTCACTTGCCACGTTGAATGCCTGAGCGCCCTGGATCTGGTCTATGAATGTGATTTCCCTGTCGGGTACGCGCAGACGAACAGATCTCGCATGCCGTCCTTCCGGCAAGCCGTTTTCACAGGTTCCCGGGTAGGGCTTGCCGGGTTCAAGATCACGCCGTGCACAACCGCAGTCGAAAGCCAGATCCCTGGCAGACAATTCATCCAGTGCCTGCTGGTAGGCATCGTGTCGCTGACTCTGATAAACCACGTCTTCATCAGACACCATGCCAAACCGTGACAGATCCTCGATAATCTGCCTGGCAGCGCCACGGACTTCCCGCGGCGGGTCGAGATCTTCCATGCGAATCAGCCAGATCCCATCATTGGCTCGTGCATCGACATGACTGGCGACAGCAGCCAGCAGCGATCCGAAATGCAGTTTTCCAGTAGGAGAGGGTGCGAATCTGCCGCGGTAAAGCAGGGGAGGGATTGATGTATAGGTCAACGTGTTTGAAAGTCAGTCAGCTGTTGTAAATGATGATATCAGGATTCTGATCTCGGTTTCTTGACCGTTTTCTCTTTCAGTCGACCTGACTTGCGCAGTGCCTCGCGAAGTACGTATTCAATCTGTGCATTGACCGATCGCAGTTCATCATCGGCCCAGCGGTGTACCGATTCGAGAATCTCTGCGTTGATGCGTAACGCGAACGCCTTTTTTTTCGACATATGTGTCTCAACGATCACCGGAGCGGTTGACGCTCCGGTGATCTGTTCCTCATCAGCTGTAAAGGCTGCCTGTGTTCAGCACCGGCGTTGCGTTTTCCTCGCTGCAGAGGACAACCAGCAGATTGCTCACCATGGTCGCCTTGCGTTCGTCATCCATCTCGATGATGTTCTGACTCTCGAGTTCTGCCAGTGCCATCTCGACCATGCCAACCGCACCTTCGACAATCTTGCTGCGTGCCGCGATGACGGCGGTCGCCTGCTGACGCCGCAACATGGCGTTGGCGATTTCAGGCGCGTAGGCCAGATGACTGATTCGTGCCTCGATCACTTCCACGCCAGCCTTGCCAAGCCTGTCCTGGATTTCCTCTTTCAGTGATTCGGAAATCTTCTTTGGGTGTGATCGCAATGAGATCGTGTTCTCATCTTCCGTTTCATACGGGTAGCTGGTGGCCAGGTTACGCAGCGCGGCCTCGCTCTGTATGCTGACGAATTCGATGTAGTCGTCTACTTCAAACGATGCTTCCGCCGTATCAACAACCTTCCAGACCACAACGGCAGCGATTTCAATCGGGCTGCCCGACGATTCATTGACCTTGAGTTTGCCACTTTCAAAATTACGAACCCGTGTTGATATGGCTGTCTTTGTATAGAACGGATTCGCCCAGCGCAGA
This sequence comes from Lysobacterales bacterium, assembly GCA_965212525.1. Taxonomy (GTDB): domain Bacteria; phylum Pseudomonadota; class Gammaproteobacteria; order Xanthomonadales; family SZUA-38; genus SZUA-38. The sequence goes on from CBDBVC010000059.1 coordinate 138,299, forward strand.
CCGGGAACATGCACCGAACCGACATAAGTACCGAACAGCTGTATCACCTTGGCCTTGTTTGGCTGAACCATGAAGAAGCCAAACCACAGGACAAACACCACTATGATGGACAGTACGGCCAGGATGACCATTAATACGGCTGGATCAGGTACCTTGAGCTCGGATATCAACCAATAGACCGAAGCAGCCTGAAGTATCGGCAATACGGCCAGCATCAGAAACCCCGAACGAACATTGATGGTATTCTCGCGAATCATTTCACTCACCTCACTGTGATATCAATATGATATCTATTTGATCACAGCTGTCAAAATCCTGCAATAGGCTTGAAGTCATGTCAGGAGATGAAAAAGAAAGGGCCCGGTGGGTAAGCGGGCCCTTGGGGCCTGGCGAACCGGAGTGGAGTTGCCAGATCAGGAATGGGCAGGCTGGGGGTGAGTATGGTGTGAGTGACCTGCCCGGGGTACAGAATCGCAGTACTGTCGTAATTCAGTGATCCTCAGTCTCATGCATGTGAAAACAGATTCATTTGCGGCACGGTCATCTGATGAGCCAGATCTTCGCTTGAAGTCCGAATGTCAGGAACTCGGTTGAGCATGCGGTTCGAGCGTGGTGACACGAATTCGAAACAGCTGCCGTCGGTGAACTGCATCATGATCACCACAGTGTGGCCTGAATCATCCTGTCGCGTGATCAGTTTGCGCACGGTTTTGCCGACTGCTGACTGGCTGTCGTGTGTGGAATGGGCCATCTGGATCTCTCCGCTGATTATTGAACTGGTGTCATTCAATCATGCTGTATTCTCAAAAGCTGAGAATGACGGATTACGGATCTGGGGAAGTGAATTTTCTGATCGGGTCGAAATTTGATCAATCGGGCGCTGAAAGCTCGACTTTCCGGCATCTATTTCATACAAACGTTTAATAATTCTGAACAAATGCTTGCAATAGAGTACTTACTCTAAATATCATACTGGACTGGAAGCTTCCAAATAAAAGGTACCAAAACGCATGAAACTCCGACAGTGTCTCCCGATCATGATCCTGGCAGCGTTACTGACTGCCTGTGGTGGTGGCGGTAAATCCAATTCTGCTCAGCCGGCTCCGCCGACTAACAATGACAACGGAAACCCAGTGACTGCCATTGTGACAGCGATTTTCAATGCTGCTGCTGGCCAGGTTCCGCTGCCCAACAACCTGTTGTTCTCAGGTACCACTGATCTGACACTGAACATACCGATTGCAGATCCGACAGCGGCATCAGCCGGCCCATTGCTGGCACTGAATGCACTGGATGGCTGGAGTACCACAGCACCCTGGGCACTCAATACCAATGCTCAGCTGGCACCGGCCACAGTGACACCTGGCGGTTCTGTACGCATGTTCGAGGTAACACTGCTGTCACCCGGTGGCCCGGTCACCGGCGTGGTTCGTGAACTCACCGCAGGTGTGGAGTTTGTGACCAGTATCGGAACCACAGACACGGCCAATAACGACATTCTAATCGTGCCCTTGCAGCCGCTCGATCAGATCACGACCTATATGGCTGTGGTAACCGATTCGATCACGGACACAGCCGGTAACAACATGACACCGGATCAGCAGTATTTCATCGCCAAGCGCACCAGCCCGCTGGTTGACGCCACAGGCAATTCGACAGACCCACTGCTGGACAATGCCACGGCTCAAGCATTGGAGCCGCTCAGACAGCTGACCAACGCACAGGAAGCCGCCGCGGCCAGTCAGGGTATCAATCCGGCTGACATCGTGGTCAGCTGGGTGGCGACAACACAGTCCATAACACCTGTGCTGATGGCAGCTCGAAGCACGGTCACTGCCCAGACAACACTGGTTGGTCCGACCGGCCTGAACACGAGCGTGATCGGGGCTCCCGGCATCGCCGATATCTTTGTCGGAGTTATCGACCTGCCGTATTACCTTGATCCACCAACGGCTACCGATCCACTCGGTCCGCTGACCGGTAATTTCGATGCACCTCCGGGCGGTTATGTACCTCCGTTCGATGCCTTCGGACTGGATCCGACCTCGACCAACGTGACACTGTACAACCCGTTGCTGGTTCAGAAGTCAGTGGAAACAGTGCCGCTGCTGGTGACTGTACCCAATGTGGGCAGTGGTCAGACCATGCCTGCAGGCGGATGGCCCGTGGTTATCTTCCAGCACGGTATCACCCGTAATCGAACTGACGCCCTGGCCATCGCCGACAGTCTGGCGCTGGCCGGATTCGCCGTGGTCGCCATCGACCAGGCATTGCACGGTATCGGCGGTGATTTCGATCCGGCAACCGGCGCACCAATCGGACCTGAAGGCAACCCCTTCTACATCAATAATACACCGTTCGGGCCTCTGGGACGCGAACGGACATTTGATCTGGACCTGTCGAACAATGCCACAGGCGCCAGTGGCCCGGATGGCATTATCGATGCCTCGGGCACCTATACCATCAACCTGACCAGTCTGCTGACCTCACGCGACAACAACCGTCAGTCGTCACTGGATATCGCCACACTGGCAGCCAGTGTCGGAGGAATCGATCTGGATGGTAATGGCACACCTGATCTGGACGGTGGCAATATCCAGTTCGTCGGTCAGTCGCTCGGTTCCATCGTCGGTACCGTGGCCCTGGCGATGGACGGTACTGCACCTGATCCGCGAATTGGCAGTGGCACACTGTCCGTGCCCGGTGGTGGCATTGTAGGCTTGCTGCTGGGATCTCCCACATTCGGGCCACGCATTACCGCTGGCCTTGCGGCTGCCGGCATTCAGCCTGGCACAGCAGACTTCAATTCCTTCGTGGTCGCTGCTACAACGGCAATTGACTCGGCCGATCCGGTTAACTGGGGTGCACTGGCTTCTGCCACCAAACCCATCCTGGTACAGGAAGTGGTTGGAAGCGCCACCTCACTGCCTGATCAGGTGATACCGAATTCAGTTCCCGGCTTCCCGCTTTCTGGCACCGAACCACTGATTTCCGTGATGGGCCTGAGCCCCATCACCGCTACCACACAGGATGCCAATGGCATTCGGGGTGTGACGCGATTCATTGTGGGTGATCATGGCTCATTGCTGAGCCCTGCCGCCTCATTTGAAGCAACGGCAGAGATGCAGGGTGAGGCCGCCAGCATGGCAGCCAGCATGGGTGCCGCGGTGCAGGTGACCATACCTACGGTCTTGCAGGGTAACTAAGGAGAATCGAGATGAGAACATCAATCAAGGCTCTCCTTAAGCAGAGCAAGCATCAAAAACAGGAGTTCATGAACATGTCCAATGCCTCATCCACGGACAAGCCCTCAGGTCTGAGATCTCTGGGTCTGGGACTTGCTGCGGCAATTACCATGGGCCTTGGCATGAACGCCAATGCCATCGAATTCGGATCCGGAGAGTTCACCGGAACCTGGGATACCACCATTTCCTACGGTGCATCCTGGCGTCTGGAAGACCGTTGTGACAGCTGTGTCGGCAAGGCCAACATCAATCCGGCCGTCAGCTTCCTGCCATTGTCCGACCAGATTGCGGCACCAGGCCGGTTCTCGGTCAACAGTGATGACGGTAATCTGAATTACGATGACGGCGACCTGATTTCCAATGCCATCAAGGTCACGTCGGAACTCGGGTTCTCCTACCGAAATTTCGGTGGATTCTTCCGCGTCAGTGGATTCTATGACTTCGAGAATGCCGATGCCGATTTCCTGAGCAGCACGGCGCAGGATCTGGTGGGCGAGGACTTCAACCTGCTGGATGCGTTTGTCTACTGGGATTTCGATCTTGGCAATGTCCCATCGACACTGCGTGTGGGTCGTCAGGTGGTCAGCTGGGGTGAGAACACCTTCATCCAGGGTGGCATCAATGTCATCAATCCGGTAGACGTCTCCAAGTTGAGGGTTGCCGGTGCCGAACTGAAGGAAGCATTCCTGCCCATCGATCAGATCTGGGCCTCGTTCGCGCTGACCGATAACCTGTCCGTTGAAGGCCTCTACATGTTCGAGTTCGAACAGGTAGATCCCGATCCGGCTGGTAGCTACTTCTCGACCAATGACTTTGGTACACCCGGTGCGGAATTCGTGATGCTGGGCTTTGGCCTGTTCGACGAGGGTACACCCGGTGTGACCGTAAACCGGTTGCCGAATGCCGATGTCGATGATCAGGGACAGTACGGCCTGGCGTTCCGCTACTACTCACCGGAACTGAACGATACCGAATTTGGCTTTTTCTACCTGAACTATCATTCACGCCTGCCACTGCTCAGCGGTGTCGCGGTGACCAATGGTTCACCGGCATCTGCGGGCTATTTCGTGGAGTACCCTGAAGACATCGACAATTACGGATTCAGCTGGAACACCACCGTAGGTACCGTCGCCTTCTCGGGTGAATTGTCCTACAAGCCGAACATTCCGCTTCAGTTTGACGATGTGGAGCTGCTGTTCTCGGCACTGTCACCACTCAATGGCGGTATCCCGGCACCAGGCAACCGTTTTGTCAGCCAATTGGGTCAACTGGGTTTTGGCGATGAACTTCGAGGCTGGGAACGGCATGAAATGTCACAGCTGCAGTTCACGCTGACCAAGCTGATTGGCCCGAACAACTGGTTCGGTGCTGACCAGATGGTGATTCTGGCTGAATTCGGCGCCAACAAGATCTGGGATCTGCCCAGCAAGGGCACACTGCGTTATCAGGGCCCAGGCACCGATACCGGTGGTGGACCCAGCGCATTCACGGGCGGAAACTTCCGCAACCCCGTCACCGAGAATGACGGCTTTGCCGATGAGTTCTCGTGGGGGTATCGACTGATTACACGCCTGGATTACAACAACGCGTTCGGCACGCCAGTGAACCTGTTCCCGCGCATCGGTTTCAATCATGATGTCAACGGTACAACACCGGGTCCTGGCGGCAATTTCATCGAGGATCGGAAGCAGCTGACAGTTGGTCTGGACGGTACCTACCTCGAAAAATGGGGAGCTGGTCTTAGCTACACCCGTTTCTTCGGTGCCGGTCGCTACAACCTGTTGCGTGACAGAGACTTTGTCTCGGTCAATATTCGCTACTCATTCTGATCAATTGGAGATTAATGTATGAAACTGATCAAGAATAAACTCATCCTGTCCATGGCAACCTGTCTGACGGTCTCGGCCGGTATCGCCATGGCGGGTGCCAAGCCGGACCAGGTGAACAGATTGTCCGAAGATCTGACCCCGATGGGATCAGAGCGTGCCGGTAATGCAGCCGGAACCATTCCGGCATGGTCGGGCGGTATCACATCGCCACCAGCCAACTATTCACCACGCGATCATCACCCCGATCCATTCCCGGGCGATGAGATTCTGTTCACGATCAATGCACAGAACTATCAGGACTACGCAGATAACCTGAGCCCTGGCCAGGTCGCAATGTTCGAACGTTATCCAGACAGCTACAAGATGAATGTCTACCAGTCCCGACGTTCAGCCTCGTTTCCGCAGCGGACCTACGACTTCACCATCCAGAACGCCTCTACCGGTCGACTGGCTCCAAACGGTGAAGGTGTCGAAAACGTTGCCGAGGGCTTCCCGTTCCCATTCCCGGAAAACGGTTATGAACTGATGTGGAATCACAAGCTCAAGTACAAGGGCACCGGTGGTTTCCGCTACAACAATCAGGTGGCTCCGACGGTCAGGGGCAAGTACACCGTGGTGAAGCTGAAGGAAGATCTGCTGGGTCTGTACTACGCCGAAGGCAATACGCTGGATGACATCAACAATATCCTGCTGTATTTCTATCAGGTAGTTGAGGCACCTGCACGTCTGGCCGGTAACGTACTGCTGGTTCACGAAACCCTGAACCAGGAAAACCAGCTGCGTCAGGCCTGGATCTACAACCCCGGTCAGCGTCGTGTGCGTCGCGCACCCAACGTTGCCTATGACAACCCGGGTACAGCATCTGACGGCCTTCGAACCAATGACATGACCGACATGTTCAACGGTGCCATGGATCGCTTCAACTGGGAAATGGTGGGCAAGCGCGAAATGTACATTCCGTACAATTCCTACAAGGCCCACAGTGACACATTGGACTATGATGATCTGGTTCGTCCGGGGCATCTGAACACTGACGTGATGCGCTATGAACTGCACCGCGTATGGGTGGTCGATGCAACTCTCAAGGAAGGCACACGCCATATCAACAAGCGCCGTACCTACTATCTGGATGAAGACAGCTATCAGATCGCGCTGATCGACCATTACGACCGTCGTGACCAGTTGTGGCGTTTCTCCGAGGCTCACTCGATCAACTACTATGAAGTGCCGACTTACTGGAGCACGATCGAAGTCCACCATGACCTGCTTTCCGGCCGGTATGTGGCGACAGGTCTGGACAATCAGGACGAAGTGAACGTGTTCAACACACCGAGCAGGCCTTCTGATTTCACGCCGCAGGCATTGCGTAAACGCGGTCGTCGATAGATTCAGTACGTCATTGTCATTCAAAGGCTGCTATGGGGTTCCACTCTCTGGCAGCCTTTTTCATTTTATAAAGGTGCCCTCATGCTTCGACTCACAACTTGCCTCGCGCTGATGCTGCAGGCCACAGCCGTACTGGCCCAGGACGATGCGCCTGAGCCCTATGGCCTGGACAGCAGCAAGATGCCCTCCGAAATGATGCCGCTGGCCTCTCAGTCCCTGCTGCTGGATATCACGCCATTCACCGGCGGTTATGCTGCTGTCGGCCAGCGTGGTCACATACTTCTGTCGACCGATCTCGAGAACTGGAAGCAGGCTGAGGTGCCGACACGATCGACACTCACCAGCGTTTTTGCGGTGGACAACATGATCTGGGCCGCCGGGCACGATGCTGTGGTGGTGCACAGTCCAGATGGCGGTCAGACCTGGCATCTGCAGTATTCAGAACCCGACCTGTTTCAGCCCTTGCTTGATGTCTTTTTCACCGACAACAAGAACGGGTTTGCCGTGGGTGCTTACGGCTATGTTCTGAGAACAAGTGACGGCGGTGTGCTGTGGGAAGAGACGACTCTCGAGATTGGCACTGGCGAGGAGCCGGCTGACGATGAACTTGCTGATGACGACACGGTGGCTGATGATGACGGTCTTGATGATCCATTCGGCGAGGACGATTCACCCAATTACGATTTCAGTGACTTTGAGGACGAGTACAACGATTTTCACCTCAATGCGATGGTACAGCTCAGTGATGGCACGCTTTACATTGCCGGGGAAACGGGCAATGGTCTGGTTTCAACTGACAACGGTGACAGCTGGGAAAAGATCAAGCTTCCCTACGGCGGATCGATGTTTGGTGTGCTCACCAATGCTGATGATGAGCTGATAACCTTCGGACTTCGCGGTAATGCATTCAAGTCATCTGACATGGGGCAGTCGTGGGAGCAACTTGAGACTGGCGTCGAGGACACCCTGATCGGTGGTGTTGCCAACGGGGATGGCAGCGTCATTCTCGTGGGTAACAACGGTCGGGTCCTGATCAGTGATCCGGCCATCACCCAGTTCAGAACCGTGGTGGTTGATGCCGCCGGAGATATCGCAGGTCTGGTGAGACGGGCCGTCAATCAATATGTACTGGTGGGTGAGAACGGCATCGTCCACAACGGTCAATAGGGGAGACGTATGAACACAACTGCAAAAAGAGGATTGTCCGGCCTGCTGGAGAGCATTGTCTTCGGCGCGCGCATACCCTTGCTGCTGCTGTTTTTTGCCATCACAGTGGTGATGGGCTATTTCACCAGCCAGTTGCAGGCCGATGCCGGCTTCAAGAAGCAACTGCCGCTCGAACACGAGTACATGAAGACCTTCATCGATTACGAAGCCTCCTATGGCGGTGCCAACCGGGTTCTGGTGGCACTGGTGGCCAGGGACGGGGACATGTTCGATGAAGAGTATTTCGATGCACTTTCCAGCCTGACTGATGAAGTGTTCTTCGTCGAGGGCGTTAACCGTTCCAGTGTGAAGTCCATATTTACACCGAATGTCCGGTTCACCGAGGTGGTCGAGGATGGCTTTGCCGGTGGCAACGTCATCCCGGCGGATTTCTCACCCGGTCCAGAATCCTTTGCCAGGGTTCGATCCAACATTGTCAAGGCAGGAATCATTGGTCGACTGGTGACTGAGGACTTTGACGGTGCGATGGTCTGGGCCGATCTGTTCGAAAGTGATCCGCAATCGGGTGAAAAACTGAACTATCAGGCAGTGGCCAAATCACTGGAAGATATTCGCGCCAAGTACCAGAACGAAAACCTTGATGTTCACATCATCGGTTTCGCCAAGATCGTGGGTGATATCACCGAGGGCGTGATTTCAGTGGTCTATTTCTTCGGAATTGCCATCATTATCACGGCCATCCTGCTGTTCATCTATTCCGGGTCACTCAAGCTGACCCTGCTGCCGCTTACCTGTTCCATCGTGGCGGTGATCTGGCAGCTGGGTACGCTCAAGTTCCTCGGTTTCGGCATTGACCCGATGAATATCCTGACGCCGTTCCTGATATTCGCCATTGGTGTCAGTCATGGTGTGCAGATGATCAATTCCTGGCAGAACGAAGTGCTGTACGGCTCCTTCGAGGCCGAGGCTGGCCACCACGGCGTTGATTCAATGGAAGCTGCCAGGCGCACGTTCCGCGCACTGTTGATACCGGGTGCGATTGCGCTGCTGTCTGACACGATTGGCTTCCTGACGATCTTCTTTATCGATATCCAGATCATTCGTGAGCTGGCCACAACAGCCAGTATCGGTGTGGCACTGATCATATTCACCAACCTGATCCTGCTGCCGATTCTGTTGTCGATGACTCGCATCAAGAACGTCGACAAGTGGCGTGACAAGCACACCCAGCACGAATCCAGCCGCGATGGCATGTGGCACGCGCTCTCCAACATGACCAACCGGAGCACCGCACTGCTGGCCATCCTCGTGGCCGCTGGACTTTTTGCCTTTGGCCATATCAAGGGCAAGGACATGCAGATCGGTGATTCACAGGCCGGCGTGCCCGAGCTACGACCCGATTCTCGCTACAACAACGATGCGGCCGTGATCAGCAGCAAGTTTGCGCTCGGCGTCGATTCGATCAGCATTATCGCCGAGACGCCAGAACAGGCCTGTACCGAGGATTACGAGGCCATGGCCAACATCTCGAGACTGGCATGGCATGTCAATAATGTCGAGGGTGTGCAGAAGGTGATCACGCTGCCCGATGTGGCCAAGCAGATCAACGCTGGCTGGAACGAAGGCAATCTGCGCTGGCGCATTTTGCCACGTGACAACTACGTCATGCGCCAGAATCTGCAGTTGGTCGAAACTGATTCGGGCCTGCTCAATACCGAGTGTAACGCCATGCCCATCATGGTGTTTGCCGAGGATCACAAGGCCACTACGATCAATCGCATCGTCAAGGTGGTCGAGGATTACCGTCGCAGCTATGCACAGGGCACCGAAGAGTTTCTTGAGCCAGGCTACAGGAACATACTCAAGGGCCAGCTGCCACGCTGGGACAATCTGTTCAATGAGCAGGTAGTCTATACACCCAAGCCAATCGATGAGCTTGAGCCAGGCGAGGTCAATTTCAGGCTCGGAACCGGCAACATGGGTGTCATGGGTGCGGTTAATGATGTGGTGGCTTCGGCCCAGTTGCCGATGATGGTGCTGGTCTACCTGGCCATTGTCATTCTCTGCGTACTCACATTCCGATCCATTCGCGGCACCATCTGTATTGTTCTCCCCGCTGGCCCTCGTATCCGTGCTGGCCTATGCACTGATGGCCTGGCTGGGCATCGGCCTTAAGGTCAATACCCTGCCTGTGGTGGCACTGGGTGTGGGCATCGGTGTTGATTACGGCATATACATCTATTCACGCCTGTCGATGCTGATGAAACAGGGCATGCCGCTCAAGGAAGCCTATTTCCACGCCATGAAGCAGACAGGCAAGCCGGTGATCTTCACCGCCTTCACTCTCGCCATTGGTGTGGGAACCTGGATATTCTCGGCACTGCAGTTCCAGGCCGACATGGGCAAGCTGCTGGCCTTCATGTTCTTCCTCAACATGGTCGGTGCCGTCCTGCTGCTGCCGGCTCTGGCCCGCTGGTTGCTCAAGCCCGGCGAAAAAACCTGATGTAACGAATCCTGCGGCCCGTGAATAGCGGGTCGCAGGCCAATTCAGGCCGCTGAAACGTCCGGGTACATTGCTCTCAGCCGCCTGATAAGCGATAATTCGCCCTTTCCCTGACCCGCTCAAGATTATGTCCAATCGCAAGCTGCTGGCTGACGCCGTTCGCGCGCTCAGTATGGACGCCGTACAGGCGGCCAATAGCGGTCATCCGGGTATGCCCATGGGCATGGCCGATATCGCTGAAGTCCTCTGGAATGATTTCCTGAAACACAACCCTGCCGACCCCGACTGGCATGATCGTGACCGTGTCGTTGTCTCCAACGGCCACGGTTCGATGCTGCCATACTCGGTATTGCATCTGACCGGTTATGACTTGCCGGTCGAGCAGTTGAGAAACTTTCGCCAGCTGCATGCCATGACTCCGGGTCATCCCGAATATGGTGAGGCACCAGGCATCGAGACCACAACAGGGCCGCTGGGGCAGGGCATTGCCAATGCCGTTGGCATGGCCATGGCTGAAAAGGTGCTCGCCAACCGCTACAACTCGGGCGATCACAAGCTTGTTGACCATTACACCTATGTACTGCTGGGTGATGGCTGCCTGATGGAGGGCATCTCGCACGAGGTCTGTTCTCTGGCAGGTACGCACAAACTGGGCAAGCTGATCTGTCTATACGACGACAACAATATCTCCATCGACGGCGAAGTCGAGGGCTGGTTCACGGATGACACGGCTGCCCGGTTCGAATCCTACGGCTGGCAGGTGATTCGAAATATTGATGGCCATGATCCAGACTCGATACACACGGCCATCAGCGATGCTCGTCGCCAGACCGAACGCCCGACGCTGATTTGCTGCAAGACCGTGATCGGCTATGGTTCTCCCAACAAGCAGGGCACTGCATCCACGCACGGCGCACCGCTGGGCGATGAGGAGATCGCTGCCACGCGAGAGCGTCTGGGCTGGAGCCACGAGCCGTTCGTGATTCCCGACGAGGTCTATGCCGGCTGGGATGCGAAAGATGCCGGCAAGGTCAAACAGGCCGAATGGCAATCAAGACTGGATGCCTGGCGTCAGGCCGAGCCTGAACTGGCGGCCGAATACGACCGACGCATGGCCGGTGATCTGCCTGCCAACTGGGCCGAGAGCAGCGCGGCGATCATTCAGCAGCTGCAGCAGGACGGTGCCAGTGTGGCTTCACGCAAGGCCTCTCAGATGGCACTGGATGCCTTCGGGCCACTGCTGCCTGAACTGATCGGTGGCTCGGCCGATCTGGCCGGTTCCAATAACACCATCTGGTCCGGCAGTCAGGATATTCTCGAAAACGATCGCGATGGCAATTACATCTATTTCGGTGTGCGTGAATTCGGCATGACCGCCATCTGCAATGGAATTGCCCTGCATGGCGGATTAATCCCCTACAGCGCCACCTTCCTGGTGTTCTCAGACTACGCGCGAAATGCAGTGCGCATGTCATCCCTGTTGCCGGTCCGGAACATACATGTCTACACGCATGATTCGATAGGTCTGGGCGAAGACGGACCGACACACCAGCCGGTCGAACACCTGGGCAGTCTGCGGCTGATTCCGGGTCTGGACGTCTGGCGCCCCTGTGACACGGTTGAATCGGCCGTGGCCTGGCAGCAGGCAATCGAAGCAAATACACCGAGCGCACTGGTGTTTACCCGTCAGGGGATTCCGCACCAGTCACGTGATACAGCACAGCTGGCCAACGTCAGTCGTGGCGGCTATGTGCTGAGGAAGGAGAAGGGTGATTCTCTCGATCTGATCCTGATCGCCACCGGCTCCGAGGTGTCACTGGCGATGGAAGCTGCCGAAAAACTGGAATCCGAAGGCAAAGCGGTACGCGTGGTTTCCATGCCCTGCACAGACCGTTTCGATGCGCAGGATGCCGGCTACCGTGACAGTGTGCTGCCACCGTCTGTTCGTGCACGCGTGGCCGTCGAAGCAGCCTCAGCGGATTACTGGGCCAGATACACCGGTCTGGACGGTGCTGTTGTCGGCATGCGCTCGTTTGGTGCCTCGGCACCGGCCGCAGAGCTCTACAGGGAATTCGGCATCACCGTAGACACGGTGATTGAGGCCGCCAGGGCTGTCTCGGGCTGAGCAGGAATTCAATACAATGGCCGGTAATCGGCCGGCAGAACAATCAATACACGACATCAAGGGTAATAACATGGCAATCAAAATTGCAATCAACGGATATGGACGAATCGGCAGGAACGTGCTCCGCGCCATTCATGAATCTGGCCGCCGCGACGAGTTCGACGTGGTTGCCATCAACGACCTGGGTGATCCAGAAGCCAATGCGCACCTGACCCAGTTTGATACCGCACATGGCAAGTTTCCTGGCAGTGTGCAGATCGAAGGTGATGAACTGGTCATCAACGGTGACCGCCTGCGTGTGTTCGCCGAACGTGATCCGTCCAAGCTGCCCTGGGCTGAGATGGGTATCGATGTGGTCATGGAATGTACCGGCCTGTTCCGCACACGCGAGAAAGCCGGTATGCACCTCCAGGCCGGTGCCAAGAAGGTGATCCTGTCGGCACCCGCCGGTGGTCCTGTGGATGCGACGATTGTCTACGGCGTGAATCACGATGTATTGCAGTCCGATCACACCATCATTTCCAATGCATCATGCACCACCAACTGCCTGGCACCGCTGGTCAAGCCGATTCATGATGCAATTGGTCTTGAGAGTGGCCTGATGACCACCATTCACGCCTACACCAATGACCAGGTACTGACCGATGTTTACCACAGCGACCTGCGTCGTGCCCGTTCGGCCACCATGTCACAGATTCCGACCAAGACCGGTGCTGCAAGCGCGGTTGGTCTGGTACTGCCGGATCTGAATGGCAAGCTGGATGGTTTTGCGATGCGCGTACCGACCATCAACGTGTCGGTGGTTGACCTGACTTTCGTCGCCAGTCGCGACACCAGCGTTGAGGAAATCAATCAGGTGGTCAAAGCCGCCTCAGAAGGCGAACTGAAAGGGGTGCTGGGTTACAACGACCGTCCGCTGGTCTCTATCGACTTCAACCATGACCCGATGTCATCGACCTATGATGCCTCACTGACCAAGGTGATTGGCGGCAAGCTGGTCAAGGTGCTGTCCTGGTATGACAACGAGTGGGGTTTCTCGAACCGCATGCTTGATACCACCAAGGCACTGATGAACGCCTGAAACAGGCATTGAACTGACGATCGGCGGGCAGTCCTGCCCGCCGCATCACCCGGCCCGACAATCGCTGCGGCCCGTACCCTGTATGAGAACCTCACCATGATCAAGCGATTTTCCGATATCGAACTGGCTGGCAAGCGCGTGCTTATCCGTCAGGACCTCAATGTGCCTGTTGCCAATGGCAGGGTGACTTCCGATCTCAGAATACAGGCATCGCTGCCCACCATTCGCCAGGCGCTGGATGCCGGCGCCGCGGTGATGGTGATGTCGCACCTGGGGCGTCCCACCGAGGGTGAGTTCAATCAGGAGTTCTCGATGAAACCAGTGGCTGATTGTCTGACCGAACATTTGGGCTGTCCGGTGCGTCTGCAGGTCGACTGGCTCGATGGCATTGATATCAATCCAGGTGAGGTGGTGCTTTGCGAAAACGTTCGTTTCAATCTGGGTGAAAAGGCCGACGACGAGGCACTGTCACGACGCATGGCCGCACTTTGTGATATCTATGTGATGGACGCCTTCGGGACTGCACATCGCGCCCAGGCGTCGACACATGGCGTAGGACGATATGCACCGGTTTCTGTGGCTGGCCCCTTGCTGTCAGCCGAACTGGATGCTCTGGCGAGGGCGCTGCACACGCCGGCCCGGCCAATGCTCGCCATCGTCGGCGGTTCCAAGGTCTCCACCAAGCTGACAGTACTGGATCGCCTGTCCGATCAGGTCGACCAGCTGATTGTCGGTGGCGGCATCGCCAATACCTTCATTGCGGCGGCAGGTCACTGTGTCGGTGCCTCGCTGTATGAGGAAGACCTGGTGCCTGAGGCAGCCCGTCTGATCGAAAAGGCAAAGGCAGCCGGTGCCGAGATACCGGTGCCGACCGATGTCGTCGTGGCAACCGAGTTCAGTGCCGATGCCACAGCCACCATAAAGCCGGTGGATCAGGTCGCAGACAATGAGATGATCCTTGATATCGGCCCAGAGACGGCTGCCCGTCTGGCATCGCTGGTGAGAGAGTCTGGTACCGTGGTCTGGAATGGTCCGGTGGGTGTGTTCGAATTCGAGGCCTTCAGCCATGGGACGCGCGAGATTACCGAAGCAGTCGCCCACAGCAATGCCTTCTCGATTGCCGGCGGTGGCGATACGCTGGCCGCCGTTGACCAGTTCGGCGTCAAGAACGATATTTCCTACATCTCCACCGGTGGTGGTGCCTTTCTGGAAGTGCTCGAAGGCAAGACCCTGCCTGCCGTGGCCATGCTTGAGGAGCGTGGGCGAGACTAGCTTTTTTGTTGGGCCTGGTACAAACAGCCGGGCCATGACATAGGGCACATGAAAATATATGAAATCTTTCGTACGTTTTAAGGTCTATATAGAACTGAAGCGAATCATTTACGAGAGATCATGCCAGCGCAAGTTATCCAGTTGGCCATTAATGACCTGAATTCGGGCAAATTCGATCAGGCACAACGCCGATTGTCACATTTCATCGAGCACTGCCCCTCGGATCCGGATGGATACTATTACCTGGCGGCCATGTACAGTCGTCGTCATGAAACCGATCTGGCCAGTGTGTACCTGAGCAAGGCGTTTGGCTGCAGCGGTAACATCGCGCAGCGCATGCAGATTCTGAAGGCAATGCTGCATATCGGCCGAGCCCCGGAAGCGTTGACACTCTCAAGCAATGAGCCACTGCTTCGTCAGCCACATGACCTGGTGATTTCATGGTCTCAGTTGCAGGCCCACCTGATGTGGCATGCAGGCAAATACCACGATGCACTGGCGCAGTACGAGGCGCTCAATACGCAACTGTCAGATGATCCGCAAACAACAGTATCCGATCGTGTCAATGGACTGGCCTCACTGGCCAAGGCACAGATTCGACTTGGACAATTTCATCGTGCCACCGAATTACTGGAAGCCGGCGTTCGTCGTTATGCACAGGATGCGGTCAGTCTGGTGGACCTGCTGGCGCTGTTGCGACTGGATCGCGGCGAGACGGATGCGGCGATCAGTCTGTGGCGCTACTGTGCCCGGCTGCAACCGGAGACCGCGCGATTCGCACACACACGGGCAGTGCTGGCCGCTGAACCGATCAATCTGGACGCACTGCAGGAGCCTGATCGCTCACGCGTGGCCGGCAGTCTGTGGGTCAACAGTGAACAGCCTCGCTGGCACAAGGCGTTCCGCTGGTGGGGTTTCGACACGGCCCTGCTGCAGTATGCTGTCTCGCAAGTGCCAGCAACCGGTTGTGTGGTTGAATGTGGCGTGTTCCATGGACGCAGCCTGAATCTGCTGGGCGGATGGACCGATCACGAAATCCACGGTTTCGACAGCTTCGAAGGGATTCCCGAAGCCTGGGGTGATCGTGAGCCGGCAGGTGCCTACAGTACCCATTCCAAAGTCCCGACGGTGGCCGATCACGTCAGACTGCACGCCGGCTGGTTCCGCGACACCTTGCCATCCTTTGTGGCCGATCAGAGCCCCGACATTGCCCTGCTGCATGTGGATTGCGATCTATACAGCTCAACAATGGATGTGATGACTCATCTGGCCCCCTGTCTGATGGATGGTGCCCTGATCGTGTTTGATGACTTTCTTGGTTATCCGGGCTATGAGAAGCACGAGTTTCGCGCCTTTGTCGAATACATGGCCTCATGCACCCACGGCATTGCCACTTTAACCGGTGCCACCCTGCTGGACAGGGCAGTTGCCTACCGCTGGACCCGACATGCCGAAGACTGAAACGACCACAGGCTGTCACTGAAACCAGCATTTCCGCTATAATCGCGCCTTTCCTGATTGGCCACCGAGTGTGGCACAGCAAGGCGCCATCATGACAGCACCTTTGAGGCCATCTGTACTCCTGTTCGATCTGGACGGCACCCTGACCGATCCGGCACTGGGCATTACCCGATGTATTCAGCATGCTTTCAGTGAACTGGACATGGCCATACCACCAGACAAGGCATTGATGTCCTGGATCGGACCGCCACTGCGCTCCAGCTTCGTACCTCATGTGGGTGAGGAACGCGCTGATCGAGCTGTCAGCCTGTATCGTGAACGGTTCGCCGAGACAGGGCTCTACGAGAACGAACTGATCGAGGGCATGGCAGACCTGGTGAAAGCATTGCAGAAAGCCGGTCAGCGCTGTTATGTCGCCACATCCAAGCCTCATGTGTATGCCAGCCGCATCGTTGAGCATTTCGGACTGTCTGAGGGCTTTGAGGCGGTCTATGGCAGTGAACTGGACGGCACACGGACCGATAAAACCCATCTGCTGGCACACCTGCTGACCGAAACCGGTCACAATCCGGCCGATTGCATGATGATTGGCGACAGGAAGCACGATATAATTGGCGCACAATCCAATAACATCACCTCTGTCGGTGTCCTCTGGGGCTACGGATCCCTGGAGGAGCTGCAGCACTCCGGTGCCGACCGGATTGTCAGCACACCGGCCGAATTGCACACAGTTTTGAATTCTGGAGACACGCAATGAACGTTGAACAACTGGTTCAGACCGCTCAGGCCATGGTGGCCGAAGGCAAGGGCATTCTTGCCATCGACGAAAGCACGGGAACCATCAAGAAACGTCTCGACCAGATCAGCGTCGAGAGCACCGAAGACAACCGCCGCAACTACCGCCAGATGCTGCTCACCACCGAAGGGCTGGGTGACCACATCTCGGGCGCCATCCTGTATGACGAAACCCTGCGCCAGAGCGCAACAGACGGTCGCTCACTGGTCGAGGTGATGAATGCCCAGGGCATTATCCCGGGCATCAAGGTCGACACCGGTGCCCACCCGCTGGCAGGTCACGAAGGCGAGAAGGTTACCGAAGGTCTGGACGGCCTGCGTGGTCGACTCGAAGAATATGCTGCACTCGGTGCCCGCTTCGCCAAATGGAGTGCTGTCATCACCATCGGTGAGAACATCCCGACCATCGGCTGCATCAACGCCAATGCCCATGCACTGGCCCGCTACGCTGCCCTGTGTCAGGAAGCCGGCATCGTCCCCATGGTCGAGCCTGAAGTGCTGATGAACGGCACTCACGACCTGGACACCTGCTACGAAGTGACCGAAGGCACACTCAAGGCCCTGTACGATCAGATGTACGAGCAGGGCGTGCTGCTGGAAGGCTCCATCCTCAAGGCCAGCATGGTAATTTCTGGCGATCAGTGTGCCGAGCAGGCCTCTGTCAAGGGACGTTGCCGAAGCCACGGTACAGTGTCTCAGCAATGCCGTGCCCTCAGCCGTACCCGGTGTGGTATTCCTCTCCGGCGGCCAGACTGAAACCCAGGCCACCGAACATCTCAATGAGATGGCCAGAATCGGCCCCGCACCCCTGGGTGCTGAGCTTCTCCTACGGCCGCGCGCTGCAACACGGTGCACTGATGAAGTGGGGCGAGAACCACAGTGCCGACAACGCCGATGCCCAGGCCATACTGGCCCACCGTGCCAAGTGCAACGGCCTGGCAACCCTCGGCCAGTACGAGTCGTCGATGGAAGCTGCCTGATCACTGTACTGAACAGACGATTAAAAGGGGCCGGTCAATGACCGGCCCTTTTTTCTGTCTGATAAATCTCCAGGCTAGTGGATCATTGTAATCTGCTCCTGCTGGATGCCTGATTTTGAACTGGTATAGGTGAATGCCGCCCAGTTGATCGGGTGCTGGTATCGACCTGAATGGCTCATTTGCTGCTGCGTGTTCGTGATCGCTCTGGTCACATCGCCCTTTGAAGCAATGAGGTTTTCATAGAATCGTGTCATGAATTTCGATGTGGATCGGTCACTGACTGGCCACAGCGTGGTAATCACGGATCCGGCGCCGTTGCGGATGAATGTATTGGCATAATTCCAGGTGCCGTAGCCCCTGACGTTGAATCCGATTCCGGTATCACAACCACTGACGACAATAAGCTGGGATGAAAAGGGATGATGGGATATTTCATCCAGTGTCAGCAGGCTGTGAATCTGTTCCGGGTCATCCTTTTCGGGCGATGCCAGTATGGCAAGCAGGCCAGGGTTTTCCGGCAGACTGAAGGAGTGGGTTGCGATATGGGCTATGGTCGACTCCCTGAATCTCGAGGACAGAAAATTCGTCATTGTCGCGGACTCGGCCTGAAACAGGTGAGTGTCGTGTCCTGCAAACAGGTCCATTATCGCTCGTGCTTCTGAACCGGTTTGCTGCAATCTGAGTACATTGCCGTCATTGGTGCGTATGTTGTTGAAACGTGTGTCATGGCGTGGATCGGCAAACACGGTGATCGAGAATCGGCTCTGCTCATTGGCACGGGCTTGTCTGAAGTAATCTGTTGCCGAATGGGCATGGATAATCTGAAAGCGACTCACCAGAGGCCTGTACTGTAATGCCTGTTGATCAACACCCATCGGCAGGCGGGCAAAGGACAGTTGATTGATCTCCTGATCCGGGATAATGATCAGTTGTGTGATGTCCTCATCAGCGATCAGCTCTTCGGAGACCAGCGATCGAGATAGCTGTCTGAAACGCGGGTCTGACAGTGATGAATACGGTTCGAAATTGAGTATGGTCTGTCTGAACTTGCTGATGGTGTCTGATAGCAGAGCTTGTCTGGGCAGCCTGGAAAGGGAAGAATGCTTTGATGTCACCGTGATGACGAGTGAGGAATCGCCCGACAGGTAAAAATACAGCAAGGCCTGGTGCGGCATGAGCTGTGATCTCACCTGGTCGATAGCAAAGGCGCGGCTGGTGGGGATTTCGACCTGTTCGGGCGCGATCGAAGCGCTCTCTTTGTCGATATCGGCATCCAGCAGATGTCGTTCTCGATCACGTGCTGTTTCGCTCAGTATGGCCCGTTTTCTGTTATCGAGATAGGCACGGGATGTTTCAGCTGTGAGTTCAGCACTGTCAAATCGGTATCGGTTTGGCTGATACTTCTTGATGCGGGTCTGCTCCAGCAATGAAAACACCTGGGGCACTGATGACGGGTAATCCTGCTGGCTCAGGAGGTGCCGGATGTATTTTCTGTACACTGAGTCGGCAAGGTCCGTCCAGTAGATGTCCTGTTCAGAGTGCCTGAGGGATTTCGAGAACTGTTGCGTAACGGCAACTGCATCATTGAACAATTCATTCAACTGTGCGCTATCTCCTGTCGCAGTGGAAGAGTCGATCATGAGATTCAGATAGGTGAGGTGCTGACTGCTCGACAGTGACTCGGCATGAGCATTGAAAAACTGATCCAGTCCCTGTTGCAGCCGATTGGATTCACCCTGGTGAAGCAGGATCTTGAGCTTCAAAAGCTCAAGTTCGATCTGGTCTTCGCGCATCAGATGCATGCTGTCCAGTTGTTCCAGATCAGACAGTAACGCGTTGGCTAGAATCACTTGCTGATTGCGCAGGTGTGTTTCGGCCAGCAGTATCCTTGCCTTGTACAGGTAGGTTGCAGATGTTTCCTCAAAAACGGGGATCACGGTATTGAGGTGGTTGATGGCATCACCATATCGGTCAGTGAATGATGCCAGCTTGCCCAGGTTGAACACCGCAACAGCCCAGGCATGATTGCTGGAAAAAGTGTTGAGCAGTTCAGCAGCTTCGGTGTAGTAGCGGGTTGCCTTGATATGGTCTCCGGTGATTGTGTATGTGTTTGCCAGATTATTCAGAATTCTGGCGATGAAATCGGTTTGTCCGATCAGTCTGGCCTGGGACAACGCGGTTCTGTAGTTGAACTGGGCATGGTAAAAATCATCAACAGCCTGATACGTGATCCCGAAGTGATTGTATACTGAGGCACGCTGTGAAATATCAGCGGAATCTTGCAGTAGAACCCTGGCCTTTTCCAGATAGGCAAGCGCCTGATCGTATTCACTCTGGATCATGTAGAAAGACCAGAAATTGTTGTAGATTCCCGGCAGCAGATCGATAGCATCAATCCCCTTTGCCATTCTCTCTGATTGCTGAAGCTCGGTCAGACCCGCATCCTGGTTATCTCCCGAATTTCTGACCATCAGTGATTTGACCAGGCCGAGTTTTGAATAGGCCAGTACCAGGTATCGTTTCCGGTATTCACTCTGCTGATGTGGGATCAATTGCAGAATCAACGATGAATAGATCGATCGTGCTTCCTGCAACATGTTTCTGTTCAGGTAGAAGCTGCCCAGTTCAAAGTCTACGGGGATCTTGTGGGATGGGTGCACCCATGGATGGCTGTCCATGAGTCGTCGGCTTGCCTGGGCAGCAGCAATGTCACTGGATGCAATTGCGCGATCAATGTCATGACGCATCAGCAGTGCAAAGGGCGCACTGCTGGGCTGTCCGGTTGTACCAAACGCGTAAACGGTTGCTGATATGGTCAGTGTACAGATCAGCACGACAACGCAGCTGATCATTCTCGATGTCAACAATCTACACATCCTGATCCGGTTGAAGATTTGCCGATCAGACTGGAATTCTACCAGAACGACCAACGCGAGAACTCTGGTTCACGTCATGATTATCTATGGACTGTTCTCTCAGGTGTAGGGCCTCTGGATCCAGGTCCAATCCGTGAAGACTTCTGTTGATCTGCCGAGTTGTCCCCGAAAGCCAGCAGGCTGATTCTGAATGAAGTCTGCCACCGATTGCTGTGATTCATACAGTGCATTCTGTAATTCCACGGTATCAATGCCATGAATCCATGTCAGAGTATCGCGAATGTAGTTGTTTCCATCACTGGTGAAATGTTCGATTTTCCAGCGCTTCAGTCTGAATTCGCCAATCGACGGTATGCTCTTGTCCAGGTGAAGATCATCGTGCTGGTAATGGCTGATCTCGTCACCGTCATAGTGAGGCTCGAGTACCAGTTTCAGGATGATATTGCGGGACTTGTTGTGCCAGCTACCGATCGGACGCATGCGAATCTTGCCGTCCGCTCTGAGTGTGGTTTCCACGCTGAAATCTGCCTTGTTGCCTTCAACGGGATGGTATTCAGACAGAATGTCGTACGCGTTGTTTACCTCGGTACACTCACCCATGCCAAGAAATTTGTTCATGGTCTACTCCTCAGTTGTGTCAAAAAAATCCAGCAGTTTGAATCCTGCAATCCATTGATCAGCGAATGTTCTGGCGCATTCGCTGCTGCAGAATTTATCGATGTCTGAAAATGCGATTGCGGCACAGAGTGTGTCCGCCACGATGATGCTGCCGACTGTTCCCAGAGAATTCCCCTTCAGGTCGATGCCACCATCTCGCCCCTTGATTGATTCAGCTTCGGCCAGTGTATACAGCCAGATGGGCAGGTTTTCCTCGGTAATCTGGTCTTTGAGTGATGCGATCAATGGCAGCGTCATGTCGATGTCTTCGAACGTGAAGTTCGGGAACTGCTGCATCAGGTATTCCCTTATGGCCACGCCAGTTGGCATTTTCTTTTTGTATCCGGCCTTCAGGTTGCTCGACACGATATTCACTTGCACATTGCGGTCTTCTGTCGGCGCGTGTTTCATGGCCTCGGTTATTCTTGTATCGATCCTGTGAGACATGTTTTCGTCATCGAGAAAGAACATGCCCCAGTCAACCCGCTGCTGTGCTGACAGAGGGATGGAACGATCGTTCCTCATCAATGACTGCAGCTTAGTCGGTATGGTGCTGTGCTTCGTCAGTAAATTAATGGCGTCTGACCATGGAGTGACCGAATCGGAACATGCCCCTGCTGAATTCGAGTGGCACAGATGTATAGAATTTTCTCTTGATGAGTTTCGGCCTGAAGTTCCTGGCCAGATATTCGGCATACACTTCATTCTTGCAAAACTCGACCAGCAGACTATTGAGAACGATGTGATGAAATGTGCTGCAGATTATGTACCGGGCATTCGAGATGAGCTCCCGGTAAGAAAGATCAGGTTGCAGTTCTCTCAGCTTGCGGACTGCTTCATTGTGTTTGCCCTGCCAGAACAGATGCATCTGGGCGATGAGTGCGTTCTCATCATTGCGCTGTTCGGGTATGTTTGGCTTGCTCGAATCTCGGATGAAATCGGGGATCTCGCCTTCACGATTGATCCGGAATTCTCCATCTGGCTCGAACAGATCGTATCGCCTGTAACTGTCGTCATCACCATAGAGGCTTTCGAGTGTCAGGACAGGTTTGACTGACCTTGAGTCAATTCCCCCTGTGGCGGCTACGATATCATGAGAAATCATCTGTGCCAGATAGGTGAATCCGCCCGGAATGAAATTGGCATCGGTGGGCGTTGCGGTAAACATATTCTCGTAGATGCGACTGATCAGTTCATCAGAATACACATCTGCAACACTTGCCGTGTTTATCAAACGATAGTCTCTGGCTGCAATCGTCACCGTATTTACTGATTCAGTGAAAGGGTAAATGTGTTCTTGATAATGATGTCAGTGTCACTCCGAACCAGAACCTCCCACTCTCCGGGCTTGAGTAGATCAGGTGGTACATTGACAGAAATCGAACTCGACGGGCTGGGGCTGAGATCAGGTACCGTCCAGGCGGGTTCCTGTCTCTGTGTTCTGGAGTGTGACGGAGTATGTCGAGTTCTGGCCCCTCACAAATGCCTGCAGCACCAGGTTCTGGTCATCTTCGAGTGAGACGATTCGTCGAGTCTCGCCAGGGCCGCGCAGGTTGTCGATCTCATGTACGTAGCTATCGGTGATACCGTTGATGTCTTTCAATACAAGGTATAACAGCGAGGTGATCAGGAACAGTGAAGTGACGGCATAGGTTTTCAACAGCACACTGGGCTGACCAAACACTCTGGTAAGCCACGGTTGATTGCTCACGCCAGTGTCGCTGTCACGGGAATCGTGTGCGAATGCACTCACGTCGGTAGCTTTCAGGCCATGCCCGATCAGATCATCGACGAGAATATTGTCCAGATCATCAGGATGATCCATCAACCAGACCAGAACCCTCTTCTCATCGGTCTCATTCAGTTGTCCCCTGGCGAATGCCTCAAGCATGTCATCACCAGGTCGACCCTGATTTGGAGCCTTTTGCATGTCACTGTTCATGATAGCAGGCCCTCGTGTACGGGGGTGTTCAGCAGTCTGGATGCAATACCGGTCATCAGGCCGATGAGAATACCGACTGCCCATGGCAGCTGGAAACCGGGTTTTGATTCGATCAGGCCCTTCATGCGCTGCCTGGCGCGTGAGATCACGCGGTGAAACTGTTCGTGGCTGATATCCAGGTCACGACTGATTTCCTTGCCGGGTTCGTTGCGATAGTAGTAGCGGATCAGAATTTCTCTGTCCCGGGGCGTTTTCATCTCATCGAGTATGGTTTTGACAAAGTTTACCAGCTCCTGGTTACGATAATCCTGCTCCGGAGCTTCCTCATCACCTTCGATGCGATCAATGGTATCGGGGTCGATGGCCGATGAATTCTTTTTTTCCTTGTTGATGTAGTTGCTGCCCTGATAGATGGCCACCTTGCAGATAAAGCCGGTGAGTGACCTGGGTTCGTCGATGCCTCGAGTGCGCAGGCGTTCGAGGACGATCTGGAATGTTTCCTGGGTGACGTCTTCGCACAGGGTCTGGTTATGAAACTTGATCCAGAGTATTCCGGATAATTTTCGGTGGTATTGATGATACAGCTCGGTCTCTGCACTGCGATCGCCATCCCTGATCCGCAGGCAGATGGATTCACAATCGAAATCGCCACGATCGCTGCTGATGGGTATCCCCTTCTCATCCGGTCTGGAAAACAAGGGAAATAATAGCCCGCCTGCTGAAGTTTTTGCAACTGTATACAGCACAGTCTCTATTGCCTGATCAGTCCGTTGTGTGTGTTCTATCCACATACCGATTCATCCTTTTATCCGGTCATGAGTCGCCTGTAATTAATGTATGTGGACCGCCATGAACCACTCATGCAGTGACGCAAAAGTGTGAACTGTGTCACATTGCGGGATTTGCATAACGATTCCCCATAAAAAACAGCCACTTGACGCTGATAGGCATCTCTGCATCTTCACGATCATGAAAATCACGCTCCACGGAAATGAGAGGGTTTTCGCAGCCGGCTTACACAAGGTGAAATGATCGTGTGAGGTGGTGTTATGAATTCTTCAATGACAAGACTCGTTATCCTGTCGATGATCACTTGCTGCAGCATTCACTTACATGCAGCTGATCCGGTTCCGGTCGGTACACTCAAGCCTTCTGTCTCCGATTTACCCGTCTTCGGGCAGAGCGTTGATGTGCCGGCCGGCTTCGTCTCTGAGGTGGCAGATCATACCGGCATTGCATTGAAATCAACGATGGGCCTGAAGTCGCTGGAGGCAGGCTTCTCGGGCAGTTGGTACAACGCCAGCCAGTCGGGCCATGGCTTCATCATCGAGGTACTCGACAATGGTGTGGTGCTGATGTACTGGTTTGTCTATGACGGCTTCGGCAATCCGATCTTTCTGGTGGGCACCGGCAGCATGACGTCAGCCAATACGGCCTCGCTGGACATGCTGTATGTGTCGAACATGTCATTCGGCAGTTTCAGTCCCACCTTTGTGACCCGTGAATTCTGGGGCACGGTGGTGATCACCTTCTCCAGCTGCAATGCGGCAACTGTTCAGTACAACTCGGGCTTTGTGGATCGCAACGGCAGCTTCTACGGCTCGGGAACAATACCGATCACCCGCCTGACTTCGATTTCCGGGCTGGATTGCATGTTCACGCCAGCTGGAGGGACAACCACTCTGACGATCAAGAACGAGCTGCTCAATGATGCGTTGATTCGAGTCAATGGTCAGCAGATCGGTGTGTCCAGTGCAGGGCAGACTCAGGCAGAGACGGTCAATTTCACAGGTGCACTGACAGTCAGCTGGGAACTGATTCGCTCGGAGACCACCAACGGCACTCCCATTGGTGATTCCATCTCGGGCACCTTCAATCTCGGCAGCTCACCGGGCTCGCAGGTGAATCTGACGATAGACAATACCTTCAGTGATGGAAGTGCGATCTTCATTCCCGTGATTACCAACTCCACCAGTCTGGATGGTCTGATCGGCGTCAACATGGGGCTGACCTCCGAAAACCGATGCAATTGCATCGCACCGGCCGGCAGAACCGTGCAGGTGGGTTACTACCATCTGTTCAGTAATTCCAATGTCAGGGCCTATCGCTCGGGCAGCAACTACACCGGTAGTTATTCCTTCTGGGGTTCCAACCCGGGTGGCACGGCACCACCGGGCACGCCCATCACCAGTTTAGTGGCAAACGGCTCTGGACGTACTAATCTTAATCTCAGCAGTTTGTCTGTTTCCGGGGTGGAGGTTGCGCAATGACTGTTTCTGACACAATACGTTCAAACAGGAAATCAGCCCTGTTCTCATCGCTGCTGCTGTGCCTGTTCTCCACGGCGGCACAGGCGGTCCCGACGGCCGCACCAACCACACTGGATGATGTCATTCTGTCTTCCGAGCAGATAGTGGTGGCGACTGTGTTGCGCTCGGACTCGCGCTGGAATGACCGTGGCAACCTGATCGTTACCGATTATCAACTGGCGGTAAGTCAGGTGCTCAAGGGGGAAGACCGTCAGACCATGACCCTGACGATGGGCGGCGGCACAGTCGGGCTGGAAGGCCATTCGGTGAGCACCTCGGTACCATTGACAGGAGACAGTCGTTACCTGCTGTTTGTCGAGGATGCTTCGCGCCAGGTGTTCAGTCCACTGGCCGCTGGCGGGACAGCACTGATCAGGGAACGGCCAGACGGTAACGTCAACAGCGGTGTGCTGGAGCCCGAGGCGCAGGCAGAGCTCAAACAGCTTGGCCGCCTCAGCTTTGATGATCTGGTGACGGCCATCGAGGTGCTGTCCGATGAGCTGACTGCATCCGGCAGGGCCCCAGCTACAGTACACAAGGCACAGAATCAGGGTCTGCCTCGCAAGCAGGTCATTACGACCACCATGCAGGTAACAACTGAACTGGTTGATACACTCGAAGTTCGTGCCAATCCGTATGCACCTGTACCGCGCATGCCTGCTCTCGAGCGTAAATCAGCCGGTGAAGTGGTTGGCAGCGTCAATCATGGTGACAAGCATCGCTCACCGGGCAACGATCTGAACTATTCCTGGGCACGTCGCCCCAATCCGCCCGTCGTCTTCAATCAGCTGCCTGACACCTTTGTCTGGTCGCCACACGATCAGTTCATGATGTCGGAATGGAACAGCTACGTAGGCGAACTGTTTCGTGTGCTGGTCACCCCAACCGGCACATGGTCCTGGGGAGACGGTCAATTCGATCTGGCAGGCTTTCCATCAGACGCCGACATGATCGCACAGTTCGGCGAACCGTGGTCTTCCGGAGCTCTGGGCGTGACATATTCCCGATGGATCGGAAGCGGCAATATCATCGAATCGGATGTGGCGCTGAATCCGGCCCGCAGCTGGACGCTGAACAACGAGTTCGGTACTCGCTCCGGTAATGATGTGTGGAGTTTCGAGCGAACCATGCTGCATGAACTCGGCCACGCCTGGGGTTTGCATCACCCGTTCGATGAACAGGATGTGTGGTGGGATTCGGCAATGAATTACGCACCCAAATCCTATCGCCTGCCACAGTTGACCACCGACGATACCAATGCCGTTCGCGATGCCTATGTCAGTGTGGCCAGACACGATGCCGCGCTGTTTCATTACCGTACCAGCGATCGGACAGACAGTACGCATGCACGTTATCATGACGCCTTGCCGCCCAACGAGATCTATCATGGCCAGCTACTGACGTTTTCGACATCTTCCAAAATCGAGAATCTGGGTACTGACAATATCGTCAACCCAGAGGTGCAGCTCTACCTCACACCGCAGCGCATGTCATGGACCGGCGCTCGCTACCTGGGTACCACAACACTGGTGGCCGACATACCCACCTTCTTCACCTGGTATTTCAACCTGTCACCCGAACTGATCACAACCGACATCCTGCCGGGTCGTTATTTTTCCGGCCTGTTCTTCTCATTGGGCGATGATGACCTGGGTAACAACTCATCCTGGTCGACCGATTATTCGGCCGTGCAGGTGCGCAATGTGCCGAGCACACTGAGTATCACCGAACACTGGCAGAGTGGCGGCTTTGGCGGCGCCATCGCCGAGGGTGGCTACTACGAGGCCAGGGTGAATCTGCATCCGGCACTCAGTTACGATTTCAGTCTGTGTGCTGCTGATGGCGGTTTTGCCAGCTTCGATATCAGGTGATGGAACTGTATGATATCAATGGCATTTTTCTCTATGCCGTCAATGACAACAGCTGTGGAACGGCCTCGAGCATCAGCGGTTATTCGCCGCCGTTCTCTGGTCAGTACAGTATTCGCGTCAGGGCATTCGATACCACATCGGGCACTGGCAGTTTCAATGCCGTTTACCGCTTGCAGGGTGATGCGGCGATCTTCTCCAGCGGTTTCGAGTAAATCAGACAGGACAGACTCCCAGGCACTCAGGTTCTTCCTGGCACCGATTGGCCGGCACTGCCGGCCTTTTTTACGTCGACTCAGAAGCGCTCAGGCCAGACACACCTGTCTGGCCAGTATCATGACTGATTCACTATGCCGATCATTGCCGTTCGTCGTACCATGGGTGAATCAATCTCATCCGGAGCGGCAGTAATCTCATGACATCACGACGCGAATTTATCCGAAATTCTCTAATCACGACGGGTCTGGTCACTCTGGCAGGTTCGGTGCCGGGTCTTTGGGCACTGACACCGGCCCCCAGGCCATTGAAGATCCTCATACTTGGTGGCACCGGCTTCATTGGCCCACACATCGTCAATGCCGCCATTGCTCGCAATCACTCGGTGACCCTGTTCAACCGGGGCAAATCCGATCCGGATCTGTTTGCGGGTGTGGAAACCATCATCGGTGACCGCAATGACAATATCGAGGGTCTGAAGGGCAGGGAATGGGATATCGTCATTGATAACTCGGCCAACCTGCCGCGCTGGGTCAGGGCGACCGGAGAATTGCTCTCCGATCACGTCGGTGCCTACCTGTTTACCTCCAGTGTGTCGGTGTATTCCGATTATGCCACCGTTGGCCAGCATGAAAGTGCGCCCACCATCGTGCTCGATGATCCGACTGTCGAGGAAGTGACGGGTGCCACGTACGGCGGGCTCAAGGCCCTGAGCGAGCAGACCACGCAGGATATCTACGGTGATCGTGCCATAATTGTACGGCCCACACTGATCATCGGCCCGCGTGACAAGACCGACCGCTTTACCTACTGGCCGGTACGACTGGCTCGTGGTGGCGAGGTGCTGGCGCCTGGAAACGGCAGTGATCCGGTACAGTTCATTGATGCCCGGGATCTTGCCAACTGGTATGTGCACATGGCCGAACAGGGCACCCGGGGAGTGTTCAATGGAGTGGGCCCTCTGCAACCGATGGCCATCAGTGAGATGCTCGCACAGGTCAGCACCGGTGTGGAGAGCAAGGGCATCGCTGACCTGGGTGGATGCCGATTATTTGCAGACACAATCAATCCAGCCCTGGTCAGACATGCCCTCGTGGGTACCGGCCAGCGGTGATTACAGCGGATTCGCCACCTTCAGCAACCGTGCTGCCGTGGCTGCCGGGCTGAAAATGCGATCGGTGGTTGACTCGGCACGCGATACACTGGCATGGTTCAGGACATTGCCAGAGGATCGCCAGGCAGAGATGAAAGCCGGGATCTCGGCAGAACGGGAGGCAGCCGTGCTTGCAGCATGGCATTCAAGGGGTGACTGATCACGATGAGCATGACTGAGGGTGGAAACAATCGGGCTGGGGAGAGGGCAGCAGACGGACCGACACCACCACCCGATATCAAGCCGTTCTGGGAACTGATCCCGGACATGCTGAAATACCCGTTCCACCCCATTGCGGTGCTGACCATCGGTCTGTATGCGGTGCTGGGCTGGATTGCACTGTACTTTCCATTCCCGCTTGGACGCATCATCCAGCTGGCCACGGCCATCGCCAGTTATCAGTTCTGTTACAGCGTGCTGACCAATACCTCCAGAGGAAATCTGGAGCCGCCCGAAAACTTCTACCAGATGCAGAGCTGGAGCATCTTCTGGCAGCAGTTCGCATTGTTGTTCGTGCTCGCTCTGATTGTGGTGCTGGCCTACAATTTCATCAGCTTCTCCGTGGCGTTACTGCTGGCGATTGTCTTTCTGTTTTTCCTGCCAATGGCAGTGATGGCGCTGGCCATCGATCAGACTCTGCTCTCGGCCTTCAATGTGGCCACGCTGATTGAGGGAATAAAACGGCTCGGATCGGCTTATCTGGTGATGGTGGGTTTTCTGTTCGTACTGATCGTGCTGTCATGGGTGTCTGGCCGGGTTCTGGCTGTTTACCTGCCGTTTTCACTGGCGATACTGAGCAATAATTTCATCGCCCTGTATTTTCTGGTCATCATGTTTTTCCTGATGGGCTATCTCATCTACCAGTTCCATGATCGTCTTGGTTATGAACTCGAATTGGGTGTGGTCGAGAAGAATGTCCAGATGATGTCGGGTGAAACCGATCCGGTACTGCTTCGAGTCAAGCAGTTGCGGGTTGCCGGTGAGCATGGGGCAGCACGACGTGTGATGCGTGAAGCCATTCATCGTGAAGGGCCGGATTCACCACTCAATGCCCAGTTCAGAACGCTTTGTCTGCAAACCGACGCACCACAGGAGTGGTATGGTCATGCCGCCCTGACCGTGATCAAGCTGTTTGAATCCGGCAAGGTCAGGCAGGCACTGGACATGGCCCGCCAGGCCTACAATGAATACCCCAACTTCCGCATGGTGGATGGCGATATCGTATTGCCACTGGCCTCGGCTGCCACCGAACGCGGTCAGCATCAGATGGCAATACGCATTTGTCAGAGCTTTGGCAAGCTGTTTCCCGGCCACACGGACATGGTGCCGGTGCACCTGCTGGTGGCCAGGATCCTGTTTGAAAAGCTGGGTGATGACAGGCAATCGGAAAAGATCGTCAACTATCTGCTGCAGAAGCACGGCTCACACCCGCTGACACCGGAAATCAAGGAATTGCATCAGCAGATTCAGGCCATGAAATCGACCTGATCGCAGATTACAGGCGAAAAAATGGGGGCAGTTCTGAGTTCAAATGAAAAAAGGCCCCTCATCCATATTTGAACATCAGAACTGCCCCCAATAACAGTTCCCGTCCTCATCCTACAGGACACTGTGTGCAGTGTTAGGGCATGTACATTGTATAGGTGAGTTTCAGGGCCTGATTCTCTCAGTTTGGAGTGAAATTTCTTTAAAAAATTACTTAGCCAGGCTAAATAATGCAGCCCGATGCCTAAATCGCTAGAATCATGGGCCGGACCGTAGAACAGGCAGCAGCAATGTCAGTATCCCACGACCCCAGACAGGACATTGATCCTCTCGAAACCGATGAATGGCTGGAAGCACTGTCGGCCGTAATCCAGGCTGATGGCTCCGAACGGGCCCATTACCTGCTCGAACGCATGGTTGATCTGGCACGACGTTCGGGTGCACATCTGCCCTACGATGCCACCACCGCCTACCTGAATACCATCCCGGCTCATGCCGAGGCTCGCAGTGACGGCAACAATGAATTCGAGTGGCGACTGCGCTGCTGGATACGCTGGAATGCCATGGCCATGGTGATACGCACCAATCGTGCCGATTCCAGTCTGGGCGGTCACATTGCCTCATTCGCATCCGCTGCCACGCTGTACGATGTGGGGTTCAATCATTTTTTCCATGCGCCCACCGACGGTCATGGTGGTGATCTGGTCTATTACCAGGGCCATTCATCACCTGGCATCTATGCCAGGGCATTCCTGGAAGGCCGGCTGACCGAGAAGCAGATGGACAATTTCCGTCGCGAGGTCGACGGCGAAGGCCTGTCATCCTACCCGCATCCCTGGCTGATGCCCGATTTCTGGCAGCTGCCAACCGTCTCGATGGGGCTGGGACCGATCATGGCCATCTATCAGGCACGGTTTCTGAAGTACCTGCACAACCGCGGTCTGGCTGATACTGCCAACCGCAAGGTCTGGGCATTCTTAGGTGACGGTGAAACCGATGAGCCGGAATCCCTGGGTGCGATTTCGCTGGCCGGACGCGAACAGCTCGACAATCTGGTGTTCGTCATCAACTGTAATCTGCAGCGTCTGGATGGTCCGGTTCGTGGTAACGGCAAGATTATCCAGGAACTGGAGGGTGTGTTCCGCGGTGCCGGCTGGAACGTTCTGAAGGTGATCTGGGGATCCTACTGGGATCCGCTGCTGGCCAAGGACACCAAGGGGCTGCTGAGAAAACGCATGGATGAATGTCTTGACGGTGATTATCAGAACTACAAGGCCAAGGGTGGCAAGTACACCCGCGATCATTTCTTTGGCGCCTACCCGGAGCTCAAGGAAATGGTGGCCAACATGTCGGACAAGGACATCTGGCGACTGAATCGTGGTGGTCATGATCCGCACAAGGTGTATGCCGCCTACCATTCGGCGATGCAGCACACGGGACAGCCCACAGTGATCCTGGCCAAGACCGTGAAGGGTTACGGCATGGGTGATGCCGGTGAGGCACAGAACATTACCCACCAGCAGAAGAAGATGGACGATGAGGCCGTTCGCGCCTTCCGGGATCGATTCAATATCCCGATTTCGGACGACGAACTGGCGGCGGTACCGTACTACAAGCCACCGGCAGATGCTCCGGAAATCAAGTACATGCACGAGCAGCGCGAAAAGCTCGGCGGATACCTGCCAGCACGTCATGCCAATGAAACCGAACCACTCAAGGTGCCCGAGCTGGCCGCCTTCGAGTCGTTGTTGAAGGATACCGGCGACCGTCAGATATCGACCACCATGGCCTTTGTCCGCACACTGGCCATTATCCTGAGGGACAAGAACATCAAGGAGCGCGTGGTGCCGATCGTGGCCGATGAGGCGCGCACATTCGGTATGGAAGGCATGTTCCGACAGCTCGGCATCTACTCCTCGATCGGCCAGCTGTACGAACCGGTCGATTCCGATCAGCTGATGTATTACCGCGAAGAGAAAAACGGCCAGATCCTGCAGGAAGGCCTGACCGAGGCGGGTGCATTTTCGTCCTGGATTGCCGCGGCGACGTCCTATGCCAACAGCAGTATCCAGATGATTCCCTTCTATATCTATTATTCGATGTTCGGGTTTCAGCGAATCGGCGACCTGGCCTGGGCTGCCGGCGACATGCGGGCACGTGGATTTCTGCTGGGTGGCACCTCGGGCCGAACGACACTGAACGGTGAAGGTCTGCAACACGAGGACGGTCACAGCCACATGATGTCGGCGACTATCCCCAACTGTATTTCCTACGACCCGTCCTTCGCATATGAGGTGGCCGTGATCGTACAGGACGGTTTGCGCCGCATGTACCACGATCAGGAGGATGTCTACTACTACATCACCGTGATCAACGAGAATCACAATCAGCCGGCCATGCCAAAGGGGGCTGAAGAGGGCATCCGCAAGGGCCTGTACAAGTTCCTGTCGGCTGGACGGGGCAAGCCCAGGGCAAGGGCCACACTGCTCGGTTGTGGTGCCATCATGCACGAAGTGATGGCAGCGGCCGACATGCTGAAGGAAGACTACAAGGTGGCCTGCGATATCTGGAGTGCCACCAGTTTCACCGAGCTGGGCCGTGAGGGTGCAGCCATTGAACGTTACAACCATCTGAATCCGGAGAAAAAACCCAAATCCAGCTATGTGGCCGACTGTCTGTCTGGCAGTGCCGGTCCCGTTGTCGCAGCCACGGATTATGTGCGCGCCTACGCCGATCAGATCCGGCCCTATATCGATGCCGATTACACTGTACTCGGCACTGACGGTTACGGCCGTTCAGATACCCGTCCACAGCTCAGGCACTTTTTCGAGGTGGATCGCTATCACATCGCCTGGACCGTCGTGGTTCGGCTGGTGAAACTCGGTACACTGCCCGAATCCACGCTGAATGATGCGCGCAAGCGTTACCGCATCGATTCAGACAAGCCCAACCCGATGTCTGTGTAGGAGGCCATCATGTCAAATCTCACGGAAATCAGGGTTCCCGACATTGGCGATTTCGAGGGAATCGAAGTCATCGGCATACTCGTCGATGCGGGTGATGTGATCGAGGCCGATCAGGCATTGATCGAACTGGAAAGTGACAAGGCCACCATGGAAGTGCCCAGTCCACAGGCAGGCAAGGTGGCAGAGCTCAAGCTCAGCGTGGGTGACAAGGTATCGGAAGGCGATCTTATTCTGATGCTGGAAGCCACGGCAGATCAGAGTGAATCAGAAGCTGAAGCGGAACAGCCCGAGACAGAAGACACAGAAATCGAATCCGAACCGGCACCAGAACGCGAACCCGAACCGGCATCCAGCGAACCACCGGCTGTTGCCGACACCAGTGGAACGGCAACTGATGCAGGCACGCGACGTGAAGCCACACCGCCCGTGTCCTACGATGCCAGCGCCATCAAACTGGACGACAGACTTCCCAACGCCAGCCCCTCCGTACGCAAACTGGCTCGCGAGCTGGGTGTGCCCCTGACAGAGGTGACTGGTACAGGCCGCAAGGGACGCATCACGGCAGAGGATATCAAGGGATTCGTCAAGCAGGTCATGCACCGCAAGGGTAGTGGCCAGGCGGCAGAATCCGGCACCACAGGGTTGAGCCTGCTGGACTGGCCCAGTGTC
The DNA here is from genome assembly GCA_965212525.1 of Lysobacterales bacterium. GTDB lineage: Bacteria > Pseudomonadota > Gammaproteobacteria > Xanthomonadales > SZUA-38 > SZUA-38. The sequence continues at coordinate 172,284 of CBDBVC010000059.1, forward strand.
GATTTCAGCAAGTTTGGCGAAATCGAAGTGGAGCCGCTGTCGCGTATCAAGAAAATCTCGGGGGCCAACCTGTCGCGCAACTGGGTGATGATTCCGCATGTCACCCAGCATGATGAAGCCGATGTGACCGAACTGGAAGCATTTCGCAAGGCGCACAAGGATCAGGCCCGGGAAAAAGGCATCGCGCTGACGCCACTGGCGTTCCTCATCAAGGCCTGTGTCGGTGCGCTTAAGGAGTTTCCTGCATTCAATGCCTCGCTTGATGCCAGCGGCGAATCACTGGTGCTGAAAAAATATTTCAATATCGGTGTGGCCGTGGATACACCTGACGGTCTGGTGGTGCCTGTGTTGCGTGACTGTGATCGCAAGTCGGTCTACGAGCTGGCGGCCGAACTGGGTGATGTCAGTGCCCGTGCTCGTGATCGCAAGCTGACACCGACCGACATGTCCGGTGGCTGTTTCTCGATTTCATCGCTCGGTGGTATCGGCGGCACAGCCTTTACGCCGATCATCAATGCCCCTGAAGTGGCCATTCTGGGGGTCTCGCGACATGCCCGTAAACCGGTCTGGAACGGGTCTGAGTTTGAACCACGGCTGGTACTTCCGCTATCACTGTCGTACGACCACCGCGTGATCGATGGGGCCTCGGCAGCCCGGTTTACCGGATACCTGTCGTGGATGATCTCGGATGTGAGGCGTCTGCTGCTGTGACCGATCCGCGAGATCAGGGTGGCAACCACGAACACCACGGTATGGGGCGCGGCATGATCGTCGTCGCCAGCGTACTGGCGCTGGCGCTGATGACCTGGTTCTTCAACGGCGTGCTCGATCGTCAGGTCAACCCCAATCGAAACCCGGACAGCCGGACCACGGCACAGTTCAATGAGGTGACCCTGGTGGCAAACCGTCAGGATCAGTATGTGGTCAGTGCCCGTCTCAACGGTCTCGAAGTGCCGGTGCTGGTCGATACCGGTGCCACAGATGTGGCGCTGTCACAGTCACTGGCACGGCGACTGGATCTGCCTCGCGGCCGTACCATCCTTGCCTCAACCGCCAATGGTGTGGTCGAGGGGTACCAGACTCGTCTGGATGAAATCAGCGTGGGTTCCATCACCCTGTACGATGTCTCTGCCAGCGTGGTGCCGAACATGTCATCGCCCGATGTCCTGCTGGGCATGACGTTCCTTCGCGACCTGGAGATGATTCAGCGCGATGGCATGCTGATCCTGAGACAGAATTGATTTCAGCGAAATACTACGAATACAACACGACATATTTGCAGTGAACGCTGCCACCCAACAACCCAGTCAAGGTGATACATGAGCAAGAGCATTACAGTTACGGTTCCCGACATCGGTGATTTCGCGGATATCCCGGTTATTGAAATCCTGGTTGCCGAGGGTGACACCATCGAGCCAGAACAGTCACTGATGACGCTGGAAAGTGACAAGGCCACACTGGAAGTGCCTGCTCCCGTTGCGGGAACCATCAGCAAGCTGATGGTTGCTGTTGGCGATCTGGTGTCGGAAGGCACAGCCATCGCCGAAGTCATCGCTGAAGATGCAGCAGCAGCGGATGAACCTGCAGACAAAGAAGCGGCTGATCAGTCAGCCGAAAATCAGGCGGATGACAGCGCTGGTGAGCCAGAAAATCCACAGCCGGAGCCTGCAGTTGCATCGACAGGTGCCGACAGTGACCTCAGCGCCGAGGTGGTGGTACTTGGTTCCGGGCCAGGCGGATACACGGCAGCTTTCCGTGCTGCAGATCTGGGACTCGATGTCATCCTGATCGAGCGCTACGAGGTGCTCGGCGGTGTCTGTCTCAATGTCGGGTGCATACCGTCCAAGGCTCTGCTGCACACCGCAGAAGTCATAGACATGGCACAGGCCATGAAATCGCACGGGGTTGATTTTGGTGAGCCGAAAATCGATCTCGACCAGCTGCGTGGATTCAAGTCTTCGGTGGTCGGGCAGTTGAATTCCGGCCTTTCCGGCATGGCAAAGCAACGCGGTGTCCGTGTGGTAAAGGGCACCGGCGAATTTACCGGTCCGAATCAGATCAGGGTGAGTTCCGATGCCGGCGACAAGACCATCGGTTTCGAGAAGGCCATCATCGCGGCCGGTTCGCAGGCCATCAAACTCGGCGGTTTCCCCTGGGATGATCCGCGCATGATGGATTCGACCGACGCACTGGATCTGGCCGATGTGCCCGAGCGCCTGCTGGTCATCGGCGGCGGTATCATCGGTCTTGAGATGGCAACGGTGTACGAGGCGCTGGGCAGCAAGGTGACGATCTGCGAAATGCTCGATCAAATTATGCCGGGCACAGACAAGGATCTTATTCGACCCCTTAACAAGCGCATCAGCAGGAAATACGAGGCCATCATGCTTCAGACCCGTGTCACCGGTATCGAGGCGACCAATGACGGACTGGTGGCCAGCTTCGATGGCAAGCAGGCCACCGAGCCACAGACCTTCGACCGTGTGCTGGTCTCGATTGGGCGTTCACCCAATGGCGGCCAGATCAATTGCGGCCTGGCCGGGGTGAATGTCACTGATCGGGGATTTATTCCTGTCGACAATCAGATGCGCACCAATGTGCCGCATATCTTTGCCATCGGTGATATTGTCGGTCAGCCCATGCTGGCACACAAGGCCACCCATGAAGGCAAGGTGGCGGCTGAAGTCTGCGCCGGCCACAAGAGTTTCTTCGATGCCCGAGTGATTCCATCTGTGGCCTACACCGATCCCGAGGTTGCCTGGGTCGGACTCACCGAACTGGAAGCAAAGGAGCAGGGTATTGAATACGAGAAAGGCGTGTTCCCCTGGGCGGCCAGTGGCCGTGCCATCGGCAATGCACGTACAGAGGGCCTGACCAAACTGCTGTTCGATCCGAAAACCGATCGCCTGCTGGGTGCCGGCATCACCGGGCCGCATGCCGGTGACCTGATCGCCGAATGCGTGCTGGCGATCGAGATGGGCTGTGATGCCAGTGATATTGGCCTCAGCATCCATCCGCATCCCACGCTGTCGGAAACGGTCGCCATGGCAGCCGAAGTGTTCGAGGGCACGATCACAGATCTGTACGTGCCTAAGAAAAAGCGCTGATTCTGAGTTCAGCGATTCTTGCGACGTACATACAGACGTTTGGTCACGCGTGCTACGGGCTCACCCGCATCATCCGTTATCATCAGTTCGAATTCCGGATAAATCTTTTCGCTGGAGTCGGCTTGCTCCCGGATCGATTCAACCCGGTCAGAATTGATGTCTATACGGCAATGTACGGTACCGCGCCCGGGACTGATGAATTCAATCTCGGCGGATTTGTCCCAGATAATATAATCCCGGCCCAGTGTGTTCATCAGCATGATCATGCAATGTGGATCAACCATGGCGTAGAGACTGCCGCCAAAGTGAGTCCGTACGGCATTGCGGTTGAACAGGCCCAGACGCATTCGCACATGAAGATGCGACCAGTCTTTGGCAACGGTGACGATCTTGATCCCCGTGCCCCAGTAGGGACCAAATACAGTATTGAGCAACCGGCGGTAGCGTTTCGGGGTCAGGTACATGGGCTGGGAATAATTATGGAATTCGGTGACAGACTAACCCGAGTCGAATCAGTCGACAAAGGAATAATCTTCAAGCTATCGAACTGTGACAGGGCTACTTGCTGAAAATGGTCGCCGGCAAGGCACGGACCTCACAGATTCGCGATAAGCTATGATCAGGTGTCGTCTTCATTCGCTGCAGACAGTTTGTCCAGCAGGCTGTTGAGGCGAAATTTCGACTTGATCGGCAGCACTGTAATTTCCAGTCCGGCATAGTGCCGGTTATGGCCCTTGATGGCTTCACACCAGCGAACCACTGCGCGCAGATCAATGAACTGCAAGTTACTCTCCCTGGAGTTTACCGCAAGGTGCAGCGCGAGAACCTGATCGGGCTCCAGTTCATGATTGCTCATGATGCACAAGCCGGTTTCACTAAGATTCAATGCGTGACCGACGATCTCGCCGGTATCAGCATTGGTGATCGTGATGCGCTGTTCGAGATCACAGCGATCGTCTACGCGCTGGTTGTTTTCCTCTCTCTGCTTGGACTCGCTTTCTATTACATAGTTGTTGAGATCTATGTAATCCCTACTCGAGACTAATGACGACCGCTGACTCATAATTCCTCCATAGTACAGGGATAATGTAAGACCGCAGATCCTGCGGCAATCTGATCCTGTCCGGCTTTCCATCCACCACAACGGGGACTGAAATCAGAAATTCCGAACCAAAATAACTGCGAGCGTTGCCCGCGATTGTGTTGGCCACTTCACCTACCAGGTCACACATCGCATCGTGAGATGTGTCATCCTCACCAATGGTCAATAGCAGGTGCTTCAACAGACTGCCAGGTGCGGTGTAATACACGCACCCCTTCTTGTGGCCTGAAATACCGATGATGCCAGTGTATTCATGCGCCATGGCATCGTCATTACTGCGCAGGTAAGGTGTCTGGATGGTTGCCGGACTGGCCGACATCGTGCTGAAATAATGGATGGCACCATCGATAAACACCCTGAGATCCGACTCGTTCATTGTTTTTTGCTGCCAATCAGCTTGGCCAGTGCACCGGTGAGTTCCTGTTCCGTAAACGGTTTACATAGAAACCCATGTGCCCCTTTCTTCATGGCGGCGATGGCTGTCGCCTTGTCCTTGAGGGCAGAGACCACCAGAATGATCAGGTTGGGATCAATTTCAAGTATCTTTTCGATACACTCACCACCGTCCATGTTGGGCATGGTCAGATCCATGGTGACAATTTCAGGCTTGCCGATTGTCATCATCTCTACCGCTTCCACACCGTTATAGGCCAGCCCGACTACTTCAAGGTTGAAGTCCTCGATGGCTCGCTGTATCCGGTTTCGGATTATCATCGAGTCGTCGACAATCATCAATCGCATCACACAGCCTCCCTGTCAATGTGGTAAGACGATTCGGGTTTTGGCAGTCGAATGATGAATTCACAGAAATGTCCAGGTACCGATTTGACGCCAATGGTTCCGCCAAGTGCCCTGACCTTGGATGCAACAACATCCATGCCGACACCACGTCCGGCATTCCTGTCAGATTTTTCGACTGTCGAAAATCCGGACTTGAAGATCAGTCCGACAATCTGTTTGGGCAACAGTGAATCGAGTTGTTCATCGTTCACCAGTCCCTTGTTCCTGGCGGCCAGTTTGATCGCCTCGACCGACAAGCCTCTGCCGTCATCATGATAGTCGATCTGGATATTGTTGCCTTCAACCTCGGTGACCGTAACATTGAGCTGACCTTCAGCTGGTTTTTGATTGGCATTCCGCTGGGCAGAATCCTCTATACCGTGAACGATGGAATTCCTGATGAGCTGGATCAGAATGTCATTGCATTCACTGCGATACTCGTCGGGTATCAGCGATTCGCCCTCAATACGGAATTGGACCCGCTTGTCCGTTTCAATTGCAACCTTTTGAGCCAGTTGTCCCAGAATGCTCTGGAATTGACCTGCTGGCAGTGATTTGTTCTGTTCACTTGCTTTGTCAGCTTCAAATGAATTGGTGATCTTGATTGATTTCTGCAGTTGTCCGAGTCTCAGTATCAGAGTTCTCAGGGATTCGATCTGGTTGAGAAATTCGTCGAGTTTGATCGTCAGCGGCAGGAAATCCTTTCCAGTGATGTGATCCTTGTCGCGAATCTCTTCCAGAATGTCTTCAAACTCGTGAGCTTTTTCTTCAAAGACTTCGAGACCGAGACTGGCTGCGTCTCCCTTGATACCGTGAGAGATTCTGAATATCTCACCAACCTTGCTGGCGTGTTGTCTGGGAGTAATGCTGCGCTGACTGAGAACATCATTGATTTCAGCCAGGGATGACTCGGAATCACCCAGGAAGCGAGTCAACAGTGTGGGATCAACATGGAGCACCTGAATCATGAGATCAAACTGAGCCTGTGATTTCTGTTGCGACAGCATCAGGTCGCGTTCCAGGGTAACTCTGTCGGTAACATCGTCCACCTTGACCAGCAAGTGAGAAATCTGGTCATCAACAATGACGCGCTTGAATCCGAAACTGAGGTGGCGAGCGAGGTGTTCACCTCCACCACTATCGAAAAACACTTCAATTTCATCCAGTGGGTTGAGGTCAGTGACCAGTTCCTCATTGACACGATCACCCAGTAGCAATTCGATGTAATCCTCGGCCGTTTGAAGCGTTTTCTCGGGAACTATCTTGCGAAGCAATGTGAGGAAATTCTGTCCTGCAGGTTGCTCTTCATTGAGGATGTTGACCAGAGAGCCCGAATACTGATTGCCGATTGTGTGTTCTTTATCCATCAGGAAGAGCCCATCATTGACCGTATCCAGAATTCGGTCAGTTTCCCTTCTGGCCCGATTAAGCTGGACATCGGTACGACGAAGCTGACTGAGAAAATAGAATACAATGATGGCGAACATCAGCAGTGCGAAGGCGATACCGATGATCTGGATCAGTCGCAGTGTATCTGATCTGCGTGCCGAATCATTCTCCAGTGCAGCCGCGAGTGAATCCATCAGCCCCAGAAGCCTGAGGTTGTTTGTCGATGCAAATGCGATTGCCTGTGTCAGGCTGATCAACCCTGAAGTGTCTGCTTCAGTAACCCGGTCCAGCGTTTTCTTCATCGGTTGCCATAATTCGCTTGCCTGCAACAGAAAGTCTGCTGTTTGTGCATTGGTTACCGGATCAGCCGAACGTGTGGTGCCGTCAGAGCCCGTCAATTCTATCCCAGCCAGCATGTCAGACAGATTTGTATCGAAGAGATTGACTTGCTGTGTCAGTTCCTTGATGGGTTGAGTGATCGACGAATTTGTCAGTTGTGCCTGCTCGATCTTGAACAAGCTGTTGACGATTTGCTGGGTCAGGAGTAATTGATAGCGGATATTGTCATCAAGCTCAAACTCAGGTTCAGCTTCAGACTGGCTTCGTTGTGCAGCAGACAGTGCTGCAAACAGTGCATCTGCTCCCTTGTCGAGACTAGCGTTGGCATCTGAAATTGATTGTATCGCCACGCCATCGGCTTTGAGTATGCCCTGGATTGCCAGACCGTAATCTTTCCAGATCAGTTTGGTTTCTTCGATGGCGTCACGACCGTCAGGGATGCTGACAGCATTCAGGTATACCAGTTGATTGTCGCTGTCTCGAATTTCACCACCGGTATCGAATGCGTACAGTGTGATATCAAACTGTTCGAATGTCTCACGCAATTCGATCAAGTGTGGTGTAACAGACTGGCTGCTCTGTTGGGCGATGAGTATATTCTGCAAAGTCTTGATCATGCGCTGGGACAGCATGCGTTGCTGGCCTGCCATATTGATCTCTGCTGCGTCATCTTCAAACTGTGATGACACAATGAAGTTCAGCAACAGCACTGAAATGATCGTCAGGACAAATAGTGCAATGAATCCGATGAGTGCGCGGTACCGACCACGTACTTCCTGCGAATTCGCTCGATTATTCATAATTTCCCCCATGTGATGTCACCCTGTGCCTGAGCGCCCACATTTCTTTTGAGGATTTTCGACCGCCCCGCTTCTTCCCTGGGACACCAACACTGAAACACTATCACGATCGGCATGTCGCGGAAACGAACGGGTGTTTGAATTAACAAATGATTACAAACCGCCCGAATTTGAACATTAAACGGGCAGTTACGTAGTGCTCAGAAATCGGGCATCGGTCAGTCGTTCTGTTGTAGCTGATTCAGCGCCTTCTTGACCATGGGGTGTGGATTGATGGCATCAGCTCGCTCAAGAGCCTGTCGTGCTTCATCCTGCCGTCCCTGTTTCAGATACATCTGGCCGAGCATGAAATGGCTGTCGAAACTGTCCGGAAAGTAGTCCAGGTTCAGTTTCAGCAGGGTTTCGGCTGCAGTTGCATCGAATTTCTGATTCTTGAGCGCCAGATCGATCAGCATGCCTTCGGAAAAATCATAGCTGTGCGTGCCATGGTACATCTCGCGTAGTTCCATGTAGCGTGCCGTCATGGCCTCGATGCCTTCTTTCTTCAGTACCTTGTTGAGTACCGTACCGGTCATGTAGGGCTCGGCGATTCCGCGGTGGCAGGTCATGCAATTGATGCGCTTGTTGCCTTTCAGCAGTGACAGGTGTTCACCATTGATGGCGGTAACCATGTCCATCATCTGGCGCGTGATTTTCTTGAACCGCTTCTCGTCACTGGTAAAGTCGTATTCTTCAAGTGGCTGACCTTCCTCACCGACATGACAGCCGCTGCAGCGCAATCCGGTAGACCGGGTGAACTTGATCATGACGGCACGCAATTGTTCGGCAGAGATGTCCTCGGGCAGGTGCGTCAGATTTTCAGGATTATCCCAGATACTTGCCTTGACCGAGACCGCCAGAGGCAGCGCCAGCAGTAACCACCATCGTTGTTTCATCAATTCAATTCTCCGCATTCACGCGTGTCCACCAGAGTCGGACATCATACCATCACCTTTTCGTTGTTACGCGCAGGGGCCTGAAATAGTTCTGGTTTTTGTAAAAAATGTGATCTTCATTGGCAGGCCACCAGCCTGGTATGCCGAGAATCGGCAGTGGCAGCAATCGACTTGATGCGTTCTTGATATTGGATATTGTGCTACTGGATGGTGCAGTTTCACACAAGCCGGTTTCCTGCTTCAGCCTCTTGGCTACAATGTGATCGACTTCGGTCAGTTTGTCTGCATGCTTCATCGAATTGAATGTGTGATCAACCTCGAGAAACAGCGCTTTTGCCGTGAGCCCGACATAGGGCGTCAACAGTTGTTCCAGCAGACCATGGCCAATGACGAAGGCGTGCAGGTTACTGTGCCAGTCAGCCCGACAGTCAACAAACAGGGCATGCCAGTCATGCTGCCGAATCATCCGTTCGTGTTCAGGCCTGCTGCCGCACAGAACGATGCCGGTCTCGTCCACCAGGGTGACGTAATCTCGCATCCTGTTGCGAACTCCGGGCTGTTTGCCCGCTGAGTCAAGCTGATTCAGGTGAGCCCGGTTCAGTGTGCGCTTGATGCGCGTGTAACGAATCCAGACCAGTGCGTTGAACAGGTCATGCCAGTTGTCCGTTCGGGTTGGGATGGCACCGGTTTTTGCAATACCGGATTCATAGGACACTGCCGTGAGTGAAGCTTGCTGTTCAGTGAATCGATACGATGGAATGTCGACATTCTGACCTGTTTCTTCACAAGCCACCGCAGACCACCATCGGTTCATCTCGTCCAGGCTCGGGAATGTTGCCGCGTCTCCGGCTGCAGGAAATGATGCCAGTTGATCTGGCCAGTCCCGCTCAATCAGCTTCAGAATCAGCCGCGGCTCTTCCATTTTGCTCATGAATTGTTCATCCTGTCTGCTCAATCCATTCGAAGGAATGTGCATGCGAATACTGACACAAATCGGCGGTGCTCTCATCCTGTCACTGATGGTGGCCTGCAGCAATCAGCCAGAAGAGGTTGCCAGACCGGAGGTTGCCACGCCGGAAGAACCGGCCTGCAAGATCAAGGTAAAGAATCCGGAAGAGCGCATGTGCACGATGGAGTACCGGCCGGTCTGCGGATGTGATGGCAAGACCTATTCAAACGCCTGTGTGGCAAGTACCATGGGCATCACGCGATCCACACCAGGTGCCTGTGAAGGCGACGACATTGAAGCCAGGCAGGACACACCATAGCATCAGGAATCAGACAATGAGCGACACCGTACATCAGTTCGAAGCCGAAACCATTGAAGGCGAAAACCAGACTCTTTCAGACTATGAAGGCGACGTCCTGCTGATCGTCAACACGGCCAGCAAATGCGGATTCACACCCCAGTACAAGGGTCTGGAGAAGATCTATCAGGAATACGGTGACAAGGGCTTCAAGGTACTGGGTTTCCCCTGTGACCAGTTTGGCCACCAGGAGCCTGGCAATGAGGAAGAAATCGCCCAGTTCTGCGAGTTGAATTTCGGTGTGACCTTTCCCCTGTTCAGCAAGATCGAAGTCAATGGCGACAATGCCCACCCACTGTATGAATACCTGAAGCAGGAAGCACCGGGTCTGCTGGGCAGCAAGAAGATCAAATGGAACTTCACCAAGTTCCTGGTCAACCGGGAGGGCAAGGTGCTCAAGCGCTACGCACCGAACACCAAGCCGAAGGATCTGGTTGACGACATCGTGGCAGAGCTGGACTGAATCAACCATTGAGCACAGGCGCATGAGCACCAGCCGTTCAGCCTGGCGTCAGTCTGGATTCATGGTCTATTCAGCATCAATCGGTTTAAATGGCATCATGAAACATGACTAGGAGACAGTGATGAAAAAGCTGACCCTGCTATTGATCGGATTGATGATGACATCAATCAGCGCGGCCGACCGATACGGCGGTATTTCGATCCATGAAGCGATTTACGGTACAGGTTACCGCTACTGTGATGCCACCTACGCCGTCAGGCATTGCGATGGGCTGGACAGCTGCCAGATTCGCGCCAGCAATAATCTGTGTGGTGATCCACACAAGGGTGAACGCAAGACACTCAAAGTGATCTACAGCTGCGGTTACGGCACGCGAGAGGCCCGGATTCGTGAACGCGAGAGCGGATACATCGAGTGTGATCGCTCATCCTCATCACCATATTTTGAGCCACGTCAGCCGTCAGCAGGGCGCTCGGCAAGGCAGCAATCGCGCGGTAATCGCTACGGTTACAACCGTGGTTTGCTGCAGATTCTTGAAGTGGAATATGGCCGAGATCACCGTTACTGCGATGCCACCTACGCCTTTGAGCGTCAGTGCGATGGACGCGAATCCTGCTCGGTAAGGGTCAACAACAACCTCTGTGGTGACCCCTACAAGGGCAAGAAGAAGACCGCCTACATCGAATACCGCTGTGATGGACGTGTTCGCAGTCATCAGGTCAGGGAAGGCGACTCGGCTCATCTGGACTGTTACTGACGGTCAACAGCAACTCAGGCAAAAGGCCCCGGAATGGGGCCTTTTTTTATTCATGACGCTTGAGGGGTCAGGACTGACTGTCGCGGCAGTATCGCTCGCACAGGTCACGTCCCATCCTGCGGGCATCACTGACCTGGCCCGGATCCAGTTCAAGCTCCGCCGAGTTCAGCATCTGGTCAACATAGCCTGACAGCATGGGATCAAAGCCTGCCAGTTTGGCGGCATAGGTATAGGCATAGATCAGATAGGGGTCCTTGTCGAGTATGCTGTCGTACTGGTACACGTAGGCGTATTGAAGAAATGCGCTGGGGTGCCCGGAATGCAGTGCCTGATTGAGATAGCGGATGGCGTTGTTTCTGAATTCCATTACCAGTTCGGGCTGCTTGAAGGCCAGTCGGGGATAAAACAGCTGCTGGCCGTCCACCGGGTATTTGATCATTGCCGGCAGATAGCCCATGTCAGCCGATGTTCTGAGCCAGTAATAGGCCATCAGGTCGTAATCGGCATCGATCTCGGAACAGGTTTCGAAACTGATCTGCATGGCGGCCATCTGATCTTCCATGTACTGCATCGATTCTTCACTGACATCCTTTCTGGCGCGCTGTTCGATGTAGCTGTCCATCATGGCATCGAAGTTCTGCTGCGTGCGTGGTGTCTGCTTGCAGGACAGGAAGCGCAGGTACAGCAGGAATGCCGCTTCCCCGGTCGCCATCACCGACGCGTTCGCGCAGGTCGATCATGGCAGTGGCATCGATCAGCGGTACTTCGTCAGTCATCAGCTGTTGCTGAATCTCCGCCATGCGAAACTGGCTGAACTGCTGCCATTCGGGATCATAATCAGGATCGGCTTCGACCTGGTCCTGACGCGAAAGGGTGGCCGTCTGTCTGGCCGGGGGAGATTCCAGGCTGCCAGTATCACCGGCAGTGATTGAGATGGATTCAGAGTTGGCCTTATCGCCTGCAGGCAGGTCAGTAGTGGAATCGGCAGCCTGATCCGATGAGCTTGTCCTCACCGGGCCAGCTGGCTCGGGTGAGTCGGTCAGCATCCAGTAGAGCACACCTGCCGTCGTTGCCAGGGCGATGCTTGCCAAGATTGTGAGGCTGGTTCTGCTCACGTGATTCCTGAGAAAAGAAGCGAAGCTGACGCATGCCAGCTTCGCAGGTTAACCCACACTGGGTGGTGTCAGATCAGCTGAGCACCACGATATACGATCCCTGTCCACGGCGTACCTTGACCATGTAGCGGTTGTCGTCATTCAGAATACGATTCACATCATCGATAGACGTGACCTTGTTGCGGTTGATTTCAGTGATGATATCGCCGCGCTGCAAGCCGAATCGTTCTGCCTTCGAGCCGGATTCGACCGACTGGATCATGACACCCTCGACATCGCTTGCCAGCGGATGATTCGACGGTATTTCCGACAGCATGACGCCGCCAAGATCGGACGGGTCATCCGCTTCCTGTTCGGGCTCGTCATTCTGCGCCAGTGATTCACGCGCACCCAGACGGGCCTTTGTGCTGCGGCGTTCGCCGTCACGAATGTATTCGATATCGACCGATTCGCCTGGTCTCTTGAGGCCGATATGGTTGCGAAGGTCATTGAAGTTTTCGACCTCCTCACCATCGATTGACACGATCAGGTCATAGTTTTCCAGACCGGCACGTTCGGCTGCGGTATTGGTTTCGACTTCCCGGATCAGTGCACCGGTGGCCTTCTCAAGACCCAGGTAATCGGCCAGTTCACGGTTCAGTGGCTGACCCTGGATACCCAGCAGGCCACGACGTACCGAACCGAATTCGAGAATCTGTGTGTAGACCGAATTCACCATGCTGCTCGGTATGGCAAAGCCGATACCGACACTGCCGCCGCTGGGGCCGAGGATGGCCGTGTTGATCCCGATCAGTTCACCCTGCAGGTTGATCAGTGCACCGCCCGAATTGCCGCGATTGATCGAGGCGTCGGTCTGAATGAAATCCTCGTAATTCTCGATATTCAGGCCGGATCTGCCCTTGGCAGAAACGATCCCTGACGTGACCGTGCCGCCAAGACCAAAGGGGTTGCCGATGGCCAGCACATAATCGCCGACCTCCAGGCTGTCGGAATCGCCGATTGGCAGAGCGGTCAGGTTGCTGCTGTCGACCTTGAGAACGGCAAGATCACTGTCAGCGTCGGAGCCGATCAGTGTGGCTTCGAGCTGTCGCTGGTCGCTGAGCCCGATCATGATTTCGTCGGCATTGTCGATGACATGATGATTGGTGAGAATGTAGCCCTGTGCTGCATCGACGATCACGCCTGAACCAAGGCTGCCTGTCTGGCGTTCACTGGGTTGCTGCGGGATATCGAAGAATCTGCGGAAAAACGGATCCTGCAGCATGGGGTTGTTCTCGACTTCGACCGTGCCGCGGGTTGAGATGTTGACCACGGCAGGGGACACCTGCTTCACCAGAGGAGCCAGGCTGACTTCACGCGGGATGGCACCTGCCAGTGCAGCCTGCCCGAATAGCACAGCCAGAAAAATTGAAAAGACGCCTGTGGCGAGCCTGTTCGTTCTCATACAATCACCTGTAATAATGGAATGTCATCATAGACCCTGAAATTTCAGATCAGTTCAGCACAAATCTGACGAAATTCATCATGATGCATCGTCTGCAGAGATCACATCACGTACAATATCGCTCTTATTTCTGCTGCTGTCGAGTATCGCCCGGATGAGTGCAACACAACGTGAATTCAAGCCTGACGAGAACGCCCTTTCCGAACAGGTGATTCTGATCACCGGTGCGACAGGTGGAATAGGTCAGGCGCTGACACGTGCCTGTGCGGGCCTGGGAGCCACGGTGATTGCCTGTGGCCGCAAGATACCGGCCCTCAATCGCCTGGCAGACGAGGTGGTGGCAGCGGGTGGTCCCGAACCACTGATCTATCCCATCGACCTGTCGGGTGCCACACCCGATGATTACCAGACACTGGTACATGCCATCGAGGACAACCTGGGCAGGCTTGATGCCATTGTTCATCTGGCAGCCGAATTCAAGGGCCTGGTTCAGATCGACCAGATCGAGACGCAGGACTGGCTCAATACCTTCCAGATCGGGCTGACAGCACCCTGGCTGCTGAATCAGATGGCAAGGCCACTGCTGGCAAAACGAGACGACGGCAGGCCGGCACGCATCCTGTTTGCACTCGATGATGCTGCACAGAACAGGAAGCCCTACATGGGTGCCTACGGCATCAGCAAGTCAGGTCTTGAGGCGATGTGCAGCATCAGTTCGGAAGAGTATGAATCATCAGGCATCATCGTCAGCGGCGTCAGCACAGGGCCGGTGAAAACGGCCCATCGCAAGAAGCTGTATATCGAAGAGGAAAATCCGCTGCTGAAGGAGCCGCTCGAGGCGGCCACCTGTTACCTCGAACTGCTCTGCAGCCCGGACTGAGTTCAGCCGGTCACGGGCAATCAGACCTGTCCAGGGAAAGCGAATCGGGCAAATCGAAATTGTGGGTACTGAAGACAGACTCTAGAGTCTGCAACGCTGGCAGGGCAGCATCCCAGTCGTTACGCACGGCGGCATCATCAAAACGGTCGATGCGATCCTGCTCACCCGTGAAGTGATAGACATCCGAGTCTACACCGTACTCATTCAGCGTTTCAGCCATGTTGTCGACGTTGTACTGCTTGTCATCGACAAACACAACATGTGAGGGCCAGGGCTGTCCGGACTTCTGCAGCAGCCCGGCCAGCATGCGTCCCTTGTGCTGACCGGCAACCATCAGCACGCCGTCCTCGTAGAGCACGTCACGATCCTTGTCGCCGAGCTTGAACAGTCCATTGATGCTGGGTATCGGTGCCATATCGTCAAACAGGATGGACTGACGCCTCAGTTCACGAAAAGTTGGCAGCCGGAATTCATGACCGCGAGCGGTCAGTACCATGGCGTCGATGTCTTGTGCATGCAGCATTCCCATCACGTCAACAATGAGCGGATCGGTCAGCTGCATGGCACCGGCATGATAGAGGGCACCCTGAACCTGCAGCAGCCTGTTGACCTTGCCCGGATCACAGTTGTCCAGTCCCTTCTGCCAGCCGTACCATTGATCCGACCCCAGGTCAGACCTCATCGCCAGCAGGGTATTGTCAAGATCGAAGATCACCAGCAATTCGCCGCTCGGCAAACTGGCCGACAGTTCGGTAATTCGTTGCATGATGTCAGACATCGTGTCCACCTGATGGTGCGAGACGATGGCAGGTTCATCAACCCGATCGGGATTGCTGCTACAGGCACTGAGGATCAGTACCGTCAGCAGTGCGATGTATCGTGTGGCGAGGGGGGTGTGATTGCGAATAAGACGGGCGGTGATAGTCATGTGGGTTAATGCTGAGCTCATTTTTCGGATCGTCGCACATTATAGCCCGAGCTTGATGACAGATGTGTGGCTTCAGTCTGAGGAAGCCTGCCATTCGCCCTGCTGGAACAGCTGCAGCGGGCGGTAATTGTGCTTGTAGTGCATCTTCGGATGATTACGGATCCAGTACCCCAGATAGAGCCAGGGCAAGCGCATTTCATGCGCAATTCTGATCTGGGTCAGTATGGCATAGACACCAAGGCTGCGTGAGGCCAGGGTTGGCTCGAAAAAGCTGTACACGGCAGACAGGCCGCTTTCCAGGCGATCGGTCACCGAGGTTGCCACCAGTGTGCCATCAAGCCTCAAGTCGATAAACCAGGTGTCGGCCCAGCTGCTGAGAAGAAACTGCTCGAAATCCTCACGCCGCGGCTGATCCATCACGCCACCCGGGTGGCGGGCCGCCAGATAGGCCTCGTAGAGGCGAAAATGTTCCTCACTGAAACGTGCCGGTTGTTCGACGATGTCAAGGTCGCTGTTTGTGCGCTGACAGCGCTTCTGTTGCCGGTTGGGCGTGAAGCCGAACACCGATACCCGCGAGGGGACGCAGGCATCACAGCCCTGACAATGCGGTTTGAAGATCACATCGCCTGCTCGCCTGAAGCCGGAATTGGCCATTGAATGGTAGATATGGCGCTGATGATCCACAGAGGGATCGACAATCAGGTTTCTGCTCAGGCGATCATCGAAATAGCCGCAGGGGTGCTCCAGGGTCTGCAGAATCCTCAGTTTCATGGCGATTTGCGTTCGGTATCCATGGTTACTTATACCATTGACCCGATGTCTGGAAAACCGTTCCTCATCCGACTGTGCAGACGCCAGAATGAAAAAGGGCCCGGTCTGTCAGAAAGCCGGGCCCTGGATTACCGATACTTGAACTGAGTGTTCAGTCGAAGATGGTTTCGATTGGTCTGATCGTGACGCTGTCCTTGTCCAGTCCGAGATCGAGAATCTCGATCAGAGCATCCTCGTCCAGCAGTTCCTGCGGCTTATCCGTGTTGTATTCAAGCTTTGACAGCGTATTGCCCACCAGCCTGGATTGCAGATCTTCGGCATCACTGCTGATGAACACATACTGCATGTTTTCAGTCTGCAGATGGTTGCGAATCGCACGGTTGACAACATCGACGGTCATGGTCGCCAGTGCTTCTCGAATGTAGTCGGCAAACCGATCGACGCCATAGTACTCACTGTCGAGTGCATAGCCGAGCTGGCGGAACTGGCTTGAGGCCAGCAGGCTGACGTACTTGTCGAGGAAGTTACGGGTGGCATTGAAATCTTCTTCCGTCATGCCATCACTGATCAGTTTGTCGAGCTCGTACAATGCGGCACGGGTGGCAAAGTGGGCGTCATTATTGGATCGCAACGGGCGAATCCAGATCTGGAAAATCTGCTGCTGGCGTCCGATATTGGCGTTCGGCATGCTTCTGAACATGCCGCGAGGGAAATACTCGATGTAGGCATAATCACCGTAGTTCATGCCACGGACCTCACGAATTCGCTGGTACAGGTACGAATTGGTACTGCGGTGCTCACCCAGCCAGGAACGGGCCAGCCACAGTGCTACCCAGTCATCATCGCCGCGTCGGATGTCAATCGGGAAGCCAAAGGACACCGCCACGGCTGGAGTCTCCTTCTGGATGATCGTTGCTGCACGCCCGGACAGTGCCGGTGCTGCAGGAATCTCTGCAGAGCCGGCCTCACCAACTGGCAGATTCGACAGGTCCTTCATCAGGCGGTCACGGAAGGCATCACTGTAACCACCGGCAAGTCCGACAGTCAGAGCCTGCTGGGTATAGTGTTCACGATAGAACGCCTTGACGTCATCCAGGGTGATGGCTTCCAGCTCTGACACATCACCGAGGTTCAGGTAACCGTAAGGGTGGTCCGGACCATAGAGATCAAGATAGAGCTGTTCCTTGCCCAGTTCCTCATCGTTGTTGCCTCTGAGGTCAGTGCGGATGGCGTTGAGCTGCTGCGTCTTGAGACGGTCAAAGTCGTCCTCACGCCAGCCGGGGTTGAGCAGCATGTTGCCGACAAGCGCATACCAGTCGTCGAGGTTGTCCTTGTGGACGCCACCGCTGAAACGGGTCATCTCCTTGTCCACCTGGTTGCCAAATCCGGCTGCCATGGGATACAGGGCCTTGTTGATCTCATCGATGGTCATTGCGGCCGAACCGCCTTCGGTGATCATCTGTGCGGTCAATGCAGCCAGACCATGCTTGCCGGCCGGATCTGATGCCGGGCCTGCATTGAACAGCAGCGAAACGTTGACCAGATCGGCATTGCTCTTCATTTCGACCAGTTCGATGTCGGCGGCCTTCCTGTTGGCAATGTCAGCGACCTCGGCATCGATGTCACGAATGGCCGAGGCTGCACTCATGCTTTCGTCGTTCGACAGGGACAGGGCCACGCGATTGCTGTCTTTCAGATAGCGATTTGCGGCATCGATCAGGTGATCAGGGGTGAGTTCATCATAACGCGCATAAAGATCATTGATGAATTCCGGATCACGATCGAACTGCACATAGCTGGTCAGAATGCTGCCGATCGAGGTGGAATTGTCCATGCCGCCGGCAAAACCGTAGCGCAATGCCGATTTGGTCTCCTGCAGTTTCTTGTCATCAACTTTCTCGGTTCGCATGCGAACCAGGGTATCCATGATATCGGTCAGTACCTTTTCGGCATTGGCCACATCGGTGAGTCTGGCACCGAAATAGATCAGCGCGGGGTCCTTTCGAGTCGGGAAATAGCTGAAGAACTGGTCTGCACTCTGGTCGGTGTTGACCACCTTCTTGTAGACGTCCGAGGTCTGACCGAAATACAGGTCGGCTGCAATGTTCAGTGCCGGGTAATCGGTGCTGTTCCGTTCCGTTGCCGGGCCGTGGTAGGCCACCAGCAGCCAGGGCTGTGTCGGTGCTTCCCACTGCACATGGTCATACGCCGGTGCCGTCTGTGGCTCATCGCGAGGAATCTCGATGTCATAATCACCGCCTTCCCAGGGGCCAAAGTTCTGCTTGACCAGTTCAAAGGTCTGCTCCGGATCGACATCACCCACCAGGATGACGGCGGCCTTTTCAGGTCGGTACCAGCGGTCGAAGAACACCTCGGAGTATTCCATCTGGTTCGGCATGTCCTCGATGTCCTTGAAAAAGCCCATCGTGGTGTGCTTGTAGGTGTGATTCTGATAGGCGATGTCGCGAATCCGTTCGAACATTTTCTGCACCGGATTCGAATAGTTTTTCAGGTACTCACCCTTGACTGCCTGGGCCTCTGTGCGGAAATCCTCTTCGCTGTAGGACAGGTTCATGAACCTGTCAGCTTCCAGTTTCAGCACGGTTTCAAGATCGGCCCTGGTGAAGTTGATGTAGTAGTTGGTGTAGTCGTCGGTGGTATAGGCATTCTGGTCGGCACCGGCATTCTTCAGGGTGCTGGCATATTCCTCGGAGCTGATATTCTCCGTACCGCGAAACATCATGTGTTCGAAGAAATGCGCAAACCCGGACTTGCCCGGTTCAATCTCGTTGCGCGAGCCGGTCTGCACCGGAATCTGCAGTGTGACCACATCGGGATAGGGTGTCTGGACCACCATGACCTTGAGGCCGTTGTCCAGTTCCCGCATCAGGTAGGGCATGCTGAAGATTCTGTTATCAGCAGCAGTTGATTCGCTGACCTGCGTTTCGGTGCTGGCTTCAGCCACCGGTGCGGTTGTGCTACCGCTGCTGGCACAGCCGGCAAGCAGGACAGCAGCTGACAGCAGCATGATTAATTGCGCTTTGTTCATGTTGTTTCCTTGAGTCGTTTCTTCAGACGCCCGGCAACGGGTTGAGCCGCTGACAGGGCATACGTCGGCAAATTGATGAGTTAGCGGCCTAGCATGACCGATGTGACTATTTCTGGCAAGCCGAAATCCGACGAGCGACAGTTAACATTGCGGTCGGATTCAGGGCAATCCGATCCGCGTCAGACCGCTTTTGCTGAGCACCTGATCCCACGGGAACAGCGGACCGGGGTCCATTTTGCGCCGGACCTGTTTTTCCGGATCGTCAGCGGCGGGCATCATGGCCGTGTCGAGTTCCTCATGCCCGGCAACCGTGTTGATTCCTTCATGTCTGTCGATCAACCACCGCATCAGCTCGATCAGCGCCTCGATCTGTTCATCAGGATAGGGTTCGGTCATGTGCTGATTGTTGCTGTGATGCCAGTCAGGATATCGACCGCGATTCACCAGTTCGATGCCGATGCTGTGTTCATTGTGACCGCGAACATGATGTGCAATCCGGTCGTCATTGACATATTGTTCGATGCGGCCATGCCGGTCGATGTAGAAATGACCCGAGTTGCCGGTACCGGACTGAGGATAATGCACCTGCTCACCATACTGGCGTGCCATCTCCAGATCAGGCAGTTCGGTACAGTGAATCACTATCAGATTGATGGCAGAGACATCCCTGGCATCGAGCTTGTCCTGCCAGGGCAGCAGATTCTGGTGAATTGTCGGTCTGGAAGCACTCATTGGCGCAAGTGTAT
This sequence comes from Lysobacterales bacterium, assembly GCA_965212525.1. GTDB lineage: Bacteria > Pseudomonadota > Gammaproteobacteria > Xanthomonadales > SZUA-38 > SZUA-38. Next base: position 192,196 of record CBDBVC010000059.1, read on the forward strand.
CATTCTCCCGATCCTTCTGGCCCGCATGACAGCTGGCAATCATTAGACTACCGACCAGTGTGAACAGACTTATGTGTGCTCTCATGAGGGTGCTCAGGTCAGGGTCTCGTGGCCCGGATCATGGCTCGACGCGGGGCAGGATAACCTTCGATGGTCAGGCTGCTGTCCTGAGGGTCGAGGAAATCGGCCAGTGACTCGAACTGCATCCAGTCGGTGCGTCGCTGTTCGGCTTCGGTGGTGATGCTGATGTCCTGTACCTCGATGGCCCTGAATCCACATCGAGCGAGAAAACGCAGCACGATATCGACAGAGGGAATGAACCAGACATTACGCATCTTGGCATACCGGCTTTCTGGAATCAGGCATTGTGCCTCGCCCTCCAGAACAAGGGTTTCAAGATAGAGTGTACCGCCAGGTCTGAGCCGCTCAAGCATCTGCTGCACATGCTCGATTGGTGATCGCCGGTGATAGAGAATACCCATGGAAAAGATGACATCAAATGTATCGAGTGATGATGGTAACCGCTCGATGCCCACTGGCAGGAAGCAGAATCGATCGGTGGGAATGAATTGCCACAGGGCAGCAAACTGCATGGCGAACAGCAGCGTGGGGTCGATGCCGACAACCAGATCGGCTTCAGATCCGAGCATGCGCCAGCAGTGATAACCACTACCGCAACCCACATCAAGAACGTGCTTGCCGGCAAGCTGTCCCGGCGAGATGCCAATGCGATCCCACTTCAGGTCAGATCGCCATTCGGTATCGATCATGAGCGAACCGAGCCGAAACGGGCCCTTGCGCCAGGGATGCAGTTGCATCAGTTGGGCTTTCAGAGCTTCAGGGTCCTGTGGGTTGATTTCATCCAGTCTGCCGACAGCCGGCTGATTCATCACAATGCTGTCGTTGTCGACAGCCAGTGACGACTGCCCGGACAGCCATTCGACAGCCTGCTGCCATCGTGGCATGTCACCGTGACGGGAATTGAAGATCAGCTCATCGAGCAGATTAGAAACATCTTCTATTGCGATTGTTCCGAAAGCCTGTTCGATGCGTGCTGATGACGAGGTGAACGCCCGTCCGCTGGCGTTCATTTGATGGCCAGCAGGGTGGTGAAGTTGAAACACTGCTGAAGTATGTGGCAGTCAGAGAATCCGGCGCTGGCCAGTCGCTCACGGTGCGTCCCGACAGAATCACTGATCAGCACGTTCTCAAGGGCGTTGCGCTTGCCCGCGATCTCGAGTTCGGAATAGCCGTTTGCCCGCTTGAAGTCATGATGGATATCGACCAGAAAGTTATTGTCATCATCATCGTCCAGATGCACTTTCTCCGACAGCAGTAATACACCGCCCGGGTTCAATCCCTGGTAGATTCCTTCGATCACAGCCTGGCGGCGCGCTGGCTCGACAAACTGCAGTGTGTAGTTCATGACCACCATCGATGCATTCTGTATGTCGGTCTGCTCAAGATCTTCGAGCCTCAGATCCACCTCAGCCCTAGGGAATTCCCGTGACAGGATCTGCTGGCACCGTTCCAGCATGGCCTCTGAATTGTCCACGGCGATCACCTTGTTGTCATTCATGTGCACGGCAGACATGATTGCCATGGTTGACATGCCAAGCGAACAGCCAAGATCGTAGCAGCGGGTCTGTGGTGTTACAAAGCGCCTGGCCACCAGGCGGGTCAGTGCGATGGTGGTGCCGTAACCTGGCACTGATCGCTTGATCATGTCGGGGAACACATCAACTACTCGGGCACTGAACTCGAACGGTGTGGGTTCATCCTGCAGATCCTTGTAGATATTATCCCGTTTTCGCATGATCAGTCATCTGGTGTCTGTTCGCTGTCTGCGCGCCGGGTCTCAGTGACCACTGCCTTGTTTTCGATGGGCCTGTTCACCGTCGCTGTCACCGGAGTCTGCAGGCTGATGTCATACTGCCGAGATACATGATCGGCCGCGCGGTTGATGGCAAAGAATGCAGGCCGCAGACGATAGAAGTTGTTGATGGTGTAGAACAGGCGCCAGGTGATGGCGTGATCGCCATTGTCGGCAATTTCGGCAACTGGATCGACATTCTCATTGATGGCGCCGTCAATGGTACAGGCCTGTTTCCACACATCGGTCAGCATGGCAATGACCGTGTCGGCATCGTGCTCATAACCAATATTGAAATCGACGTACTGGCGCAGGCCCGCCTTGCCGCAACTGCTGAGCAGATCAATGCGTACCTCACGCAGCTGCCGATTGGGGATGACGATGGTATGGCCGGTGACCAGATCCTTGAAGGTGGTTTCTATCAGAGTCGTGCGCAAGGAGATGGCCAGCAGGTCCAGTTTATCGATGCGAATGACCGAGCCCGGTTCCAGGTTGTTGTTGTAGAGCAGGATCAGGCCATTGATCAGATCAGGCAACCAGACATCCTTGGTGAAAAACAGAATCAGCACCATGGCTCCGAGAACGCTGGTGCTGTTGAGCAGGTTTTCCATGTCCCAGATCGACAGGATCGAGAGAATGACCAGAATCACCAGTGTCACCATCAGCAGGATGGTGAACACTTCGGACTTGTAGGTCTGGTAGCGAATTTCCTGTTCAGCGACCGTCTTGACGCGTCCGTATCGCTTGATCAGCAGAGCATGGCCGATGATGTAGACCACATAACTGATGATCACGGTCAGACCCGTCATCGAGATTCGATTGAGCGGATCACAGCTGGCGTCTTCATCCTTGCAGAAGATGGACTCGACCGGTGTCAGAATCGACACCATGTAAAGTGTCAGCAGGATGATGGCCAGTCCGCGGAACACGAACAGCCCCGAGCCCTTGCCCTGATGGCCCGTCAGACGGCTGATCAGGTGCATCAGGGGAGCGGCAAACATGACCAGTACCAGATTGCTGCTGATGATGGTCCAGTCAAACGGTGTCAGTTGTGCAATGGTTTCGGTCCACCGCTCGGGCATTCTTCTCTCCCTCACATCAGAGGTTCACAGTATATGCGACGCGAGGGTCAGGATCACCCTTGATCGCCTTGACAGCACATCAGACGGGCGTGTAAATCGGACCAAATCATGGCAATTTCATTTGTTTCTGTCATTTCCGAAAGAAAAGACATAAACTGCCTCTGAACATATTCAGGAAACAGGTCCATGACTCAAGCGGTGACCGAACAGCACACAGAAACAGCCAATGAACTGACACCTGCCGTGCAGCAGTTTGTCCTGCACTGGGGCGAGATGGGCACCCGCTGGGGGGTCAATCGAACCGTCGCCCAGATTCATGCCCTGTTGTACCTGTCAGTCAATCCGGTCTGCGCCGATGAAATCGTACTGACACTCAAGGTGGCCCGCTCCAATGTCAGCAACAGCCTGAATGAATTGCTCAAGATGGGCATGATTCACCGTACCCACAAACTGGGTGACCGACGAGACCACTATGTCGCCGTCAGCGATATCTGGGAACTGTTCTCGATCGTGACGGCAGAGCGCAAGAAGCGCGAGATAGACCCGACACTGGAGATGCTCAGGCACTGTGTGGCCGAACTGCAGGATGACGGTGAGACGCGCGGGGTCACACGCAGGCGTATCCAGGAAATGTATGAGTTTCTCGACAACATGTCGAACTGGTACGAGCAGGTGGCTCGATTGCCACGCAAGACACTCAAGACGCTGATCGGACTCGGATCTGGCATTGCCGGACTGGTGGGCAAGGTCAGTAAAGCCGGAAAGTCCGGCGAATAATGCCAGACGGCAAAGCTGATCAGATCATGAGCACCTATTTCGCGACATGCCCCAAGGGCATTGAATCCCTCCTGCGCCGGGAAATTGAATCGATTGGCGCGGCTGACTGCGTTGAAACCGTTGCCGGTGTTTCTTTCACGGGCAGTATCGAGACGGCCATGCGAGTGTGTCTGTGGTCGCGACTGGCCAGCCGTATCCGTCTGACACTGGCTGAAGGTGAGGTTGAGACGCCGGATGATCTGTATCAGCTGACACGTCAGCTGGACTGGTCAGAACACATGAACCCGGACAGCACATTTGCCGTGCAGGCAACTGTTTCTGCCAATCGTTCATTCACCGACAGCCGCTTTGCGGCACTGAAGGTGAAGGATGCCATCGCAGACCAGTTCAGGGAAAAGACCGGTCAGCGTCCCTCGATCGAACGCAAGCACCCGGATATTCAGTGTTTTACACATATTCGCAAGACTCACGCGGTCATTGGTCTGGATCTGTGCGCAAGAAGCCTGCATCACCGCGGCTATCGTGCTGCAGCCAGTGAGGCACCGCTGCGAGAAAATCTGGCTGCTGCCATGCTGCTGCTGGCCGACTGGCCGTCGATGGCGGCACAGGGGGCATCGCTGGTCGATCCCATGTGTGGATCAGGCACGCTGCTGGTTGAAGCCGTGCTGATGGCCGCCGACATTGCACCCGGACTGATCTGGGCGCGTCGCGACCGCTTTGGCTGGAAAGGCTGGCAGGATGATATCTGGTCGCGACTGATCGACGAGGCTCTGGATCGAAAGTCGGTTGGCCTGCAGCAGCTGGACAACACCTTCATCGGCGTCGACATTGATGAAAAAACGCTGGACATCGCGCGTAAGAGCACTGATTTTGCAGGCCTGCATCGCTACATTGAATACCATCACGGTGGCAGTGGTGAGGCAGGGGGATTCAGCAGCGGAAAAACCGGACTGGTGATCACCAATCCACCCTATGGAGAACGATTGTCAGAGCAGTCCGTACTGCATGATCTCTATCTGAATCTGGGCAAGACCATGCAGGCCGGCTTTGCTGCGTGGCGCTTTTCGATCATTGCGGCAGATCCCCACCTGTGTCGGGTCTTTCCATTCGGCTTGATCGACCAGCACACGCTCTACAACGGACCACTGCAATGCCGGTTGATGAATTTCGAGGTGCCGGAAACACCACGAGATGTCTCGGAGGCCACAGGCATGCTGGTCAATCGACTGCAGAAGAACCGCAAGAAACTGCGCAAGTACCTCAACAGCAACGCCATCGAAGCCTATCGGCTCTATGATGCCGACATGCCTGAGTTCGCCGCAGCCATCGATCTGTATGGTGATCACATCCACATCCAGGAATATCAGGCACCGGCCAGTATTCCGGAGGCCGTCACCCGTCAGCGACTGGCCGATATCGTTCGTGCAGTCGATGTGGTATTCGAGCCAGGGCCAGGCGCCATTGTCGTCAAGCAGCGTTCGCGACAACGCGGCAAGTCGCAGTACCAGAAACATGACAGTGAAGAGCGGGGCTTCTGGATCAGGGAATATGGCCTTCGTTTCAGGATTCAGTTGCAGTCATATCTGGATACCGGTCTGTTTCTGGATCATCGAGAAACGCGTCGCTGGATCCGATCGATCAGCAATGACAGAAAGTTTCTCAACCTGTTCTGTTATACCGCCAGCGTGACCGTTCATGCAGCTGCCGGCGGTGCCACGGCCAGTGTCAGTGTGGATCTGTCGAACACCTATCTGGACTGGGCCAGGACCAACATGGCTGCCAATGATGTCTCCACCAGACGGCATCGTCTGGAACGGGCCGACTGCATGCAATGGATACGGGACACCGACGAGGTCTTCGACCTGATTTTCATCGACCCACCCACGTTTTCCAATTCCAAGCGCATGGATCATGTGTTCGATGTTCAGCGCGACCATGTCAAATTACTCGGCTATGCCATCGCCAGGCTGGCCGAAGGCGGTGAGATTGTGTTTTCCACCAATTTCAGGAAGTTCAAGCTGGAGCTGGAGAAATTGAAAGGCGTTGAGGTCGAGGAAATCACACACCGAACGGTGCCACCCGATTTCAGACAGAAGCCGCCTCATCGTTGCTGGCATATCAGGAAACGGGACGGTAACGACGGCTAAGGCATCTTGATTCATTTCTGGTGGTTCAGCCTGTATTCAGTTGACAGTGGCTAATCTGGTGTCACTTTTACAGGAGACCGATGCCATGAAACCAAGAAAACTGATGCTCATTCTGATGGCTACCGTGATCAGTGGACTGTTGTCATCGCCTGTACTGGCAGGGAACAGGCACTACAACGACCACGGTTACTCGCACCAGAAACACTATAACGGCGGCTACCGCTACAAGAACAGGCACTATAACGGCCACCGCAAGCATTATCGCAAGCACTACCGCAAGCATTACAAGCCGTTCAACTATTACCATAATGACTACAGACGTCATTACCGCTACAACAAGCATTATTACAAGCCGCGTTACTACAAGCCGCGCTATTACAAGCCACGCTATTACGGCTATCAAAGCGGCTATCAGGGTGTGCAGCATTATCATGTGAATGATCCACTGCTGCGAGTGCTGGATGCCGAGCGCTACGGCTACTGTGAACCCCATGGCGGCTACTTCCTGTGGAGTGATTACAACTACTGATTCTCGATGAGATCAATCGAACCAGAAGGGCGCCAATTGGTGCCCTTTTTTGATTCCGGTCATATTGATTCAACAATTGTTTACAATTTCAGTCGCTTGGAAAAATCGCGTTCTGCTAGTATTGAGGCGCGTTGGTGGATGACTGCATCACGAGGAAAGCCATGCAAGCAGCCACCGAAAACAGAACCGTACCCCAGATTCTGGAGATACGGGACAGGAAGAAAGCACACACCCTGATCAGGGTGCTTGATGTATTGTCTGAACACGCTGTGCCCGTCTCGGCGTGCCGGTGCATCCATCTCGATGGGCATGCCGCCATGCTCATATTCATAGAGCCATCTTTCCCTGAACACAGTCATATCGAACAGACACTGGCCAGCAAGCTAGGCGATGACGTTCGCTTCAGGTTCAGCGATTGCCTGGAAGAACTGGGCACGGGCACACGTCGCCGGACTGTTGAAATTCAGGGTGAAGAGTCCGAGGGTGTGGCCAAGTGGGTGCTCGAACAATTCAGGGAACACCGCATCGATATTGATCAGGTATTCATGGAGTCGACCGATGGTCACCTGAATACTCGCGAGTTCGTTGCCAGTATAACCATAAACCCGTCACCGCACGTCACGGAAAAGGAACTGTTCGACACCTTGTTCGACATCGCCAGTGAGCGCGGATTGTCGATCAATTTTTAGGGTCGTGTCTGCGAGAACGGCATGTGAATAATTGTAAAACTGCACCCGGAATACATGACGTTGCATCAAATGAGCGTAGACTGACAATGTCGACTCTCCTGTTTATGAGGCGTGTGCTGGGTGGGGGCCCTACATCTGCTTTTTGCTGATGTATACAAACGAAAAAAACAGGAAAGAGGAAGCGATGATTCGTAAAATACTCATAGCGTGTACGCTACTGCTGATTTGTGGCCAGGCTCTGGCCCAGGGTACTCAGACCTTCACCAAGACACTGCTCACACCGCAGAATATACAGCGTGGTGATCCGGTGAATTACCGTTTCGATTTTTCCTGTTCCAGCCTGACGGCGGACTGTGGGATGCTCAGCATTACCGACACGCTGCCGCCCGATCTTGAGCTGGTGACCTGTCCGGTGGCGCTCGGGTTTACGATCATGTGTGCCGGCAACACCGTGGATATCGTCAAGGACACCACATTCCTCGATGGAGATATCTTCGCACTCAGCCTCAATGCACGGGCCCGCGTGGAAGCAACCCAGGGTGTGCCCATTGTCAACATGGCAACTTCAACCATCACGCTGGGACCGGGTGGTAATCCGGACATGACAACTGACAGTGCCGACCCAGTCACTGTTGAAGATCCGAATGCCAACTATATTGTGCGAAAGACCAGAACGAGCCCGGCTGATCCATTGATGCCGGCAGCAGACACGGATATAGAATACCGTGTGTCGCTATGTGCCGTCAGCGGCATCGACAACACCGATCTGAATTCTGCCATGCTGGTCGATACCTACACCCCGGGTGCAACCGTGGTCTTCACCGACGGTGGTATCGATAACGGCACCACCATCACCTGGGATCTGGGTGATATCGATCTCACGGCACTGTACGCCGGTCAGAATACCAGCAGCGAACAATGCGTCAGTCGCACTGTGGTACTGTTCTTCCCTTCAGGTGCCTTTCCGCTGACCACACCCATTCCCAATACCGTGATGGGATCAGGTATACCGGCAGAAGGCCCGGGTACCGGCTTCCCGCCGGGTAACGAGACCGCGACTGTTCCCGACGTGATTTCGCCGCCCACGCCCGGCGTCAATATCAGCAAATCGGCCGATGACGTCCTCGGTGGACCGGGCGGTGGTCCGCTCGACTGGGGATTGAGTGCCAATATCAATGGCTCCAACGTGCCCGTGACCGATCTGACAATATACGAGTCCATTCCACAGCTACCCGCCGGGTCGTTCCCGCTGGATTTCACCAGCGGCCAGTGGAATTCACCCAGCAATTCCCAGGGCACCAGTCAGGTGGTGGCCACCATTTCGACATCCACCACAGCGATTGCCGGTTCAAACTCGACCGACTGTGCACTGGTGGCGGCCTATGATCCCCCGCTTGCGACGGCCATAGTCAGTCCGGGTAGCCCGATCACCTTCCCGCTGGTGGGCAACGAGACCTGTATACGCTGGCAGTTCAGTGACATCTCCGCACTGCCATCCGCCCCGGCCGTGCCGCGTGGCTGGCAGTTCACCACCTCGCCGCGTTTCCGACTCGACACGGCCGCGGTCGCCGGTCCGTACCCGATCTCGGTTGAAAACTGCCTGGTGGGCAGTTTCGATGACAGCGGCATTCAGACCGATGGTCCGAGCTGTTCCTCGGCCAATATTGAAGACCCGACACCGGCGATCAATGCCAGCAAGAATCGCCTCAGTCCCGCCGGCAACGTACAGCCCGGCCAGGACGTGCAATACCGGCTGACCTTCACACACGTCAATTCCAGCTCGACCGGGCCAACCTTTGATCCGATCATTACGGACCTGTTGCCGCCTGAAATGGAATTTGTCAGCTGGGATGCCTACAACTTTGGCGGTGGTGCGCAGCCACCACCGAATCTCGAGGTGATTCCGAATTTTGCCGGATCACGAACCCTGCTTCGCTTCAGCTGGGCCACGCCGGCACTGCCGGGCTCGCTGCAGATCGACGGCAGTCCGGGCATGGACAATTCGGCCTCATTTGACGAATCCATCGCAGACGGTGACATGCCGCAGATGGAAATTACGGTTCGCGTGCTTGACGGCACGCCGCCGGGTAGTTTCACCAATGAAGTGGCGTTTTTCGATTTCAGCCCGATTGCACCGACCTGTAACAGCACCGGCAACGAGGGTGGTCTGTTCGATCTGAACGACAACGGCATGAACATGGATGACTATTGCAGTGGTACCGATGGTGTGACGGTGATCCAGGCCGCCGTGCTTGGCGGTCAGAAGTTCGTTCGCGGCGACATGGACCCAACCCGTCCCAATGTCGATGATCCGACCATTGACCCGATGGTGGTTGACAGCTTCTGTGAAGGTGCACCGAACGGTTTCACCCGCTTCCCCTGTGTTGCACAGACCGATCACGATGGCCAGTTCGAGTACGAGATTCGCCTCGTTAATTCCGGCAATGTGCCGCTGACGGATTATATCCTCTACGATGTGCTGCCCGATGTTGGTGATACCGGTGTCGGTCCGGCGCTGCAGGGTTCGATGCGTGACTCCACCTGGCGTCCCGTCATCAATGGACCGGTTGCCTTCCTCAATGGATTCCTGATCGACGGCATCACGCCGTTCAACCCGGCGTTCACCGTTGAATACACAACGGCAGCCAACCCGTGCCGCAACGAACTATCGGACACGCCGCCATTCCCGGCCGGCTGCAGCAATACCTATCAGCCCTTCGGCGCCATTGCGGATCCAACAACGATCACGGGCTTCAGAATCCAGATTGCCTACCCGGGGCCTCAGTTCTGGCCCGCCGGTGCGACAGTCAATTTCATGGTTCCAATGGATGCGCCACCCGATGCACCGCCCAGCATTCCCGGCAATGCCTCATTCTTCAACCCGGCCTGGAACTCCTTCGGTCACCGTGCCACAGATCAGATCCCGGGCATTCGTCTCCCGGCGGCCGAACCGCGCAAGGTGGGCATCATCCTGCCACCAGCCTATCGTCTCGGTAACCTTGTCTGGTTTGATGCCAATCGAAATGGCCTGGCGGAATCCGGCGAGCCGGGTATCGCCAACGTGATGGTCGAGGCACGAATCGATGACGATGGCACGGCCGGACCAAGTGCCGGTGACACCGTGGTCGACAGTCAGATGACCGACGTCAATGGCAAGTACCTGTTCAGCAATCTCGATGCAGGCACCTACTATGTGCTGATCCCGGCCGGACAGGATGGGGCCGGGCTGCCGCTGGAGGATCTGCTGCAAACCGATGTCGGTGAGGAAGCAACCCCCGACAGTGACGGTGACAATAATGACAATGGTGTGATCGTTGTCGCTGGCCTCGGGCTGGCATCGGGCAACGTGACCCTGGGTCCACTGGACGTGGAACCCACCAATGAAGTGGATCGTGTCGGTGGCCCAGATGATGACAATGATCTGTATCCGGATGAGCTCTCCAATGTGACGGTTGATTTCGGTTACTGGCGTCCATTCAGTCTGGGTAACCGAGTCTGGCTCGATGACGGTGCCGGCACGCCCATGGGCAGTGGATTCAACAACGGTCTGCGTGAAGCCACAGAGATGGGCATTGATGGGATTACAGTGAACTTGCTTGATGGCAGCGGTGCCGCATTCGATACCGACCCACTTACCCCGGGAACCCAGAATTCAACCGTCACGGCCAATGGTGGCTACTATCTGTTCGACAACCTGCCTGCAGGTAATTTCCGTGTCGAACTGGATCTGACGGGTGGTTTTGAAAACCTCGAATCCAGTACCGGTGCCAACGGCAACGTGAACATGTTCGAACCCGGCGCCGACCCGGAAAATGGCACTGATGATGACGACAATGGCACGCGAATTGACACCATGACCATACGCAGTGCCGTGGTCACACTGGCGACCGTGGACATGCCCAACGAGCCGGTGATGGAAGCCGATCTGGACGCCTCGCTGGCCAATCCGCAGGGCACCGATACCGACGGCAATCCGATTCCGGACATCCAGGGCAACATGACCGTGGATTTCGGTCTGTTTGAAACCTACAGCCTGGGCAACCGGGTCTGGTTTGATGAAAACAATTCGGGCACCATCGACGGCGAAGCCGGTATCGATGGCGTCACCGTTAGAATTTTCGAGGACTTCAATACCGACACGGTTCCGGATGGCCCTGAAATTGCCACCGACACCACAGCCGGTGGTGGCTATTACCGCTTTGACAACCTGCGTACCGGTGATTACATCGTTGAGGTCGTGATTCCGGCCGGTACCCGCAGTTCGGATCCCGATGCCGGTGATCCCGATGCCGATGTCGATGAGGACGATGACAATGGCGTGGTGGTCGATCTGATCGCCGGAACGGTGCGTGCCAACCCTGTCACGCTCGGGCCAATGGGTAGTGAACCTGTTGCAGATAACGAGGACGGCCCGGGTGATCCAGGTACGGTTGATGATCATTCCAACCTGACGGTCGATTTCGGATTCGTACCCATCTACAGCCTGGGCAATCGCGTCTGGCTGGATGATGACAATTCCGGTGATATCAACGGCGAGGCAGGTATCGACGGCATTACCGTCAATCTCTATCTCGATAATAATGATGACGGCACACCCGACGGTGGTGTGATCGACACCACGGTCACGGCAAACGGCGGCTATTACCGCTTTGACAACCTGCTGGCCGACACCTACATCGTGGAATCTGCCATTCCGCTCAATCTGTACAGCAGTACGCCCGACGCCGGTGACCCCGACATGGATGCGGACGACTCGGATGACAATGGCGTCATCGTCTTGCCTGGTTTCGTGCGCAGCAACCCGGTCACTCTGGGCCCCGGTACGGTTGAACCCACGCTCGAACCCGATCTGGGTCCCGGCGACCAGGGCTCAATTGACGCACGCGCCAACATGACGGTTGACTTCGGTTTCACACCGCCGGTGAGCATCGGATCAACGGTATTCCTGGATCCCGAAAACAACGGTGTACAGGACGGTGGCGGTACCAACCCCGGTATTGCCAATGTGACCGTGGAGTTGTGGTCAACCGGCGCTGACGGCATGATCGGTGGCGGCGATGACAGCATGGCCGGCATGCAGCTGACCAGCGGTGCGGGTGACTACTTCTTCGACAATCTGGTGCCAGGCAACTATTACGTGCAACTCCCGGCCAGTAATTTTGGCGCCGGCCAGCCACTGGAGTTCATCCGGTTGTCTTCGGTGCCCACCAGTGCGGCCGACGATCAGACCGATGGCGATGACAATGGCACCCAGGCCGGTGGCATCGGCACGCTGATCCAGTCTGCCGTGATCAACCTCAATGTGGGTCAGGAAGTGGACGATACCGTCGAGACCTTCCAGGGTGGCACTCAGGACAACGCGGCCATCGCCAGCGAGGACTCGGGCGACATGACCATCGATTTCGGTCTCATTCCCGTGGTTGATGTGGTCGCTATTGGTTCTACCGTGTTCGAGGACCCGAACAATTCGGGCAACCAGGACGGCGGCGCGGATCGCTCGCCGACTTCGGTCACACGGCCGATCAGCCCCTCGGCGGTCACCACAGCCAGGCCACGACGCACGCCGTGCGCGGTGCCCGATGCAATCAGAAAGCTGCGCACGAACCCACGACCGGCATCGGCGATAATCCGGGCAGCAATCGGCCGGCCCTCGTTCATCCGCGGCGCACCCAAGAGCGAACGCAATGAGCGGTTTTCGGATTCGATTTGAGCCGCGCGCACCCGCGTTGCACGAAGCGCTTCGATCTCGGCGCGCAACTTGGCGTTCTCTTCGCGGAGCGAGGAAGCGGTTGCCATCGCCCCCAGCCAACCCGACACCGATTCGACCGGACGCGAGATGGCGGCGAGGATCGGCGTAAAGGCATCGACAACTTGGGTGCGCATGCGACTTGCAAACGGCGAGTTTGCTTCGCTGAGGGCGATCAAGGCGATCGCGGTCAGCGTCAGCGCCATGAATGCAAAGCGTTGCGTCCAAAGCTTTACGGGTTTTGCTACTCGAAGTGCGGAGCCGCGGTTTATCACGTCGTCGCTTTCAGGCTTTCAGCGTCAACCTGCCGAACCGCAAGCCCCCGGGCCCCCCAGCCCTGTACTCGGTCGGCGTCCAACTTATGTGTTCGATCTAGTAGGTCGTGATCAGCACGTCCTTTAGAGCCTTCAGTTCTTCCAGACACCGGCCGGTACCGAGCGCCACGCAGGACAGTGGGTCGTCGGCGATCGAGACCGGGAGGCCGGTGTTCTCACGAAGAGTACGATCAAGATTGGTGAGCAGCGCGCCGCCGCCCGTGAGCACGATGCCGCGGTCGACGATATCGGCAGCAAGCTCCGGCGCGGAGTGTTCGAGCGCCACCTTCACCGCTTCGACGATCTGGCCGACCGGCTCGGCGAGCGAATCTGAGATCTCGCGCTCGGTGATCAACAGCTCCTTCGGCACGCCATTCATGAGATCGCGGCCTTTGATGGCCATCAGGCGGCCATCGCCGCGCTCAGGCAAGAGCGCGGAGCCGATTTCCTTCTTCACACGCTCTGCGCTCGACTCGCCGATCAACACGTTATGTTTGCGGCGGATGTAGGCGATGATCGCCTCGTCAAGCTTGTCGCCGCCAACGCGCACCGAACGCGAATAGACGATGCCGCCGAGCGAAAGAACGGCGACCTCGGTGGTGCCGCCGCCAATATCGACAACCATCGAGCCCGTCGGCTCGGTAACCGGCAAACCAGCGCCGATCGCGGCAGCCATCGGTTCCTCGACGAGATAGACCCGGCGAGCGCCAGCGCTTTCGGCCGATTCCTGAATGGCCCGGCGCTCGACCGCGGTCGAACCGGAGGGCACGCAGATGATCACCTGCGGGCTCGCGAAGCTGCGCGAATTGTGAACCTTGCGGATGAAATGTTTGATCATTTCCTCCGAGACTTGGAAGTCGGCAATGACCCCATCGCGAAGTGGGCGAATCGCCTGGATGTTGCCGGGCGTCCGGCCCAGCATCATCTTCGCTTCGTCGCCGACGGCCAGAACCTGCTTTTTGCCCTTGATTTCGGCGAGGACAACGACCGAGGGCTCGTTCAGCACGATACCGCGGCCCTTTACGTAAATGAGGGTGTTGGCCGTGCCGAGGTCGATCGCCATATCGGCGGAGAGCATGCCGAGAAGACCAGAAAACATTGCTTTAAACCTATCCTCGGTTTCTAGACTTTGTTCTGCTCCGCCGGTCGGACCTCACAGGCGCGCGGGCGCGCGCGAACGCTGCCCGCAAAGCCCGCGGCAGCCAATTTCAAGCCATGATAAACATTGCAGATCGCACTAATTCCGCGCGGAACGCGGTGGTTCAGAACTGGCCCGTCTGCCTTGCTCGCCATGAGCCTCGCTGCCGCGAAGTCCTTCCGACCACTGAGGCCGCAAGAACAACTCGGCCTCATTATTGCGAATCCGCCGTTAAAGTGCGGTTAACCACACTCAATCCACAACATCTTGTTTACGCGCTTTCGAGTCGCGACCGCAACCCCCAAATAGGGGGATTTTCGCTTTAGACTCAAAAATTTGCGCGATGTTGCCCTATCGCCCGGTGCGGCCATGCCGGAGGCCTTTAGGCGCTGCCGCTAGACGCGCCAGGCGGGCAGACCTCGGTCAGTTCTTCGACTTGTCGACCAGGGCCCGTTCCTGGATCCAGGGCATCATGGCGCGCAGCTTGGCGCCGACGTCCTCGATCGGATGGGCCGAGTTATGGGCGCGGGTTGCCTTGAAGCTCGTCTGGCCGGCCTTATTCTCCAAAACCCAGTCACGGGGCGAAGCGGCCCGACTGGATGTCGGCCAGCACCCGGCGCATCTCCGCCTTGGTCTCGTCGGTGACGATGCGGGGCCCGGACTGGTACTCACCGTACTCGGCGGTGTTAGAGATCGAGTAGTTCATGTTGGCGATGCCGCCCTCATAGATGAGATCGACGATCAGCTTGACCTCGTGAAGGCATTCGAAATAGGCCATTTCCGGCGCATAGCCCGCTTCCACAAGGGTCTCATAACCGCCCTTGATCAGCTCGACCAGACCGCCGCACAGCACCACCTGCTCACCGAAGAGATCGGTCTCGCATTCCTCGCGGAAATTGGTCTCGATCACTCCGGCACGGCCGCCGCCGATCGCCGAGGCGTAAGACAGACCAATCTCATGGGCATTGCCGGACGGGTCCTGGGCGACCGCGATCAGGCAGGGCACCCCGCCCCCGCGCTGGTATTCGGAGCGGACCGTGTGACCCGGCCCCTTAGGCGCGACCATGAAGACGTCGAGATCGTCGCGCGCTTCGATCAGGTTGAAATGGACGTTGAAGCCATGGGCAAAAGCTAGCGCGGCGCCCTTCTTCATATTGTCGGCCAGCTCATCGCGGTAGATATCGGCCTGCAGCTCGTCGGGGGTCAACATCATCACCACGTCGGCCCATTTGGCGGCTTCGGCCGGGTTCATGACTTTGAAATCGGCCGCCTCCGCCTTCTTGCGCGTAGCCGAGCCCTCTCGCAATGCCACGGCAACGTCCTTGACGCCCGAATCGCGCAGGTTCATGGCATGGGCATGACCCTGGCTGCCATAGCCGACGATCGCGACTTTCTTGTCCTTGATCAGCGCGACATCAGCGTCGCGATCATAGTACACACGCATGCAACTCTCTCCTCATGATATTCTTGGCAACCAGGCCTCTAGCGGCCATTGTTGACAATCAAGCTTAGGCCGAGCGCGGCGAGGAAGCCGCCGGCGATACGGTCGATCCAAGATTTTGCCCGCTGGTATGCGCCGCGCGCGTGCGCGCCGGAGAATGCGATAGCAACCAGAACCAGCCAGGTGAACTCGCTGACGAATACAATACCCAGTACCGCGGCCAGCACCCAGACGGGCGCCTCGGGCGGCAACAGGGCGATGAAGACGCTGCCGAAGTAGAGCACCGCCTTCGGATTGACGATCTGGGCCAGAAATCCTATGCGGAACAAACGCTTCCGGTCCAGGCTACCGCCACTCGTTTCACCGCCATTCGGCAAGGGCTGCCCCGAAGCCAGCCACAGACGCAAGCCGAGATAGGCAAGATAAAGGCCGCCCAGGACGCGCAGCGCCGTGTATAACCAGTCGGCCTGCTGGAAGAGAACCGTCAGGCCGAATAGTGCGGCGCAGGCAAGCACGAGCGAGGCCGTGCCGACCCCCAGCGCAGTTGTAACACCAGAGTGGCGTCCGCCCCCCGGCTGAAGCGTGAACCACCAGCACAAGAGACGGACCGGGACTCAAAATCGCCAGGGCGTGAATAAGCGCGACGCCGGCAAGTGGCACGAGATATTCCATAAGGCTCCCTGTCGGCTTTCCGGATGAAAGCTCAAAAACCTTCCTTGCCGCGGCTGATCGCGGCAACGCCTGTGCGCGCCACCTCAATCAACCCAAGCGGGTTCATAAGGTCGATAAAGCGGTTGAGATGGTTGGTCGTGCCAGTCACCTCGAAGACGAAGCTCTCCAGCGTGGTGTCGGCCACACGCGCCTCAAATATATCGGCGATACGCAGTGCTTCGACGCGTTTTTCGCCTGTACCAACGACTTTTACAAGCGCCAGCTCACGTTCCACATGAGGTCCTTCGGTGGTCAGATCATGCACCGCATGGATTGGCACCAACCGGTTGAGTTGGGCCTTGATCTGCTCGATCACCATTGGCGTGCCCGAGGTCACAATCGTGATACGCGAAAGGTTGTCGGTGTGTTGAACCTCGGCGACCGTCAAGCTCTCAATGTTGTAGCCGCGCCCGGAGAACAGACCGATGACGCGTGCCAGCACCCCCGGCTCGTTGTCCACCAGGACCGAGATCGTATGGACCTCTGTTGCCATCTGCTCCAACTTCGCCTCCCCCGCCGCTGCCGCTCCCTTAGTCGGGCACCGGCTTCGTCAGCACGCATTATCACTTGACGCGATTGCTTTGAACTTTTTTGGTCCGCCGGCACCGCATCAGCCCCATACGGAGCGCCCCGGATCAAACCAGAACCATGCCCTCTTCGGAGATCGGCTTCGCCGTCTGATCGGCAGGCCCAAGCAGCATCTCGTTATGCGCCGCGCCTGACGGTATCATCGGGAAGCAGTTTTCCTCCTTGTCGACCATCACATCGGCGATCACCGGTTTGTCTACCTTGATCATCTCCTTGATCAGGTCATCGACTTCAGACGGTTTGGTCGCGCGTAAACCCACCGCCCCGAAGGCCTCGGCAAGCTTCACGAAATCGGGCAGCGACTCCATGTAGCTCTCCGAGTAGCGGCCACCATGCAGCAGTTCCTGCCACTGGCGAACCATGCCCATATATTCGTTGTTGAGGATGAAGGACTTAACCGGCAGGCGGTACTGGGCGATGGTCGACATCTCTTGGATGTTCATCAGGAACGATGACTCGCCGGCAACGTCGATCACCAGGGCGTCCGGATGCGCGACCTGCACGCCCATGGCGGCGGGCAAACCGTACCCCATCGTGCCCAATCCCCCCGATGTCAGCCAGCGTTTGGGCTCATCGAATTTGAGGAACTGGGCAGCCCACATCTGGTGCTGGCCGACCTCGGTTGTGATGTAGCAGTCTTTTCCCTGGATGTGCTCGCGCAGGCGCTCCAGCGCGAACTGCGGCTTGATGGTCTTCTCGCTGGGTTTGTATTTGAGGCAGTCGACGGCCTTCCAGGCCTCGATCTCCTCCCACCAGGATGCGAGCGCCTTTCGATCAATGCGGTATTGGCGCGCCTTCCAGATCTTCAGCATGTCTTCCAATACATGCGCGGCATCGCCGACGATCGCGAGATCGACCGCCACGTTCTTGTTGATCGACGACGGATCGACGTCGACATGAATTTTTTCGAGCCCGGGGAGAAATCCGCCAGCCGCCCCGTCACCCGGTCATCGAAGCGGGCGCCAATATTCACCATCACGTCGCAACCGTGCATGGCCAAGTTGGCCTCGTAGGTGCCGTGCATCCCCAGCATGCCCAGGAACTGTTTATCGCTCGCCGGGAAGGCGCCAAGTCCCATCAGGGTCAGCGTACAAGGCGCGCCCGTTGCGCGAATAAGTTCGGTCAGAAGTTGCGAGGCCTTGGGCCCGGAATTGATCACGCCGCCGCCGCAATAGAAGAGCGGCCGCTTGGCTTTGGAAATGATCTCGCAAGCCGCCTCAATCTTGGTGAGCTCACCCTTGACCTGCGGCTTGTAGCTGTGGCGCTTGACCTGACCGGGCGGCACGTAAGAGCCCATGCCCTGTAGGATATCCTTCGGCAAATCCACCACGACCGGACCGGGCCGGCCGGACCGCGCCACCTGGAAGGCCTCGTGGACCACCCGAGCAACGTCGCCCATCTCCTTGACGAGGTAGTTATGTTTGGTGCAAGGCCGCGTTATGCCGGTTGTGTCCGCTTCTTGAAAGGCATCGTTGCCGATCAAATGCGTTGGAACCTGGCCTGTAAGGCACACGATCGGAATTGAATCCATCAGCGCGTCAGTCAACCCCGTGACCGCATTGGTCGCGCCGGGTCCCGACGTCACCAGCACGACACCGACCTTGCCGGTGGATCGCGCGTAGCCTTCTGCGGCATGAACCGCCCCGCCTTCTTGGCGCACCAGGATGTGGCGCAGCGAGTTCTGCTTGAAAACCGCATCATAAATCGGCAGGACCGCGCCGCCGGGATAGCCGAAAATGACCTCGACGCCCTGATCCACCAATGCCTTCAGGACGATTTCCGAGCCGGTCATCTGTTCGCTGGCCATGGTCTTGAACTCCGCCTGATACGGGCTGCCTGGTAACGCCCGCGCATTTCACCGTGAGATTCCGCAGTGCATTCGACCGCAAGCCGCCGGGAATCGTCGATCCCCGGCGGTTGGTGTGCACGCGCGAACGGCCAGTCCTAACGACTTGACCCATTCAGGTCAATAAGATTGACGAATTTTCTTAAAGATTTCTATCGATAAACTTTCCGAATGTTGCGCATTATAGGTCGTTGCACCGGGTATCTGGTGGCGAAACCAAGTGTATTGGCGCTTGGCATACCGCCGGGTAGCGCGACATCCCTCCACAATGGCCATGTCAAGTGGGGTCTCGCCGGCAAGGTGACGGCCAAGTTCGCGCAAGCCAACCGCCTTCATCAAGGGCAGCGACGGGTCAAGGCCGCGGGCAAGGAAAGCCTGCGCCTCGGCAAGCGCCCCCAGCTCGACCATCGCCTCGAAACGGGTATCGCAGGCCGCATAAAGTGCCTCGCGCGGCGGCAACAGTATGAATGTCTGGGTCAGAAGAGCCGGCTCCGTCCTGCCAGTGGCGCCGGTCTGCCAGGCACTGAGCGGCCGGCCCGTTGCCTCCAGCACGCCGGCCGCGCGGACGAGGCGCTGGCGATCAGTTGGTGGTAGCCGGCCCGCGGTCTGCGGATCGTCGCGCGCAAGCGCCGCCCGAAATACAGAACCTCCCTCCGCATCATAACGCGCCTCGAGAGCCGCCCGGAGCGCGGCCGGCACCGCCGGGATGTCGTCGATACCATCGCAAAGTGCCTTCAGATAGAGCCCGGTTCCGCCGACCACGACAGGACGCTTGCCTTCCGCGCGGGCCTCACGGATCGCCGCCAATGCCAATTCGCGCCATCGCCCGGCCGAGCAGGGATCGGCGGCGTCGATCATCCCGAACAACCGATGCGGCACACGCGCGCATTCGGCCTCGTCCGGCCGCGCGGTTAGAATGGGGAGGTCGCGATAGACCTGCATTGCATCGGCGTTGATGACCCACGCCGCCCAATTCCTCGGCCAAATCGACGGCCAATGCCGACTTGCCGCTCGCGGTCGGACCACCAATCACGATCACCGGCGGCGCATCGGCAAAGATCGACGAGGGGGCCACGCCGCGCGCTCGCGCGACCGCATGCGGCGGCGCATTGGCGCCAGGTCGCCAAGGACACCGGCAAGCCAACCACCGGCCGGATCATCAACACCTCGTCGACATCCGGCATCTACGGCAACGTCGGGCAGACCAACTATGGCGCCGCCAAGGCCGGCATCGCGGCTTTCTCGGTCATCGCTGCGCGCGAACTGCACCGCTACGGCGTCACCCCGAGCAGTTTTACAGAACGCACATCGAACACTGCAGCTTCGATCTGGCTCGCCAGTGCCCGAACCCAAATCAACTTATAGAGGGCAAGTTCCTCGTCGTTTTCACCGGCCTTTGCATCAGCCCAATGCGTCGGGGTAATGGCGGGGTGGCCTTCCTGCGCACCCTCGGCGGACTTGAACGTACGGCGCACGTCGACGACTTTCACCCCGATAGATCTAGCCACGGCTCTAATGTCGTCCATAGCTTCGTCTGGAACATTGGGGTTGTCCGTCCTGTGGTAGGTGATGACGCCTTGCTCATACAATCGCTGAGCCACTTGCATAGTCTTATCCGGGTCCCATTTCAGAGCGTTGCTAGCCGCTTGCTGAAGGGTGGAAGAGATGAAAGGCGCGGGTGGGTGGCGCTCGGCCTTGCGGTCTTCACAAGACTCAACGACGACATTACGTGTGGCGGCGACGAACTGGGCCAGGTTGGCATCCTGAATGTAAGGAAAGTCTTTGCTCGCAAAGTCCGGAACCGGTTGCCATTCTGCATACCAGGTGGTGCCCTGATTGATATCCGCAAAGTTCAAACGCACACCGAAGTGTTTGACTACCTGAAAGTTGCGGATCTCGCGCTCGCGCAAAACAACCAAGTAGACGGCAGGCGATTGCACTCGGCCTGCAGAGGTGGGCTTGCCCATCAATCGGCGTAGCTCTTGAGTCACCAGGTAACCCACCAAGCGATCAAGTACACGCCGGCATTCTTGTGAAGCGACCTGTTCAAATCGATTTGGCGAGGATTGGCTAGAGCCTCTTCGACACGCTTGAGAGTGATTTCATTGAAGGTGATGCGTTTGTAGGATTTGACCGCCAGTACCTGCTGGATGTGCCAGCTGATGCTTTCACCTTCGCGATCCGGGTCGGTTGCTAGGTAGATTTCACTGGCCTGTTTGGCTGCGGCCCTTGATGGTTCGCACGGCCTTGGCGCTCTTATCCAGGATCTCGTATACCGGAGTGTAGTTTTTGCGTACCCCGGTTGTGATCATGCTGTCGTCCTGCCCTCTGGTCGGCAGGTCGCGTATGTGCCCACCACTGGCAACCACCTGCCAGTCTTCTCCTGGGCGCAGCTTCTTCATCATTGGCTGAAGCTTTTTCAGCTTCCCTGGTGCCTCGATGATCAATAGCTTCACGGTGTGCCCCTTCTCAATTATGCAGAGAGGGACTGTCACGTCATGGCAGGTAGGGCTTCAATGGGAAATGGTCAATGCACAACGGAAGGCTTTTAGCGGCTAGAGGTTCAGCGTCAGCTGCTGTTCCTGGTCAAAGCCCTTTAGCCACGACGCGCGCATCGCAGGATGGTGGTAAGGGCAGTCATACACCCGTAGCCCTTTTCGGGCGGCGTCAGCACCGGCTATTCGAACGGCAGTATGGGGGTTATTGAATTGCCGCCTATCTGCTGGTTTCAAAGAAGTTCGAGATTGCGCCATTGGCTATCGGTCCCCGAAGAACAGATCTATCAGACAGTAACATCACGAATAGGGCATTTTTGCCTAAAAACGGAAGGTTTGAACATCTGTGCTGCAGATAGCCGATTTAAAGTTTGACGACTCTTGAAATTTAACGAGTGGCGCGATTTTTTGCCAACCAATTGGTCGGTTTTTTCTGTCAATTTGTAGCTGGCTCGTCCGTCCATTTCGCAGCTCTGATCCACGCGATGAAGTCCTGAGTGGATTGTCCGCTTTGAACACGTAGTTGCTCCAGCTTACCGTACAAGTGTTCAGTCATTTCGTCGTCGTCGTCAAAGTCGACGTGGTATTCAGTATCTAAGCGGAATTCATCGAGCAAGGTGTTCAGAAATCGGCGGGCATGCCAGGTATCAAGATCGGTTTCTCCACGGCCCCCCATCAGATACTCTCCCGTTCGCCACCCAACTGGAGCCCATGATGCTCGGTTTAGGTCCAGGGTGAGCCCGTAGTAGTCCGGAGCATTCACCTCGCTTTCATCAAAGTAAGCCCAGTAAACACGGCCTAAAGCTGGGTGCTCTGCGCCAATGACAACGTACCCTGTTGGGTCCCTCAGAACTTCATCCATCGGCACGTCCTAATTTATAGTGGTTCCTAATGAGGTTGGGGGAAACGATGAGCTGTTTCCCCCAACACCGACAGCTACACGAATGGGCCGAAAAATTAAGCCCCTGTTTCAGAATTGCGGTGGATCGGTATCTGGATATTCATCCGGGCCTGGAGCTGGCTGCGGCCGCGATTCGGGTCTGTTGGACTGTTGCGAATTCTGGTTTTTGCGAAGGTGCCAGATTCACCATGGTCACGCGGTGCGGCAGCATGCCGACCCGGCTGGCCTGGATTTTCAAAGCTTCGAATTCGCCATCGTCGTTCTTCCAACGGTCCATAATGGCGCGACCGGAAACCAGCACTCGCATACCTTTCTGGAACAGTTGTGAATAATGCTCGGCGTCCTTGTGCCACCACTCCACATTCGCCCAAAAACCGCCACGATCTTCGTAGCCGCCTTTTCCATCCGGAATCGAATTGTCGAAGTAAACGTTGGCTCGCATGAGGCGACGTGGGTCTTTATTGCCGTTGGGGAATTCTTTGAATTCCGGTGCAGAACCGATATTGCCTTCCCAGCCTTGTACGGGCGTGCCCATGGGTATTCTCCGAGGTTATTGATGTAGCGTTGGGTTGTTGAGCTGCTGCAGTCGAGCGATGTACACGCCCTCTGCCTGGCCCATTTTTTCGGCGCACTCGGCGGCCTGCTTGGCGATTGAGTGCATCAAGCTCATCTGCATGTTCAAGGTGATCCGCTGCAGTTCCATCGCGTACAGGTCCTGCAGCATGGATTCCGGTGTTCTGGGTGAGCCCATCATGTCCGCCCAAACCCCTACACCCATTCGGCGGTCGGTCACTTGCTGCCATCTCAGGAACTGGGTTCCGGCCTGGGTGTTTTGCTCGGTCAGTCGTACTGGCACAAGGGTGAATGGATATCGACGGGCCTGGTTCAGCACTTCCTGGGCAAGTGCTTTCAAACCCGACTCCTGATCTCGGCATAGCGCGGCAAACTGGGTCAGATCCCCCTTACCTTTAAAAGGCTTTAAAAGGCCTTTTAGTGAGGCGGCCTGTTGCAGGCTCTGAAAGGCTGCCTGTTGCAGTGGTCGGAAGGAGGTCTGTTGCAGCGACCCATCATTGGAAGAGGTCTGGCCCATGTTCATCATTCCTGAATGGGCTCTTCAAAGTGGTCATCCACCTCGGCACGCTGTTGCCCGCGAATGATGGGTGGGGCGAAGTTCGAACGGCGGGTGCCTTCCAGGATGTCCTGTGGCAGATCTCCCCAGCGCTCGTACATTCTGCGGGCTGCATCAGCTTTGGCATTGTTTGCAGCGAAGTCATCTCGTGCTGCGCCGGAGTACTTGTAGATCTGGGCCAGACCAAAAAGTCTGCGCAGCACGGCTGCGCCTTCATCGATCCAAGTTTCCATATCGTGGCGGCCGACCAGACCGACGTGCTGGGCCAGCAAAATGCGCCTGACAATTTCGTCGTAGTTGGTCAGCAGGTACACGGCTTGGAAGCCGAGTGGATTGGCGATGTATAGAGGGAGGCTGACAGGCTGGATCGAAAGGTTCTCGCTGATGCTGATTGCCGGGGGAAGGGAGGCCATGGCCGTGTCCAGGCGATCTTCGATGGTTTTAAGTGCCTCCTTTGAATCGCGGATTTTCTCTTCCAACTGGATCATCCACCAATCTGAATACGGATCATCCTGCTGGGCGCCACGTGACATGCGATTGACTACAGTGCAGAAGCCCGACAATCCGATGATGCCAACCTTGACATCGTTTTTTGGGCGTCCCATCCAGATCCGTGCAGCATGATGCGTGTGAAGGGTGAGCTTCACATCGCTGCGTAGTGAGCCAATATTGAGCCGGTAATTGTCAGCCATGGTGCAGTTATTCCTTGGAAAGAGGATTGACATGGCCATGCTGCAATTGGGCGGCTACGGACGCAGCAATAAATCCATAGTCAGACGGAAGGGGATTTGTTGAGGTGTCTTTATATAGAAGGAGGGACACGGGGTCTTCGGGCTGAGTGCCGACAACGACATTGGACCTCGGCTGAGTGATGTGGCCCACATCACCTGGCTGGGTGGCAACATCGATTCTGGACCTCGGCTGAGTGATGTGGCCCACATCACCTGGCTGGGTGGCAACATCGACTCTGGACCTCGGCTGAGTGATGTGGCCCACATCACCTGGCTGGGTGGCAACATCGATTCTGGACCTCGGCTGAGTGATGTGGCCCACATCACCTGGCTGGGTGGCAACATCGACTCTGGACCTCGGCTGAGTGATGTGGCCCACATCACCTGGCTGGGTGGCAACATCGATTCTGGACCTCGGCTGAGTGATGTGGCCCACATCACCTGGCTGGGTGGCAACATCGACTCTGGACCTCGGCTGAGTGATGTGGCCCACATCACCTGGCTGGGTGGCAACATCGACTCTGGACCTCGGCTGAGTGATGTGGCCCACATCACTTGACCGTGTGGCAACGCCAGTCATGAATGCTGCTAGAGCGTTGCGGGCTGCATTGTTTGGTTGAGCAGTATTTCTGCACAGAATCATGGCAGCGTGCCTCGCTGAGGCTTGAGTAGATTAAGCATCTCGCTCAGTGTTTGATTGGCGGTTTGTATCGATTCCGGATTGCGTGGAGTCATCATCGCTTTTACCGGTTGAGCTACTTCAACGGTGCTGGAGCCCGTCGACGGACTACCCGTGTTCATGTGGCTGAGACGTGGTTTGTCGTCTGGTTTCCAATTGCTATTGAAGTCACCTCGTACTGCCGTGGCGACTAGCGTCATCAGATACCCCAAAGGGTTTCGAACGCTTCCCATGTCACAACGGTGCACCCATTGCTTGATGAGCGCTGGTTTCACCTCTGGAGGGACTTTCTGCAACGCCACAAGGGCACTCTGTTTCTGATCCGTGGGCAGCCGGTGCAGGGCGTCCAGGAAATCTGCAGCCGTGTCATTTGACGGGGGCGGTACATGTACAGAGCTTTTACAAACATCTTTGTTTGTATCTGTATACGTACTATATGAGTTCGGATTCCGAACTGAGTCCGAACTCAGTGATTTACGGCTGAGTTCGGATTCCGAACTCAGCTCAAAAGCGATTCGCTTATCGCTTATTTCACTGAGTTCGGAATCCGAACTCAGTGTGGAGGCAGGTGTATTTTGCTGAGTTCGGATACCGAACTCAGGCGCAGTCGAAGGCTGCAGGGCATTTGCCTGAACCCATGACTGACTGTTCAAGCGAGCTTCGATGATGTTCAACCGAGTTGGTAAGCGCTCACCAACCTCCGTATCCGCGGCGAACTCCTTCCAGGCAATTTCAGCGACTTCACGAATCGCCTTGGTCTGATGCTCCATAGATTGAGCGAGTAACTGCAGATAGTCTTTGTCGAACTCCAGTGCTTCACCGGGTGTTACGGGTTCATCGTGAAGGAGGTAGACGTTGCCTTGAACCTGACCACTGAGGTCATTACGTACTCGGCGACCCAGGCTTAGCCAGCGAGTCAGGCGAAGGGTGACTAAGGCTTTTGA
Source organism: Lysobacterales bacterium (assembly GCA_965212525.1). GTDB lineage: Bacteria > Pseudomonadota > Gammaproteobacteria > Xanthomonadales > SZUA-38 > SZUA-38. Next base: position 217,956 of record CBDBVC010000059.1, read on the forward strand.
TACGGTTTCGCGGGACGCCGGTCTGCCGGGTAGCATGCCCAGGTATGGCCGTAGCTGCTCATAGGTGGGGAACGCCGTTAGGCCGTCGTCATTAATTAGTAGGCGGAATACCTGCCAGGCGTTTCGTTCAAGCGGAGACAGTCGATCATCCAGTAGCAATCGACGAGGAACCGTCTCATGAGGGTTACCGCTGAAAATAATGCCGGAGTAGGGCGCTGAGCCCTCAATCCCCGGGGGCGTTGACTCTTTTTTCTGACGTAGATGAGCCTCAAGATGCCCTGATGCAGAGTCCAGAAGTGTCGAGAAGGGGAGCCGGGACAACTTCATAGATCGTTGTCACCTTGCTCCAGTGTCACTACCGGTAGAGCCAACTGATGGTTGGCCGATGACACCAGCTTCATACCTTTTGTAAATCCAGCGCTTGGATGCGATGGCGGATAAAGGCCGTCTCTGATCCAGGACTGAACACGGTGCCAAATTATCGCTAAGCTGAGGTTTTCCGTGCCTTCAGTTGAGTCGGCGCCCTGTGGGGCATTGAGTTCTTCTGCCACCAGCATGGCCACGTCCAGCAACGCCAGGCTGTCATCCAGCTCAACCTGATGCTCTTTCATCAGGTGGGTCCAGCGGTACCAAAGCTGAGCATCCATTTCTTCGCTGAACTCTCGCCACCGGCCACGGCGTGCTGTTACGCCAATCACCAGGCGTTGAAGGGCCACATCTTGGGGGGATAAGCCAAAGAACTGTTGCAGCATCTGTGTCGTTGCCCCCAGTCGAAGAGCACGTTCAATCATGCGGACTTCTTCGTCAGAACGTTGTGCCCCGGTCAGCAGCTTCTTCACTATGTCCCCATCAATCGTGACGCTGCACCAGGAAACGGGAGTGTTAAGCAGCAAGCTCAGCACTGAGGGTTGTTGAAGTTGGGCCAAAATTTCGGGCTCCAATCCCATCTCAATGCAGCGACGAAGTTGGCCGTTGCGCATGTGGTGCAGCACCTGAGACAGGATGGCTTCATTGATAGGTGTTTTGGACATACGACTCTCTCCCTGCCATCGACCCAATCAGCTAGGTGAACTCGGATTGTTGTTTGCCATTGCCTTGATTTCTAAGTCGATCAAACGTCTTGCGAGACGAATAATTCGAAACAACTTGACCAAGGCGCCATCGCTAAGCCGGTTTTCGTTTTCGGGGGATTGATCTTGTGCATAGGGTTGACCTAACAGGATCTGGCCGAGGCCTGCAGCAAATTCGAAGTCGGCAAGTGAACCAGCCTGTTCAGGCTGTTGCTGAATCATCTTCAACGCGATGGCGATCGAGCCGCTCAGTGACTGGAGCAGCGTTAAAGTATGCTGGGCTGTAGCGGTGACTTCGACGTCTTCAGTTGGATGGCGATAGCTAAAGCCCACCCCACCGTCGAGGTCCTGGAATTCACCTGGTGCGTTGACTGAGCTCGCCACCTCACGCGCTAACTGAGCAATATGCTGACGCAGGGTGACGGGATTATCGATCTCGCGTTCGATGTACCAGAGGTCAGAAATGGGATTCAGTCCACCAGCTTGGACCGGGATGGCCACCAAAGCATTAGCTGCAAAGTCAGGCAGTATTTCCCCATCGAGCGCCGCGACTTCGCGCTTCATCTTTTCGACCCTTGCCGAAGTCGTCACAGGACTCGCAACGTGCCCGTCCAGCCGGCTCTTCTGCTCCTCAGGACTCATCTGCTCCAAGGGAGGTGGCGCGAGCTGCTTCTTAATTGGCTCTTTGCTTTTTTGTTGTGTAGAGCTCGTTTGAATAGCCCCACCGGTTTGGGGAGCGGGCGATTGTTGTACCGGGTTTTGAGGGGTATTGTTTCCGCTTTCGGTCGAGCTAACTCCCTGCGCAACACCGCCGAAGGTTATGGTGGGGTGAGGTAGTTCGAGTATCGGTGTGGATCTGCGCAGTTGGTCCTGATTCTGGGTAATCTCCAGCAGGATCTTCTCGTACCCGAGATTCAGCGGCTTTTGCAGTTGCGCAATCAACTCATCCTGAAACCGCTGAAACAGAAACTCTTCTGCATCGCCCTCGAACTGAGACAGAACATCTTGAAAGACTGTTTCAAATTCAAGAGGCAGCTCCTTTTCTAGCTGCTGGTAATTACGCTCCCAGCATTGAAGTGCACTTTTTCTTAGTCCTAGCAGCTTAGTAATTCGGTCAAAACCTAGTCCCGAGTACAGCAATGCAGGGACAACCGGGAGCAAGTAGCGAATAGTGTCTTGCATGCGGCTGATGTGAGGTTGCGAAACGGGGTATCCATCTGCGGCTAACCTTCTCACTAACTCACGTTGAGATAAGGACTCACCAGCCTCTTCCTCATAAAGCGCCCTTGCTTTATCGACACCGATTGCCCGCTCAATGAACAGCAGCTGCCCCTGCAGATCGTTTTCAGCCAAGTGCCCGGTGAGAGAAATAATCTCCCCCCGGACTGTATCCCACGGACGAAACAGGCAATGGAACCTGAAGAATTTCTCGTCCCCGGTCTCACGATACAATTCATTGAGAATCGCGAGTCGAGTGTTGCCGCCGTTCCTGATCCGGAACTTTTCCTCGCCAGGCCTACGGGTTACGGGCGGTGGCGTATCCAGGCCACGTTGACGGATCGACTCCTTAATGTCGTCGTATTTTGGGTTGCGCGTGGTCCGTGGGTTCTCGTCATACGGCAGCGTATCGTCCAATGTCAGCAACATCGGTGTGTCGACGATGGGGTCGCTCAAGCGGGCGGCAGCTGGCGACTTTGATTCAAAGCCAGGAAGCTGCAGCTTTTCTTTCATGCTCTGGGCCAATGACGGTTTCATCCTCTTGCTCCAGCTTGCTCATTGGCCGGAGCTGCAGCCAACAGTTGGTCAATGATCTTGTGGGCTCGGTCCAAAGCGGCCTCAAGCCCTGCGGTTGCTTCCAGGCGGTGAACGATTTCCGAGTTCATTGAACGGGTGTTTTCACGTGCCTGCAGTGCAATTCGCTCGCGCATTCCGTCCGGAAGGCGGACTACGAATTTTTCTTCGAGCTGACGTTTGGTTTCATTGCTCATAGCGTTCTCCATTACTTATCGGGCAGGGGGATGTTCAGCGACGTTTCAACTGATCACTGAGTTGGGTAGGCAAACCTTTGATGGTGAGCGTGCTTGAAGCCTCGTCGTACTCGATCTTGTCGCCCAGCAGGTGCGCTTCGAAGCTGATGGATAAGCCCTCGGCGCGGCCGGTGAATCGGCGGAACTGGTTGAGGGTGCGCTTATCCGCCGGTATTTCCGGCGACAAGCCGTAGTCCTTGTTGCGGATATAGTCGTAGAACGCTTTTGGCCGATCTTCGTCGATCAAGCTCGACAGTTCTTCCAGGCCCAGGGGCTCGCCGAGTTTGGCCTGGCTGCTGGCATAGTCCACCAGGGTCTTGGTTTTCTCGCGGGCGGATTCGTCCGGCAGGTCTTCGCTTTCAACGAAGTCGCTGAATGCCTTGAGCAGGGTGCGGGTCTCGCCCGGGCCGTCGACGCCTTCCTGGCAGCCGATGAAGTCGCGAAAGTACTCCGAGAACTTCCTGCCGCTCTTGCCCTTGATAAACGAGATGTACTGCTTGGATTGCTTGTTGTTCTGCCACTCGGACACGTTGATCCGCGCTGCCAGGTGCAGTTGGCCAAGGTCGAGGTGACGCGATGGGGATACGTCCAAATCGTCCGTCACCGTCACGCCTTCTCTGTGTTGCAGCAAGGCGATCGCTAGATAATCGGTCATGCCTTGCTGATAGTGCGCGAATAGCACGTGGCCACCCGTGGACAGATTTGATTCTTCCATCAATCGTTGTAGGTGCTCGACTGCCTCCAGGCTAAACTGCGTGAAGTCCTGGTTACTGTCGAAGTACATCTTCAGCCAGCCACTGAAAGGGTATGCGCCGGACTCTGCATGGAAGAAGCCCCAAGCCTTGCCCTGTTTGGCGTTGTAGGCTTCGTTGAAGTCGGACAGCATATTTTCTAGGGCTTGCGACTTCGCCAATTCGTGTCGGCTTGCATGCAAAACCGCGGGTGTGCCGTCGGGCTTCTTGTCGATCAAGTGAACGATGCAATGACGAATAGGCATTAGATGGCATCCTGAGTACGTTGAGATTGAGTCCGATCAGCGCGACGAAGTCGGGCCTTAGCGTTGAGGCCTGAGCGGTGATCACTTGAGGTGGCCGAGGTATAAATGGACCCGAGCCCAGCTTTGGTGAACCTGATGTGGCCACCGTGAGTTCGAGAGACGGTCCAGCCGTTAGCCTCAGCAAACTCCACCAAGTGGCGAAGGTTCTCGTGCTGTCCACGTAAACGGCTGACGGTCATTGATCAACATCCTTGTCTGCCAGAACGTTGCCGGCCTGAATCGCAATGATTTCAGCCTGATCACCAGGAAACTTGGTACCCAGCTCATGTAGAAATTGACGTGTTGCTTCACGTGCGCCTGGCACGCGGAATACAACGCTGCAGTGTTGAACTGGCTCTGGATGTTGCAGGTGGGACATTACAGCCACTTTCAACGAGCAGCTTTGGAGATGACGGGGAACCCAAACCGACCAGAAGTAGCTTGAGAGCAACGCACCTGCGCAGAGCAGTTCGACGGTCAGCGTTGAACTTGCTGTTTCGGATACCTCGATGTAGCCGAGCTTCTGAAACTCCAGTAGATCGCCACGCATACTCAACGGGACCACTGTGCTGTGGTCACGAGCAAGGCGACCGATAGCCTGAGCAAGAGCGTCCAGTTCAACGGGGTTGATCCCCGTTTTATGAGCGTGAACCACGGCCGAGGCTTCGAACCCCGCATCAGCATGAATGCTTGGGAAAAGGGAGGCGTTACTGTGCATCTGACACCTCCAGAAGCTCCTCGATGTCATAGCTATTGCAGGTTGGGCAAATCAGCACGTCCACTTCACTGTCAGGGGAGGCCGGTACAGCTCCACTCACCTGATGTTGCGGATGGTGTCTGTCACAATGAAGGCACCAATGAGTAATAGCGGGAGTGTTTTTCATGACTGACCTCCTTGCCAGCCACTGCTCGCACTGAGATTTGCAAAACGAGTTTGGTGTGGAATAAAGGCGGTGCGCACCGTTCCGGTTGGGCCATTACGAGCCTTGCCGATGATGATTTCTGCAATGCCTTTGTGTTCGGTCTCCGGGTGATACTTCTCGTCGCGGTACACGAACATGATCAGGTCCGCGTCCTGTTCGATGGCGCCGCTATCACGCAAATCGGCGTTGATTGGGCGCTTGTTTGGGCGGCGCTCCAGTTCCCGATTGAGCTGAGAAAGGGCGACTACAGGGCAGTTCATCTCCTTGGCCAGCGCTTTAAGTGCTTGGGAGATAGCGCTGATTTCATTCGCCCGGTTTTCTTGACCTGGGCAGCGCATGAGCTGCAGATAATCGATAAGGATCAGGCTCGGGTGGCCAAACCGGCGAGCTGCACGGCGGGATTTGGCCCTGATCGCACCAGGTGTAAGACCTGATGAGTCGTCTATGACCAAGCGTTCACCGTAGCTATTGATGCGCGAAACTGCGGCGGTCAGTTTCGGCCAGTCTTCGTCATCGAGCTTGCCCTTCAACAACTTGCCAAGATCGAGATGGCCAAGGATGGCCATCAGTCGATAGAGCAGCGCTTTAGCTGGCATCTCCATGCTGAAAACCTGGACCGTACGATCGGGTTTTGCCTGCAGCGCTGTATCCACAAAGTTTAAGGCCAGAGATGTTTTACCCATCGACGGACGTGCGCCGAGGATGATCAAGTCGGCCTCCTGGAACCCAGATGTCATGTCGTCCAGATCGTCCAGGCCTGAAGGCAAACCGGTCACCACTACATCACCATTAAAGTGCTCATCGATTTGTTCGACGACCATCGTCAAGCACTTGTTGATGTTGACAAATTCCGATGCGCTTTTACCTTCCCCTAAGGCGAAGAGCTGCTGCTCAATAGACTCCTGAACTTCGGCGGCGTCGGCCTGAGGATCCGTGGCTTGACGAGAGCACTGGTAGCCCAGCGACATGAGCTGCCTGAGCTGAGAGCGGTTACGCACAATGAATGCGTAGTGCTCTATGTTGGCCACTGACGGGGTGTTTTTGGCCAATTCGCCGAGGTAGGCGAGGCCACCCGCTTCGTCGGGATTCTCCAATGCGTCATGTACGGTCACGATATCGAACGGAATGGCTTTGTCGGCCAGGCTGGCAATAGTCCCGAAGAGCAACCGATGGTCGTGCCGAAAAAAATCCGAGTATTCCAGCTTGTCTGCGACGAGATCCCAGGCGTTATTGTCGAGCAGCAGCCCGCCTAATACGCCTTGTTCGGCCTCGACGGAGTGGGGTGGAGATAGGTCGAGATGATTCATTTCAACCTCCCCTGATCTATCTGCATAAAGCCGCTGCCGTTAGCTGCACCCAGAGCTTTGACCATGTCCACTTCGACCTTGGCCGAATTGATCATCACCTGGGCAACTTCGGCCACGGCTTTAGCGCGATCGAGTTCCATTGGCTTGTCGGGGTCGAGCAGGCCTTCAATAGTGACGAACAGGTGATTGCGGAGATCCTCAATCTTGTTTTTCATGTTCAGCCTCACGAATGGTGCGCTTGAGTTTGCCGATGGCGCGAATGGCGGACTTCAGCTCTTCCGGATAGCGATGGATGGTGTTGCGGCGCATACGCTCCGCTCGTGTGAGCAGCTCTAGATTGTCGAGAGCGATATGGGCCTTATTACCGTCCATGAAGCACACGCATTGGTTGATGGGTACGGGACCGTAATGCCCTTCCCACAGCAGGATGTGCACGCCTTGCCAGTCAACTGGTGGGTAACCGGTGTCAGTGATTTTTCGCTGCAGATACCCATCTGGTGTTGTGCGCAGACTGCCAACGGGGAGCCAGTTCTCGGGCCGGTTTCCTGCCTTGAACTGTGTTGTTGCCATGCGGCCGACTGAGGGGAGTCCCTTGACGCCTTTGTTCCAAGGGGTCATGCCCTTGGCAAAGCGATGCTCAGTGCCTGAGCTACCATCAAATCGGCCACAGAGATTGCTGCTTAGAAATTCAGCGCTTTTGGATAAGCCAAGGCGTTTGGCCTTGGCATAAACCTGATAGACGCTGAGTCCGATTTCATTGGCCAGGGCCTGGGTAGTTTCGTTGGGATAGCGGGCAATGAGCATGCGCTCCTCAGCCTCACTCCAAATATGATGCTTTTTAACCGGCACCAAACCCAATCGGGAGCGCGCATGCTCCAAGGTAGCCTTAGCCAGAGGGGACAGACATTGACGTGTCATTGGCCACCTCCAGAACTGAGAGCGGTGTGGGTTGTTTTCCCTACCCCGTGATGAAGTCGAACGTGTTGCCCTTGATTCCAACCTGCGGTCATGGATCCCGTATCGTGTCCTTTGGCTTCAAGGGACCGGATCTCGAAGGTTTTCAGCGTCGGATGATGGTGTTCCAAGTAAGCGCTGATAGCTTTGCTTGTTTCACTGTCCATAGAGCCGGCGAATTCAGCCACTTTGTAACTCACGGCGTTTATCCAACCTTCGGCAAACAGAGCTCCGCGACGACGCTTGGTTTTCAGTTGGCATCGCTTTTGTTGGGCTACATGCTCACGGCGTGCTGCCACCAATTGGTGAAGCCAGTGCGGAATACGCGTGTGCAGTGAGCTCTGGCGAAATACCTTTGCCCAGGAACTTGAAGGACCAGCCCTGTAAAGGGTTGTAGTAGGCAATGTGTTGGCAATCGAACGCTCGCGCACACGTCTGAGCGAGCAGGTGAAGCCAATCTTGTGGAGCCAGGCGGGTATGTGTGGCAACGCTCGCTTCATCAACCGTATGAACCGCAACCTCGATGGCTTCGAGGTTGTACTGCTTCATCAGGTTTCGGGCTTGGCGAAGCGCTGGTTTTCTACTTCATTCGGCGATGCACCGTTGGAGTTGGCCAGTGCAAAGCATTTAGCAACTTTTTCAAGAACTCTTTGCTTATCCATCACTCACCCCCTTCCTGCTGGGCACGAGGGGAGAGCGCCTCTGACCAAAGTCGCAGTGTTTCCTCTTCATCCGCTGAGAGATAAACCTGGGCGCGACAGTCCGAAACCTTCTGTTTCAGCACATTGAGGCGGTCCTGGACGCTGGAACCATCGTCGTAAGCAATCTCCTGCTCGATAGCTTGCACAACGTCATTGCGCAGGGAGAGCACCGTGCTTATCCAGAACGCATTTGGGCTGGTCCAGCCAATGAGCTTTCGTGTTCGGGCAGGCGACAGGTAATCACGGAGCCTGAGATTGAACTCACCAGGGGAGTAATCATTCCTGAAAACGTCTGCGCGGTTGAGCGTCAGCGCTGTTTGAAGAATTTCCAGGAGTGGTTCCAGAGCAGCTGGGTCAGGGACGAAAGGTTCCAGATATGTTTCAGCTACAAGGCGCTTCGCTTCCGCATCTCGTGCTTGTTGACGCCGCTTGGCCACGTTTTCGTCGCGGCCGCGCTTCTCCTTTGCGTGCCGTATGTTCGAATTTACTGACTCAATAAGCTTCGCGGCGTCCTGCAAAAGCTGACGCTGTTCAAAGCTCAAGTGAGCGCCTATACGGCCGGGTAGATGCGTACCACTTGTCAGGGAATGGATGTCACGAGCGGTACCACTAAGTTTGGCTTGCAAGCTGCGTAATTGTTGAGCGCTGTAGTACTTGCCAATCTCAAGGATGACGTCTGCAGAAATGCTGCGAGCATCGGTGATAGAGGGCTTTGCCATCTCAACGATCCTCCTTCACCAATTTGGCCACCTTCTCTTCGGTCATGGCCTCGAAGCGGTCGCGCCATTCTGGAAAGAGCTCAATGGCTAATTGCCGGATGACGACTAGGGCTGCTGGGGATTTGCGGTTGGAAGGCTGGCGATATTCCAGGCGGTGTGCTGGAACGCCTTGGGACGCAGCGCTACGAAACACCACTGCAGTAGGAATAATGCTGTCCAAAACGCTGATTTCTTCATTGTCTTGGAATATTTCGCGGACTGACTGCTCGATCACCTGCGCGTCGGTGGTTTGATCAAGGTTGTTAATAGCGATCCGCACGGGAGGAATTTTCATACCCAGGCGCCCATATGCACGGAGGCCATCCAACATCTGCATGGTTCCACGGCTGAATTCGCGTGCGGCGAGCATGTTGGGTGGAAGAGGGGATATGACCAAGTCAGACGCGAGAACTACCATTTCCAACATGGCCGATCTGGCACCTTGGGTGTCAATCAGTACCAGGTCAAAATGGCCTTCGAATGCCGGCATCAGATTAGCTAGTCGCAATCTGCCGTCCGGTGCCTGCAGGAGCAAGCTGTTCAATTGGTTATTTACGTCGTTCGAGATCACCAGGGACAGATTAGGAATCGTCGTGCTGGAGATGATCTTGAGGGAGTCGGTGATATTGAACGCGAGCAGGTCATAGATGCCGCCCTGAGCTTCCCTCGACCAATTGGTAATACGAGGAAAGCGAAGGCTGGGCGGGATCCAGATCGATTAGGAGGGTGCGAAGGCCCGCGTCCGCGCAGAATGCGCCGAGGTTGGCCTCAATGGTGGTTTTACCAACGCCGCCTTTGGTCGAAACGACCGCAGTGATTTTCATGGTTTAGAGCCTCTAATGTGAATTCATTAGAGGCTGCATCGAAAATCGGGTAGATTCTGACCCATAACCAATTGGTTTCGAGACCTGCAAACCAGTTGGCTTTTAACCAATTGGTCGTAGGTTCGAATCCCACACGACCCACCATTTTTGAGACCAGTTGACGCTGGAATCAAATCTTAGAATCAGAGGTTCTAGCTCTGATAGAGGCGGTTTTACGGTTTTGGAAAGTGTTACAGCACTTAGATATCGCCGTAGACATGCAGCCGTCTGAGGCGAACAGTAGTTTTCGGTTCGTCATGATGTCAATGTGCATAGGCTTTGCGATGCGCATTCCGGGGTATAGCGCAGTCCGGTAGCGCGCCTGCTTTGGGAGCAGGATGTCGGGAGTTCGAATCCCCCTACCCCGACCATATTTAATGAAAAAGGCGTCTTTATGACGCCTTTTTTTGTGCCTTGAGCAAAGTCGTACCGTTCGTCTGGAAAAAATCCGGATTTCGACCTGGTTCTTTATTCCGGGCATGCGAAAGCCTCTGGCCAACCAGAATTCCCTATAGCCAGTGCGCTTTGATTATGAGCGTACTAGGGCGATGCTCTGGAAAATGATGAGCTTCGCATTGAATGCTCAGTTGAGGTGCGTTTCCTGAATGTGCCGACACCAAGCCCGCTCGCCATTAGCGTCAATAGTAGACTCTGCTCTACTTGATCTACTGGTGGGTCCATAGAGCATGTCATTGACTCGCGATGCAGTTGCGCAGATGCGAGCTCGAGAGCCTTCTGTAGCGCGCTTCGGCCAGTCGACTTGGTCCGCCGATCAATACTGACCTCTGTGCTGCTAGATTGTTGTGGAGCTGGCAGCTTCTTGGGCTCTGGTTGAGCGGTTTCCTGTGAATGCACACCTATTTTGGCGGGTAAGGGGGCAGAGGGTTTGCCACTTGGATCAACCCGTGTCACTCGGCTCAGAGCGCCCTGAGCCCGACTCCGCTCATGTAGAACAGCACGCATATGGTCGTAGTCCGCCTCTATGTAATTCATCGTTGTCGCTAGATTCGAATGATTCAGCAGGCTTTTCGTGAGATGAATGTTTCGCTCAGGCTGCTTCATCAAGTCTGTTGCTAATGTGTGCCTGAAGCGGTGAGGGGTCATGCGCACGCCGATCTTATCGGTGAGCTTGCCGTACATTGACTCCACCTGGTCGATGTTCATTTCCTTGCCATGGAAGTGACGAGAGAATCTGTTGACGTTGAACAGCTGATCGTCTGGTGAAAAACCGATTTTCTCGGCCTCCCCCAAGATCCTGGATAAGTGTGGAGCGAGTCCTTCCATAATGGGGAGGAAAAACTCCCGATGGGTCTTCTCTGTTTCACCGCGGACCAAGATCATCTGGCTGTCCCAGTCGATATCTTTGTAACGCAGGCACAGCAGGGCATTCAGACGTATGCCTGTGTAATAAAACATCTCGAAGACGCTGAGCCAGAACCAGGCAGGTGTGATCTGGCTACGTTCATGCGTACAACGTTCTTGGCCTACAAGGGATATGAGCCAGTTGCGTGCTCGTTGGATGGCGTCTCCATTGATTGTCTTGCTGGCTCGCTTTGGTGGGATAACGCTGGTTTTCTTGAATGGGTTGATCGTGGTATGGGTCATCAGGCCGTGTTCTATGGCGTAGCCCCAAACAGTTCGAAGGTGATTTGAATAGGTGTTCCAGCTGCGTTTGGATAATCCGTTCTCAAGGACTTTTTTTCGCCATGTCAGAACCGCACGATGATCGATCTCCTCAACTGAGGCCGTTCGGAAATGCTTGAGTAGTGCTTTGGTCGAGGCGCGATAGATCTTTGCACTGGCAGGCCGCAGATCATGGGCAAAGATGTATTCCTCCGTCAGATTCGAGGGCGTCGTCATTGTGGCGGCTCCGTTGCTTCTGACTTCAAGGACAGGCTGATATTGTCGAAAGGGACCTCAGAGAAGATTGTTCGCGGGTCTAGTAGTAAGTACCCCTTGAGCTGCTTGGATTTTCGAGGTCCAACAACGTCACAGGTCCAAATATTCAAACTCTTATGCGTTTTTCGATGAAGTTTCTGTTTCTCGAAACTACGTTGAACCAGCTGCCAGGCGCTGACTTGCTGTACTTTGGCTTGCTGTTCGATATGGGGGAATTCAAGGACGTAGCGTTTGAAAATTCCAGGCGTTACCAGCATAGCGGTCCCTGCTACGGTATGAACCAGCGCTTTGGTATCGTTGATAATGATGGTCCGGGATGCGATGCCTTTCTTAAGCCATTCAACAAATCCCTGACCGATCTCGGTGTTATTGCTAGGCATCGGAGTGACTTCTTCGATTATTGCTAAAGGCGCACCTCCTTGATTGGAGGTTTGGGAAGGCTGGATTTCATCCAGTTTCGGAGGCGCGGTATGTGCCGCTGAGACCGCTTTGTTTTTGGTGTCTTCTGATGGCTCATTGATGTTACCAAGGAGCGCCAGTAGCTCGTCAAATTCATCTGTACTGCTCGAGGAATGCTGAGGTAGTTCGAACGGTGATGGCTGTGCCGGTGCTAAAGGCGCCGGCACAGGGCTGGATTGAATTTCCGAAGGCAACTTTTTGGCCGGTGTGGCGACGGTATTTTCAGCTGCAGAGTCTTCTACCGGGTTGCCAGCTTCTACCTCAAGAGTCCCAGCGTAAGCTGTGGGCCGATCACTTGGATCATTCCAGATCAGTGCCGGTGAGAGCTTCAGCAGGGTGAAGGTGTTTCGCCAGCCACGACCATTGTCTATCGTGGCTTTCCAGATTGCCTTGTCTTGGGCATTGGTTTGGATTACCCCCTGATCTTGCAGCATGTTGAAGAAAGGCGCATTCGTACTGGGTACACCTTCAACGCCTTTGGTCAGCAAATAGGCTCGCAATTGATCAGCAATAGGCTTGCTAACCAGCCAAAGAGCATCCTGTGTCAGCCATCCATCTGACGGTCCATCGGGTTGATTCAGTTTGAATGTATCTCGGACCAGGTGACGCAACCCATCTGCTAATTGACGCTGCAAAGACTGTTTGGGCGCGGACAGCGCGCGGGCTGGATTTCCACCGAGCTCCTGTGCGACGGACGCCTGATCGGCCTTGACCACGATCTCTCCCAAAATGCCGGCATGTTCGTACTGACCAGCCAAAATGAAGATTAACTGCGACCACACTTCGGGGAAATTACTGAGCCAATCTAAGATTTCTGAGGAGAGGATCTGCGCGTAGATCAGTGCGGCAGCGGCTCCGTGAAGTTGGTAGTTGCGTCCTTTCACGTAACGGAATCGATAGGGACGATCGATTGGGCCGTGCCACGGGTGCCAGGTTTTACCTCCTGCCAGCTCGACGTGCACGTCGACGGCGATCTTGCCGAGGTCGTGTATCAGAGCGCCGTAAGCCGCGGCGGCAGTCCAGGCCTCAGCCTGTGCTGATTGAGACTCCGGCGGTGCGCCTATAGGAAGCAGGTAGCTCTGTCGAATTTTCAAGGCATAGGCGACGATTTCAAGCCCGTGATCCAGCATGCCGCCAGGGTGTGCATGATGGTGGTTTTGCGAAGCAGGGAGCTGCTGGACCAACTCCGCGTAGCCGCTCAAGTGGACGCCTATAGAGCTCGACAAACTGTGAGCGAGATAACGATGCGCGCTGCCAAATGTTCTCCAGTAGTTTCTGACGGCGCGGCGATGCCAGTAGTGCTTGGCTAGAGGCCGGCTGTAT
>CBDBVC010000060.1:0-8065 GCA_965212525.1 Lysobacterales bacterium
TGATTTTTGTCGGTCGGTCAGGAACAGGCAGCGGCCTGGGCATTTCACCCGCGAGTTTTAGGGATTTGCGTATCCGGAATTGGCGCAATATCTGCGTGTTGCACAGGAAGATCCGCCGACCACATCTTCCTGGTGAACGTCTTCCATGCGTCTGTTTGCTCATTCACTGTTGCTCACCTGTCTGTTCTGCATCTGTATGCCAGTGACAGCTGCGCGGTCAGCATCGAGGCCGCGTCGGATACCAGGTCCACGTCGGTCGCAAGGTTGTCATGCGTGTGACACAGACCGACAAGACTCAAACCCTGCGAATTACTGGGTCCTCGAACCTCGTCATCAGCACGGACATGCCACAAGACAGCGGTAGTGCCCGCAGCCAGCGGACTGAACAGATCGTGCCGGCCGGACGTGACTGGCGTTTGTCCGTGCCAGCGGACTCAAACAACGTGGTTGTCGTGACGATCAGTTCTGCTGACTAAAGCGGTGTGCGAAACCAGGTTGTCGCTACCGACTGCGGAAGATGGCCGAATTCGGCCGACACCTCAATGACTGATGGCCTGTCAACGTTCAACGCTGGAGCGTTCGCCTCGCCTGTTGTTGAACCAAATTGCCGTGATTTCCCACGTTGGGGGGATCCGCCCCAATGCCGAAGCTGTCAGGTCCGACAGTGACGAATATTGCGGCGTCCGTTGCCAGGAAGTTCCTCCGGCGGCAAATTCAGCCGGATTCAGTTTGCCTTTCCGACACTGTTCGTTCGATGAACCAATGGTCGAGTGGTACGCATCACGCGTTCCACCGACAGAAGGAACGTCGGGTTCAACGGAACATGAACGCGATTCAATCAGCGGACGGAACCGCGCCACAGAATGTGTAGCTTTCCAGCGGAGAGTACGTTGATGGCGCGACGTGGAACAACATTTCTCTGGTCAACCGGCATGCTGTCGATTGGCCTGGCACTCGGCGGACACCTCAGCGCACTGCGTATGACTCCCGTTGTACAGGCGGTCCCTGCCGCCACTGCAGCTGTCAGTTCCGGCGCAGATATTCTCATGCTGAGTGGTGAGCATGTTGCTCAGATCGCAGAATCGGTGATGCCATCCGCCGTGCATATTCAGGCCGTACGCAAAGAATCCGACGGACGAAAGATTGAAGAGACCGGGTCCGGAGTGGTGATGCGCAGCAAAGCCGTGAACGGATTCTTTGTCATCACGAATAATCACGTTATCCGCGGCGCGCATCTGGAAGATATTGACCTGCGACTGCCGGACGGTCGTGAAACGAACCCGGTCCGAATCTATCGAGATGAGTCCACTGACGTTGCAGTCATGCAGCTGCGTGAATCCGGACTCCGCAGTGCCTTGTGGGGTGATAGCTCCGAGCTTGACATCGGCCACCACGTATTGGCTGTCGGCAGTCCATTTGGGCTCAGCCGATCCGTCACTATTGGGCATCATCAGCGCGACCGGTCGACGTGATCTTTCGCTGACAGAGAGAGACACAGTAACCAATCAGGATTTCCTGCAGACCGATGCGGCCATCAATCCGGGCAACAGTGGAGGTCCACTGATCGATATGCAGGGGCATGTTGTCGGCATCAATACTGCCATCGCGTCGAATAGTGGTGGCAACGAAGGAATCGGATTCAGTATTCCCAGCAATCTGGCTCGCCACGTCTTTGAACACCTCATTCGTTACGGCAAAGTTCGACGAGGATATCTTGGAGTCGAACTGGATTCATCTTTTGACCATCAGACTGCATCCCGCCTTGGTCTGAAACGTGTGATGGGTGCCCGAGTCACTCGGGTGAATCGGCAGCGACAGACGCCGGCTTCACTCGCTGGTATCCGTCCGGATGACATCATCATTGCATTCAATGGTGTCACCGTGGTTGACGAAAACCACCTGATCAATTTGGTCGGAATTGCGGCCATCGGCGAACCCGTCAACGTCAACGTCTTCCGTCAGGGACGACAACTCGCCGTCAAAGTGACATTGATGGACCGCGACACGCAGCGATCTGCCGCTGAATCATCCGGTAAGTTTCTGCAGCGGTAGACACCGAACCAGGTGGCAGTCGGACGGGACAACCTCCGACTTCAGCGCGACATTGTCTAACCAAGAGCTTCTGCCGCGGCTCCGTTCAGCATCGCGACGTACACCATCGCGATTCTGAAGATGAAGTAGATGATCAGCATTGCTACACCGCCCCACACCATGCGTGCGGCCAGAACAGTGAGCCACTGCAAAGCCCGATGTGCTTCCTCATCAAAGTGATGGCTCATCCGCTTCATTGCTTCCGGAACGGTTCCGGTTTCTTCCGCTGTATCTACGAAGTGCAGAAACTCCAGCGGAAACAGTCGCGTCGTGCGAAATGCATTGCCCAGCGTCTTACCATCATTGACTGCCCCCCAGATCACTGGATTGGCGGCGATGAATGCACCGTTGGCTGTCGCGTTCAGGCTACTGGTCAAGGACGGCTTGATTGACATGCCGGCACCTTGAGTCAGTGAAAAGCACCATGCGAAACGTGCGATCGCAAATTTACGCAGACACGATCCAACGGCAGGGATTCCCATAATGAAAGGGTCAAGCATTTGTTTGCCGGTCAGATTGCGGGAGATGACTTTCCATGCAACCCACAATCCGGCGATGGATCCGAATGTCATGGCAAACCAGGTCAATGCACCAGTGGTGCCATGCAATCCCAGACCGATAAAATCGATTGGTTTCTGGCCGGGGCTGGTGCCGATCAGGCCCAGCACGTAAATCAGCAGTCCAATCACCATGATGGCTGCGAATAGCTGCAGCAGCGGCCAGGCAACCTCACTGCGGAACTCACGGATTCGCTTCACACGGGCTTCATAGTAATCTCCCAGCGACGCCAGGATCTCCGGAAGTGATCCGGTCTGCTCGCCGACATTGACCAGATCGATGAACAGTCGCGGAAAATGTCGTGAGTGTTTTCCGAACGCCGTCGTCAGATCGTTACCCGAACGAATTAGCTCAGCAACATCGTTCACGCTGCTGACCAGACGGCGATCTCGCGAAGCCTTAACGGACGTTTTCAACGCCTTCCGTATATCGACACCTGCTTCCAGCATCCGCGCCATGGCGTAGCAAAAGGGAAACAGAGCCTGTGAAGAAATCATGGGGTTGCGAAGCATATCGCGTACTCCCGGTGCATATCGAAGATGGCCTGCTGATGAGCCCGGACTGTCAGATTCAAGTTCTGATCTGCATCAAGGACGTACCGCAGTGACCCGATAGTCTCACAAATCCCTGTTGGCTGGTCAAAACAGTGGATTTCGTGCGTGTCGGACGTTCAATTCCAGTCCGATCCAGCTCACAGGAAACCCAATCGCTTCACGTTGCAACACTACAGGAATGCTGCATACTACGCGCTTCTGTTGCATACAAATTCTGCATCATATGATGATTCTGTCATGCGATGCCTTCAAATTGAATTCAGGAGTATCTGCTATGTCGAATGTTCGTGAGGGTGATGTCACTCTGAAGGGAAATCCTGTTGGTCTTGCTGGTTCGGCTCTGGCCGCCGGCTCTGCAGCACCTGAATTTTCTCTGCAGGATACCGGTCTTGGCGAAGTGACTCTCGCGGGCGGTGCGGGAACGACTCGAATTATTGCCACAATCCCGTCGCTGGATACTCCGACATGTCACGCCGAGACAAAGAAGTTCAACGAAGAAGCCGGCAGCCTCGACGGAGTGGAAGTACTCGTCGTCAGTATGGACCTGCCCTTTGGCCAAAAGCGCTGGTGCGGTGCTGAAGGCGTTGAATCAGTGAAGACGCTGAGTGCACATCAGTGTACGAAGTTCGGTGAAGACTATGGCGTCCTCATCAAGGGTGGCCCACTGGATCGCTGCCTGGCACGAGCTATCTTCGTTGTCGATGGTGACGGACAGCTGAAGCACGTGGAATACGTTGGTGAGATTGCAGATCACCCTGACTATGATGCTGCATTGGCTGCAGCCAAGGGCTAGTCGGCTGTGCAGCAGCGAAGCTCATCGAGAGCCAAGAAAATTGCCGGAGCGGCGCTTCGCTTGATCCGGCCCACAAAGAATTGCAGAAAGGCCACACCGTTTCGGTGTGGCCTTTTTTAGGTAGTGCCCATGAATTCATGCATGCGTCAGCGACCATCTGGTCGTGACGACTGAATGCCGGACGCCGAACTAACGCGTCATCCCAGTTCGGCCGAACGTTCGGCCGATGCCTGCACCGCACTCATGAGTGCAGCCCGCAGTCCGCCTGCTTCGAGTTCGTGAATTGCGGCGATCGTTGTACCGCCGGGACTGGTGACGGCATCTTTGAGTTCCCCTGGATGGTCGCCTGTTTCCAGAACCATTTTTGCGGCTCCCAAAAGCGTTTGGGCTGCCAGGCGAGTTGATGTGGGACGCGGCAGCCCCATTTTTACTCCGCCGTCGCTGAGTGCTTCAATCATCTGAAACACGTAAGCCGGTCCACTGCCGGAAAGACCGGTAACGGCGTCCATGAGTTTCTCAGGTATCTGCTCCACGATGCCAACAGACTGCAGCAGTTGAGTAACCTGTTGCAGATCCTCGTCAGTCGCCATGCTGCCTGAACTGACCCCACAGGCTCCTTCTGCGACCAGGCACGGTGTGTTGGGCATCACCCGAATGAGCCGTGCAGTCTCACCGAACCACGACTCCAGTGAGCTCAGGCTGATGCCGGCAGCGATGGATACCAATAATGGCTGATTACCAATTTGAGTCGCAAGACTTTTGGCAGCTTCGGCCATGACCTGCGGTTTCACAGCCAGGAAAATGATGTCGGAATCGGCCAATGCCTGCACATTGTCAGCGGTTTGTGTCAGCGAACCGACAGCCTCAGAAAAGCTCGTGCGAGCCGATTCGAAAGGGTCAACGGCGATGACATTGGCAGGCGACAGACCACTGCTGCAGAACCCTTTGGCCAATGCTGTGGCCATACGTCCGGCCCCCAGAAATCCAACAGACAGGGTACTGATGTTCATTAGTTATCCTCATCTCGATGTGTGTTGAGCCTATTGTTCCGGCCGATTGCGGCCGCCATACGTGAAACAGGCTGCAAATCGCTGAATTTCAAATAAATTGGCCGCTTCGTCCGGTCATGATAGGCAGGTCCATGAGTTGGCTGTTTGGGAGTGGTGATCTGGATCTGAGATCTCAATTTCACACTTGAGGGCTTCCTGGTGCGTCCCCCAGGTGACACAATTATTGGTCTTCCTGATTTACACCTTCTGAACATGGTCCGTTGAGTCATACGCTACAGGCACAATTATGATCAGACCTTTCCGATCGAACTCAGTAGTGGTCGCAGGACTGTGCTGTGTGATGCAGTTTTCCCAGCTGCTGCACGCTCAGGACTCTCCCGTTGCCGTCGATGCGTCGGCTGTTGCAAGAGCCCAGGCGGTGGCACAACAGGCAGCAGGCAACAAAGACGCCACTAAAGCAGCGGACGGAAAAGCGAAAGAGGGTGAGAAGAAAGAGGGCGAAACGGCGAAGGATGGCGCAGCTGAAGCACCAGCCGGACCGACTCCGATTACTCGTGAGAAAGCATCCGGGCGGGCCAACCCAATTAATACGGAAGTCAAGTGGGACAAAGAAGCCGGATCCGTTCAGTTCAGTTTCCAGAATCAGTCCTGGAAGAACGTTCTGAACTGGATCGCCGATGCGTCACGACTGTCCTTTCAATGGCAGGAACTTCCGGGTGATGCCCTCAACCTGACAACGACGAAAAGCTATTCCCTGGAGCAGGCCCGGGACCTGTTGAATCGTCTGTTGCTGTCGCGTGGATACACCATGCTGGTACACGGTGAGATTCTGTCTGTCACTAAACTGGCTGATCTAAAGTCGTCGCTTGTGCCTCGTGTTCAACCGGAAGATCTCGAAGGACTGTCCGACCATACAATCGTCAAGGTCTCCTTCAATCTGGACTGGCTGATTGCCGAAGAGGCGGTTGCAGAATTGCAGCCAATGCTGACGAACGCAGGAAAGATCAACAAGCTCAGTCGTACCAATCGTCTGGAAGTTATCGACACGGCAATCAGTCTGCGTGAAATGTGGCAGATTCTGACCGATGAGCAATCCGACGCAGGACAGGAGCAATTGGTCAAGAAGTTTGTACTCAAGCATCGCCGAGCACACGACGTCGTGACAATGCTCCGCACCTTGCTGGGGCTCAAAGAACCGCCTGGTGCCGGAGGGCGCAAGCAGCGGCGGTATGAGTTCTCGAATGATGCAGCAGATGCAGCAACAAATGCAGCAGATGATGCAAAAGGCCCAACAGGCGGGCAAGGGCGGAGGTGGAGGCAAGAAGGAACAGGAAACGCGACTGGTCCTGAACGCCCGAGAGAACATGATTCTTGTCCAGGCCGCACCGGATCAAATGGCAATCATTGAAAAGGCTGTTGCCGAGATTGATGTCCCTGGAGACGCCAAGGCATCGATGCTGCAGAACATGAATCGTATGAAAGTGTATCGTCTGGAGACGATCGATCCTCAGATCCTGGCAGACCTGCTGCAGGAGTTGGGAGATCTGGATCCCGGTACGACACTGAAAGTGGACAAGAAGAAGAAATCGATTGTCGCCTGGGCCGATATCGCTGACCAATTGACAATTTCGACACTTGTGGAGCGGCTGGATTCCACAGGCCGTGAATTTGATGTCATCCGGCTGCGACTTCTGGATGCTGAATACGTTGCTGGCACCATCATGACACTGATGGGGCCAAAGGAAAAAGAAGATAACTCAAGAAGCCGCTACCGCTACTACGGATTCTATGGCAGCAACGACGAAGACGAGGACGAAGACGACCGTAGTTTTCGAGTCGACGCGGATCTTCAGGACAATCGGCTGTTGGTCTATGCCAATCCGGTGGAAATGAAAGAGATCCGCAGACTACTTCAAAAGCTGGGAGAACTTCCGGATCCCGATGGTGACCCGGACGGGATTCGTGTTTTCGAACTATCACCCGACGATGATCCAGAGGCACTGAAACGTCAACTTCAACAATTGTGGCAACGGGGAAACAAGCTGGAATTCAGTCTGCCTCCAGCACAGAAACAGCAAATAGACCAACAGGTTCAGGAAGAAGACACCACGGCATCAATAACGTTGCGGCAGTCCCGCTTCACCCTTGCCGCCCTGGGTGATTCTGAGACTTCAGATAAGAGTGCTGGCATTCAAGACTCATCGACCGACGCTGTGATTCCTGCGGATGCCGGAAAGTCGGTGGAGGACTTTTTTCGTGACGCGAAATCCGGCACAGGTGCAGAGCAAGCAGCCGAAGCACCAGTTCGTATCTCTGTCTCTGAAGATGGGCGTTTGATTGTGGCCTGCGACGATCCTTCGGCGCTGGCAGAGTTTGGTGAACTGCTCAAACGTGTCGCTCGACCGGTTCAGAGCTTCGAAATCTTCACGATGAAGTACCAGAGCCCGTACTGGGTAGCCATGACACTTGAAGAGTACTTCGAGATGGATGCCGATGATGACAAAGGGGAGCGAGGATTCTATTACTACTACTATGGACCTGGCAGCAGAGACAAAAAGAAGGAACGAAACAGTCTCTCCAAACGTCGGATTCCGCAGTTTATTTACGATGATTATACAAGCACCATCCTGGTCCGAGACGCAGATACTCGCCAGCTGCAGACAATTCGGGAACTGATAAAGATCTACGATGCCCCGTCTCCAGCTGACACACGCTCAATGCGTGTCCAACAGTACTTTCACCTCAAAAACGCGAACGCGGAGATCGTTGCTCAGGCTGTCAAGGATGTGTTTCGGGACCTCTTGAGCTCCAATGACAAGGCGCTCGAGAAACCAGGCAACGAACAAAAGCAACAAACATCCCGATACGATTCGTACTTTGGCGGCGGAGGCGGCGACGACGATGAAGACCCCGTGAAATTCAAAGGCATGTTGTCCATAGGAGTCGTTTCCAACAGCAACACCCTTGTGATTTCATCGCAAAAGCGTCTGATGCCAACGATTCAGGACATGATCGAAGAACTCGACACTGCGGCCGAAACATCTTCTGGTGTCCGCATT
>CBDBVC010000061.1:0-23198 GCA_965212525.1 Lysobacterales bacterium
CCAGTGACTGTCTGGAATTTGCAAGGCAGGTCTGCCGAATAGAGGCACCCCCCCTGCCTAGCTTTCGAAACACCCCCTACCCCCCTTCAATTTTTTGACTGTCCAGAACTCTGATCAAGACCCCTCAAGGGGGGTAGATCCGCCAGCGCCCCAGATAAACCCATCACACCGCGCGACCCCAAAAACGGGTTGTGTAGCGGTTGAGTGGGAGGGGGTTGTCACGCCTGCTCTGGACAGAGGACACCGCACTGTTATCCCCCTGGGGTCTGAGTCCGCTAGCGGGTCGCTAGGAGTAGAGATATATGAGTGTTCGCGCCAGTTTGTGTGCGATGGTCTGCACCTGTGCATGGTTACAGTGAGGCACTCAGAAGAAACGCGCAGGTGATGCCGGACATCAGAGCCTGCACTGGATGACTGAGTTCGACAGACGGCTTAAAGCCCTAGCGCATAAAGAAGACCGGGTTCGTGAAATTTCACTTGGGCAGCAATTTCATGTATTTCAGCCAGATCTATGCGAAGGATTGAACCGGATCTGGCATGGTCACTGATCAAGGACACTGCTGAAGGGATTCTTGCACTGTTAGCTGGTGTTGATGCAGCAGTGTCATCCGATGACAGGACTGAATCAACTGCTCTGTGTTCATGGAGTTTGGTTGCTCATGCGGTGACTGAAAAGCCATTGAGCCACATCTCTGTGTCAATGAGTCGTTTGAAGAAGGCTCGCCTGAGTGGTGAACACGCGGTGCAAGGAGACAGGCGGTTTATGACATGCTGCTGAATCCTGCGTTGGTCTCTGAATCGAGCAAGCGAGAACATGGTGAGGCGAAGCAAACAGAAGCTGTACGCCATGGAATCTTCTATGCGGTGCAATGGACAACGATGATTGAGTTCGCCTGTTGCGCACGGAGGCGATGTGCTGTGCATGACTGACAAGGAAGTGCAACACGAGGCTTGGAAGCGACGGGCACAGCACGATCGAGCGACTGCTGCGAACTCGTTAGGCGTGTCAGTTTTCTGACAGCAGATGCGGATGATCAACCCAATGTCAGCGCGAGACACAATCGATGAACAGCAAAAAATCTGCGCGACTTTGCTTGGGATCGGCAAAGCGAGACATGTGGCAAGAACGTATTCACGCCTTTGTCTGAGTGGTGACAATGCGCGAGACCGTGGATTTGAGGGTAACTTTCAGATCCAGAAGCTATTGGCTGAAGCTCGGAAGCCGTTTATCGACAGAGGAACAAAAAGAGCTTGCAGCAAACGCTTGATGGCACGCGAGCCATTTCTGGTCTATGCCGTGAGCGATCACGAGATTGGACTAATGACTGAAGTCACCCAACACGACGACGGAATGGTTGAGGTGTTGGTGCGAATGTATGGCTGTGAAGAACGTGGTTGGGTGTCGTCATGGCACTTGGTTGATACCAAGGCAAAGCAATTAGAGGAAGCGATCGTGCGTTCCTGTAAAGAGGCTTATGGAACTGGAGCCAGTGCTGTGGGTTGTGCAGATTAGGTTCTGTTGGCTGGGTGCATGGGGATGGACACTGGCGACATGGCACATGCCTTTGAGTTGGAATTGACCCGACGTGAGGTGCAGAGCTGTACGGATCTGAACCACATGCGTCAATTGACCTTGTCGGTACTGGATCTGATGGAAGGTCAGAGACAGTTCTTTTTGGATCAGTTGAAAGGGTTGGTACAGTTCACTCAGCAGTAAGGGGTGGTTCCCTGCTGTACCCCAGGTCTGGTCTTGGATCTGGTGGTGTGTGCGAGAGCCTGGATGCCGTTGGTATCTGGGCTTTCGTTGTATTTACAGGTAGCCTGAAAGCATTGCACCACTGCACAGCACTGGCATGAGTATTTATCTGCCAAACGTTTATCGCGCTGCATTCAGCTTGGATTCAGTGGTTGACGAGGATGTGGCCCAAGCAGCAGCTGAGGCTTATGTCGCTCGTACTGGTGAGACGATCTATGTCCCTGGATTGGGTGAGATCGCACCAGCAGCATCCGAGCCTGAACCCGAACCCGAACCCGAACCCGAAGCCGTTGCAACGAAAAAGGCTAAGAAAAGCTCATGAGTGTTTGGCTGCCGAATAGCTATCGGATCGCATAGAGCTGATGCAATGGCAGCCACTACCTGAAGAGTTACAACCTCTTCCTAACTTCACGTGCTACTTATTGCGTGAATTAAATCTTGCTGACACGCCAACAAAACAGCAGCTAGGCATTCTTGACTACCTAGAAAACGGTCCTGATAGACAAATCATCACTGCATATCGAGGATGTGGGAAGAGTTTTCTGACTGCTTGTTATGCACTTTGGCGATTATCGCTCGATCCCTTTCGGGAAAAGATCTTACTGGTTGGCGCCACAGCGGATAAAGCAATTGAGATCAGTACATTCATGCTGCGTCTCGTGCGGGATGTTGATGTACTCCAGGGTCTGCAGCCGTTGCCTGATGGTCGCGGATCAGTCAACGCCTGGGATGTCGGCCCTGCAGTAGTAGATCAAAGCCCCTCAGTCCGATCTGTTGGAATACTTTCACCATCGCTAACTGGCAAGCGTTGCACACGTTGCTGTTGCAGATGATATTGAGACTTTATCCAACTCGATCACTGTTCTAAAACAGGAACGATTAGCTGCAGCCATTACAGAACTTGAGGCGATTCGGAAACCGCATGTGGATGGTGAGTTGCCGCGTCAAACGATCTTCCTGGGCACACCGCACTTGGAGTCAAGTCTGTATCTGCGGTTGAGGCGAGAGCGGAACTATGCCCAGCGGTTATGGCCAGCGCGTTATCCAGATCCAGATTCAGATGACTGGGATGCCTATGAGGATTGCTTGTCACCGCTGATTGCAGCCGAAGTCGAAGAAGACAAGTCGCTGATTGGCCAGCCAACGGATCCAGAGCGTTTTGGCCATGACGAGCTGCTGAAACGTGAGATGTCCATGACCCGGGCATCGGTTCAGCTGCAGTACCAACTGAACTGCCGACTCTCCACCCTGGAGAAGTATCCGATCCGGTTGGGTGATCTGATCGTCACGGACTTGGATGGCAAGGCATTGCCGGAGACCGTCACCTGGGCATCAGGACCAGATCAACGGATTCAGGACTTGGTTTGTATTGGTCTCGGTGCTGATCGGTACTACCACCGGCCAATGATCAGTCAGGGCTGGGTTTCAGCGCAGGAGACCTGGCGTTGTGTTCTCAGTATTGACCCCAGCGGTAGAGGGGCAGATGAGATGGCATGGGCTGTGGTTGCTGAGCTGAACGGCAACATGTTCCTGCTTGAAAGCGGCGGCACCACGCAGGGCTACAGCGAGGAGGTGCTGAAGCTGCTGGCGATGCGTGCCAAGCGTTGGAATGTCACGCAAGTGGTGGTTGAGGCCAACTTCGGTGATGGCATCTTCAGTCACCTGTTGGCACCAGTGATGAACCGGGTGCACCCATGTGGCATTGAAGAGATCCGGGTGAACATTCAGAAGGAACGCCGGATCTGTGATGTCCTCGGTCCTCTCATCCAGCAGCACCGCCTGGTGGTTTCTAGCGATGTGATCCGCAGGGATTATCAGGAAGCAGAGCGCAACGTCGATGGTGGCCATGAGCGGTCACTAATGTTCCAGCTCAGTCGCATCACGACAGAACGCGGTGCTCTGAGCAAGGACGACCGAATCGATGCGCTGGCTTTGGCTGCTCAGTTCTGGGGTGAAGCCGCGGCCCAGGACCAGCAACGCAAAGCCGGTGAACGTGAGTTCGAGATGTGGCAACACCAGATCCAGATGGCTGCTGATGAAACCGGGGCCAGCATTGATGCACTGGCCCTGGGACTGCCGCATAAAGCCGTCGGCAGAAGTTACGGCGGATCTAGGCGTGGTGTTTCTGGTCGTTCTCTCTGATCGGCACGACCTTCCCCGCCAGTGCTGAGAAGTCCAACTTCTTCGCCATCTTGGCCTTCAGTTCCTTGGCTTCATCCTTGTCCAGGGATGCAGTGATCTGGTTTTGCTTGAGCAGCTGAAGAGCCGTGCGGATGTCGTCGTTGGACTGCTCTCCGTTTTCAATGCGATCACGAACAGCACGGACAACAGATGCGTGAAGTTCTTGAAGCTCGTCATTGAGATCAGGCACTTGTCACTGGTGCAGATGTCTGTATTCAGTATGCAGTCACTAGCACGGTGCTGCTTACAACAGCGAGAATTGATGGTTTTGTTATTTTTAAGGAGTAGGACACGGAGGCCGTCATGGGCACTGTGGACGCAACAATCGAGACTCGAAGGATCAGGAAGGAATTAGTGCAAGACGGTGCCGATCCCTTTTGGGTGGCGGCTGAAGCACTGCAAACCATCGAACGTCTGAAGCGACAGCTGGCTGAATTGCGGAGGGGATACAGGCATCCCAATGCTTGACCGGGCAAAAATCTGTTGAGTCTGCTGATTGGTCTGCGGCAGACCTGCAGAAATGCAGACTTGTTCTCTTTACTTCTCAGTAGTGCAAAGGTTTTTTCGCTGTCCTTTGCTGTGGCCTGCCATTGGGTTGTACTTGCACTGGTGCAGAACAGGCACTGAAACTGGGGTTTCAGCTGGTTGCTCTACTACTTCCAAAAGGACTGCACAGTTGCAATGCTTTGTCTGCCGAAAGCAGACCGTTTTCCCGTGACTCCAAACGAAACGCAGACAAGGCAAACACTCGAAGAGTGGCAGCGTGAGCGCGTTGAACGGGAGAACAGGAGAGCAGAAGAGCGTTCCGCAAACCAACATGCCTTACTCAAGGGCGTAAACAAGGAGACGCGCACCAGTTACGGCGCTGCGTTGTTTGCCAATTACGGCGAGCTGTTCAGTGCAGGCATCGATCAGTTCCTGGCCAAGAAGCTGGTGGATCCCACCAGCGCCGGTCCACATCATTCAGCGTGGGAGTTCCTGCTGCATTTCTATGCCACCGGCCCCCGGTCCATTGCAGTGGTGGTCCTCACCTGTGTCATTGATCGGATCAGCTTCATTGGTGAGAAGAAGAAGCTTGGGGTGATTGTTGGCCGTGCGTTGCAAGACGAGCTGAACGGCACCGTTGTTCATGACACCAGAGGTGAGCTGCTGCTGAACACTGTGCGGAAACGGTTCGGCAAGAAGACGGTGTCGAAAGAAGTGATGCGCAAGCTGCAGGTCAGCCCCAGGAGCTGGACTGCTGCCGAAAAGCGTGAGGTTGGCTGCCTGCTGCTGGACATTTTGATTAGCTCAACAAACCTGATTGAAGAGAAGACATCAGGCCGCAAGCAGCTGATCAAGGCGACAGAAGAAGTGGAAGAGCTGATTCGCAGTTCGCCGCCGCGGCCATTGCCGGCAAGACGGCTGCCGTCATTGATTCCAATCGAGCCATGGCTGGATATACGCCGTGAAGGCAAGCCGCTGGTGTCCAGCCGCAAACCGATGGATCTCAGTCACATCGATCGGCATTCAGTCGAGACGCAGATCCAGGTCGTCAATCGCCTGGAAGCGCAGGCGATGCGTGTGGATCCATGGATGGCAGAACTGCAGCGGACGGCATGGGACGAAAACCTGCCGTTGTTCTCGGTGTTGCGTGACCCAGAGCCCAAGAGCTTTGTTGGTTACGAGGACACTCGAAAGCGTGCGCGGATCGAGGAATCGCTGCAGCAAGCCGAGCAGATCGCGGGCCGCCCGATCTGGTTGGAACACGACATGGATTTCCGTGGGCGTATTTACGTGTCAAGCCGGATGGTGGGCCACCAAGGGCCGGACCACATGAAGGGCTTGATTGAGTTCAGCCGTGGGGAAGTGGCCGATGAGGTGGCATTCGAGCAGATGCTGATGGCCGCGGCTGGTCACTTCGGGCTGAGTAAGAGCACGTGGGATGAACGCCTGAAGTGGGGTAAGCAGAACCTGCATCTGATCAATGCCGTGGCCCAGGCGCCGCTGGACCGGATGGATCTGTGGAAGCAGGCTGATGACCCATGGCAGTTCATGCAGGCCGCTAAGGCCATTCATGACTGGTTGATGGACCCAACAATGAAAGTGCATGTGCCGGTCAGGTTTGACCAGACATGCAGTGGGATGGGGATCATCGCCTGCCTGACGAGAGACAGGGAGTTGGCCCGTCTTACCAACTGCATCGGCGAGTGTCGAGAAGACCTGTACGCCAGGGTCGCGGTGGATTTGAACGTTGGGCTGCAGACGGATCTGCATGGCTTTGATTTCAAGTCAGCGCGGATGGCTGAGCTGTGGCTGAAACACAAGATCAGCCGTGAGGTGACCAAGGGGCCAACGCTCACGACGATCTACGGCGCCAAGCACTTCGGGATTGTTGAGCAGCTGGTGGATTTCCTAATGGAGAAGAACCCATCGGTGGATCTGGACAGCTGGGACCGTGAATACACCTGGCCAGCGCAGTACCTGGCCGGGAAGCTGAACGTGGTGATCGGCCACCGGCTGAAGAGCTGCGTGCGGCTGGAGACATGGCTGAGAAGCGTCAGCAGGGCCTGCATGAAGCGTCAGCAGCGCATCCGGTTCCATTCACCTATGGGATTCCCCGTAGCCCTTGGAGTCGAACAGGAGCCCAAGCAGAAGGTGTCAACGCACGTGAGCGGTAGTGGTCGCTGGGCCAACGTCGATGCCGGCGTGGTGAAGGGTGAGCTGAGTGCACGTGCCACCAATCGCGGCATCACCGCGAACGTGATCCACGCCTTCGATGCGAGCATGTGCCATGCAGTAGTGCAGAGAATGGCGCAGAAGGGGCAGCAGGTGATCTCAAATCACGATTGCTTCGCGACGGTGCCTAGTTCTGCCCGCTCATTGCACATGCTGTTGCACAGCGAACTGCGTGAGCATTACAAGCCGGATTGGTTGACGGAATTGCGCGAGGAGGCAGGCGAGAGTGCCGGTTTGGAGCTTCCGATGCCACCAATTGTTGGCGACTTGTGCGAGGGAGAAATAGGCCAGAACCCTTACTGCTTCTCGTGATCTCAATCTCGTCTTACTAGATTCATTGACGAGACGGGCCTAGGCGGACATACTCTGCGAGCACATCACCAGTGACGAGCTTTTATGGCCGCCTACAGATCCGAGATCATTTACACACCGCCGATGGTGGCGAACTGGGCAAAGGTGCTCGGTCCCGCCCGTAAGCGCGATGACAGCGATCCCGCGAAGTGGTCAATCGACCTGCTTTGCGACCCCAACGACGAGGCAACAACCAAGCTGCGCGATCAGATCCGTAGCTTCATGGTTGAAGCTCACGGTGCCAAGCCGAAGGTCAGCGCTAACGGGATGCCGTTAAAGCGCCATGAAGAGAAGAACGATCACGGCGAGAAAGAGCCGACCGGCATGTTGGTGCTGAAGGCCAGCCGCAAACTTGAGAACAGGGCGCAGGGCATCGAGAACGCACCCCCGCTGGTGCTGGATTCCCAGTGCAACCCATGGCCTGTGAGTGAACTGATTGGCAACGGCTCAAGTGTGATCGCCAAGGTCCATTTCTGGGGATGGAGCCGCCAAGGCGAAGGAGTCGGGTTGTCCTGTGAACTGCACGGCGTGCAGGTGATTAAGCACGTTGCCTACAACCGCGAGGAGCCAGCTGATGGTGGTTTTGGTGTTGTCGCTGGTGGTGCTGTCGCGCCGCAGGTTGATCCGATGGCTGAAGCGCCTATGGATTCGTTCGGGCAGGAATTGGTCGCTGCAGCTCAAGCCGTCGAGGAGGAACTCCCCTTCTGATGAAGATGGCTCGCAAGGTCCTTGTTCTTCGCGTCCCGTTGATGAGCAAGGCCCGTCCGCGGTCTTTCTCTGGGCAGAAAGTCCCCTACATGCCAAAGGCATACAAGGACTGGAAAGCCAACGTCAGAGCGCAAATGGCTGAGTGGTGGACTGATGAGCCGCTCGAACTGGTCAACGTTCTCTGCCTCAGATTTCACGGCCCCTGTCGTGCAGATCTGGACAACCTGATGGGTGCAGTTCTCGATTGCGGAAACAAGTTGATCTGGAAAGACGACCGCGTTTCCGTGATTGGAAAAATCGTCGCACAGCACCACAGGGCAAAAGCAGAAGAGTCATCGATTGAACTTCGTATCTGGTACTTCCCATGAATTGCCCACACTGCGGACACGGGAAAAGCCGTGTCCTTGAAACACGAGGGGACCGAAGGGTTCGTCAATGCGGCGAATGCCTCAAGGACTTCTCCACCTATGAGGTGATCGCTGCTTTCGCTGGTCGTGATCGCGGCTGGATTCACGAGCCGGCACCGGCATTGACGCGGGAGGAGATCAACCACCCATCAGCTGAGGTGCCATCCAAGCCCCGGCAGGTCTCCACACGGCTGCAGAAATTTCATCCCGCCAAGGTTGAGGATGAACTGCTGACTGCTGATCGCGATCTTGCGGACTTGTTGGTGTCCTGGTGGAACGAATCCCGATGGACAAAAAACAAGAACGCTGCCTGGACACGCCGTGCATGGCTGAACAATGTCCATCGCGTTTTGGCGATGCCGCATGAGAAGGCGATGGCGCTGGCCAACGCTGGTGTCGAAATGGGCTGGCAAAGCCTTCAGGAGGAGTACATCAATGACGTGCAGGTCGGTGGTGACGGCACCCTGATGCCACGTGACTCGGCAATGCAGAAGGCGATTGAGTCATGGAATCTCTAGCCCCTGAGACGTTCCTGGCTGGTGTTGAGATGGTGCAGCAGCAGCTGCGCATCAAGCGTGAAGACCGCTGGTCTACTCAGGTTTGCAAGCTGAAGTTCGTCAGCTTTCAGGCTGAGTTCCCAGAAGTGAACGACCCGCAATTCTTCTGGGCTTGTGAACAGTGGATTCAGCATCACAACGGTAAGGACTTCCCGTCATTCCCGACATGGAAGGAGTTAATGACTCCGCTCTATGCGTGTGAAAACGGTCAAGCCAACCGGAGCTGGGGGGTTTAAGCGCGACCTGCCACAGCTGGTTACCCCGTCTGATGCGCAGAAAGCAGTGCTCCCTGGTCGCCCGCGATCCATTGCTGGTGCTGTTGACCCGCACAACGCTGATGCCTACGTCCCTTTTGAGTCGGGCGGCAACTTGCTGCCGCCACCCTCTGAAAAAAGTGACATCGGGCTGACGCGCGAAGAGTGGGCGACGTATCTACGTCATCTCGCAGAGGAGGTGGATGGAGCCTCTGATTGATCGCGCTTCTCTCCAAAAAATCATGGAGAGAGGTCTGGTGACAGGGAAGTGGTCAATCGCGCAGTTCAACCGTCGTGACTACCGCTCACTGATTCCTCCGCCGTTTTCAAAGCAACA
The DNA here is from genome assembly GCA_965212525.1 of Lysobacterales bacterium. GTDB lineage: Bacteria > Pseudomonadota > Gammaproteobacteria > Xanthomonadales > SZUA-38 > SZUA-38. The sequence continues at coordinate 9,270 of CBDBVC010000061.1, forward strand.
GATCCTGCCCAGTGCTGGGTTTTTGAAGGATCACCCTCAATTCCTCGACATGGATTTCCGTGACTTACCCGCCTACGAGAGAGCAAACCATCGCTCTGCTTTCTGACTTCAAAAACAGTCGTCCTGCCGACCTGGACATGAAAACGCTTGAGGCTTACGTGCACTTCGCTAGCGAGGAGTACGACAAGGCATTTCACTGCGACAACACCCACGATCAAGCCTGGTGGGACGGTGCCTTGGCCATGGCCCGCTGGATCATCGAAGCGGAGGGCCAATGAATAGGACATGCCCCAAGTGCGGTGGCGAGATGCGTGTTCGCCGTGAGTACGAGCGTTGTGACGGCACGATTGCTGAAACCGCTCGCTGCACGGTGAATAGCTGCCGCAAAACGGTGACTTACTACAAGGACACCAACGAGCCGATTGGCTTGAAAGGCCACAAGAAGCGTCAGATCCCTGAAGCGACGATCATCAAAATCCTCGAATCAGATGAGACGATTTCTGTCTTGAGTCAGCAGCTGGGCTGGTGCACCCAGACGATCAAGAAGATCAGGACTGGCAAGCTGCACGCCTACGTGCGGCCTGACATCCCGCGGCGGCCTGAAGCAAAGGGCGAAACACGTAAGTGCGCTAAGTGCATTCACTGGCTGAAGGATCGTTGCTCAATGGATTTTCCAGAGAGCACCCGCAGCAACTTCGCCTGCATCTGTCCGCTGTTTGAGTGGACTGCTCGCACGAATGATCTCAGTGATCCGCTGAATGCCGCTAAGGACGTTTCACCAAAGGAGGCATCGCATGAGTTATTTGCTGTATGACCTGGAGTTCTATGCCTATCGCTTTGCTGCCGGTGCCATTGAAGATTGGAATTGGGGGTGGCGGTGACTGGGTTCACGTGTGTCGCCACAAGGATGCTCTCATCACGTTCGTCGATCACGCCGAATCCCTGCTTGCGCGGTTCGGCGGACACGATCTATTCCTGGTCCGTGGAGATGTCAAAAACTTCCGGCACGACATCTGGCCTGACTACAAGGCGAACCGAAAGGATCGCCAGCGCCCTCCGGGTTATGGCCAATTCCTCAAGGGTCTGAGTGAGTATTCCAGAGAGCGTGGCTGGCTGACGGGTGGGTTCAAAAATGTCGAGGGCGATGACGTGCTTGGCATTCTCAATGAACCCGGCTGCATCATTGTCAGCGGCGACAAGGACATGAAGACACTGCCGGGGCAGCATTTTCATGATCCTGACGACGGGGTCAAAGCTGTGAGCGAGTGGGAAGCCAACGTCGCTTTCTATAAGCAAGCGCTAGTGGGCGACACCAGTGACAACTATCCAGGCTGCAAAGGTGTCGGAGAGAAGAACAAGCTTTTCTCCAGCAAGGAATGGCTGACGGCTGAGACCGAAAAAGAGCTGTGGGCTCTGGTGCTGCGGGCCTTTGAGAAGGCTGGCTTTAATGAGCAGTTCGCCATTACGCAGGCTCGTTGCGCTCGCATTTTGCGGCGAGGTGAGTTTGACTTTGAGTCGGGTACTCCACACCTGTGGGAGCCACCGGTACTCTGAGGATGGTTCATTCCTTGCATGGACTTCTTCCCTCCTATTGATGAGCGTTTGGTCGCGGCTCTCGCGACCAAGTTCCCAGATGAAGCGCCTGCGCTCTCAATGAGCGATAAGGAGGTTTGGTTCAATGCTGGCGCAGCGCATGTTGTGAAGTGGCTTGCGCTGAAGCTTGAGGAGCAGAACAATCAAAACCTGGAGGGGCTCTGATGTGCTTTGGCGGCGGACAAAGTAGCGCTCCTCCTCCGGCGACGATCATCATGCCTGATACGCAGGCATACGATGACCAGCTGGATGAACGTCTAGCGCTTTTGCAGTCTCAGCAAGAGATGCAAGCGCAGTTGGCGCAGATGGAACTTAATTCAGCGCTGCGTAAACAGCAAGGCGTAATTAGTCAGCTTGCTGAGTTCAGAGAAGAACAAGCAGATGAGGTGACAGAAGTCGAAGCAGAAGCTCGTCGTCAGTTCACGATTGTTGGCCCACCACCGCCAGAAGACACAGCATCAGCGCCTGTGGTTGGGCGTGATCGAGATGGGTATGCAAAGAAGAAAAAGGGTAAGCAGTCTTTGAGAATCAATCGCCGGAATGCTGGCGCAAGCTCTGGCACCGGCTCTGGCCTCAACATCACTTAGGAGAACCACCATGTGTCTCGGCGGCGGCAACAGGCAACCTGCCCCTCAGCAACCTCAGATCATTTATCAGGGGCCTTCTGATGAAGATCGACGGCGCGACCAAGAAGCGGCAGACGAGCGACTTGCTGCGTATCAAACGCAGGTGGAACAGCAGCAGGCTTTGTTCCAAGCACAGCTGCAAGAGCAGATCGCTGCTGCAAATGCTGAAACTGAGCGCTTAACTGGACTGTTCGAGGAGGAGGCTGCAGCGAGGGCTGAAAGGCAGTCTGCTTCCGAAATTGCTGCTGCCGAGCAATCAGCAGCCGCTGCAGGACAAGAGGCAATTGCTGGTTCTCTCGCTGAGCAGTCTTCTTACACAACGACGACTGAATCAGTGGGCTCGCCAGTGAGCGCTGAAACCACTGAGTCGGTGGCTGACACCAAGAAGAAAAAGAAGAAGTCCACCCTCAAGATCGGCAGCGGTGGTGCAACGGCTGCAGCGCCTGGCACTGGTCTCAACATCGGAACTTGAGTTATGTCTTGGCTAAACCAGCTACAACAGGCGTCAAGCCGTAATCGCCCACGGAACCGAGCGGTTTCTTCTTCCCGGCCAGCCCCCCGGCCGGCCCCTGCGCCAGCTAAAAGCCCGCTCTACGGAGGTGGCTACAGCAACGTCAACCGCTATGACGCTGCTGCCAGGCAGGCTGCTGCTCGTCGCGCTCAAGAGAACGCACGTCGCTATGCAGAGCAGCAACGTAGAGCTGCGGAAGAGCGAAGGCGCCAGGAAGCAGAACGACAGCGTCGTGAATATGAAGCGCGTGCACGCCGTGAGCGTGAGGCTTATCAGCAGCGCATTCGTGAGCAAGAAGAAGCGCGACGCCGACAGTTGGAACAGCAAGCTGCTGCCCAGGCTGCCGAACAGCAGCGTGCTCTGGCAGAGCAACAGCGCCTAGCCGAGGAACGAGCTGCTGCTATCCGCGCTGAAAACGAGCGTCGCAGGCGTGCAGACGAAGAGAGGGCTCGCAAGATCGCCGAGGAGAAAGAGCGTCAGCTTGCTGAAATCCGCCGACAGGCTGCAATCCAGCAAGAGCGCGTTGAGAACGCTCGGCTGACAACTGCTAACTCGTCAGGTGCGCTGAAAAATCAGGCGAGAGTTTCGGCTCCGACTGCATCGCAAACAAAGAAGAAGAAGGGGCGGCGACGTGGTTCCAGGCGTGTGCAAAGCAATCTTCGGATTGGCGAGACCAAGCAGTCGTCGGGTTCAGGTTCCAACCTCAGCATCTAAACAATGAAAAGCGCACAGTCGATCTACGACTCCCTTCAGAGCGAGAGGAACTACTGGCTTGATCGTGCTCGGCGGTCGGCCAGCCTGACGATCCCGTATCTGATCCCTAGGTCGAACACTCCGACTGTGGAGAATACGGACACCTATGTGTTGCCGTGGAACGGAATCGGGCAGAGGGGTTGTAATAACCTGGCATCCAAGCTGTTGATGGCAATTCTGCCGCCGACAGAAGCGTTCTTTCGTTTCACTCTCGATCCAGTCGAGATGGAGAAACAGGAAGCGCAGATGCAGCAGGCCGGCGCATCACCGGAAGAGATCGCTGACGCTAAGTCAGAAATTGAGCTGGCGTTGAACAAGCTTGAGCTGTCGATTCTGCGCAGCATTGAAACGAGCAATGACCGTGTCGTTGTTCATGAGGCGATCCAGCACTTGATCGTGTCAGGCAACTGCCTGATGTACGTCGGGGAGGATGGCCTGCGTTGTTATCACCTCAACCGTTATGTGTTGCTGCGTGACCCTGTTGGTGAGCCGCTGACGGCTGTCACCTGCGAGACGATGGCCGTTGAGCAGTTGCCATCCAGCATCCGCGAAGAGCTGCAGCGTGATGAGGATGAGTACGCGCAGATCATCAATGAGCAGAACCCAGGCGCGGACATCGGTCACCCTGAGAAGACCATTGATGTTTACACCTGCATCAAATGGACGAACGACAAGGTCGAGTGGTGGCAGGAGATCAACAAGAAGGAGATTGAAGGCACCCGCGGTTCAGCGCCGAAGAGCATCTCTCCCTGGCTGCCGCTGCGGATGTCTCGGATGGACTCCAGTAGCTACGGCCCTGGCTACATCGAGTCAGCCTGCATCGCTGATCTGCAGACCGCTGAAGCGCTGTCCCAGGCCGTGTCTGAGTGTGCACTGGTCTCTGCCCAGGTGAAGCATCTGGTGAAGCCAAGTGGTGTCACTAATGCGAAGAACTTGGCTGAAAGTCCGAACGGTGCCTATCTGCCAGGAAATGCAGAAGACGTGTTTACTGTCAGAACTGACAAGGGCTCAGACATCAATGTTGCATTCACTGCATTGCAGCGAATTGAGCAGCGTCTGGCTGCCAGTTTCATGCTGGCTGAGATGCGTGACGCGGAACGAGTGACCGCGGAAGAGGTCCGAATCCAGGCACTTCAGACGGAGACATCCCTCGGAAACATCTACGCCATCCTCACCGTTGAGTTCCAGGCCCCGTACATCAGGCGGAAGCTTGAGTTGTATATGAGGCAGGGCGGAATGCAGCGCTTGCCTGAAGGATTGGTGCAGCCGATGGTCAGTGTTGGATTGTCAGCTGTTGGCCGCGGCAACGATCTAGAGAAAACTGCTCGCTTCATCCAGATTCTGCAGCAGGCACTTGGCCCAGAAGGCATGGCGAAGTACATCAACAACACAGAGCTGATCAAGCGTTTGAGCAGTTCTATGGGTATCTCACCGCTGGGTCTGGTGAAGTCAGAGCAGCAGATTGAAGCTGAGCTGATGGCAGCGCAGCAGGCTGCAATGCAACAAGAACTTGTTTCGGCTGGTGCAGCAAATCCAACCGAACTTGCACAGGCTGCTTCTACTGTGCAAGAAATGAACACACCACAGGAACTACCAGATGGCTGATTTGATGCCCGAGGCAACAATGCCCGTGGGATATGACCCACAGTTTGAAGGTGCCGAAGGGCTAGTTGCCCCTGGCCAGGAAGAACTGGCTCGGCAGTTAATGAATGAACCCGAGCCGACTGCAGATCCGCAATCAGCCCAGGAATTGATCGGCGGCAAATTCCAGACGCAGGAAGATCTGCTGAAGGCGTATCAAGAGCTGGAAAGAAAGCAGAGCCAACCCACCGATGGCCCTGCCGACCCCGGGCAATTCAATGGTTACACCTCTGATCAGGCTGTCCAGGAGTACGGCGAAGAGATCGTCAATGCGGTCTCAGGTGCTGGCCTTGATATGGCTGATCTGATGTGGAAGGCCGATAGCGGCCAGGACATCTCACAGCACTACGACGCGTTGGCAGCAGCCGTTGGCGTACCCAGGAACGTCGTTGAGAACTACGTTGCCAAAGCACAGGCCGGCAATGCTTACGACGGCGAGGGCATGACTGACGCTGATGAGGCTCAGATCATGGGTGAAGTTGGTGGGCCGGAAGCATTCCAACAACTCTCTGGCTGGGCCAAGTCAAACCTGGATCCTGCTGATCTGGCTGAATACAACGCCGTCGTGGACAGTGGCAACAAGGATGCAATTCGCTGGGCGCTGAAAGCAATGCAGGCAAAGGCTTCTGGTGGTGCGCCGTCTGAGCCTCGCTTGATTCGTGGCCAGGCACCTGTTGGTGAACCTCGCAAGTTCAACAGCAAGTCAGAGGTGTTGGAGGCAATGAACAAGCGCGATTCACGTGGCCGAAAGCTCTATGAGGTGGACACTGCTTATCAGCAGAAGTTCGCAGAGCTTCTCAGCAACAGCGATGTGTTCTAGTTTTGGTGCAGGGAAGTCTGCACCACTGCAACTAATCGGCCCCTGCGGGGATAACCGAGAGGATTGAGAGGCTGCGCACCCTACGCAAACCTCAATTTTCTTTCGTCATGGCTGACGCTGATCTCAAACGAGTAGGTCAAATTAAGGGCACCGGTGGTTCATGGACCGCTGGTGCTACTGCTCAGGACGGCTACCGCGCTTTGTTCCTGAAGCTGGGCTCCGCTGAAGTGCTTTCTGCCTTCGAGGAGTATTGCGTTTTCAAGGGCAAAACCAAGGAGCGCAACATCCGGGGTGGCAAATCAATGGCCTTCCCGATCACCGGCAAGCAGGAGGCTGCTTATCACCAGCCCGGCACCGAAATCACTGGTGGCACCAATGATCCTTCGGACCTGAACGAGCGGGTTCTGACTCTCGATTCTCTGATGATTGCTGATGCAGCAATTGCAGAAGTCGATGAGCTGATGGCCTATTGGCCGGCACGCCAGGAGATCACTCGTGAGCTGGGCCGTGCTCTTGCTTATGAGTACGACAAGCGCGTTGCTCGCATCATTTATGCGGCTGCCGCTAACAGCACCGAGCCTCTGGCTAAGTCCGTCAACGCTGGCCGTACTGGCGCTCAGATCACCCTGGGCACCGACTACACCGACGCTGCTGCTACCCGCCAGGCCAAGGGCGATGCCCTCGTGAACAGCATCTTCGATGCTCGTATTGCGATGGAACAGAAGGATGTCCCCACGGACAACCTGTATGCAGTCTTTGGTCCTGAGGACTACTACGCGATCACAATGTCATCGCGGGCTATCAACACCGACTTCAACGGTGGCAATGGTTCCAACGGAACGATTGCTGATGGTCGCACCATGCAGGTCGCTGGTATTCCCATCTACTCCAGCAACCATGTGACACAGCCTGCCTATTCCTTGGTGGCTGGTGATTGCAATGCTGAGTACGCACAGGATTTGAGCGGCTGTAAGGGCCTTGTGTTCCACAAGGACTGCGCTGGTGTCCTGACTCTGCTGAACCCTGCACTGCAGGTGACTTCAGGTGACTGGAACGTTTCTCACCAATCCACTCTGATGGTCGCTCGTCAGAACATTGGCATGGGTGTTCTGCGTGCTGAGTGTGCAGTCTCCATCGGAGTCTGAGCTAACTTAAGTTCAGGCTGCATAGCGGGGAGGTTAGGTCTTCGGACCTGGCCTCTTTTTTTGTGCGCTTTACCATGAGTAAATCACCTGTGCAGAGGTCTAATGGGTAGCGCCCAGCAGTCGGCGATTCCGGGGCGCACGACGCTGCTGGAAGCTGTCAACGTTCTTTTAGAGAACATCGGTGAGATGCCGGTGTCGTCCCTGGACGATCAACAGATCCAAGATGCTCGGATGGCCCAGCAGACGCTGCTGGAGTTTGCGAAGGATGGCCAAACCCGTGGGTGGTCATGGAACACCGAGTTGGCCTACCCCTTTGACATCGATAGCACCAGCGGAGAAGTCGAGGTGCCACCCAGCGCATTGCGTTGGTCGATTGATCAGTACCAGTACAACGGTCGTTTTGTTCTTCGCGGGACACGGGTTTACGACAAGAAGAACCGGACTTTCCAGATTGATCCGAATGACGTCCCGATCAAAGCGGATGTGACCTGGCTGTTGTCATGGGACGACTCGCCTGAGGCTTACAACCGCTGGACAACGATTCGAGCAGCGAGGGTATTTGCATCCCGTGCACTTGGCTCCGATTCGCTGGTGCAGTTCACAGCGATTGATGAGCAAGCAGCGATGACTGAGTTGATGCGTGTTGAGTACGCACAGTCACAGCCCAACTCGCTGACAGGCGGCCCGTTCTCTACCCCGATGCCGACCTACGCCGCGGAGTCTGGCCTGCGTCGTGGCATGTACGGAGGCTGGAGCATTGGCTGATCTCGTTTCGTACACCATCCCCAATCTCATCCAGGGGGTTTCACAGCAGCCTGATGCTCAGCGTGACCCTACGCAGGCGTCAGTGCAGATCAATGGCGTCTCGTCAATTGCCGAGGGTTTGCGGAAGCGCGACAACACCGAGACGTTGGCGAAAGTCAGCAGCACGCCGTTTGGTGATGCGTTCTTTCATTCGATCCTGCGTGATCAAAAGGAGGAATACCTGGCGGTCATCTCCAATTCGGGCATCAAGGTGTTTGACCTTGAGGGGGTGGAATACGCCGTCACTACTAGCAGTTCTAATTACAACTATCTGTCATCAGTAACCGATGCCCGCCAGCAGATCAGGGCGGTGACGATTGCTGATTACACCTTCATCACCAACACCAACACGGTGACGGCGATGGATCCGAAGACGGCTCCGATCAGCCCTCGTCCACAACCGCATGAGTGTTTGATCTGGATCAAGCAGGCGGTTTATGGCAACGAGTATGTGGTCAATATCAATGGCCAACAAGTGTCAGTGCAGACGCCAGTTGCTGCGTTGATCAATGACGGCACCACTGTTACCGAGAACCGAATCAGCACAGAGGGCATTGCTCAGCAAATCATTGACGGTTTGAGCGGTCTCAGCGGCTACACCCTGACCAGAGCCGGTTCGGTGATTTGGGTTCGTGGCGGCAGCCCAATCACCGTCAGCGCTACAGACGCCAAGGCCAACGCAACAATTACGGCGATCCTGAATCAGGTTCAGGTGTTCACTGAGCTGCCAACGATTGCACCTGCTGGTTATCAGGTTGAAATCCTTGGTGATCCCGGCAACAACTTTGATGGCTATTACGTCGAGTTCCTGCCGCGCAATGGCAACTTTGGCGAGGGCGCATGGGAGGAAACTGTCAGCCCTGGCGTTGAGTACGAGATCGATGCTTCGACGATGCCGCACGCTTTGGTGCGGCTGCCTGGCGGCAACTTTTACTTTGGTCCGTTTGAGGGGCAAACAGTTGAGACCATTGAGCTGCCGGTCTGGGGTGATAGGACTTGCGGTGACTTCGACACTGTCCCTGACCCCAGCTTCATTGGCAATTTCATCGCAGATATTTTCGTCTACAAGAACAGGCTTGGATTTCTGGCAGACGAGAACGTCATCCTGAGTCGAACGGGAGAGTTCTTTGAGTTCTTCCCAGAAACAGTGACAACCGTATTGGACACAGATCCAATCGATGTCATTGCTAGTAACAATCGCGTTTCAGTATTGAATTACGCGGTGCCGTATCAAGACGAGCTGATTCTGTTTAGTGCGCAGTATCAGTTCAGGTTTAACGCTGCTGATTCAACGCTGACGCCACGAACAGCGCAGCTCACGGTGCTGACGCAGTTTGAAGTCAACACCACTGTCAGGCCGCAGCAGGCTGGTGGGGGCATCATTTTTGCCCAGGAGAACGGCGACTGGTCACAGATCAGGGAGTTCAGCATCAGGGGCTCTGGTACTGCTTTGACAGCAGATGCTGCTGACCTGACTGGTTACGTGTCGAGCTACGTGCCGTCTGAGCTTTTCAAGATGACGGTGAACGATACCGGCAATGCGCTGTTTGCCATTAGCGGTCGCAACACATCAGTGGTTGGCACCGGCCCGGTCGATTTCCGTAATCGGATCTACGTCTACAAATACTTCTTCCGCAATGGTGGTGGTGGTGCTGAGCGGGTTCAAAGCAGCTGGAGTTACTTGGAGCTGACAGGCGCTGATGAAATTCTCCAGGTGCTTTGCATCGAGGAGACGCTTTATCTCCTTGTGCAATACGGGAATGATGTCTACCTGGAGTCGATGTCAGTCAAGGACCGTCAAGAGGAAACAGCTGCTGTTGCCCCGTATTCTCTGCTATTGGATCGACGTGTCACTAGCACCACTGCAACCCCTGCTGCTTTGAGGATTGCAGCGCCCACCTACGACGCTCAGAAAAACGAGTCCACATTCACCTTGCCGTTTGAGGCGAAAGCACCCACCCAGTTGTGGACATTGTGGGACATGTTCACGCCTGGAACGACAGGACCGGTGCTGCTTGGTGAGGCAACGTCAGGGACAACGATCACTGCTCGCGGTGATTGGACTGGAGCCAATGTCGTTGCCGGTGAGCCCTTTGAGTTCAGGTATCGGTTCAATCGCTTCCAAGTCACCAAGGAGATCGGCGGTGGCAAGGCTGCGGCCAATGCAATGCGCACTCAAGTGCGAACAGCAAAGCTCAGATACCACGAGACCGGATATTTCGAGATTCATGTGTTGCCGGAATATCGAGAGAAGGGTTTGTACGTCTATGACGGCACCATCTCTGCCGTGCGGAATGCAGCGATCGGCAAGCCGGAAGTCGCGACCATGGGTGCTGACATGGTTCGGTTCTTTGAAGGTATTTTCTCCATCCCGATTTACGGGCGAGGAGACCAGATATTCGTTGAAATAAGGAGTAGCAAGCCGATCCCATGCAAGTTCTCGACTTGCGAGTGGATTGCACTTGTGACGACACGTGCGAGGGCACTTCAATGAAATGGGCTGAAGCGACCACTGATCGAGCTTTCTTTGTCGCGAGCAACCTCCGAGAAGAAGACGCCAATGAGGTTTGGCTCAGCCATCGAGTAAAGCCCCGCGATGCTGTGATGCAGAGCTGGGTGGAAAGCAACGTGTGTCGTTGCATCGCGTCTGACAGCGGCGAACCGCTTGCTCTGACGGGTCTGGTCGGCAACAGGATCTGGCTTTTGGGCACTGAAAACCTGACGGCCACCAAGCACAGACGTTTGCAGCTGTGCAAAGAAGGGCGAGGATGGGTTGAGCATTGCTTAGAAGTTGCGGGGATGGCTATCGGGAATGATGTTTATGCCAAGAACACCCGCAGCATTCGGTGGCTGAAGCACTTGGGTTTCAGTGTTGCCAGCCCACGTCCATTGGGTCAAAGCGGTGCATTGTTCTCTGAGTTCTGGAGGGCTGCTTAATGGATCCGATCACTTGGGCTTCTGTTGGTCTTGGTGTCGCCAATGCTGGCCTGGGGCTATGGGGTGCCAGTCAGGAGAATCTGGCGGCTCAGCAGGATTATCTGAACCAGACCGCTTTTCAGAACGCGAATAATCGCTTTTCTCTTTGGCAGGCAGGTTTCAATGCCAGGGTCCAGGACGCCAATAACCAGCGTCAGTATTGGCAGGGGACTTTTAACTACAACCAAGAGCAGGCGTATGCGAACAGCCAACGCAATGTTGAGCTGTTGCAGCGAGCAGAGCAGGCCAAGGTCGTTTTCGACAACCGGGTGGCAGCCGGAGTGTCCTACATGCGGGACTCTCAAGCGGTGCAGGACCAGCTAGCGGAAGCTGAGATGAACAGCGCTGTTGCTCAGCAGCAATACGTCTGGCGAGCACTGCAGGCACGAGCTTCGGTTCGTGCCATGGGAATGGAAGGCAATTCGGTGGATCGAATCGTCAACGATTACAGCCGTCAGCTGGGCGATCAGATAGCGCTGGAATCAATCAATTCCGACATCAGAGAACGCCAGTACACAAGAGAGCAGGCCGGCCTGGTGTCGAACTATCTGAGCCGTTGGAATAGCCAGTCGTTCTACAACCCAACAACGGTCTTTGACCCGATCATGCCGTTCGCGCCGTTGCCAACGATGATCACGCCGCCACCGCCGTACATGGTTGGCGGTGGTCCAAGCAACGCCGCCTATGCCGCGAACATCGGCAGCTCGCTGATTGGTGGTGTTGGTGCAGGTTTGAACCTGTATCAGAACCTCAACAGCTTGAAAACACCTAGCTCTGGCCGCGGCCCGGGTACTGCAAACCGACGGAGGGGTTGATCATGGCTGAACAACGCTTATTCAATGGCCAGATCAATCCTGGCTCTCGTCCTATCGGGACATTTGTCCAGCCCCGTGCATTCAATGTTGGGGGCGTAGGTCGGACGCCAATGCTTCCGCAGGTGTCGAAGATCGCGACATTGCAGCAGGCTGGCACCAGCAGCGTCAGGGGATTTAATCAAGCCGAGCAGTTGGCCAATGCTCTTGCCCCGCTGAACAAAAACCTCACCAGCATTCTGACGACTGGTTATACGCAATACGCCAAGGGTTCGATTGAAGCTGGCTACTACGACGAGCTGAAGAACCAACAGGTTCGTGGCGTCATGAGTTTGCAGCAGCAGCAAGAAGCTGGCGCTGCAGATGCTGCACAGATGCAGACCGATCTGGCGAAGACCGACCCGGTTGCTGCTGGCTTGCTGCGTGAGGCCAACCCATGGAAGGCCATCGGTCGTCGTCGGGCATTGGCTCAGCTCGCTGCATCAGAAGTCAGTTCGACGTTGGCTGCTGACCTGACAAACAACCCTGGCTTGCTGTCGAGCTACAAGCCTGGTAGCCCTGAGTTGATGCAGCGGAAGGCAGACCTGACGCAGGGCATTCTCAATCGCTACGGGTTGACCGGCGATGAGAGCGAGTCTGCTGTCTACGTCACCCCCGTGATCAACAAGACATGGGACAAATACACCGAGCAGCAAAGCAAGCTCTACACAGAGGAGATCTATCGCAGCTCTGTTGATCTGACGGGTGCTGCGGCTGTAGCGAATGTCAGGCTGCTGGCGCAGGAAGGCGTGCTGCTCCCGAGCGGAGAGCGAATCAAGCCCGGTGATGATCGGTTTGGGGATGCAGCTGGCTTGATTCTTACCAAGCAAATTGACGAGGGCCTTTCGTCACTTGGCGGTGAAGACAAGACCAAAGCGATGAAGGTACTTCGCCAAAACCTTGCCCTCTTAAGGTCTCAAAACATCCCTGGTGTTTCGGACGCAATCGAGAACATTCGTCTTGGCAGTAGTAGAGATCCGATGGAGGAACGCCCGCGGTGGAATATGGCCAATCCCATGGAGTTGCTGGACTTCACCAACACTGCACTGAAGGCGGAGAACGAGTTCTACAGCGAATCTCAGAAGCGGATTGAGCAGACGCTTGATCAGATGTGGGAGGAGGGACCGGGAAGCATGGTTTACGGCAGTCCTGAATATCAGAAAGCTGTCGCAAATTTTGAGTCACAAGCTCGCGATCTTGGATACCGGATGTCGAGGACTACCTGAACACACGGACAGGTGATGACGAATCAGTCACGATCCAGTTCGGTGGCCAGAACCCGATCAGTTACGACGAGCGCGTCTCGTTTGAGAGCGCAATCAACAACTTGAAGCCGGAGGATTTCTCTTCACCAGAGAATGTCAAAGCAATTCGGCAGATGTACGCCGAGCTGGCAGGACGTGAGGCAACGCAAGAGCTAGCAGCTGAAAAGAATGCTGAGTATCAGCAGAAAATCACTGCGGCTCAAAAGCGATTTGCCGGCCTGCCGTCTGGTTCTGACATGCGGTCCCGGGTGAATGGCTTAGTGCGCGAGAGCTTGAACGATCCACAGATCTCAAATCTCAAAGGGAAGATGCAATGGAATCCTTTGCTGAATGCACCCCAGATGCAGGGCGAGGGTGCGCCAAACAGGGATGAGCGTGCTTATTACGAGTTCTCAAATCTGGTCAAGGATCTCTATACGCGGACTGCATTCGCGAAGTTTCAGCAATGGCGCAATGAAAACGGAGGCGCTGACATCCCAATTGATGTGCAGTCACAGCTGATCCAAGAAGCCGGCGAGGAGGTTCGCGCTTCTGAGCTTTACAAGAAGCTTCGCGGTAGAGCGCTTGGCCTGAAGGATGACGGCACGGCGCCAACACCAGCGCCCACTGTTGATCCAAACACCACACCAGTGCCTGCTGCCGCTGCACCGTCTGTCCCTGCAGCAAGGGCAAGGCAGTACAGAGATCAGCCTCTGATGAATCCGTCATGGATGTACCAAGAACTGACAACAATTAGCAAAGGCAATCGTGTCAGCCGGGAGTTGTTTGACATCTCCAAGGAGGCAGGTGTTCTGCCGTATCGCTTCCTGCTTGAGCAGCTGAAGTTTTATCCACAGCTTGACCCTTCAGGTGAAGCACGCGGCTGGCTTGAGAAAGAACTGGAAGACCTGAAATCAGGCCAGACCCCAGCTGCGACTTATGGCGATCAATCGTCTTCACCACGT
>CBDBVC010000062.1:0-112686 GCA_965212525.1 Lysobacterales bacterium
TGATCGGGGTCGATATTGCCGACGATGTTGATGAATACGGCCTCACTGTCTTCCTCGAGAATCATGACCGTCATGCCGGTCACGTTGTCACCGTTCATCTTCATGTACATCTGAACCGTAGTGTCATCGGCATTGATCTTGACGGTAGGCAGCCAGTCATTGGCCTTCAGACGGCTGGCGATGGAAGACACCTGCTCGCGTGCCGTGTCGTACTGACCGTCGGCTATCTCGAATACCTTGATCTGGATTGACTTGAGCCCACCCAGTGTTTCGGCCAGCTCGCTGTCCTCCTCCTCAGTGGCCGCACGCAGAAAACTCAGCAATGCACCACCCAGATGAATCTCGACCGACGGCTCCTTGCCACCACTGATGGCTTCGAGGTCACCAAAATCCACCAGGGCATCAAAATCCGAAGAATTGTCTGCCATCAGAGGCAGGCTGCACAGCAGCAAAATCAGGCAGCACAGCCTTGTCAAACGCGTGATCATGAACGACTCTCTCCTGCACCTGCGTTGCGCAGCATGTGCTCAGTACTTTGTTGAATTCCGGTATTGACCGGTCTGACGATACCCTGATCGACCCAGATGTTGCCGACCTCCTGACCGACCACATCGCCGGCACGATCGAGATAGGCCAGTGCCACACCGAGCTGCTCGCGTGCCTCGCGCTTCTCGGCATCGGTGAGCCCGGAGGGGTCGCCGACGAGTTCATTCGATGGCGCCTCGCCCGATGGCCCGAATTGCAGAATCAGCAGCACAGAGAGCAATACCGACGCCGCAACGGCTAGGCCAGACAGCCACATCGGCCGACGTTGTTCTGTCTGCTGATGGATCATGTCGATGGCACGCTCCGGCATGCGGTAACGCGGCAGTTCAGTCAGTTTCGACTGCAGCTCCATGGCCAGATCAAGCTGGTGTTGCAGTTCAGCATTGACCGCAAGTTCTGCCTCGAACAGGGCCTGGCTGTCTGCATCCAGATCGCCGTCCAGATACGGTTCGATCATCTCATTGAACGATGTGCTGTTCATGCCGTTTTCTCCAGTGCCTCACGTAGCTGTCTACGTGCGCGATACAAATATACCTTGACCTGCTGTTCGGTCAATTCAAGCGCCTCGCCAATCTCGGCGTAGGCATAGCCCTCGATTTCCCGCATCACCACCAGGGAGCGGTAAGGCTCCTTGAGGTTGGTGATCATGCGTTGCAGATCATCACCCAGTTCGGCGGCTTCTGTGGTGGTGTACAGCGTCACCACGTTCGATTCATCGCCTGCAGCAACCGCATAATTGGTGCGGTGCACGCGTTTGCGGATCAGATCGAGGCAGGCGTTGCGTGTTACCTTGAGCAACCACGCCCGAATGTGATCCTTCTTCATCATGTCCGGCTGTTGCCAGAGCTTGATGAAGACATCCTGAACCACCTCTTCTGCCTCGCCGGTACTGCCAAGCATATAGACCGCCATCGAGAACAAACGATCCTGATGATCCTGCATGATTTGTCTGAACCGTTTTTGTTTCATCGATCGGTCTGTCATGAATCTCGTTTCGGGGCAATCGTCAACGCAGCCATTTTTCCAGGCAATCGGTGGCGAATCATCAGCCCCGGGGCAGTCCATATCATGCCTGTGTCAACCATGATACGATCCAAACGCCGTTTTGTTACATGCTACAGGAATTTCGATGCGAAATATTCTCAGCACAGTGTTCTGCCTGATTCCCATGCTGTTTTCACCCGCTGCACAGAGCCAGGTTTGCGACCGTGGCGAGCAGGCCCGGAGTGCGGCCTACGGCGGTGCCACGCGACCGAAAATCGGTCTGGCGCTTGGCGGTGGCGGTGCCCGGGGTTCGGCCCACATCGGCGTTCTTAAAGCGCTGGAGGAAATGCAGATTCCGGTGGATTATGTCTCGGGCACATCCATGGGCGCACTCATCGGTGCCATGTATGCCTCGGGCATGGACGCGAAGCAAATGGAAAAACGACTGGGTGAAATCGACTGGGATGAAATGCTCAGCGATGATACAGAACGACAGAAACTCACCTTCCGGCGCAAGCGCGACGACGATCAGGACTTCATCACTGCATCACTGGGTTACCGCGACAAGGCCTTCATCCTGCCCGAAGGGGCGCTGGTGGGGCAGAAGGCCGAGCTCTATTTCTCGCGCATGACACTGGAGAACAGCTGGAACGATGACTTCGATCATCTGCCCATACCGTTTCGCGCCGTTGCAGCCGATATCGTCACCGGCGAGGAAGTGGTGCTGAAATCCGGTTCACTGGCCCGCGCCATGCGCGCCAGCATGTCGATACCCGGCCTGTTTTCACCGGTTGAGCTGAACGACCGCCTGCTGGTCGATGGCGGCATTGCCAACAATCTGCCGGTCAAGGTGTTGCGCGACATGGGTGCCGATATCGTCATCGCCGTGGATGTCTCCTCACCGCGCCTGCAACGGGATCAGATCAATGACGTGGTCGACATGATCGAGCAGCTCAGCAACCTGATGGTGTTCAATTCGACCGAGGATCAGCGCAGGTCATTGCGTCCTACCGATTTCCTCATCACACCGGCTCTTGGTACCGAAGTCACGGCCGGTGACTTCGACAAGTCGCTGGATGCCATGGCCATCGGCTATGCCGCCATGCAGGAACGCGCCGATGAACTGGCCAGGCTGAAACAGAAACCCGAGGTCTGGTCAGACTACCGCAAGCGTGTCGACGACTGCGCCGAGGGACGGCCGGTGATCAATTTCATCCGCATCGTCAACGATTCCGGTCATGACGATGACCTCATACTGGAATACCTCAACCTTTGGCCGGGTGAGCCAATCAACTTCGATGAGGTCGAGGACAGTATCTCGAGAATCTATGGTCTGGGCGGCATCCGCAATGCCCGGTATGAAATCATCGAGGCAAACGGAGATCGCGGCATGGTGCTGACCATCGAGCCCGACCGGCGCCTGCCGAACGAGATCGAATACGGCCTGACCTTCTTCAGCGACGGCCTGGACAATGCCATCAACGTACGCGCCGGCCTTCTCAGGCGGGGCTTCGACCAGAGCGGCAGCGAGTACCGTGTCACCCTGCAACTGGGTGAGGAGCCAGAACTGTTTGCCGAATACTTCCGGCCACTGAGCCCGGTATCGCCCTGGTTCATCAATCCGCGCTTCAAGGCCCGCCAGGACAGTGTCAAACAGTTCGAGAATGGCAATGCCATCAGTGAACTGCTGGTGTCTCGAGGCGAGGTTGAATTGATCGGTGGGCGCTATTTGGGCAACAGCAATGAGCTGTCACTGGGCCTGGTCGGCGGCGGTGGCGAAGCCGAGGTAGAAATCGGGCCGCCCGTACCTGTACTCAAGTTCAACACCGGCAGCCTGTTCCTGCGTTGCCGCCACGACAGCCTGGACGATCTCTACTTTCCACACACCGGAACGCTGGCCTCGGTGCAATATGAAGTGTTTCGTGACGGACTGGGCTCGGATGATGATTTCGAACAGTTTTCGGTCGATTACTTCACCACGCGTACGGTACAGGACAAGCATGCCCTGCAACTTGGCCTGACCTATCGCACCACACTGGATGAAGATGCACCGGTCTACGGCATCTACCGCGCCGGCGGCTTTACCCAGCTGTCGGGCCTTGATTTCAATGAAGTCTCCGGCCAGCACTATGCACGGCTTCTGGGTGGCTATCGCTACCAGCTTGGCGAATCGGGTTTTCTGCCGGCCTATATTGGCGGCACGATTGAGGTGGGCAACACCTTTGACGACCGGGATGAGATCAACTTCAGCAATTCACTGATCAACGGTTCGCTGTATTTCGGCTACAACTCGCCCATCGGCCCATTGTACACCGGATTCGGCATTTCCGAAGGCAGTGACTACTCGTTCTTCGTCCGCCTGGGTGACTTCCTGGTTGATGATGACTGATCAGGCCGTCTGCAACGCCCTGATCGGATCCAGTTCGGCCGCTCGACGGGCCGGGTAATAGCCGAAGGAGATACCGGTCAGCAGGCAGATGCCCACGGCCAGCAGGATCGAGAACAGCGACCACTCCACCGGCCACTGGGCAAAGCTCTGGATAATGAAGGCCAGTACCACGCCCATGATGATGCCAAGTATGGCCCCCACGGCGGCAATGGTGGCACTTTCCACCAGAAACTGGCGCTGGATATCACGCTTGCGGGCACCCAGTGCGCGCAACAGGCCGATTTCACTGGTGCGCTCCAGCACGGTGGCCAGCATGATGTTCATGATGCCGATGCCGCCCACCAGCAATGAGATGCCGGCAATACAGGACATCACGATGGTGAAGATTCGCTGGGTCTGACGCTGCTGGTTCAGCAACGCCGCCGGCACCACGATTTCGAAATCGTCGGTCTGGCCATGGCGCCGGCTCATCAGCCTGTCAATGGCCAGGGCAGCCACTTCCGGGCTGGTGCTGGTATCGATACCGACGCGCAGGGTATCGATTTCATCCTCCATGGCTTCGAAGCGCAGCCGCTTGAAAGCGGTCTGCAACGGAATATAGACCCGGTTCTGTTCCGCACCGAGTTTGATGCCCTGGAATTCATCCTTGCTCAACTGCTGATTCTCGAGCACGCCGATGACGCGCAGCCACAGGTGGTTGACCTTGACCAGGCCACCGATGGGATCGCCGTCCGGAAACAGCCTGCCTGCGACTTCGGCGCCGATAACAGCCACCTGGGCATAACTCTCATCATGCGTGTCAGTGAACAGCTCACCCTGCCCGGCCCTGAGCGCGCTCATGCCGAAACAATTGGGCGATATGGCCTGCACGCCCGCATCCGAGCCCGCACTGCGTGAAAACAGATCGTAAGTCTTGATGGTTTTCTCGGCACAGGTTTGCGCCACGAACGGCAGCGTGTCATTGATCGATCGCTGATCGTTGAGTGTCAGACCAAGCGAATCCTCACGAATCTCCTTCAGCGTTTCGGCATCATACTGACGGGCATTGATCAGCAGGTTGCGAAGCCCCATCGACTCGATCAATCGCATGGCCTCGGCCTTGGCGCCCTCGCCGATGCTCAGCATGGCAATGACGGCACCGACACCGAACACCATGCCGAGCAATGTCAGCAGGGTGCGCAGCTTGTGGTGCATCATTTCACTGGCGGCATGCCGGAAACTGTCCACCAGTCTCATGAAGAATCTGCTCCCTTGTCGTCCTGTTCGACCTCCGGTTCTGCCAGGGCAATGGCCTCTCCGGCTTCAAGACCGCTGCGAACCAGGCAGCGCGAGGTGCTGCACAATTCGGTTTCGATCGAGCGTCGCACAAAGCCGCCATCCTGCTGCACGTAAACCCAGCTCACATCCTCGTCCCTGAACGTCGCCTGAGCCGGAACCGAAATCACATCGCTGTGATCGGCGACAACAATGGCGGCATCCAGCCGCTGACCCGGAATCAGCCATTCCGGATCGGCCTGATCGAGAACGACCTTGACCGTAAAGTACTTCACCGGGTTGTCACGCTGACGTGGCTGGGCCGATTTACTGATATGACTGACCTTGCCGGTCAGTTCACGGTCCGGGTAGGCGTGCAGTCTGACGGTCGCCGGCTGGCCTTCCCTGATGCCATTGGCCTCGACTTCGGGCACATACAGGCTGGCCTGCATCTGGCTCAGGTCCGGCAGCAGTGCCAGCTTGGTTCCTGGATAGACGGCCTGACCGGCGCGTGGCAGATTGCCGTACCAGTTTTTCTGCAGCACGAACATGCCATCATGCGGGGCAGCTACCTCGAGCATGGACAGGCCGCGCTCGTTGAACTTGAGTTTGGCATCGTGCGAGCTCTGCTGTGTCTCGAGCACCGACATCTCGGCGTCGGATTTGGTCTCGTAGTGGATGCCCATCTTGTCAAGATAATCGGTCTTTGCTTCGAGAAATTCCTCGTCCGACATTGAGTCGATGATCTCCATCTGCGAATACAGCATCGGATCATCGATGTTGAACTTCTCGGCCATGTCCATTTCAAGCCCGACAATGCCCGATTCATTGGTCAGCCCCTGCAGCGACAGGCCAAGCTCTCGCTGCTTGCCGGCAATGGCCAGGCCCAGTTTCTGGATTTCGTAATCGGCATCATCGGCCTTCAGCTGGAAATCAGACCCATCGAAGCGGGCCACGATTTCACCTTTCTTCACCGTGGAAAAACCGTCAGTAATCCAGGACAGTGTCTGAGGCCCACGCCCGCCCGGTGGTGTGGTGATCGGCGTGGCATTGACCGCTTCCAGTTCACCGTCTGCATGAACTTCAAAGCGAAAGTCCTGTGCCGACAGTTCCAGCACCGGTAAGGTAACCTTGCTGTCGCTACAGGCAAGAATAGAGCTGCAGATCAGCAGTATGGTGAATACGCGACTCATGATGACTGCTCCGTCAAGGCCATGATTTCTGCACTCACCCGCATGCCCGGTCGCATGATTTCAGGATCCGGATTATCCACCGATACAACGGCGTCGATCACCTTGGCCGGCTGGGTCTTGGATTTCTGCCTGACGACATTGGACAGGGTCTGGATGGTGCCAAGAAACTGCTTGTCTGGATTGGCATCCAGGCGGAAACGAACCTGCTGACCCACCGATACCCGGGACATATCACGTTCCGGGATCTCCAGTTTGGCGACGATGCCACTCAGATCAGCAACCTCAACGATGCGTCGACCACCCCATGAGGTATCGCCCACCGTGAACTTGTTGCCGCTCCAGTCGGTCTTGTGAATGACAATGCCCGGACGTGATGCCATCAGGGTCATACTCTTGATGCCCTGCTGTAATTCGTCCACCTCGGTCTGAAGTTTCTGTACTTCGGTGGTGAGGATTTCTTCCTCGGTCTTGAGCTGTTCACGAGTCAGTTCATCGTCGAGCTGACTGTATTCCACTTCCAGTGCCGCCAGTTCGTAGTTGAGCTGGTTTTCACGATAGGTGTTGCCGGCCAGCACGCTCCTGGGCAAGTCGGCCTTGCGCTTGGCCTTGTCCGATTTCATCTCAAGTTCCTCATAGGTGAGGTCCTTGTTCTCCAGTACTTCAACCTGGGTCACTCGTGCCGCCTGCAGCTCGGACTGCTTGTTGGCCAGCTCGCCGCGCTTGTCGATCAGTCGGGTCTGCAGCTCCTGGGTTTCGAAACCCAGTACCGGTGTACCCGGCTGCACGGTGGTGCCGTCCGGTGCCATGAACGAGATGGTGTAACGCCAGATGCGCTTGACCCTTGGCGGTGCCATGGCATCGGTTTCCACCGCTTCCAGCTCACCACCGGCAGTGATGAACCGGTTGTCGGCCAGATCCGTGACAGTATCACTGCGCTCCTCGGTGCCGCAGGCAATGAGCATGAACGAAGCGAGAATGAGTATAAGGGCAGATGGCGCAAGTCTGCGCTTCAATCGACGGCTGTTCATATCGACCTCTTCAATGGGATTTCCAGCAACACACTCATGCCGGAGAGTAATTCGGGGGCATTGCCTTGAGGCATGGCGACCACAATCCGGTAGTACAGACCATTGCCCCATTCCGGCTTCACATCACCGGCCAGTTCAATGTCACTGATGCGTCCATTGAGCTCCAGTTCATCAATGGCATCGAAACTGATGGTGACAGGCTGGTCGTCAACCAGATGCGGTATGTCGACCGCATTGACCCAGGCCACGATTTCCATTTCCTCGTTCTGGGCCACACTGGCAACCTGCATGCCCGAGTTTGTCTGGTCCCCTTCCTGCAGCTTGCTGCCGTTCCAGGGGTGCATGGAATGAATCACGTAGCCAGCCTGATCGGCATTGATGGTGTAGGATTCGAGCATGGTGCGCCACTTGTTGAGCCGCTGGGTCTTCCGTTCCGTGCCCAGTTCAAGTTCTGTCTGCTTCTCGGTCAGTTTCTGGCGTGCATCGGTGAGTTGTTCGCCTGATTCTTTCTGCGCATTTTCAGCGCGTGCCAGCCTGAGCTGTCGCTCGCGATATTCCAGCTCACCGATCAGATCCAGTGGTACGGCGCCCAGCATTTCGGCTATGGCCTGTTCGACCCTGGCCTTTTCCTCGTTCAGTTCCGCCTGTCGCAGATCGATCTCCAGTCGGATCAGATCCCGCTTGGTACTGGCCATGAACAGCAGCAGATCTTCCTCGGCCGAGGTGATGCGTGAGTCCACATCAGTGCCGTCAAAACGTACCACCATGTCACCGGGTTCAACCCAGCTGCCCTCGTCCGCCAATTCCGAGATCTTGCCCTGGAAATTGGTGGTAACCGGCATCATCACATCCTGGGCCTGCCTGGATTCGACCTGACCGGTGACCAGAAGGATTTCCTGTGCCTGAAGCATGCTGCAGGAGGCAATCAGGAGCAGGAATGACGTGTGCAGTTTTCCAGCGTTCATGAGATGACTTTCCCGTCTAGCAATTCAATGGTTCGGTCCGCGTGTGCGGCAATATCCGGCTCGTGTGTCACCATGATCACGGTCTGGCCGGACTGATTCAGTGTGTTGAGCAATTCGATGATCTGTTCCGAGGTGCTGCTGTCCAGATTCCCCGTAGGTTCGTCGGCCAGCAGAATATCGGGGTGGTTGATCAGGGCACGGGCTATGGCCACGCGCTGACACTGACCACCCGACATTTCATTCGGAACATGATGCCTGCGTTCGGCAAGACCCACCTGTTCAAGTAGTCTGTCGGCTCTGAGGCTGGTTTCGGCATCACTGCTGTCCTCTGCAAAACGCATGGGAAGCATGACATTGTCCTTCGCCGTCAGTCGGGGCAGCAGGTGGAAACTCTGGAAGACGAAACCAATACGCCGGTTTCGGATTGATGACAACTCGTCGTCATCGAGTGTCTTGACATCGTCACCGGCCAGCAGGTACTGACCCGAACTGGGCTGATCCATGCAACCAAGGATGTTGAGCAATGTGGATTTTCCGGAACCGGAGCGCCCCATGATGGCCACGAACTCACCCTCGCTGATATCGATATCGACACCATCAAGTGCATGCACGTGTTCACCGCCAGTGTGGTAGACCTTTCTCAGGTCTCGGATCTGTATCATGTTGTCCCCTGTGCCGAGAGCGTCCACACGTCTCTCTGCCCGTCTATTATGGTTGAGGCCATGCTATCAGACATGTGACTGAAGTTGGGGTTCCCAAAGGCCGCGGGTATTCTGTCATCAGGACGTCAACAGGCCGTGAATCGTCACATTCACACCGCTGAGAACGGTTTAGTCAGTGAACATCGATTTCATGTCGGCCAGATGAGCGCGGGCAGTCTTCTTCGATGAAGCCTCGTCCAGGCTGGCATCCTGCCCTTCCCAGTGCATCAGGTCTGCCGGTATCTCCTTGAGGAACAGACTGGGCAGTGATTTCTCGGTCTCGCCGTAACGCCGTCGCTCAGCAGTGTAGGAGAGTGTCAGTGACCGCTGGGCGCGAGTCACACCGACGTACATCAGCCGGCGTTCCTCATCCAGCGTGCCTTCATCAAGACTGTTCTGATGCGGAAGAATGCCCTCTTCGACACCAACGATGAACACATGAGGGAATTCCAGCCCCTTCGCCGCATGCAGGGTCATCAGGTGCACGGCATCATCGGATTTCTCATCATCATCCTGACTCGACAGCGCCAGCTGCTGCAGCACATCGGCCAGACTGAGCGTGTCATCCATGTTGCCCAGCCAGCGCATCAGATCCTCGACCGCTTCGATTCTGCGGTCGGCCTGTACCTGATCCTTGCTCGACTTGCCGAGCCAGTCCATATAATCGGTATCCTCGATCACGCGACGGGCAACATCGACAGCCGGTCTTGACTGGGCATCTCTGCCCAGCAGTCCGAGCCAGTCGATGAAACGCTTCAGGCCAATCACGGCGCGGCCTGACAGACCCGACTGGCAGGCCATTGACTGGGCGGCGACAAGCAGGCTGCTGTTCTGACGCTCGGCATGTGAGGCAATGTGATTCAGCGTGGTTGAACCGAGCCCGCGGCGCGGGGTATTGATCACCCGCAGAAAAGCGCTGTCATCACGAGGATTGACAAGCAGGCGCAGATAGGTGAGCACATCCTTGATCTCGGACCGGTCGAAGAACGATCGGGCACCGCTGAGCTGATAGGGGATGCGATGTGAACGCAGCACCTGCTCCAGCACGCGAGCCTGATGGTTGGATCGATACAGCACCGCATACTCGCCATGCTTGTTTTTCATCAGAAAGCGCTTTTCGAGTATTGCCGAGACCACGCGTTCGGCCTCGTGCTGTGCATCCTTGCACACCATCACGCGGATCGGGTCACCCTCGCCCATATCACTCCACAACTGCTTTTCGATGGTGTGTGGGTTGTGACTGATCAGCTTGTTGGCGGCGCGCAGGATCAATCGCGAGGAACGGTAGTTCTGTTCCAGCTTGATCACTGTCAGTTCTGGAAAATCCTCGGCAAACTGATCAATATT
The DNA here is from genome assembly GCA_965212525.1 of Lysobacterales bacterium. Lineage (GTDB taxonomy): Bacteria > Pseudomonadota > Gammaproteobacteria > Xanthomonadales > SZUA-38 > SZUA-38. Next base: position 10,408 of record CBDBVC010000062.1, read on the forward strand.
CTCCGGCCTGGCACCGCGCCAGCCATAGATCGACTGATCATCATCGCCCACGGCTGTGATGGCACCACGGTCTCCCAGCAGCTGACGGATCATGCGGTACTGGATGGCATTGGTGTCCTGGTATTCGTCCACCAGCAGGTAGCGAATGCGCTGCTGCCATTTCAGACGGACTTCTTCATTGTTCTCGAGCAGATGCACCGGCAGAGAAATCAGGTCATCGAAATCCATGGCATTGTAATGCTTCATCTGCTGCTGATAGGCCGCATACAGCTCGATCATGGCCGGATCGGTCTCGACCTCTTCAGGCATCAGGCCGTCCGATTTCCAGCGCGAGATTTGCCAGCGTACCCGATCCACCGCTTCGGTGGATGAACCGCCCGGCATCAGGTCCTGCAGGACCGACTTGGTGTCAGTGGTATCGAAGATGCTGAAACCCTTGCGAAACCCGAGTTGCTCGGCTTCCTGAATCAGGATTTTCAGTCCCAGTGAATGAAAGGTGCACACCAGCAGTTCTGAGGCCACCTGGGAAGACAGCAGTTTGCCGACGCGCTGCTTCATCTCTCGTGCCGCCTTGTTGGTGAAGGTGATGGCGGCAATCTTTTCCGGCAGCATGTTCTTGCGGCCGATCAGCCAGGCAATCTTGCGCGTGATGACTCCGGTCTTGCCGCTACCGGCACCGGCCAGCACCAACAGGGGGCCTTCCACATGGTTGACGGCGGCAGACTGTTGCGGATTGAGCTGGAATGACACGTTGGCAAATCGGGGGCAGAAAAACGAGCCGTAGTGTATCAGAGCAGTGCTGAGGGAGGTACGGTTTTTTGTGCACGCTCAGGTAGGACGGATGGTGCGGTTCGGTGACAGGCCCGCTATAATCGCGGATCCATTCTGACACGCACCGGCATGGCAAAACTCTATTTCTACTACTCGGCGATGAATGCCGGCAAATCCACTCACCTGCTGCAGTCCAGTTACAATTATCGCGAACGTGGCATGAACACGCTGATCTACACGCCCGCCCTGGATGATCGTGCCGGTGTCGGCAAGGTGGCGTCACGAATCGGCATCGAATCCGATGCCATGATCTTTCAGTCGGACTGCGACCTGTTCGAGATGACCCGCAGCCATCTGAAAGATAACGCACTCGCCTGTGTGCTGGTGGACGAAGCACAGTTCCTGTCGCGGGCTCAGGTTCACCAGCTTTCCGAAGTGGTCGACCAGCTCGATATCCCGGTGCTGGCCTACGGGCTGCGCACTGATTTTCGCGGTGAGCTGTTCGAGGGCAGCCAGTACCTGCTGGCCTGGGCTGACGAGTTGCGTGAACTCAAGACGATCTGTCACACGGGCAAGAAAGCCACCATGGTGCTGCGCGTGGATGATCAGGGTCGTGCCGTCACCGCCGGCAATCAGGTAGAAGTGGGCGGAAATGAGCGTTACATCTCGGTCAGCCGCAAGGAGTTCAAGCGCGTATTTGAAGCCTCCGATGAGTCCGGCGTCGAACCGGCCCAGGTGCCGTTGCCACTGAAGCCGGGTTGATCAGGTTCGAATGATGCGATCAGATTTACTGATCTTCACTTGATTCCTGAGCTGTACTTTCCTCTCCGGGCTCTATCACCTTGAAGTCGCGATATTCGACAGAAGTGACGATATCACTGAGGTGCTGCTCGTAGGCGTCAAGGTGTCGCAATTGCTGTTCGGCAGTGACGCCGGTATTGCCCTGGTATCGCACACTGGCCATGGGGTTGCCCAGGCGCGAACCGGTGGTCTTGCGCTTTTGCCGCTTGACCCAGTTGGCGCGGCGTTCCAGTGCCTTGAAGTCACCGTATTTCTCGCGCAGCTCGTCGGCCCGCTGGTTGACTGTGTCCTTTTGCTCGTCACTCAGCACGGCCATTACCTCGGCCAGCCGTTCGGTGATCTGGCGGTTGTTGCGTTCATTGGCCAGCAACAGCCAGGCAGCGGCTTCGACATGATTGGTCTCGGTGCCGATACCACCGAGATAGAACAGTCCGACACGATACTGTGCTTCCTTGCTGCCCCACAGTGAGGCGCGCTGAAACAGTTCAAGCGCATGGGTATCAAAGCCCTTCTTGTAGCTTTGCAGGGCTTCACAGGTGAACAGGATGTCCGGATAGATGGCGACCGGTGAGTCGTCACAGAGGAAATTCTCCTGCGGTGTGGCATGAACGGCCGTTCCCCAGACAGTCAGAAGCAGCAAGACAAGAATCGTGTTGAATTTTTTCATGACACCAGCATATCAGTTGTTGGGCGATTGTCATTTGCCAGAAGTCACTGGCCGACATCGTGTATAGTCTTTTGAAATCAGACGATTGGGAGTCGTTCATGGTCGAACTGTCAGGCATGCTGATATTCATGATTGTTTTTTTCACGGCCTACGGCAGCTGGTGGCGATTGAACAAACTGAAGCAGATTGCATTGTTCGGTGCGGCTCGACGCTGCAAGGAATCGGGCGTGCAATTGCTGGACAGCACCATTTCGCTGAAACGACTCTGGTTTCGCCGTGATGACAGCATGAAACTCAGAATCTGGGCCTCCTACGAATTCGAATTCGCCTCACTCGGTCGTCATCGCTACCCGGGGCTGCATCATCCTGCTGGGCGAGAAAACCCTGGCCATCGAAATGGAACCGCATGTCATTTCCGGTTCTGACGAAAATCACTGAGCGGCGCGAAAAAGATATCGCCGCGACCGTTGAGCGGCATGCGCATCTGCTGTTTAAGCATCTGAAGTGTTGCCCCACCCTGTCGTTCTGCTACCCGCTTGCTGCTGAAGAACAGCGTCTTTCCATCCACTGACAGTGCCGGGCAGTAATCCAGTGCCGATGTATTGAACGGCTCGGGCAACAGGATGGCATTACTGAATACACCTGCCTCATCACGATAGCTGATGTACAGATCACCGCCACCGGGGCCGCCTTCCCTGCCCCAGCCCGAATAAATCACGAAACTGCCGTCGGGGCTGATCATGGCGTTGAATTCGGGTCCGGCCGTATTCACACCAGGGCCCAGCGGTTCGAGTGGACCGTAGCCTGATTCGGTCAGCCGACTGATGAACACATCCTCATCGCCAGGGCCGCCCTCACGGCGGGTGGTGATCACCATGTCGCCGCTGTCTGTCAGACTTGGGTAAAACTCCTCGCCAGCCGAATTGATCGCCGGCCCCAGATTTTCCGGCTCACCGAAGACCGGAGAACCGCTGGAAGCCGAATAGGCCACGCGCCAGATATCGTAATTCGGTTTCTCTGCCGAATGCGGATTGGGTCGGTTGGAGGCAAAATAGAGAAAACCATCGGCAGCGAAGAACGGTTCGATATCACTGTACTCGCCCGAAAACGATGCCACCTGCCCTTCACCCCAACTATTTCCCTCTCGTTCATACAGCACGATGATGCCATGACGACCATTCATCAGGGTATGGGCCATCAGCTGGCCGTCACGTGAAAAACCGATATCGCGCTCTTCAAGATCGGTGGATACCAGCCCTTGCAGAAACAGGTGATTCTGATCATTCGCAAACGTATGGTTCATCAGGGTCAGCAGCAATAACATAACACTGCAAGTTTTCATCATCGGTATACTCCCGGTCAGACGTATCACTCAGGGAAGAGCTTGTCTTATATGGACGATCATCGACTGTGTCAAAAGACACGATGAAGTGTTTTTGTGATCAGACCGGCAATACCGGCACAATGCGGAATCAGAACAGAATTGCGAATCAGGTCAACCGATTCAGCCTGGTGTTCGATACACTGGCATGAACGATACCGATCATTCGGTACCCAGAACCGGAACAGAAGCTGATGAATCATGACGACCTGCTGACCAGGGCCAGAACACAGTACCAGGCAATACGCTATGAGGGCCCGCCCGTGCGCATGCCCGAACCTGCGGCCAGATCATTCGCCTGGCACTGGTTCATTCCCGTCACGGCTGTCCTGCTGGTGGCCGTCTCGGTCGCCCTCTGGCAACCGGGTGTGGAATCCGACCACATCAACCTGACCGATAGCACGTTCGGTGAAAATCCCGATCCGGCACTCGACCCCTATGGCGCGCTGAAACATTCACGCATGACCGTATCCAGCTGGGGCTCTGGTTTCGGGAGCACCGATGCCGAGACAGGATCGACCGGCTTTCCCGGCAGAATATCCATGCCTGTCGCACCCGGCAGGGCGAGCGGCTTTTCACAACCCGATGGCAAGCCGCTGTCCTGATGGACAAGCGGGCCACAAAAACGGCCTCTGACTGGTCACTGCTGACTCACGCCAGCACTGACCCGGCCGCCCTGAGTGAGCTGTTCAGCCGTCATCGGGATTTCGCCTACCGGCTGATCTACAGCCGAATTGGCGATCATCATGCGGCCGAGGACATCACCCAGGAGCTGTTCATCTCGATTGCCGGTCGCAAGCGTCGGTTTTATCACGGCGCCAAATTCAGAACCTGGCTGTACCGCGTGGCCAGCAACCGATCGATCGATTACATGAGAAAACACAAGCGTGACCCGGTCATGCCTCTGGATGAATCCAGGGCCGGGTCTGACAGTCACGACCAGACCGAGCAGCAAAGCGAGCTGGATCTGGTATTGCAGGCGATCCGCAGGCTGCCCCGCCGGCAGCAGGAGGTCGCCGTACTGAGACTGCTGGAGGGCCTGTCCACTGAAGAGACAGCATCGCACCTCTCGATCAGCAGCGGCTCAGTGAAGACGCACCTGCATCGTGCGCAACACAACTTGAGACAAGCATTGAAACCTGCAGAAGGAGAAACACCATGAAACTGAAACACATCATCATCGCACTGGCGCTGCTTGCCTGTCTGCCGTTCACTACGGCACAGGCGCAGAACCCCGGACAGGCGCGTGAGTTTGTCAGCCTGATGAGCGATTACATGAGCCTGGTGGATCAGGTCGTTGCCGCCAGTGGCAACGAAGAGGCCGCCGTGTTCATGGCCATCGAAGGCATTTACGAGGTCTACGAACATGGCAAGGATGCCCCGGGTGCGATCAGGCATTTTGAACGGCTGCTGGAAGAATACGGTGACAACCGTACGGTGCGTACCATGCTGCGCCTGAAGATGCGGGACATCTACAAGGAAATCGGCCAGCCCGACAAGGTGCTTGAACAGCTGGACCTGATCATCGCCGAGAACCTGGAATAAGCCGCCAGACAGGCCCGCTCAAGGATGAGCGGGCATAAAAAAAGCCCGCATTGAGCGGGCTTTTCAGGATCCATGCAAGCGGTCTACTTGATTTTCGCTTCCTTGTACATCACATGCTTGCGGATAACCGGGTCGTATTTTTTTATTTCCATCTTTTCCGGCATGTTCTTTTTATTCTTGTCTGTGGTATAGAAGTGCCCAGTCTTTGCGCTGGATACCAGTCTGATCTTCTCTCTCATGGCGTGACTCCTTAAACCTTGTGGCCGTTACGGCGAACATCGGCCAGTACCGAATCGATACCGCGCTTGTCGATGATTCTCAGGCCTTTTGTTGAAACCCGCAGTGATACAAAGCGGTTTTCACTCTCCACCCAGAAACGGTGGGTGTGCAGATTCGGTAAAAAGCGACGACGGGTCTTGTTGTGTGCGTGTGACACGTTGTTCCCGACGGCGGCTGATTTTCCTGTGACTTGGCATACTCTGGCCATGTGACTTCTCTTTTAAATTCAGTTGTTTGGTTCAGGCACACCCCGTGAATTCACAGGCTGTACGCAAAATAGCGGGGCATTTTATCAATTTCATGGCCAAAAGCAACACCTGATCGTGCATTTTTTGACATCCGCCAGAGCGCCTCGGAGTACAGCGGAACCCCCATCATTATAGACCAAATGACCTCTGGCAGTCGTTTTTTGTGTCGATGATGGCTAGCCTGTGTGTCGCAATTCCAAGGGGAAATGAGACGATGACGATACGAATGATACTCTGCGGGCTGTTAATGTCCGTGTCGGCAAGTGCGGTTGAACTCGACAGCAATGTTCTGAATCAGCTTGAGGCTGATCTTGAATCCGGCACCTACACAGGTGCTGCGATACTGGTTGTCGATGGTGATGACACGAAATTCTATGGCCTTGGCAAGCGGGCGCATGATGATGACGTCACACCGGATGCCGAAACCCAGTTCGAGATCGGCTCCATCAGCAAGGTGTTCACGGCCCAGCTGCTGGCTGATCGCCTGGTTTCCGGCTCGCTGACACTGGAGACCACCATTGGCGAGGTGCTTGGCGACAAGGCCAGACTGAAACCCGCCATCGCCGCCATCACACTGAAGCAACTGGCCACACACCAGTCAGGCTTACCTCGACTGCCGGGCAATCTTAATATGACCGACATGGCCAACCCCTATGCCCATTACGGCTTTGACCAGATGCTGGCCTATCTCGAATCCATCGATGCCGGCGACCTGGAATCACCATCCAGCTACTCTAATCTCGGCTCTGGTCTGCTCGGTCAGCTGCTGGCCATCGAAAGCGGACAGACTTATGAAGCCCTGCTGAAGCAGACCCTGTTTGATCCACTTGGCATGGCTCGATCATCGATTGATCCACTGTTGGAGAACGTGGCCACCGGACATGCCAATGGCTCGGCCACCCCCTACTGGGATCTCAATTCACACGCCCCTGCCGGTGCCATCATGTCCAGCATCAATGACATGGAGCGCTTCCTGCGTGCCTACATGGACAACCCGGATGCTGCCCGCAAACTGACATTGCAGTCGTATCACATGTCTGGCGAATCACATGGGTCCGGCCTCGGCTGGCAGATTCGGGTCAATGATCAGGGCAATACACAGTACTGGCACAACGGCGGCACGGGCGGTTTCCGCTCCATGATGGCCTTCGATGCCAGCCAGCGTCAGGGCATCATCATGCTGATCAATGAAACGGCCTATGACCCGACCAGCGCTGCCGTGATACACCTGACCGCTGCACTGAATGAAGAACGGCCATCGGAAGAACTGCCATTATCTGATTATCTTGGTCATTTTGCGCTCAACCCGTCCTTCTCGATCAGCTTCACCGAACGCTACGGCAACCTGCAGGCCCAGGCCACCGGACAGCCCGCTTTCCCACTATCACCCTCGGGCGAGGATCAGTTCACCATTGCTGCGGTCGGTGCCGTGATTAGCTTTCACCGTGACGATGAAGGCAAGGTGCAGTCGATGACGCTCGACCAGGGAGGCGCAAAACAGCGTGGCACACGAGTGGCAGCCGCCATTGTGCCGAAACAGTTCACCGCGATCGAGATCGATGCATCGGTGCTCAGTGATTATCACGGTCAGTATCAGCTGACTCCGGCCATGGTGTTCACGATTCGATCGGAAGGCAACCAGCTCATGGCCGGCCTGACAGGTCAGCCCGAAGTGGCGGTGTTTCCCTACGAGACAGACAAGTTCTTTTACAAGATCGTGGATGCACAGCTGGAGTTTCAACGCGATGAGGCCGGCAAGGTGACGGGGCTAATCCTCAATCAGAGCGGGCGCCACCCGGCAGCAAAAATCGAATAAGCCCTTCAAACCGATCTGAACGGCTGAACCGGCTTGTCAAGGCAGGCCGGTTCAGCCGATACTGGCGATTCAGTTCACAGCCGATCAGATTCCCATGCGAAAAGACAGCAAGGCCGTCCACAGCGGCATCAGCGTTGACCCATCAACCGGCGCAATCATCCCACCGATACACCTGTCGACCACCTACGAGCGACACACCGACGGTGAGTATCCACTGGGTTACGATTACGTCCGCAGCGGCAACCCCAATCGCGAACAGCTGGAAACCTGCCTGGCCGAACTCGAGGGCGGCCATCAGGCCATTGCCTACCCATCGGGCATGGCAGCCACGTTTGCCGTGCTTTCTGCGCTGAACCCGGGTGACCATGTGCTGGCACCGCTCGATGCCTATTACGGCACAGGCGAGTTGCTACGCGGCCATTTCAGCCGCTGGGGGCTCGATTGTGAGTTCATCGACATGACGAATCTGGATACAGTCCAGGCCCGCCTACGTGACAATACAGCCCTTGTCTGGACAGAGACGCCTTCCAATCCACTGATTGCCATCACCGATCTGGCCGCCGTCTGCGAACTGGCCCACACCAACAACACGCTCGTGGCCTGCGACAACACCTGGGCCACACCGCTGCTGCAGCGTCCGATTGAATTCGGCGTCGATATCGTGATGCATTCCACCACCAAATACCTGGCCGGTCACAGCGACGTCATGGGTGGAGCCGTGATTACGGCCGGTGAATCCGAACTCGATACACGTCTTCGCGAACTGCAGACCATTGCCGGCCTGGTCCCTGCCCCCATGGATTGCTGGCTCACCCGGCGCGGCATCTACTCACTGGCACCGCGCATGCAGCGCCACTGCGACAATGCCATGGCCCTGGCGAAGGCACTGGAAGGCCATCCGGCGCTGGAACGTGTGCATTACCCCGGCCTCGAATCCGATCCCGGTCATGAACTGGCCAGTAAACAGATGTCAGCCTTTGGCGGCATGGTCTCCATCGTCGTGAAGGGTGGCAAGGGTGCCGCTTTTCAGGTCGCCAACGGACTCAAACTGATCAAACGCGCCACCAGCCTCGGTGGCCCCGAAACCCTGATCGAACACCGCGCATCGATCGAGGGAGAGCACACCCTGTCTCCTGAAGGACTGCTGCGGATTGCTGTTGGGCTGGAGGATCCAGCTGACCTGCTCGCTGATCTGCTTACTGCATTGAACAGCGTGAAAACCTGACTCATCTGCCCAGGTCCGTATTCGGCATGGATCGGGACCTGCCAGTTCAGAATTCTGATTATTTTTTTCGGACACTCGAAACGAAATTATTCTGATACTGTCCACAACAGCATGGCACATCATGTCAACAAACATCTGTCCAGAGCTATACAGCTTGCCCATTTCAACTGTTCTGTGACCGCTTTCACACTTTAAATACGATAGGATTCATATGGTGACAATCAAACGGCTCTTTATGGTACAATTTTTAACCAAGGGATACTCATCTTTTTCATTGTCGACACAGCTGTCATCGTCTGGTGTAGAACGGTGCCTGTGATGTCGACTGCACACACATCATCCATCCCTTGCAAGATTGATTTTTCTCCAGTGGCCCTGTGCAGGCCACCGGTATACTGCGGTTATACGGTATGAGCAAGAAGAAGGAACAGGGCCAGATTCTGGAGTCCTTGATGCAGAGCCTCAAGGCGATGGCGCGTGCGCGCAAGAGACGCAGTTCCTACATTACCCTGCAGACCACCGAGATCGTGCACGAGACCTATCTTCGCCTGACCAAGCAGTACGCGCTTGACTGGGGCGACAAGGACCAGTTCCTGATCGCCTTCGCCAGTACACTGCGCCGCTTTCTGGTGGATCATTACCGCAAGCGCACCGCCGAGAAACGCGGTGGCGACAAGTTCGACCTTAGCCTGGATGACCTCAAGGTCGAAATCCCGGCTCCGGACGGCATTGATGACTGGGACATGCTGGATACCAAACTGAACGATCTGGACGAGGTCGATACCACCGCACGTCAGATCGTCGAGCTGCGCTATTTTGCCGGCATGACTCTGGATGAAACGGCCCGTGCCGTGAAAATCACCCCCCGCACTGTCTCAAGAAAGTGGAATTTTGCGCGATCCTTTCTACGCAGCCAATTTTCCGACGTAACCAACAACTGACATCATGAACAAGGCCACATTCAAAACAGCTCAACAGCTGTTCGAGGAAGCGATCGACCTGCCGGTTGAGCAGCGAACCTCGTTTGTGCGTGAAAAAGTCAGTGGTGACGAGGTTCTTTACGAGGTCACCTGCGAGCTGCTCAACAACTACGAGGCCCTGCCGGCCTACAACGACAGCCTGGCCGAAGATGCGGTCATGCGCGTGCTGGCCGACACCGATGAGCCTGCCCTGCCGCATGAGGATGTCGCCGGCATCGCCGCCAAACTGCCCGCTTTCGAGATACTGGACAAGATCGGCGAAGGCGGCATGGGCGGCGTCTACCTGGCCAAGCGTCACGGCGAAGGCTTTGAGCAGACGGTGGCCATCAAGGTACTGCGCGATGGCCTGCACTCGGAGCTGGCGCGAGAGCGATTCCATCAGGAACGTCAGATTCTGGCGCAACTTGATCATCCGGCCATCACCCGCCTGATCGACGGCGGCTCGCTCGATGATGACCGTCCCTACCTGGTGATGGACTACACGCCGGGCTTGCCCATCACCGAATTCTGTGAACACAACAGACTGACGGTCAGGCAGCGACTGGAGCTGTTCCTGAAACTCACGGCCGCCATTTCGCATGCACACCAGAATCTGGTGATTCACCGCGACATCAAGCCACCCAATATTCTGGTTGGTGAGAACGGTCAGCCGCACCTGCTCGATTTTGGTATTGCCAAGCTGCAGGATGAGGAGAAGCTGGAAACACGCACCGGCATGATGGTGCTGACACCGGATTATGCCAGCCCGGAGCAGATCAGCGGCAAGCCCGTCACCGTCGCCAGCGATGTCTATGCGCTGGGTGTTCTGCTTTATGAGCTGCTCAGTGGCTCGCGACCCTACAACTGGCGCGATCACAGCCCGGCCGAGTTTGAAAAGCTGGTCTACCGCAGCACGCCTCTGCCGCCATCGTCGGTCGAGAGCGAGGGCTTTGCACCACTGCGACTGACGGCAGAACTGGACAACATCGTACTGAAGGCATTGCACAGCGATGTGCTTCAGCGCTACCACACGGTTGATGAACTGAGCGCTGACCTGCAGCGACTGCTCAACGGCGAAGCTGTTCTGGCACACCCACCGGGCCTGATCTACCGCACACGCAAGTTCATCGGACGTCACCGACTGGCCACGGCTGCACTCGGCACCATCTTCGTGCTGATCAGCGGCTTTGGCACCTACAGTTATCTGCAGTCACAGGAACTCAAGATCCAGCGTGATCAGGCCCTGCAGGAATTGCGACGTGCCGAAAGTCTGTCAGGCTTTCTGGTGGACTCATTCAATGCTGCCGACCCCACTCGTACTCTGGGTGAAGAGGTCAGCGCCAGCCAGATCCTGTCAGCTTCATCGGATCTGATCGAGGAAAGCAGCGATCTGGATACTGAAACCAGGACAAAGATTCGCCTGTCTCTGGCGAATGCCTGGGTTGGGCTTGGCCAGTACGAAGAAGCGCAGGAGCTGATCGAATCTGAAAACCGTGATCTGATCGACGAACAGACTCGCTATGAACTCGTCAGGTCACTGGTGGAAGTACTGTTCGAGCTCGGGCAGTACGATGAGGCAATCTCACTGCTGGATGCTGAAGAGAATCTGTTGTCCAGCTTCATCGACCCCTGGCAGCAGAGTGAGCTGATCGGCCTGCGCGGTCGTGTCCTCGACAAGCAGGACCTGCCCATGGAAGCGCAGGAACTTAACAGACAGGCCTACGAGATGACTCAGGCGCTGCTCAAGGTCGGCGACACACCGGAACATCGCGATGCTCACCTGAACCAATGCAACCGCTACGGCAAGAGTCTGTGGCGAACCTCGGACTTCGAGCCAGCCATTGCACTGATTCTGGATTGCCTGGCTGAATATCAGGCCGAAAATCCGGCGCAGGACGAATGGTTGATCAGTAACAACCAGTTCTTTCTGTCCACACTGTATCGTGCCAACAAACAACCAGAACAATCAGCTGTATTGCTGGAGAAGGCCTGCCAGCTGCGAGAAGACATCTTCGATGCAACACACATCTCGCTGGCCAGCTGCCACCTGAGTGAGGGCAACGCCGCTCAGCGTGCAGGCCAGTACCAGCAGGCAATCGATGCTTACGAACGATCAATCGAGATTTACAACATCAATTTCGATAACGGCACGGCAGCCACATCGACCGTGTTGCTGAATCAGGGCGTTTCCTACTGGTACCTCGGTGACCTGGATTCGGCCATCGAGCGCTTCGAGATCTCGCGTCAGGGCTTTCACAAGCATGGCAAGAATCAATCACAGAACCTGGCCATCGTTTCGGAATACCTGGCCAGGCTGATGTTCGGTCGGGATGATTACGAACGTGCACGCGTCTATGCCGAAGAATCCATCGCGATCTATGAATACCTCAAATTTCCACAGGGTACCTCGCTGGCACGCGTGCGGGTGGTTCTGGCAGACACCCTGGCGCAAACCAAACAATTCAACGCTGCTCAGACACAACTCGAACTGGCTCAACCCGCTATCGATGAATACCTGAGCAATGATGAACAGCTCATCACCCGAATTAACAACATCAAGAATATGATCAGGAGTAAATCCTCATGAAAAAACTCATCCCGATTGCCCTGCTGCTCTTGAGCATGCAGTGGATACCTGCAGCCAACGCACAGAATACGCCGCCACCACCACCCGAATGCGAAGACCTGGACCCGGATGATGTCCCCCCAATCTTTGGCGACATCACCTGTAACGTGGTCAGGCATTGTGATGATGACCAGATGTCAGTGGTGGAGGTCAACAGGCATTGGAATAAGGACAAATACCGCATGCCATTGCACTTTGCGCTCGACCCGGAGAACATGATCGCTTCACAGCAGGGCTATCGGCCGATCAAACTCCTCACTCTCACGGGCGATGTGCATCACAAGTACCAGCCGACAGATTTTGATGTCGAGTTGATGACGGTGTTTGTCAGCCAGGATCTGTTTGTGTTCAACGTTGATTTCTTTGTCAATGCCAATTTCGCGAATCTGGATGGACAACCCCTGACTTACCTCGGCACACAACAGGTCGATATTCACAGGGAGTACACCTACTTCAACCCGGTCGTTAAGAACAATCACGACGAATTGAAGATTCATACGTACAACACTGCAGATCAGTTGACCGTCCTGAAACAGCCTTACCCATCTGCTGATATGGATGTCCGAAATGTGACACTGACCGTGAATGACCTGTCGAACCAATGTGGTGTACAGACACCAACACACAAGAACTCACAGCCGTATGACATCATTCTGGAAGGCACCTGGGTCAACACCTATTCAGTGACACAATAATTCGTAAATGCAAATTAGATAATTAGGGAATGGGCCATCGGTCGACAGCGGCCGACTGGCTTTTCCCAACAGGATAAAAAGATCATGAAAAAACTCATCCCAATCGTCCTGCTGCTGGCTGGCCTGCAGTGGACAACAAACGTGAATGCGCAAGCCACACCACCTGATCGTCCCTCGTGCGAGCCTGTAGATGGCGGGTTGATTATTCCACCACATGACGGTGACATTACCTGTGGTGTGGTTAAACATTGTGACATAGACCGCATGAGCATCTTTCAGATACCAAGGAATCCAAACCAGGATAAATACCGTGTACCGATACACATGTCGCTTGATCTGGACAACAAGGTATTTGCAGGCACGTACAGACCTATCGAGTTACTTTCTTTTGAAGGCGATGTAACACTCAAGGATGGGACTTTTGAAGCAGACGTAGAGATTCTTACCGTGCTTGCACATCAGGTAGATGAGACTGTTCATCTCGATTTCTATGTCAATTCGGATTATTCAGACAAGGACGGGCAGCCACTGAGTTATGTGGGCACACAAATCGTGCCCGTGGCCTTGAATTCATCATGGACATATTTCAACCCCGTGATCAACAATCACAAAAACAAGGTGAAGATTCACACCTATAACGCCGCAGGTGAATTGACGGTTCTGAACACGCCGTATCTGATCACAGGTATGTCTGTCGACAACGTTACCTTGCACGTCAATAATCTGGCAAATGATTGCGGCAATGATGCGCAACCCTTTGACATTTCGCTTGATTTAATTAATTTCGCAAATGCATTCGCCATCGAGCCAGGAACACAATAATTAGACCCAGTGTTTGCTGAACGGGATCCTGAGCCCGTTCAGCGAACTTCATCTGGCGATAACTAATGAAAACCCTCATCCCCTTATTCCTTCTTTTTGCTGGCATGCAGTGGGCGGCACCCGTCCATGCTCAGAGCACCCCGCCTAATCGACCGGTCTGTGATCCCGTAGACGGTGGAAACATTACTCCACCCCTGGACGGCACTGTTGCCTGTGGCGTCGTCAGACACTGCGAAATTGACCGCATGACAGTGTTGAGCATCGATCAGCACCCAAACAATGACAAGTACATCATGCCCCTGCACATGACACTCGACCTGGATCAGAAAGTTGCCGATGGTGAGCCGTTTCGCGACATCAAGATTCTCACAATCAAGGGCGACATCGAACACAAGCATATGCCAGATGAACTTGACGTTGAGCTGATGAATGCCATCGTCCGCACCGACGGCACCCTGATCTATGTTGATTTTTACGTCAACACGGATTTCTCTGACCTCGACATGCAGGCCCTGACGCTGGTGGGTTCTCAGCCAGTGGAGCCGACCGCAAAATGGACGTACTTCAAGCCTGCCATCAAGAACAATCATGATGAGTTCATGATCAGGACGTATGATCTGAATGGTGTACTGACCATCCTGAGAACGCCCTATCTTTCATCAGAGATGGATGTACGTAACGTCACGCTGTCAGTCAACAACCTGAACAATGGCTGTGGTGCAGACAGTCAACCGTTCGACATTTCGATCCTGTTTGAATGGCTTGATGGTGCGGAAGTGTTCGAACTGGAATAGCACCAGACTTCACACTTTAAACCTGACAAATCGGGCAGTAGAACGTGCTTCGCTGCCCGATCACCTCATCTTGCTCTCCTTCAATTCATTCCCACACAGTAATGTGCTCCAGCAACAAGTGATACCATCTGCCTGTTGAGCATATAAAATCATTTTAGTTCTGACGCGACTGACCAAGATCAATGTCATACACTGGCCGTTATAGACTACTTTCACTCAACGCCAGCGCTATAGTGTGACTGCTTTAACACTTTGTGCACAATACGGTTTGTATGCTGACAATCAAACGGCTCTTTGTGGTACAATTTTTAACCAAGGGATACTCATCTTTTTCATTGTCGACACAGCTGTCATCGTCTGGTGTAGAACGGTGCCTGTGATGTCGACTGCACACACATCATCCATCCCTTGCAAGATTGATTTTTCTCCAGTGGCCCTGTGCAGGCCACCGGTATACTGCGGTTATACGGTATGAGCAAGAAGAAGGAACAGGGCCAGATTCTGGAGTCCTTGATGCAGAGCCTCAAGGCGATGGCGCGTGCGCGCAAGAGACGCAGTTCCTACATTACCCTGCAGACCACCGAGATCGTGCACGAGACCTATCTTCGCCTGACCAAGCAGTACGCGCTTGACTGGGGCGACAAGGACCAGTTCCTGATCGCCTTCGCCAGTACACTGCGCCGCTTTCTGGTGGATCATTACCGCAAGCGCACCGCCGAGAAACGCGGTGGCGACAAGTTCGACCTTAGCCTGGATGACCTCAAGGTCGAAATCCCGGCTCCGGACGGCATTGATGACTGGGACATGCTGGATACCAAACTGAACGATCTGGACGAGGTCGATACCACCGCACGTCAGATCGTCGAGCTGCGCTATTTTGCCGGCATGACTCTGGATGAAACGGCCCGTGCCGTGAAAATCACCCCCCGCACTGTCTCAAGAAAGTGGAATTTTGCGCGATCCTTTCTACGCAGCCAATTTTCCGACGTAACCAACAACTGACATCATGAACAAGGCCACATTCAAAACAGCTCAACAGCTGTTCGAGGAAGCGATCGACCTGCCGGTTGAGCAGCGAACCTCGTTTGTGCGTGAAAAAGTCAGTGGTGACGAGGTTCTTTACGAGGTCACCTGCGAGCTGCTCAACAACTACGAGGCCCTGCCGGCCTACAACGACAGCCTGGCCGAAGATGCGGTCATGCGCGTGCTGGCCGACACCGATGAGCCTGCCCTGCCGCATGAGGATGTCGCCGGCATCGCCGCCAAACTGCCCGCTTTCGAGATACTGGACAAGATCGGCGAAGGCGGCATGGGCGGCGTCTACCTGGCCAAGCGTCACGGCGAAGGCTTTGAGCAGACGGTGGCCATCAAGGTACTGCGCGATGGCCTGCACTCGGAGCTGGCGCGAGAGCGATTCCATCAGGAACGTCAGATTCTGGCGCAACTTGATCATCCGGCCATCACCCGCCTGATCGACGGCGGCTCGCTCGATGATGACCGTCCCTACCTGGTGATGGACTACACGCCGGGCTTGCCCATCACCGAATTCTGTGAACACAACAGACTGACGGTCAGGCAGCGACTGGAGCTGTTCCTGAAACTCACGGCCGCCATTTCGCATGCACACCAGAATCTGGTGATTCACCGCGACATCAAGCCACCCAATATTCTGGTTGGTGAGAACGGTCAGCCGCACCTGCTCGATTTTGGTATTGCCAAGCTGCAGGATGAGGAGAAGCTGGAAACACGCACCGGCATGATGGTGCTGACACCGGATTATGCCAGCCCGGAGCAGATCAGCGGCAAGCCCGTCACCGTCGCCAGCGATGTCTATGCGCTGGGTGTTCTGCTTTATGAGCTGCTCAGTGGCTCGCGACCCTACAACTGGCGCGATCACAGCCCGGCCGAGTTTGAAAAGCTGGTCTACCGCAGCACGCCTCTGCCGCCATCGTCGGTCGAGAGCGAGGGCTTTGCACCACTGCGACTGACGGCAGAACTGGACAACATCGTACTGAAGGCATTGCACAGCGATGTGCTTCAGCGCTACCACACGGTTGATGAACTGAGCGCTGACCTGCAGCGACTGCTCAACGGCGAAGCTGTTCTGGCACACCCACCGGGGCTGATCTACCGCACACGCAAGTTCATCGGACGTCACCGACTGGCCACGGCTGCACTGAGCACCATCTTCGTGCTGATCAGCGGCTTTGGCACCTACAGTTATCTGCAGTCACAGGAACTCAAGATCCAGCGTGATCAAGCAGTACGGGAACAGCAACGCGCAGAGGATATCTCCAGTTTTCTGGTTGAGGCCTTCAGTCAGGCTGACCCCACCCGAACCATGGGCCAGGCAGTGACAGCGGGTGACCTGCTGAATGAAACGGCCAATCGACTCAGCCGTAGCAACTACCCTGATCCGGAACTGCATGCCAAACTGGTGCTGGCAATTGCCGATGCCTATGCCGGCCTGGGTGAGAACCAGCAGTCAATCGCTGCCATGGATGGACTCGACGCGGCCAAACTGATGCCGGAAACACAGGCCATGATTCTGGGCAAACAGGCGGATAACCTGTTCGAGCTGGGCCAGGTTGAGGCCGCGCTGGAAAAAATTGAGGCCGCACTGGCTCGGCCTTCTATCGACAACAGCAATCTTGCGCGTGAACTGCTGGCAACCAAAGCCGCCATTCTGGATGATCAGGATCGCCTCGATGAAGCGGTCGCCATTTACAGTCAACTGATCGATGAGATTAACCCGCAGCTGACTCCGGATTTTTACCTGACCATCTGCAAGCAATTTGCCAATATCCGCTATGGTGAGGGATTTGCCGAGGAAGCTGCACAGCAGCTGACCGATTGCCTTGGCCAGCACAGGGCCAGTCCTGCTGAATCCAAATCAGACTGGGTGCGCAGCCAGGCCACAGCCACTCTGGGTAATTTTTATCGCCGCCTGAAAGAATATGAAAAAGCCTTTGAAACACAATCAGAAGTGCTCGATTTACGTTTGAGTCTTTTTGGCAGTGATCACATCACACCGACATCTGTGATGATCAACCTGGGTGCATTGCAATACGAACGCGGGCTTCAGGACAGTGCTCTTGAGTATTATCACAAGGCACTCAACATCCGCACACAATATTACGGTGAGGACAGCGTCAGGACGGCGACGCTGCACCACAACATCTCACTGGCCTACAGCGACAAGGATGACCTCAACCGCGCACTTGAGCATACGGAGATTGCGCTTGAAAAATACCGCGCCAACGATCGAGCCAGGCATCGAAACATGCCTCATTTCCTGTTGCAGCATGCCCAGATTCTAACCAACCTGAAACGATACCAGCAGGCCGAATCCACGATCAAACTGTGCATCGATATCCTGACCGAGCTGAATTACGCCAAAGGCAGGCAACTGGCTATTGCGCGATCGGTTTTGGCTCGAATTCTATTTGAGACAGGTGATGCTGAATCGGCAAGCAATGAACTGAGGCTGGCACTGCCCATTATCAGAGAACATTTTGATGATACGGACAAAGACCGTATCAATGCTGAACAATTGTTATTGAAACTAGGAGAACGAAAATCATGAAAAAACTGATACCTGCAATTGTATTTCTTGCAGCGCAACAGGCTTATGCTGGCGTCTGCACCAATGACACACGAAACCCATTCTGGAAAGGTGGTGAATGCCGTGTGACAGCCTGCACCACCAATACTGGTGGATCTCAAGTACTGGACGCTCGTAAATATGAAATTGAAGTTCAGGAAGACCTTGGTAACTTTCAATACGACATCGGCCTCAATGTCGACAAGATGACAGATGGTGATGGCGATTGGTACAAGTACTTAAAGATTGTTGCCGATCTCTACAACTCGGACCTGGGCATCATTCAGGATTACATCCTTGGTGTGAGTTGGGTTCGTCCATCAACCAATGGCTATGATGTGTTTTTCAGACTGAAACGCCCTGACGGCTCAGTTGCGGGTGATTACTCCAAGTTCTTGCCGAAATCATCGATCAGTGATGATATTGACATGACCTTGTATGCCGAGAGTGATGGTGCCGATTACGATATCGGGTTACTGGTGCCGTGGCAGACTGAACCCATGTTCACAGCCACGATCGGCAAATTGTTGAATGACGATGATAGTGCCAGCTCAATCCTCAATTTGCGACTGCAGTACGGAAAGTTCGGCAACGCCTGTGAAGATTCAGTCAACCAGTACGAACTGAACATCGACTACAGCCACTTTGACAGAATCTACGATATCACCCAGTAAACATCAATTCTGACAGATCGGGCAGTAGAACGTGCTTCGCTGCCCGATCACCTTTCTCCTGATCACCTCGCCACAGTGCTGGCAGGACTCCCCCTCACGATCATAGACAAACAGCGTCTGTGCAAAGTAGCCCGGCGTAGCGTCAGGCCGCACGAAATCACGCAGCGTTGAGCCGCCCTGTTCGATGGCTTCACTCAGTACATCGCGGATGCAGTCCACCAGCAGTCCATAGCGGGCCTTGCTGATGCGCCCGGCCTGGACTGTCGGCCGTATTCCGGCTCGAAACAGTGCCTCGCTGGCGTAGATATTGCCCACACCCACCACCACCGCCGCGTTCATGATGAACAGCTTGATGGCCGTCCTGCGCTTGCGCGATGCGGCATGCAGGTAATCGGCCGTGAATTCCTCTTCCAGCGGTTCGGGTCCGAGACCGTTCAGCAACGGGTGCTGTTCTATCGGATTATCAGCCCACAGCAGGCAACCGAATCGCCTCGGATCGTGATAGCGAATGATATGGCCATTGCCCACAGCCAGATCGAAGTGGTCGTGCTTGCGAATCTCGTCACCCTCGGCCACCACACGCAGCGAGCCGGACATGCCCAGGTGGATCAGTGCAGCACCACCTTTCACATGCACCCCGATGTATTTGCCGCGGCGGGTGACGCAACTGACTCGCTGACTTTGCAGGGTATCTGTCAGGTGATCTGGCACAGGCCAGCGCAGCGATGGCTGCCTGACGATCAGGCGCTTGATGATCTCCCCGTCCAGATACGGTGCGATACCCCGCCGGGTGGTCTCGACCTCGGGCAGTTCAGGCACGCCGGCGCTTCCAGCCCAGTCTGAGACCATAGCCGACAACCATGGCAGGCAGCAGGAGCATGAACACGATGGCGAGCCAGCCGGTGGTGCGCGCCGACCAGTTCAGATCCAGATTGCGCTCACTGGCTTCGACATTGATCAGTACATCATTGTCAGTGAGCCATTCCATCAGCCGCATGCCAAAATCCAGATTGCCGCCATTGCCGTAATAGCGATTTGTGATGAAGTCACTGTCCCCCATCACCACGATGCGCTGCTCGGTTCCATCATCGAGTGACCGGGTCAGGCGGTAGCCGATGTGGAGCGGACCGCGCACTTCTCCCTGATCTTCATTCAGGCCAATCGTGCCTGCCACCACGCTGGTCTCGGTCCAGCTGCCAGGTCCCGTGCTGACGATGGGCCTGCAATCGAATCCTGCATTGTTGTCGGAGCCGCTCTCGCAATTGGCCGACAAAGCCGCCGCCCCGGGGAACAGGGTTCGCGCGTAGAACGATTCGAGTAGTGTCGACGCCGGGTAGCGGTTGACGACTATATTGAGCGGGTTGTCCATGCCGGCCGAAACGGCACCGGTATCGATCACCTGCCCTTGCAGCCGGGCAAGACCCAGCCAGCTGAGGAGATCGTCATAGTCGGTATTGCTGCCGTTGCTGGCACGAGTGGATTCTGGCTCCATCAGCAGAAGCAGATTACCACCCGTCTCCAGGTAATCGATGATGGCATCGGTGACGCCTGGCAACAGGGAACCGCGTGCTGGAGTCAGGATCAGCAGCTGCAGGTTGTCGGGCAGCACCGGGGTCAGAATCAGATCCAGCGGACCCGGAACCAGACCGCGCTCATTCATGGCACTACCGAAGTAACCGTAATCGAAATTGGCTTCGCCACGAAAATCGCCCTCTCCACTGCCGCTGGCATAGGAGACGTAGGTCTGCTGCTGCCTGGACAGACGCAGCAACAGCTGGGTCAGATCACGGTCGTTGAGCTGCCTCAGGGTGTCCTGTCGATTCCGATACTGCACCAGCAGCTCACCGTCACTGCGGATATCCAGCTCGCGGATCAGGTTCAGGTGATTGGCCGGATCAAGAAACTGGAGGCTTAAGTCTGCCTTGTAACGCAACCAGGGATCGAGAAACTCGGCCAGTTGAATGCGCAGAGGTCCCTCAGGCGCGGCAAACGCCGTGATTATCACTTCGCCATCGAGCTGATCGAGTACGGCCTCGCTGGCCGGTGCCAGGCTGTGCCGGCGGTTTTCGGTGACGTCTGCGATCACATCAAACCGACCCGCCACAGTATTGATAACGATGACGAGGACCAGCAACAGCCCTGCCATGGCAAAGCCGAGTGCACGGCTGGCAAGCCGCGTGACTCCCGCCTGCCTGACCACCAGCCAGGTGACCGCCAGACAGAATCCGGTCAGCGACAACAGATAGATCACACCGGAGAGCACAAAGCGGCCAGTCAGGAAATCCCGATAGACGGCTGTCAGTGACAGTGATGACAGGATCGAGTCGGTCACGCCACGTGAGACGGCAGAACGGTCGATGGACCAGAGTGCCATTAACAGCAACAGGCTCATCAGCGCTGCTGTCATCGGCAGTGTGACCAGTGCCGAACACATCAGCGCCACCGCCTGGGCCAGCAGGATCAGCAGCAGCAAGCCCGTCAGGGCGAGCAGTATGCGTCCCCAGTCCAGCTCATGGCTCGATGCCAGAATCACGATCAGCACGATCAGGTAGGCCAGCAGACACAGCATCATGGGCATCATGCCCAGGTATTTGCCGACTACCCGTGAGGCAGGCGTGACGACAGTCGAGCGCAGTGACAGGTCGGTGCCCGCCAACTGCTCCTGACCGAAACCCCGGAAACTGCCCAGTGCCGCCAGCAGAAACATCAGCAGGGCCATGGGAAGAAACATCGGGATAACCACCGAGGCGGAAAGCCCGCTGCCGAGCTCGTCCTTTTCCTGCAGGATCACATGGGCCTCGATCAGCTCGAAGAACTGCCAGCCGGTGAGCGCCAGCAAGGCTCCCAGCATCACCCAGGCTGACGCACCCGTAGACCACAGGCGCCGCGCCTCATGCCGGGCCAGAACAGCGATCATGATTCGTTCCCCTGCTGACTCGATTGAGTGATCAGGTCCAGCATGTCGTCTTCGGTCAGGTGCTGCCTTGGCAACAGTGCATTGATGCGTGCCCCAGCTTGCACCAGTTGTTCGATCAGTGTGGCCGAGTCGATATCTGCCCTGAGTGTGAGCTCCAGATCAAGGCCATTGACTACCGTGATTGCTGCCATCTGCTCCAGCAGGCTCTGCTGGCCGGAGTCCAGTGCCTTGTCCAGCTGTAACTCGAACGCCGAAGCTCGCTCTGGCGGCTCGAGCTCGCCGTGATAGCAGGCGCGGCCATCACTCATCACCAGTAGTCGATCGGCAACTGCGGCGGCATCAGATAATGAGTGAGTCGAGAGGATGACGGTCATTTCGGGCACCAGATCGGCGATCAGCAAACGCAACTGGGCGATATGCACCGGATCCAGCCCGCTGGCGGGCTCATCCAGCACCAGTAGTCTGGGTGAACCGATCAGTGCCTGAGCCAGTGATACACGCTGGCGATAACCCTTCGACAATTCACCGATGATGCGATCACGACTCAATAACAGATCACACTGGTGGATGACTCTGTCGATGGCGTCTGATGCCTCACTGCCCTTGAGACGTCTG
The DNA here is from genome assembly GCA_965212525.1 of Lysobacterales bacterium. GTDB lineage: Bacteria > Pseudomonadota > Gammaproteobacteria > Xanthomonadales > SZUA-38 > SZUA-38. The sequence goes on from CBDBVC010000062.1 coordinate 32,847, forward strand.
AGATCACAGGCCAGCTTCAGTTGCTCGCCAACTGTATAGGCCGTGTACAGTGAGGGTGTCTCCGGGCAAAAACCGCACAGCTGCCTGGCACGGCTATTGCGCCAGGGTGTCGACTCGCCGTCAATGGAGACCTCACCGGCATCGGGCTGCAGCAGGCCGGTCAGACATTTGAGTGTGGTCGTTTTACCGGCACCATTGCGACCCACAACAGCGAGCACTTCTCCAGCTGAAACCTGGAAGGAAAGCGAGTCGACGGCATGCTTGCCACGGTAGGTGTGAGTCAGATTACTGACGGTCAGAACATGAGAGACATCATTCATTGCGGCGAAGCTTAACCCAGTGATGCGCGCTGCGCCAGCTGATCAAACGGGTAATGACCATTGAATGCAGAGATCCTGTCCATGGGTCGCTGATCGCCCTGCCCGTTGCTTTACATCGCCGTTTTGACTGACAATAGTACGACCTCAGGGCCTGATCTGGATCAAACATGGACATATCCGTCATGGGCGACAAGCTCATTGTTGCTGACAACTTTTTCAGTGCACAAGAATTTGCGATTGCGGAACAGGAAATCGCCGCATTACGGCCCCACCTGCAACCCACGTATCATGGAAGCGATGTCATTCTGTACAGGCTGAGTCTTGACCAGGCCTATCAGGATCGCAAGCGTTCCTTTCTGCTGCAGGCCATCCAGTCAAAAATCTATTCGAATGCCATACTCAATGTCGCCAACGGAATTCACGACCTGTCCTACACCCTGATGAACATGCAGCACAAGTTCATCACCGCGCTGACTGAGATGCGGGGCGATACCGATTACCGCACCCACACCGACACCGGTGACAAGTTTGAATGGACCCGAATCTTCATGTCCTGGATCTGGTACTACAATCCCGATCCCGCTGCCATGACAGGTGGCGAACTGAATATCGAGGATCTCGGACTTTCAGTAGAACCCGTGAACAACCGGCTTGTCCTGCTACCGGCCTACCTCCGGCACAGCATCAGCAAACCCGTGTTCACCCGGGAAAACTACTACCGCACGACAGTGAATGGTTTCTTCAGTCTGGCCGATGCATCCATACTGAAAACGGATGATGTCATGAAAGCATCACCCGTCTGATTTGCTGATCACGGCAGATCATCAAATGACGAGCAAACGGAAATTAACGTGCTGAAGAACGCCTGCCATGTCGGCATCGACACCGGCGGAACCTTCACGGATTTCACCGTCTGGGACGGTCAGTCACTGACGGTCCACAAGACTCTCTCAACGCCTGAAAACCCGGCCGATGCCATCATCAGTGGTCTGACTGCTCTGGGACTCACCGGACGATCGGTGGCCATCGCGCACGGTTCAACCGTGGCGACCAATGCCCTGCTCGAGCGAAAGGGCGTTCGCACCGCCTATATCAGCAATCTCGGTCTGGAGGATGTCCTGACCATTGGGCGACAGACACGAGATGACATCTACTGTCTCTCACCGGAACCCAAAACCCCGCCGGTTCCCGAATCGCTGTGTTTCGGTCTCGATTGTCGGCGCGATGCCGATGGCAACAGCCTGACTGAACTGAAGCAATCCGATATTGCCAGCCTGATCGAGACGCTGAAGCATCATGATGTGGAATCCGTAGCCGTCAATCTCTTGTTCAGCTTTCGTGATCCCGGCGATGAAAAGGCGCTGCAGGCAGAACTCAGGGATCATGTTCACGTCAGTCTGTCATCGGAAACCATCGCCGAGATTGGCGAGTACGAGCGCGGCATTGCCACCTGGATCAATGCCTCGATCGGGCCACTGATGCAGCGCTATCTGACCGATCTGCAACAGCGCTGTGGTGAGTCCAGCCTTCGTGTCATGCAGTCGAATGGTTTGTCGATTGGCGTGACAGAGGCGGCAGACCAGGCGGTACGACTGCTGCTGTCCGGCCCGGCTGGCGGGCTGGTCGGTGCACAGTCGATGGCCAGACAATCAGGGTTTGACAACATTCTCACCCTGGATGTCGGCGGTACATCATCCGACGTCGCCCTGATTCGTGGTGAGATCACGGTCAGTCGCGAAAACCGTGTCGCCGGTTTTCCGGTGGGCATCCCCTCGGTGGACATGCACACCATCGGCTCTGGCGGTGGCTCACTGGTTCGCATCGATGATCAGGGCATGATGCACGTCGGCCCCGAGTCGGCCGGTGCCAGTCCCGGGCCTGCCTGTTACGGGCTGGGTGGTACCGAACCCACGGTCACCGATGCCCATCTGATACTCGGCAGAATTCCGTCACAGTCTGATCTGGGAGATGGGTTGAGACTGAACAGGCAGCTTGCGATCCGGGCCTTCGAACCACTGGCCGCGACCATGAATATGACTGTCGAGCAGGCCGCTGCCGGTACACTGAGGCTTGCCAACGAACAGATGGCTGCCGCACTGCGCGTTATTTCCATCGAGCGTGGATTTGATGCCCGCGAATTCGTTCTGTGCTGCTTTGGCGGTGCCGGAGGCCTGCATGCCTGTGACATTGCCGAACTGATGCAGATAGATCGTGTGATGATACCTGCACAGGCAGGCGTACTGTCCGCACACGGACTGCTGGTCAGCGACCACGGCCATGAATCCAGCCTGAGCCTGATGAAACATGCAATGACGATCAGCGACGATGAACTGCATGTGCAATTCAAGAAGTTGTACAGTGATCTGGCCGACAGTCTCGCTGATGCAGAAAACGCCGAACAGTCGCTGGAACGCCAGGCCTGGCTTGAAATGCGCTATGAAGGTCAGTCCATGCTGATGGCCATACCCTATTCAGCCGGAACGGGTAATATCGAATCGGCCATTGATGAGTTTGAACAGCAGTACCGCTCACTCTACGGTCATCTGCTGGATTTTCCGGTTCAGCTGGCATCGATCAGGTTGCGTCTGTCCAGAGCCAATCCCTTGAATGAGAATGAACTGATACACACGACAGACAGGACCCGTGTGGCAGACCATGCTCAGGATGAGGGTGTGATAGAGCGCCCCCGAATGGAATCTGGAAGAGTGTATGGCGGACCACGCGTGATTACCGAATCAACCGGGACCACCTGGGTGGGTGAAGGCTGGACGGCGACAATCGATTCAGCCGCCAACCTGCTGTTGAACAGATCGACCTAGGGCGCCTGCTCGAAGCCGTCGCTAAAGATATCCTCACCGCCTGTATTCGGCAGATCCGGACGCACGATCAAAATGCCGCGATTGATGTCGCTGATCAGCACCAGGCCATTATCAAAAAACGGAAAGACGTTCCAGGCACCACCAAAGGACTGGTTGCTGTTGCCGGATGGGAAGGTGTCGATGAAGCTGACTTCTGTCATTTCGGCTGATGACAGATCGCCCAGTTCAAGGATTCGCAATCCACGATTGTAATTGGCCTGATAGGTTCTGCCTTCGAAGATATACTGATTGTGGTCAATTGACGGGCCATCTGCCTCAAAGAATCCCGTATAAACAGGATTATCCAGATCATTGAAATCGATGACATGTGTCCGGGTATTGTTGATCGTCGGGTTCATGCGCTCATCCAGCTCGTCATCGAACACGAAATAACGCTGACTGGCATCAAGCCAGCCCTGATGTGTGTATTCGTCGAGTGCATAGCTGGCTCTCTCGATCAGCACCGGGTTCTTCTTGTCAGTCACGTCAACCACGGTGACCGTATCTTCGTTGCTGGCAAAACAGATCTCACGACCGCTGTAATCGGCATCAGGGCCACTGTAGATGACACACTGGGCATCATGGGTATAGCCATCAGAGCTGAAACAACCGGCGAATGACGGACTGGCTGGCGTCTGGATATTGATCATGTGAAGACCACCCTGACATCCAGTTGCTTCGCGTGGCCCGCCCACGGCATAGGCAAAACCGGAAGTTTCGTTGATGACGATATTGTGGGCTCTCGTCAACGGATTCTGGGCAGTACCCCGATACACCGTGCCCGCCGAAAAGGTGACCGGCAGGTTGGTTGCCGTCAGTAACAGCGACAGGTCAAACACCTGCATGCCATGCGCGCCATTGAAATCCGACACGATGTAGGCATGATCCTGATAGGTCTTGATGTCACGCCATGCACTGCTGCCATCACCATCACTGGGAAGATTGCCCACATAAACCGGGTTGGCAGGATCCGTTATTTCAACAAATGCCGTGCCGTTGGATCGACCGACCAGTGCAAAATACCGATTGCTGGCTTCATGTTTCCAGCCCCAGCTGTCGGATCCGGAACCGCCACCAATCTGATTGAGATCAAGAAATCCGACCAGCTCGATGTTGGAACAGGGAAAAATGTCAACCATGCCACCGGTACAGGTCTCCGCTCCCTTGAACTGATAGGGGAACCTCGGCTGGTTCATGTGGGCATCATGCATCTCCTGCACGAAATTCTTGCCTTCATATTTCTTGCCCAGAAATGCAGCGCTGTCCGGGGTATGACAGGCTTCAACTCGCTCTGCCACCAGCACACTCACCAGTGCGCTGAACAGGATCAGGACAATACGTTGCTGCAGTGTATTCATTGGAGTTTCCTCTGAACCCGTGACAGGACCGGGGCCTGTTCCCTCATCAGGTTACTCAAGACTTTTGTCTGTGACTTGTGATTCGTCAATCAATGGTTCGATTCGAACATCCTGTCATTCAATGGACGTCAGGCTAATCCCCGACAGTAATCAATCGGATGTGATGAAACCGTAAAACACGTCACAGTATCGTCATTGAGCACTAACGGCAACCACCCGGATGTAAACAGCTGTGACAGATTCCCTGCTCAGTCCCGGTGTTTTTCTCGCCTCAATGTATTGCCATAGGCCGGAATACCGTCGATTTCGGTCTGCCGGAAGCGTCTATGAACCCACAGGTACTGTGCCGGGGAAGCGCTGATCTTCTGCTCCAGCCATCGATTGTAGCGGTCCGCATCCTGAGCATCGTCTCCACTGGGGTAATCCTGCCAGACATCATCAATACAAAGCTGATAGCGTCCCTGGTTATTCCGAACGCACCAGAACGACATCACGGCCGCCTGGCTGCGACTGGCCAGCTTGCCTGCAACTGACAGGGTGACAGCAGGCACTCCAAACAGAGTCGAATCCACAGTCTGGCTGCTGAAATGCTGATCGAAGCCATACATTACAGGCGTGCCGGACTGCAGCAGCTGCAGCAGTTGCCTGATCTGTTTCTTCTCGATGGTGTCTCCCGCGTGACGACGGCGTGCTCGGTCGATCACCGCTTCCAGTGCGGGGTTGGCATTGCGGCGCACCACCATCGCAATCGGCCTGGGCGATACCAGATTGACCAGTCTGCAGGCCAGCTCGACCGAGGTGAAATGAGCCGAGTACAGGAGCAGTGGCTTGTCCTGTTTCAATTGCTGCTGCAGCTGCACATCACCTTCAACATCAAACAGTCGCCGCAGCCGCCGGTCACTGGCCCAGATCGCCAGCACCGTTTCCATCAGACCGACCCCGGTGGCATCGATCACCTGCCTGAGCAATGTTTCCCGTGCATTCTCATCAAGGTCGTGAAAACACAGTTCCAGATTACGCGCCGCCACATGCCTGCGGTCGGGTTTGAGGCGACACCACAGACGGCCCAGCGCCCGGCCAAGCGGAAACAGCATGAACATTGGCAGGCGTGCCAGTATCCATCCGGTCGGCACCAATACCATGTAGATCAGCAATCGATTCATCCCCGCAATTGCCTTGACTGGTTATTGAACGGAATGATCGGATTGATGGTATTCATACAGCTTGGCGTACTTCAGGAAGGCGTAGTGAGACATGCAGACCGAGGCGATGAACCCGGCCCAGCCATTGAGGAAATTACGCTTGAACAGATAAGACTTGAGAAAGGCAAATCCGGGGTACAACACCATGCGGGTGCGAAGCCAGCCCGGGTTCTTCCTGATCTTGTCTTCCACCAGTCCGGTGGAATAGTGGTTGATTCGATCCACCTTGCTGTGGATGCTGGTTTCACCGTAATGCACAAAATGTGACTTGAGACGGCCAAGCTCACCCTCGACTTCGGGTGCCGCATGAATTGGCATGTCCGAGATGCGACCCCGGGTCTTGTCGAATAATCTCAGATAGTGGTTAAGGCGTGACGACAGCGACTGCATGCGCCAGAACATCTGTTCCTGCCGTGGCATGGTGTAGCCCGCCTTGTCCGGCACTGTTTGCAGCAGCTGTCTGATTTCCTCCACAAGTGCTTCAGACACCACTTCATCGGCATCCATCAGCAGCACCCAACGGTGAGTCGTCAGTTCCAGTGCCGCCTGCTTTTGCGGACCATAACCGGCAAAGTCCCTGCTTGAGATGGTGCAGTTGAATTCGGAGGCGATTGAAAGGGTGTCGTCATCACTGCCTGAATCGAGCAGGATGATTTCGTCAGCCCACCTGACGCTTTCCAGGCACGCCCTGAGCGTTCTGTCGTTGTTGAACGTGGTAATGAATACCGACAATTTTTCCATTCTTCAGCTCGCAGTCACCGATGCGAGCACAATATACCATCACCAGCCACCAGCACAGCAATGACCAGTAGGTCGAGTAAAACGCCAGATGTGAATTGATCGGGAAGGTCATGGCTGCCAGCGCAAACAGCAATGCAACCGGCTTGACGCGGTCTTCCGATCGAATCTGCTTCCAGCACTGGAACACGATCAGCAGGGCCATGAGCAGGCCGATCAGACCAATGATGCCGGTCTCGGTCAGCACTTCCAGAATGATCTGGTGCGAATGGGCAGCACCACGCCGGGCTTCGGCGTTGATCCATGGATCACCCGGTTCTGCATAATCGAGATAGGCATAACGGAAGCTGCGCACACCCACGCCGTTGACGGGATGGGCCGCTGCCATCACCACCGATGTTTTCCAGATGGGCAGGCGATTGGCCAGGGCATAGTCCACCGATTGCTCGTCGCCGTTGAATGCCGCCAGGGTGCGATCGACACGGCTGGCAAACTTGTCTGAAGTCTGGTAACCGACAAAACCGATCAGCAGTGTTGCAAGCACGATAACGGAAACAGACTTGAGCCATCGACCGGGGTGGCTTCGCGCGTAGAGAATGATGTACAGGAATGACACCACAATGAAACTGACCCAGGCAGCCCGGGTTCCCACCAGAATGATGGTAATCAGAACCAGCAGGTACGCCGCAATGGTGACAGGCAATGTCCGGTTCCTGCGGCAGTACTCGATCAGCACCGGCGACAGAACCGACAGCGTCTGACCCAGCTTGATGTTGGTTTCTCCGAATATGCCATTGAGACGATCGGCACTCATCGGCATGGCCAGCAGGTTGTAGCCGACAAAGAACTGGAAGATGGCATCGACACACCAGAAGGTCAGGATGGCTGCAACGGCAACCTCGAGTGTCTTGTGCAGCCTGATATCCCGAAGATGATATACCACGAAGATGCCGGCAGGCACGTAGCGCAGCATGGCTGAGGATTTGGCCAGTGAACGCAATGGATCATAGGCATCCACGGTTGATATCAGAGTCGGAACCCAGTAGCACAGAAACAGGGCCACGTAGAGCCTGATCGCCGTCAGCTCCCAGATTTCGTTCCAGCGGGTTGCCATCAGATGCATCCCCATCACCAGCAGGATGAACTCGGGTAATTCATACCATCGACCGAACGGCAGCAACGCGATGACAGCGATCATCAGCAATGCCGGTATGCGATTTCTTATTGTGTCGAGCGTGATGTTGGCGTTCATGTTTTCAGGTCATCCCCTGGCACGGTAGTGTATCATTGATGACTTCGACAGAACCGTGAACGATTACCATTATCATCCCCAAATCTCTGAAATTCATTGCGGGCCTCATCCTGTGTGTTGCACTCCTGTTGTCCTCTGACTGGTTATTGAACCGCTCATTGTCTGAACAAATCGTGAATGAAACGATGACAAAATGTTCAGACGAATCACCTCGCTTCGAGGCCTGGCAGCAGGAATTCACAGCCTGGATCGAGGCACCATACAACTATAACGGGCAACTCATCCAATCGGATGACAATGGCCTGCCTGAAATCTGGCAGCCGCAGCGTTCACGCCTGAAAATCCTTGCCAGTGGCGGCCTGACGGCTCTGGACCCGGGTCATTCATCAGATGATTCACTGTTCAGTGTGATCAATCGTGAACTGCGTGCACTGGGACTTCCAAGTCGCCTTGAACTGCATTACTCAACAAGTGAAATTTTTGCCAAAGCCGATAACAGCTACGATGCCAATATTGCTTACCTGACTGAGGACGAACTGCTCAGACCACTGATACCTTCGCTGAATAAGCACGAGATGCCGTTCTGGCAGTTGCCAGGATACCGGCGCCTGATCGACAGGCTTTTTGATAATGAAGTACTGAGTCCATCAAGTCACACTGACCCCGAACCATCGCTGTCAGAGCGTATCCACACTCTGCTTGATGAACAACTGAGTGCCGGCCAGAATGCATGGCTGTTCATCATTCCCTCATCACAACAACACTCGGCATCGCAGCGTGATGAATTCCTGTTCGATCACCCCCGGATCATTCCTCTACTGCTGACACCGAATCGGGATACCTCAGCCTGTATTCTGGATGCCGCATCGCAAGCGAATATCAGTCTGCAGGTGACCAAAGCCATCGGTGTGTCGCTGGCCCGGCGCCTGGGTCACTGAATGGCAGTCAGATCGACAACCACCTGATACACGCCGTCTATGACGGCAGCCATCGAGTCATAATCCAGCCGATCAGCCGTGTCATCCATCGTATGATAGGCCAGGTTGCGATTGAATGAGGTGTCGGTCAGCATCAGCGCAGGATATCCGAATCGCCAGAAACTCAGGTGATCGGAGAAATCCACGCCATGCAGCGATGCCGGTGCATTGAAGGAGTGAATGGGCAGTTCCGATGCCGAACTGAAGGCGTGCTTGAATTGACGCACCAGAGACATTTCCCCGAGAGAACCGACCACGGCAATGAAATTACCGGTATCGGGATAGATCAGTCCCAGTCCGGGGATGGAATAATGCTGCGACCCCTCGACTGACGAGAAATAACCGATCATCTCCACCGAGACCATGAACTTGAGCTTGCGACCGGCTACACTCAGGGCCTGGGCATGTCGGTAGCTGCCCATGTCATCACCACGAAACCATGGCGGCTCTTCCAGCGGCCAGGCCACCAGCTGAACCGGGCCGGCAAGATCTGCCGTCGACAGCAGTCGCGCCAGCTCCAGCACACCGGCTACCCCGCTGGCATTGTCATCGGCGCCCGGCAAGCCGTCCCAGCTATCGTAGTGTGCCCCGATGACAATCAGTTCGGATGATGCATCCGCGTGACCGGGTCCAAGTTCAAGAATGACGTTGCTGTAGCTGCTACCGTTTGCGGTATAAGTCTGCCTGCGTGTCGGCCCCCATTGCTGAAATTCGGATTCAATCCATGTCGCCACCATTTCCAGCTGGGGTGCTGTCAGACGGATGGGCGGGGCAGGGTCGGCCAGGTATCGGACATCTGCCTCCAGCCGCTGCGGACTGGCAGCAATGTTGAATCGGCTCTTCTCAGTCGTTGCGAACGGCTGGGTCAGTACGAACCAGAGCATTGTGAGCAGCAACAGCAGCAGTGCCAGATGGCTTCGCAGCACACGCCACCAGCGGAATGACATGTCAGCCCTGACGCCTGTACTTGACCGATTCTTCATACAGTGCCACGGTTTCGGCCTGCATGGTCGAGAGCAGATAGGGGTGTTTCTGTGGCACGGTGGGCGGCTTGTGAAGGAATTTCTGCACCTTGTTGAACAGGGTACGCTCGTCGTTCAGCTCGACCAGGCCCTCGGGGAATATGGTTCCCAGCGTTTCAGACACGCCGCCATGATCGAATCCGAGAACTGGTCGGCCAAGCGCGAGAGATTCTATCACGGTGCGACCGAAGGCTTCGGGTGTTTTCGACAGGGAGAAGGTCATGTCCGATGCCGCCATGATATCCAGTACATCATCACGGTGATCTGTGAAGGTGACCATGTCCCTCACCTTGAGCTCATCAATGCGATATTCGAGGTTTTCCTGATACTCCGATTCCCGGTCCTTGATCCGGCCCACAATCAGTCCTCGACAGGGAATACCCATCACTTTCAGACGTGCCAGCATATTGATGAATTTGTCCTGACCCTTGGTGTGTGTGACCCGACCGGGCATCACCAGCAGTGCCTGAGAAGCATCGAATCCGAACTCGCGTGCGTACTTGTCACGCAGAGTCTGATCAGGTGTGGTGGCGTACTTGTACTGGCCAGGATCAATGCCGCGATTGATCACGCTAATGCGATGTGGCTCCATGTCCCGGTAATTCTTGAGCCAGATGTCTCGCGCCGCCTTGCTCACGGCAATGATACGTTCGCCGCGTGTCATGATGCTGCTGTAATGCGAAACCGAGTGAAGGCCATGCAGTGTCGTCATGAACAATGGAGGGTTGGACAGCTTTTTCAGTGCACGCCATCCGATCCATGCCGGTAAGCGTGAACGTGCGTGCACGATATCGACATTGTTCTGGTCTATCAGCTTGGCCAGCTTACCGATGGTGAAGGCTACCCTGGGTGACTTGGCGCCGATGGCAAGTTCGATATGACGACTGCCACGAGACTGTAACCGCGGCACGAGCTGACCACCGGCGGACACCACCAGTGAGACATGACCAGCGGCCGAGATGGCGTCACCGATCTCGATGGTACCCTGCTCCACACCGCCGGCATCCAGCGCGGGTAGCAGTTGCATGATCGTGATCCTTGACATGGGGCAGTGGCCGCCTGATCAGGCCTTGTCGTCCTCTAGCACGAAGTGTGCCCCGCAATAGGGACAATCCGCCTCGCCACTGTCTTCGATCGGCAGATAAACCTTCGGGTGTGAATTCCACAATGTCATGTCATCGGTCGGACAGCTCAGTGGCAAATCCTTGCGGTTGATCGTGTAGCTGGCCTCGGCATTTGCCTCGGTTTTCTGTGCGTGATCTGACATCATCACCAGTCCGTGTTTTAAAGTCGGAATCATAGCAAAATTCAACCGACCTTACATTCTGCCATCTGCCTGCCATGCAAAATATCAGCACAGGATTTACAATGTCCTGCCTGACACCTGACCTGCAGACAGTCGTCACGGGATTGTCGATGCAATTTGCTCACAAGGGACCACCCACTGATGGGAATAGCGAACACGCCAATGAACTGCTGGATCGTGACCGATGGCGTTGCCGGTAACGAGAAGCAGTGCCTGGCTCTGGCACATTATCTGCGACAGCAGCTCGAGCTCGACTGCCGAATCATACGGGTGCATCTGAGTCAGCCCTGGCGTGCACTGTCACCGCATCTGACCCTGGGATCCGGATGGGCTCCAGACGCCACCAGCAGACAGCAGCTGCGCGAGGGCAGCCCGGATCTGGTGATCAGTTGTGGCCGAAAGGGTGCGCTGGTCAGCCGCTGGCTGAAACAGCGACACTCTTCCCGTTGCCGCAGCATTCAGATTCTCGATCCACGGGTGTCGACTCGTCATTTCGATCTGGTGATCTGTCCCAGACATGATGATCTCGAGGGTGATAATGTCATTCAGACCATCGGCAGCCTTCACCGTATCGACGAGCAATCGCTGGCGCTGGCACGTGAGACATGGCAGAGCCAGCTGGCGGATCGGGCACAGCCGAGAATCGCAGTGCTGGTGGGTGCAAGCAATCGTGTCTATCACATCGATCGTGCCTATCTGATGCAAATGAAGCGCTGTGTCGACAGTCTGCTTGATCAGGCGGGCAGGAAACAGTGTGATCAGAATGCACAGCCAGGCAGCATCATGGTGACTGCATCGCGGCGAAGTGACCCGCAACTGCTTGAGGATATCAACCAGGTGTTTGCCGATGATCACGTTCAGATGGCCAGCAATTTTACTGAAAACCCCTATGAGGGCTTTCTGGCATGGGCGGATGCCATCGTGGTCAGTGCAGACAGCGTCAACATGATCTCCGAGGCGCTGGGCACGGGAAAACCGGTGTTCTGCTCACCGCCGGTTGCTGACAACAACAAGTTTGACCAGTTTCATCATCGCCTGACAGAAGCAGGCTGGTTGCTGCCGTTCACGACGGCCTCGATGCCCGACTGTCTGGAGCACGAATTCGAGCCACTCAATGAAACGGCCGTGATCGCCGAACATATTGTTTCCGAGTGGCAACTCAAGTAACAGTGAATTCTGCTATCAGTGCCTTTCATCCAGCATCACCCAACGCCAGATGGACCAGACTTCGTCTGCCGCCTCCGGGCCGCCTGCGGTATCGGATAAACTGATCACCGGAGGCAGATTCTGCAGTGCCTGTCTGTGCCCCAGATCAAGCCAGAGATTGAACGCCTGCAGTAACTGGCCCGCTTGTGCGGCATTGACCGGCAAGTCTGCATCATCCTGCTGTTGCATCGCCTCAAGCGCTGCACATGATCCCCGCGTACGACTGTGCGGAAAACTGTTAGCTGTGGTCGGCGACAGACTGAGGTAATGCAGCAGGAATTCAATGTCGACACGACCACCCTGCCCCTGTTTCAGATCAAACGTCCCAGCCCCCGACTGATCCAGCGACGCACGCATTTTCTCTCGCATGCCGACAATATCGGCCTTGAGATCCGAATCACTGCGGTCGTTGCCAATGACACTGGCGCGTATGGCTTCGAAGGCAGCGCCAATGTCACCGGAACCGGCCACGAAACGGGCGCGTGTCAGTGCCTGAAGCTCCCAGGTCCATGCCAGTCTGTTCTGATAGTCCTGATAGGCATCCAGTCGACTGATCAGAAAGCCAGAATTGCCATTCGGTCGCAACCTGACATCCACCTCGTACAACCTGCCTGATGGCATCAGGGCAGTCAGCAAATGAAGAAATCGCTGTGCGATTCGGGTATAGGCCTGATCAATACCGATACCTTTCGAATGGTTGTCCGCTTCCTTGCCACTGTGCTCATCGTAGATGAATATCAGATCAAGATCCGAGGCAAATCCCAGCTCGGCGCTGCCCAGTGAGCCATAACCGATCACGGCCAGTCTGTTGAGAAAACCACGCGGAAAATCGTATCGCTGTTCTATGTCACGCTGTGCCAGATTCAGTTGCACACCGATCAGGGCATCTGCCAGCAGGGATAATCGACGGCTGACTTCAGCAGCATCGATCTGATGGGCCAGATAGGCCGACCCGATCGATAACTGCATTTTCTTCTGTGCCCGACGCAACCGTACCTGCTCACCTTCCTCCGATTCGGCCTGTGCCAGCTGAGACTGCAGTTCTGACTGAATTTCCGCGGCATTGTCAGTCAGTACCAGAGACTGGGTTGAAATCAGGTCATCGAGCAGTACCGGCTGTTCTGCCAGTGCCTCGGTGAGCCACAGACTCTGACTGCACAGGTCCACCAGGCGCCTGAGCACGATTTGCCGCTCGATCAGCAAGGCAATGTAGGGCCCGCGATTGGTGATCGAGTGCAGCATCACGAACAGGTTGTCCAGCGTGGTTTCGGGAAACGGTGTGTTGGCTGCCTGACGCAGCACCATGGGCACCAGTCGATTCAGTCGCTGACGGATTCTTTCACCGGTCAGGCGGAAATTGTGTGATTGCCGGTATCTAGTCAGGATTGCTGCAAGCTGCTCGGGCTCCGAATAGCCCTGTCCCTTGAGCCAGGCCAGTTGCCGGGTCGACAATGTCTCCGACAGCCAGATATCCTGCCAGCGAGAATCAGTGTCATCACTGGCCTGTGGCAGGTCGCCGATCACCTTGGCAAAACAGCTTGCCACCAGATGACGATGACTCTCCAGACTGTGCAGCATGTCATTGACCGAGTCCAGCCCGGTGGATTCACAGATGCGCTGCAGCTGTGCCACCTCCTCCGGAAGTTGATGCAGCTGGCGGTCATCCTGCTGCTGCACCCGGTTTTCCAGCAGGCGCAGAAAACGGTAGGCCTCGGCAAGACCCGTCACCTCCGCCTTCGACAGCAACTGACGATCATCCAGTTGGCCGAGCATCTCCAGCAGCCGCCTGCCACGCAGCCCCCGGTCCTGACCACCCCGAATCAGCTGAAAGGCCTGAACAATGAATTCGATATCCCGGATACCACCCGTGCCCAGTTTCAGGTCGGGCTTGATCTGGCGACGTGTGGACTCGGCCAGGATCATGGCCTTCATTTCCCGCAGTGACTCGAACGCCGAATAATCGAGATAACGCCGGTAGATGAACGGTTGCAGCATGGCCATCAACTCATCGCCGTCGTCAGCTGGCCCGGCCACCTGGCGCGCCTTGATCCAGGCATAGCGTTCCCACTCCCGCCCCTCGCGCTGAAAATACATTTCCATGGCATCGAAATTCAGCACCATGCGACCGGCATCGCCAAACGGGCGCAGCCTCAGGTCGACCCGATAACAGAAACCATCGCGTGTCTGCTGGGACAGCCATCGCGAAATGAACCGGATCTGACGGGTAAAGTATTCTTCGGCAGTAATCACCTTTCGGCCGTCTGTCTCGCCGCTGTCACGGCAGGCGAAGATGAGATCAATATCCGATGAAAAGTTGAGCTCCTGACCACCCAGCTTGCCCATGCCGATCACCACCAGTCCCATCGGTTTGCCCGCTGTATCCCGCACCTGACCAAAACGCTTTGACATCAATCGGGCCGCTGACTGCATCGCGGCGTCAATCAGCACATCGGCCACCGATGAGGTCATCATCAGAACCTCATCAAGCGTGGCAACCTGATTCACATCCTGCCACAGAATTCGCAGCAGACTGCGATTGCGACAGAGTCTCAAAGCAGACATGATCGACTCTTCGGTGCTCAGTCCCTGCAGCTGTGATTGCAGCTCTTCCAGCTCGGGAAGAAAGCATGGACGTTCCAGACTGCCGTCCTGACTGACCGTGGCAAACCAGTCAGGGTTGCTGTCGATGACCCTGCTGGCGAAGGCGCTGAATGCCAGTTTCGGATCGGCCGATGGGTTGTATGGCGTGATCAGTGGACTGTGCCCTGTACTGCTGACGGAAAATTCTCTGGCCACCATAAACGCATGTACTGGCACCATCAAGACTGCATCGACGGATTCGACCATGCTAGACTTCGCCGATGATGACTGAACCGGATCAATGGCGCCTTGATGGCCGTAATGTGCTGATCACCGGCGGCAGCCAGGGCATTGGCCTGGCAATCACCCGTCAGATGCTAGAACGTGGTGCCAATGTGGCGCTGATTGCCCGTAACCGGTCACGCATCGAATGGGTCAATGCCGAGCTGATTGAGGCCTTTCCCGATGCCGACATACACGCCCTGTGCATGGATCTTTCCTATCCCGAGGAACTGGGCGCGGTCGGCAACTGGATCACCGGCTTCTGGAGTCAGCTGGATGTACTGGTCAACAATATCGGTACCAATATCCGCAAGCCTGCCACCGATTTCACGCTGCCTGAATACCAGTCACTGATGGAAGCCAATCTCACATCATGCTTCGAACTCAGCCGGCTACTGCATGCGCTGATGCGTCGTGATGCTGATCATGATGACGACAGTTCGGTGATCAACATCTCATCAGTTGCCGGTCTGACTCACCTGCGTACCGGCGCCCCCTATGCCATGAGCAAGGCCGCCATGAACCAGCTGACCCGCAACCTGGCCTGCGAATGGGCGCAGGACCGGATCCGTGTCAATGCCATTGCACCCTGGTACATCGAGACCGATCTGGCCGGGCAGGTACTGAAGGACAAGGCCTACCGCGACGAGGTCATATCCCGCACACCCATGGCTCGCACCGGCCGGCCAGCCCGAAGAAGTGGCGGCGCTGGCCTGTTTTCTGGCGATGCCGGCGTCTTCCTATATCACCGGGCAGACCATTGCGGTGGATGGTGGTTTCAGCGTTTACGGCTTCTGACCTGCAGCAGCATTGACGCCCCGACGGGTTGACTGTTATGTTTCAGATACACAGGATACGCACCGTATCCGGGGGGCACAGGAGGGAATCGCCGTGAACACACACACCATCACCACCAGACTGACTGTCTTGATTGCATCATTGCTGTGGCTGTTGCCAGACACAGGCAGTGCACAGAATGTAATCCTGTGTGAATCGCACGATGACCGTTTTCAGTACTGCCCCGTCCGCATTCGGGGTGATGTCAGCATTGAACGTCAGTTGTCGCGCCAGGATTGCCGCTTCCGGCAGAACTGGGGCTATGATGATGACGGAATCTGGGTGGACAATGGCTGCCGGGCCGAATTCCGCGTCGAACGACGACGCTACCCCGATTATGAATCGGGCTGGCATCCGCACACGATCCGATGCGAATCGATCGATCGCCGACGCAGTTATTGCGCCATAGACACCCGTGGCGGGGTGGATATCGAACGACAGCTGTCCAGCGCCAACTGCATCTATCGGCGCACCTGGGGTTATGATCGCCGCGGTATCTGGGTCGATCAGGGCTGCCGGGCCGATTTTCGCATCACCAGTCGAAATGACTATGGCGGGCGCCAGGATGACTACCACGGTGATACGGTTCGCTGTGAGTCCATCGACGGTCGACACCGTTACTGCCGCGCAACCACCCACAACGGCGTGCGGATGGTACGTCAGCTCTCAAACGCTGATTGCATCCGTGGTCGAACCTGGGGTTATGATCGTCGAGGCATCTGGGTCGATCAGGGCTGCCGCGCCGATTTTCGAACGGGCTGGTAGATTGTTACCAGGCTAGACGATATCCATTACAACCTAGTTCATGTCCTGCGGGTCGACATCGATCGACCAGCGTACACGACTGGATGAGGACCCGTGCCTGATTGCCGACAACCACTGTTGCAGACACTGATGCAGCTGTCTGCGCGAAGTGGCCTGCAGCAGTATCTGACATCGGACCACACCGGCGCGCCGCTGCATGGGTGCCGGCATCGGCCCGAACCACTGCACCCCTGCCTGATCAGGCAACAACGGCATCACTTCTTCGAAGAATACATCCAGAACAGACTGTGACCCCGATTCGGCTCGAAACAGGGCAAAATGACTGTCCGGTGGAAACTGGGCAGCCTGACGCTCGAGCAGCAGATTGCGGGCAAATCGATGATAGCCCTGTGACAACAGGGCCGTGAACAGCGGGTGATCAGGCTGCCTGGTCTGCACCAGCACGGTGCCGCTGTGCTGTTCTCGACCTGCCCTGCCGGCCACCTGGGTCAGCAGTTGTGCACTGCGCTCGACTGATCTGAAATCGGCACTGAACATCGCCTGATCGATGTCGATCACGGCCACCAGCGTGACCTTGGGAAAATGATGCCCCTTTGCCAGCATCTGCGTGCCCACAAGGATGCAGGGCTCGCCACTGAGAACCTTGTCGATAATACCGGCGAAGGCCGTCTTGCGTCGTGTACTGTCACGATCCACCCGATACACCGGTGTCTGCGGGAATGCTGAAGATATGGCTGCCTCGAGTCGCTCCGTTCCAACACCCACGGCAACCAGCGCATCGGATCGGCATTCCGGACACTCCCGTGGCAGCGGCCGGGATGCACCGCAATGATGACATCGAAGGTGTCGCTGCTGCTGATGCAGTGTCAGCCTTGAATCACAGAAGCGGCACTCGCCATACCAGCCGCAGTGATCACACATCAGCACGGGCGCAAATCCACGACGATTCAGAAACAGCAGGATCTGCTGATTGTTGGCAAGTGCCGTCTTCATGGCACTGATCAGTGGTGCCGACAGGCCGTCGCGCGCCGATGTGGCGCGCAGATCAATCACGCGGAACGTCGGTTGTGAGGCACCGCCGACACGCTGGCCAAGGATATGATGCTGATAGCGACCACTGAGTGCATTGTGCAGGCTCTCCAGTGATGGTGTGGCACTGCCCAGCATCACCGGAATATCGGCGAGATTGGCCAGTTGCACCGCCACATCACGGGCCGAATATCGACAGCCATCCATCTGTTTCAGTGAGGCATCATGTTCTTCGTCCACCACGATCAGTCCCAGACGTGGCAAGGGCGTGAACAGTGCCGAGCGTGTGCCGATCAGGACATCGACCTCACCACGCTGACACTGAAGCCAGGTATTGCAACGCTGATGAGACGTCATGCCCGAATGACTCACGGCAATATGCGCAGACAGGCGTCGATTGAACCGGGACAGCAACTGGGGTGTGAGCCCGATCTCGGGAACAATGACCAGCACCTGGTCACCCGCCTCCAGTGCCTGCTGTACCAGTTGCAGGTAGACCTCGGTCTTGCCACTGCTGGTCACCCCTTCCAGCAGATGTGCACTGAACAGTCCGCGCTGGACGGCGTCAATGGCCGATTGCTGCGCTTCACTGGTGTTGTAGGTCGCTTTCTGGGTGACATTGACCTCTGTCACCGGTTCGATCAGATCAAGTTCCGTCAGCCGCCTGAGCACCGCACTGGTGATGCCTGGTTCGCGAATCAGTACCTCATGCAACTGCGGACCATCGGTCAGCAGACGCAGCACGGCCGCCTGCCTCGGCGCACGGCTGAACTGCGCCGGACTGGCAGAACGGCCGGTTTCGGTGAGCCCCCAGAAACGTTCTGACCGGGTATCGTCCGTTGCCGAACCGCTTTCACCCAGTTTTCCCGGATAGAACAGTGCGAAAACCTCGCCGACCGGATGGTGATAATAGCCTGCCATCCAGTGAGCCAGACCCAGCCGGATATCATCCAGAGGACGCACCTGATCAAGCTTCGATTGCACCGATTTGAGCCTGGATTCGTCCAGGGTCGATTGCCGCAGCCCGGCAATCACGCCCAGCAGTGTCCGGTTGCGGAAAGGGACGGTGACCAGATCCCCGACTTGCAGCTTCAGATCGTCATCGGCCCTGTAGTCAAACAGACGATCGACTGCCACCGGTAACGCCAGCTGACAATGCATCAATCTGTCGTGGTCAGCCTGGCATTGATCAGCGGGTCGATGACCTTCTTCAGCCCCCGACTCTGTTCACACAGGGCCCGTTGCAGCACCACGGTCCTGAATTCTATGCCGCGCTGCTCCAGATTGGGTGCAAACATGTTGCCCATTGCCTGTTGAGACATGGCGGAAAGGTGGTGAATAGTCTCGGGTTCCGTATTGTCACGTCCGTTGCTTGTGGCAGGCAGCGTGTCGGCATCATCGATGACGGCGTTGATGACGATGGACTGTTCGGGCACGAACAGGTGCTTGATGGCCTTGAGCAGGCGTACTCTGGGCTGCAGTGATCCACTGAGCAGGGTTGATGAGGCTTCGTTGCTGAGCGAGAGCCAGTCAACAGCAACGCCCCTGAGCCTGCGATCGGAAAAACTGATGAACAGACCCACGGCACCATAGAACGACGCCAGATCCGATGCGAAACGATGCTCGTCCGAGACGCCGCTCGATGTGAGGTAGCGACAGGCTGCCCCGTAGGTACCCAGATAGAGATTCGAGCAGTCTGCCTGCCGATCCGGGTGATGATGCGAGACAACGATGGGCGTGAGGTGGTGATGGGCCAGACTGGACATCAATTTGGGCAACAATCTCGCCGGCGGTTCATGCAGAACGGCCACGGTCTGGCGAGATGTGAAAATTGTGTCAACCATTTCATGCGTCCTGCGTTGTCTTCAGTAACCGGCAACACAATCAGCTGATGTGTTTCCGGATAGGACGCTCATCATAGCGGATAGAGATGTCACTTAGGAAATGATGTAGGCTTGATCAAGGTAAAAATTTACACATGTTATCGATTTGCCAGATGAGCGATGGTGCCACAACCCTCAGCGACCCGGATGCACAGACACTGGATGCAAGACTGAACCGGTTTCTCGAATCCGTCGAACGACAGGCGTTCCTGATGGGCCGCTATGCTACCGGCAACGAGCAGGACGCTCTGGATATCGTTCAGGATGTGATGGTGGCGTTCGTCAGGCGCTATGGCAACAAACCGGAAGACCAGTGGCGACCACTGTTCTTTCGGGCCATCCAGAACCGGATCACCGATTTTCACCGTCGAAATCAGGTTCGCTCACGCTGGTTCAGTCCGGGCCGCCCGGCCAGCCGCGATGAGAACCTGCCGACCCGGTCGATCTGGCAGAAGATCTGAAAACGGCAGATCCCGAACAGCAGGTGGCGTCAACACAAATCGGCAGTGCCATCGACCAGGCACTCAAACGGCTGCCACATCGGCAGCAACAGGCCTTCATCCTGCGCATGCTGGAACAGTGCAGCGTCAGTGAAACGGCAACGGCAATGGCCTGCTCTGAAGGCAGCGTCAAGACACATTTATCGCGGGCAATGGCGAGCCTGCAGTCACAACTTGGAGCGTTCATGCAATGAACCCTGATCATGACAAACTCGTGAAACTGATGACCGATCACTGGCAGGACAGCGCCGATGGCCTGGATGCCGCGACACGGTCGAAACTGAACCGGATAAGGCAGGCTGCCATCGAGGGTCGTCAGGCAAGATCCTGGTCTCTGATGAACTGGCTGCCGGTCGCCGCCGCTGCAACCCTGGCAGTGGCTGTCATACTGCTGGTCAGTCGACCCGATAGCGGCCTGATCGATGACCAATCCGGGCTGGCACAGCAGGATGCAATCAATGCAACCGAGCCATTCATCTCTGATGATGCCTCCAGTGCACTCGAGGATCTCGAACTGCTGGCCTCTGCAGAATCGATCGAGTTGTACGAGGATCTGGAATTCTATCAGTGGCTGGAAAGTGAACTGGCAGAATCGGGCACCCTCTGAGCATGAGACCACTATTGAGAATCATGATGATGACGGCGATCACCACCTCGGTCACGCCTGACCCGGTGCTGGCCAGGCAGCAATCAGAGTCAGGAGCCGGACGGCATTCGGGAAATGCTGCAGGAGATGAACCGATGGCACCACCGACACTGGCATTGCTCGAATTTCTCGCCGAATTCGAGGACGACAGCGGCGAGTGGCTGGATCCGACAACACTTGATGAAATGATGCAGAACAACCCGCAAGCGAAAAACGAACAGGGCAGACGGCAACCGGGAGAACACCGTCAGCACAGCACAGATGAAACGGAGAACGAACATGACGGCCAGGATTGACTCAGCCACATCACCCAAAGACCCGCAGCAAGAAGGTCACGCGATGTCAGGACGCAGCGCCTCGCTGGCAAGGTGGTTGATGGCGGTGCTGGTGATGATGAGCGGCAGTCTGATGGCTGCAGACTGGGATCAGCTGACCACCGAGGAACAGACCATACTGAGCCCTTACCAGTCACAGTGGGAAGATCTGGACGAGGCGCAGCGTGAACGTCTGCAGAAGGGTGTCAATCGCTGGCTGGGCATGTCTGACGGCGAACGCCGGCTGGTGCTGAATCGCTTCTCACGATGGCAGGATATGAGCCCGACACAGCGTCGTACGGCGCGTAACCGTTATCAGAAATTCCGCTCGCTCCCGGCCAGACAGCAACAGCAACTGCGAAGTGTGTACAAGCGATTTCAGAACCTGCCAGCGAGCCAGCGCAAGCAGTTGCGAGAACGATTCAACCGCATGAGCCCGCAGCAGAAACGGGCCTTCATGCAAGGTGCCAGAATGAATCAGAATGCCCGCACCGCGGGCATCAGGCAGCATATGCAGGGTAAACTCGGCCAACTCGATACGTCAGACCAGGAGATGGCCCGCGAGCTGTTCCAGCGCATGACGCCTGTTGAACGCCAGGCTCTGATGAAACTGGTCTCTTCCTCGGAAACGGATCAGTTGTCAGAACTGATACACAATCTGAACGGCATGAGTGATACAGACCGTCAGGCCTGGTTGCTGTCACCGGCCGAACTGGAGCGCCTTGAATCCGAACAGTAGCTGGTTTATGCCGTTGATCTATTCGATGGTGCAGAAACAATAGGCGTAGATGCCAAGACGATCGGATGGCTCGTTGAGCAGCAGCTCAAGATCGCTACGCATGGCCGTCAGCGAGCTGTTGCCAAATAGTCGCTGCATCATCCCCGGTTCGGTCGAGAAGTCAATGCTGGCATCGACACTTGCCGTCATGTCGAGCAGAAAACGATCCAGTGCGCTGACCGGCTGTTCAACATAGCTCACACGGTAGTCCTCACCCAGGTCTGCCAGACTGGCAGCCGAGGCAATCGCCTTGTCCAGACCACCGAGATGATCGATGAGACCGCGTTCATGCGCCTGAGATCCGCTCCAGACACGTCCGCGGGCAATCTCGTCAACGGCTTCGACAGTCATCTGGCGTGATTCGGCAACCTTGCTGATGAAATTCTCATATCCATTGTCGATAATGGCCTGAATGATCTCACCCACCTCGTCGGCCAGCGGTCGGTCCGGTCGCAAGGCGCCAGCCAGCGGTGTCGTGCCAACTCCGTCTGTACGGATACCCACCTTTTCCAGGGTCTTGGGGAAGGTGGTGAACAGACCAAAGATACCGATTGACCCGGTAATCGTGGTCGGATTGGCCCAGACTTCATTGGCACTGAGCGAGACCCAGTATCCACCCGAGGCGGCAACACTGCTCATCGAAACCACCACCGGTTTGCCTTCCTCACGGGTCAGTTCGATTTCGTGCCTGATCTTTTCTGATGGCAGCACGGCACCGCCACCACTGTCTACCCGAAGCACGATGGCAGAGACGTTGTCATCCTCTCGTGCCCGCCTGATCAGACGGCTGGTCGATTCTCCGCCGATGGTGCCCTGAGACTGGTTGCCACTGACAATGGTTCCCTGCGCTACAATCACGGCGACTTTCTTCTGATCAGGACGCTCAATCAGCGGTGCACTGGCAGTGAGGTAGCCGTGCATGCCGATGGAGCGCAAATGATCATCCTTGTCCAGTGATCCCTCACCTGCGAGGTAATCCTTGAGCTCGTCACGGGTACCGATGCGATCCACCAGCCGGCTGCTCAGCGCCATGTCTGCCGCATTACCACCGGCAGCACGCATTCGTTCTGCAAAACCATTGATTGTCTGTTCAAGTTCGGATGCAGGCATGCCTCGGTTGTCTGCAACCTGTTGCAGATAGTCCTGCCACAGGCTCGATATCCAGAACAGGTTGGCTTCCTTTGATTCTGGCGACATGTCATTCCTGACATAGGGTTCTGCTGCCGACTTGTATTCACCGACACGGAACAGGTGGACATCCACGGCCAGCTTGTCCAGACCTTCCTTGTAGAAATTCCGGTAAACGCCATAGCCTTCGAGTATCACCAGACCCTCCGGATGCATCCAGATTTCATCCGCCAGTGATGCCAGGTAATACTGATGCTGGCTCATGCCTTCCGAGTAGGCGATGATTCGTTTGCCTGACTCCCTCAGCGACTGCATGGCCGACCTGATTTCCTGCAATTTTGACAGGCCGGCACCGTACAGGTAGTCCGGTCGAATCAGCACCTGAGTGATGCGGTCGTCATCACGCGCCGTCTCCAGCGCCTTCAGAATATCCCTCAGCTGCGTTTCGGGTGTGTCATTGTCCATCAGGGAATTGATGACTCGCTGTCTGGGATTGGCCGAATACTGCTCCACGATAAACCCTTCCGGTGCCAGTACCAGCGTGGTTCTGTCCTCGACTTTAAGGCCATCATCCCGGAACAGCAGAATTAACACATAGATGAAAATCGGCCAGAAAATCAGGTTCAGTACCAATCTTCGAGTGCCATCCACCACGTTCCAGATGCTTTTCAGGAAACGAATCACGATATTGGGTTTTTCGGTCATCAAACGGTTCTCTTCATGTTGTTCAGGTGGGCATCCGGCAATCCATGCTGGAAAGTCCCTGGCCAATGGGTCAGTTTACGACAGTCGCTGCAGACTCCACAATGCGAAAAAGGTCATGATCCTGGCGTGAACGCTGGCCAGGCCGTTCAGTGTGAGGCTGACACCAGTTGGTCATACTGTCCAATCACGGCATCATGGTAAAAACGGCCGGGTGTGACCAGTCGCATTCGCAGCCAGCCATCATCGACAGAAATCAGAGTCTCGGTAATCTGCCAGTGAAGGCCGTAGGCATCGGTGAATCTGGCTGCAAGCCTCAGGTGATTGTCAATATGCCGCATGGTGTCGACTTCAGGCCAGTGATCTTCGAAATCGGCTCGCAGCCGCTGCAGCACAGCCGCCACATCATCGGCAGTAGTGCAGTCGTCAGCAGTACGAGTCAGCACACTGATCTGAAGCACATCCAGTGTTCTGCCATGACGGGTCAGAAAACTGTCGGTTGACTGGTTATCGATCCGGCCAATGATCGTTTCATCACTGTCGAGCCTGTCCCAGAAACCTGATTCACGTGCCATCGATACGAGTTTCTGCTTCAGTTTCCAGCCTGCCGGAGCCGTGCGCCTTCCACCCGATGCTGTCAGTGAACAATTCTCATGATGACGCAGCCTGTCAATCAGACCCTCCGGCAGTGCGATCGAATCGGCATTCTGATGAATTTTCAGCAGGCTGGCCGACAGGCCAAGATCAATCAGGTTGTTGATCGCAGGCAATCTGACAGCATCCAGCTGCTGTTGCATCCTGTCAGGCAATCGCGTCATTGCAGGTCGGTGACCGAATCGCCTGATGACCTTCAGCCGATCTTCGAGTGGCACCGTTTTACTGTGCTGACTGAGTGCATACAGACGTCGCAGCAGCTGATCGAGTTTTGCTGTCGCCAGTCCCGCCTGCTGCAGACGTTCCAGCGCCCATCGATCAGCATCCAGTTCCATCTGGCGCATCGAATGGGAACCTGGCCAGATGTGCATCTTCCTGACCAGGTCATTGGCAACCACATGCGATGCTTCGTGTGCCAGCACGAAGGCAAGCTCCTCAACCGTATTGATTCCGCTGATCAGGCCGTCATACAGATAGATATCACCATTGGGTACGGTAATGGCGTTGACATCGGATTGCCGGATCACCCTGACGTTTCCCGAGACCAGCTGCTGCAACTCGAGCAGACTGAACAGTTCGCTGGCCAGCAGCTGCAGTTCCTGTCTTGACTGAACCACATTGCGATTCTGAAGTGCCCGCTCGATGTCGTTCTGCTGTGCCCTGATCGCCTCACCCAGATCGGCTGGTCGCCAGTCTGCACTGCAGGTGAGCGACAGGCCGAGCGTGATGAAAAAAGTGGCTATGGCCCTGTTCATCAACCGAGCTCGCCCATCATGACTGTCAGCTGTTCACGCCAGACTGATGGCAACCTTGACAACGAGCCACCGGCAATTCGCTGACGCACCACCAGCCTCAACCGACCATCACTGGCATTGAACAGTAACAGCATCAGGTCCTGTTCGATCAGCCTGTCATCAGCATCATTGATATGTGCCTGCGCCACAACTGCAATCGCCTGTTCGCAGCCACTGTCGAGCGTTTCAGTGAGCTGCTTCAGGGAGTAGCCGATGGGTGAATCGGGCCGGGCCAGCACGGCATCAGCAACCCGGTGGATCAGTTCACGATGCGCCGGGCTCGACAGGGCATCGGGCATCAGCGTGTAGGGTCTAGCGTTCTGTTGCAGATGGTTGCGCAGTACAGACTCCAGACGACTCACACTGGCACGACTGGCCTGCTCAAGTTTGAGACTGCCGCCGGGATAATGTCGCCAGACGATGGCCGAGGGCTGCAGAACGGCCAGGCAGGCCGTGCTGTTGATAATCTGGGAATGACTGAAATCGAAGGACTCGTATCGCTGAATCGGGTTCGCGACGCAGGCACTGAGCAACACAGCCAGCAGCGCAGACAGCATCTGGAGGACACGGCCAGAAATTGAATGCCTGGAGGTCTGCTTCGAGGCTGACGCATTCGGTATCACCATGGGAGGACAGTGTACACGCATCGAGGATTTAGCGCTGTGGCGACGATTGCGGCAGTTCGATCATGCGGTTGACCAGACGGAAGAACCGCAAACCCAGTATCACACTGGCCAGAAACAGACCGGCGATCAGACCAATCCAGATACCCCCGCTGCGTCCGCCGAATTCAAAGCCAAGTATGTAACTGACCGGAAAGCCAACCACCCAGTAGGCCACGACCATGATCAGCAGCGGCCAGCGGGTGTCCTTGATGCCCCTCAGCGCGCCGGCAGCGGCCACCTGAAATCCATCCGGCAACTGGAATACAGCAGCATAGAACAACAGATTGATGGCGATGGCGGCAACCGTTGCATCACGTGTATAGATCGAGGTGATCCACTCCGGAAAGCTGAGCAGGACGATGGCCGACAGCACCTGAATGCACAACACCATGATCATGCCGATCTGACCTCGAAACCGAACCTCACGCCAGTCCGTACGCCCCGCCGCATTGCCGACGCGCACGGTAATGGCCATGGATATGCCCAGCGGAATCATGAACACCAGTGCCGCCACATTCAGTGCAATCTGGTGGCCGGCAACGGTATCGGTATCCAGTTTGCCCATCAGCAGTGTCGCCGCCATGAACAGACTGCTTTCGACGAACAGGCTCAATCCGATCGGCAGGCCCACCACGGCGATCTCGCGCTGTCTGGCCCAATCCGGCCACTGCCAGTTGCGGAACAGATTGAGAAAGGCGTATTTCCGGTCACGTGCAATCAGCACGGCGATGGCCAGCATCTGTGCCATGATCACCAGCATGGTGGCATATCCGCAACCCTCGGCCCCCAGTGCCGGCAAGCCAAACTTGCCGTACATCAGGATGTAATCGGCCGGAATATTCAGCAGCAGGCCAAGCAGCCCGATATACATGGTGGGCTTGGTGTAACCCAGCCCGTCGCTGAGAAATCGCATTGTGAGGAATGCGGCCAGAAACGGTGCGCCATAGCCGATGGCGTACAAATACTTGCGTGCCAGTGGGATGATTTCAGGCTGAATACCGATCCATTCCAGTACCAGGTGGGCGAAACGGGTAGTGGCAAACACGAAAACCGAGATGATCAATGCCAGTATGAAAGCCTGGTGGATGAATCCCGATACACGAGAGCGCTGACCGGCACCATCATAATTGGAGACAAACGAAGGCACTGCCAGAAGCACACCCAGCAGGAACAGGATCAGCGTACTCCAGACGGCTCCGCCAATGGCTACAGCCGCCAGGTCTAGGGCCGACAGCTGCCCTGCCATCACGGTGTCCACAAACACCATGGCCACATTGCTGAGCTGCCCGATAATCAGCGGCAATGCCAGGCGAAAGGTATCCCTGGCCTCGGAAATGGCCCGTTCTCTGCCTTCGGTAGTCAGCCTGAATAACGCCATGATTATCCTGTTTGCCGACAAACTGTCTCCGTTCACATCAAGGCTGATGTGAAATCGCACGTCATCGGTTCAATGGCTGACATGTTACCCAATTTCCATGCAGAATTGTCATAACAATAATTCATCATCCGGGACAGTTCGCCATGGCCTGTGGCATCATGGCCAGGAAACAGATTCGGGAACAGATTCGGGAATATTTCATGCCAAACGCATTCATTACCGGTGCCACCGGTTTCGTCGGTCAGCACCTGGCACAGCAACTCACGGAAGATGGCTGGCAGGTCACGGTATTTCGACGAGAGGGTTCCGATCCGGGAATTCTTGACACACTGGATGTCAGGCATGCCTATGGTGACATCACGGATGCCGAATCCATTGACCAGGCCATGCCCGATCAATGCGATGCCGTTTATCACGTCGCCGCCAGTACCAACATGTGGCGCCGCAACAATGCAGTGCAGACCCGCATCAATGTCGATGGGACCGCCAACATGATCGAGGCTGCACGCAACAGGGGCGTGGGTCGTTTCATTCACACCTCATCCATAGCCACTTACGGCTTTGTTCATGGCATGATCACAGAATCCACCGAGCGCGACACAGACTGTCACTGGATCAATTACATTCGCACCAAGGCCATCGCCGAGCAGCTGGTATTCGATGCCGCAGCCGACCTGGATGTGGTCATACTCAACCCTGCCCACATCATGGGGCCACTGGATCAGCATAACTGGGTTCGCCTGTTTCGCATGGTCGCCGAAAACAAACTGCCGGGCATCCCGCCAGGATCGGGCTCGTTTGTTGATGTCAGGGAAGTGGCACGGGGGCATATCAGGGCCTATAGCGATGGCGTGCGAGGTGAAAATTACCTGCTTGGCGGTGTCAATGGCAGTTTTGTTGAGGTAGTGAATGAAGTCGCAAGGCAGCTAGGCGTCGAGGTCAGGGCACGCAAAGTGCCTGCCGCAGCCCTGAAGCTCATGGCTCGACTGAAAACCGCTGTCGCCTTCTTCAGCGGCAATGAACCGGACATCACGCCCGAGAGTGCGGCAATCGTCAGTGGCCACGAACGTGTCGACAGCAGCAAGGCGCGCAACGTGCTGGGGCTTTCTGAAACACCGCTGGATTCCCTGATCGCCGATACACTCGACTGGATGCGTGAGTGCGGCATGCTCACCGGCTGAAGAGCATCGGTATCAGACTCAGGTCATGTCCGAATACGGCTGGCTTGCATCGGGCTGTATCGAAAACCGCTTGTAGCCCCACTGGTATTGAGCTGGAAATTCGCGCACGGCCGTCTCGATAGCCTGATTCAGCGCCGTGACCGATGCGTTCAGGTCGTCTTCACCGATCAGATCAGGCAGTGCCTCAAACCGAAGATGATAGCCACCGGCATCGGGCAAACGCTGCATCCAGGCCATGATCATGGGGGCACTGGTCTTGCGTGCCATTTTCGAGTACAGCGTCATGGTCAGCGCCGGCAACCCGAAAAATGGCGCAAACTCGCCCTGGCCGCGCTTGGGTTGCTGATCCGGCAGAACGACCAGCGCATCACCCCGTTTCAGCGCCCGGTACAGCTCCCTCACACCACGAGCACCGGCCTGCACCAGATTGGCTCCCTGCCTGGCGCGGCCGCGCTGAATATAGGCATCGATACCCGGATCCTTGGGTTCGCGGTACAGCGCTGAGAAACTTGAATTCAGTGACAGGTATGGACTCATCAGTTCCCAGGCACCGAGATGTGGCGAGGCCAGCAGGACACCATTACCCTGCTCCACGGCGTCCAGAAACAGCGATTCATTGCTGATCTTGCGGATCAGCCCCATCACGT
Source organism: Lysobacterales bacterium (assembly GCA_965212525.1). Taxonomy (GTDB): domain Bacteria; phylum Pseudomonadota; class Gammaproteobacteria; order Xanthomonadales; family SZUA-38; genus SZUA-38. Next base: position 61,849 of record CBDBVC010000062.1, read on the forward strand.
GCCGGGTCGAACGGGTCCAGAAAATGCCGAGTTCAGTCAGATTGCACCCCATCTGTTGCATGCAATCGCGCAGCAGGGTGTCTTTTTCCTTCTCATCCAGATCCGGAAAACACAGTGCTATATTTCGCCTGGCAACTTTGCGGGATCGATTGGGTATACGATAGAGCAAGCCACCGATGCGACGCCCAAGCCAGTGATTCATGCCCAGTGGCATCCAGCCAAAGACACGCATCAGGCTGGCGAAAACCACACGCCTGAAGGTCCAGCGGCGCGGTTTTACGCCACCCTTTGCACCCGTGTTGTCGTTCATTGATGCGACTCGCTGGTCTGAGGCACCTTCTCGTCTGCCGCGGTGATGATGCGCGAGAGCGCCACAGCCAGATCATCGACGGAACTGCAGGCTGTCACCAACGATTTCCTGTCATCGTGACTGTTTTCATGCACGCTGAACGGGTGGGCGTCGGCACTGATATCGCCCAGATCGTTATGCACCACCGCTGTGATGTCATCACGCATGACTCTGTCGACCGCCTGCTTCTGTGCATCCTTATCGGCTGTGTTGGTGAGCTTGAATGCAATGACACGAATGTCGTCATTGACAGAATAGTCCACCAGACGGTTCAGCAGCTTGGGATTGGGTTTCAGTCGCAAGGTCAGTTCGTCACTGCTGGTGAGCTTGACGCCACGACCGGCAATCACCGATCCACTGTCAGTTTCAACACGATCAACCCGGTAGTCACTGACGGCAGCGGCGTGAATCACTGCATCATAGTGCTCCTGTGACAGCAGACTGGCCAGTTGCGAATCGAGCTCATCGAATGCCTCGTAGGTGAACAGATCAGCCGAACGCGCCGGCCTGATGGCTGAACGGGCCCCCAGCCAGGTGAGCTGATGACCCATTGCGCCGAGCCTGTCGGTCAGTGCGGCACCGGTACGACCGGAAGACAGGTTGCCGATGTAACGAACACCGTCGATGTACTCACGCGTGCCACCGGCAGTCACCAGGATGCGTGCCGATGACCCGGCTGCTTGTGTGTGGACATTCAGCGCGTCACCAATGTGAGTCATGATCTGATCGACTTCGAGCATGCGGCCTTCACCGGTTTCGCCACAGGCCAGATCACCGATCTGAGTTGGCAGTACATCGATGCCCCAGGAGGTCAGCCTGCGAATGCTGTCGGCAGTCGCAGGATACTGGTACATTTTCGTGTTCATGGCCGGCACGATGATCATCGGCTTGCCCTGGCCATGAGCGGCGATCCAGGTCGAGGTCACCATGTCGTCCGCGATACCGCTGGCCAGTCTGTTGATGGTATTGGCCGTGGCCGGACACAGGATCATCAGGTCTGCCCAGCGACTCAGATCGATATGCGCCATGGGTGCATCGGCGTCGAAGGTATCACTGTGTACCGAGCTGGCACCGAGCTCCAGCAACCTTTCCCGACTGACGAAATGATGAACGGCGGCAGTACAGGCCACGTTAACCGCATGGCCCTGTGCACGCAGTTCGGGAATCAGGCCACTTGCTTTCTCGCAGGCGATGGAACCCGACATCATCAACAGGATATTCCTGCCCTCAGTCATGGGATCGTCACTGCCCTGTCCGGGGTACTGCTCAGGTCGGCCCTGATGTCTGAAATGGCAATATTGTCGATCAGCCGGATGTTGCCAAGCCTCACCGCTGCCAATCGTCGCTGCCTGAAGTCCTCGACATAATCCACATCGAATCCCTCACGCCCGAGCGCCTCGATCACCGACTGCTTATCAGCGATCTCTGTCAGCAATTGATACAGCCTTGGTGCAATCTTTCGCTGCTCTGTTGTCAGTCGCCGGTTTCGGGAACTCATCGCCAGTCCGTCGTCTTCACGCAGTATCTCGCAGGGAATCAGTGTCACATCGAGAAAGAGGGCATCAATCATATCGCCAATCAGTGTCAGTTGCTGGAAATCCTTGAGGCCGAAATAGGCCCGCTCTGGCCTCACCAGCTGAAACAGTTTCAGCACCACGGTCAGCACACCATCGAAATGCCCTGGCCGGTGCGCGCCACAGAATCGTCCGGAGAGATCCGATTCGGTGACCCTGAACCGATAGTCATCGGGATAGATCGCATCCCTGTCCGGCAGGATCACATGATCAACGCCGGCGTCGGCCAGCATGGCCAGATCCGACTCCAGCGTGACCGGATAATTTACCAGATCCGATGCCTGGTCGAACTGTGCCGGGTTGACAAAGATACTCACCACGGTGATGTCATTTTCAGCAACCGAACGCTGCACCAGTGACAGGTGACCGGGGTGCAGTGCGCCCATGGTCGGCACAAAACCCGGGGCTGCATCAGCATGTGCAGTTGCTTGCTTGCGAAATTCTCGCCACTCGTACAGATCAGACCAGGTTTTCATGAGAATGATTCGGTATCTGATGGAAACTCGCCACTGCGAACATCCGAGGCAAAGCGGTTGAAGGCGTCGCTGAACAGACCGGCGCCGTCCATGTAGCTACGCACAAATGATGGTCTGAAATCGGTATTCAGGCCGAGCAGATCCTGCATTACCAGCACCTGGCCGTCGACGTCTGCACCGGCACCGATGCCGATGACGGGAATATCCAGTGTCTCGGTCACCGACCTGGCCAGTTCACCAGGCACGCACTCGAGCACCAGTGAAAAACAGCCGGCGTCCTGCAGCGACTGCGCATCGGCAATCAACTGCTGATGTGCCTGCTCACCCCTGCCCTGTACCTTGTAGCCACCGAGGGTGTTCACCGACTGCGGTGTCAGACCGAGGTGTCCCATCACCGGCACACCCGATTCGACGATATGTCGGATTGTCTCGAGATTTCCGGCAATCCCCTCGAGTTTGACTGCATTGGCGCCGGCCTGCATCAGTGCACACACCGCGTCCATGTTGTCACTCAGTTCACGACGGAATGACAGGAACGGCAGGTCGCCAATGATGAACTTGTCAGCAGCACCGCGTTTGACGGCCGCGACATGAACAGCCATCTCATCATTGCTGATCGGCAGCGTGGAATCGTGACCATGCATGACCATGGCAGCCGAATCCCCCACCAGAATCATGTCCACATCCGACTGACTGATAATCCTGGCCGAGGTGTAATCATAGGCCGTCACCATCACCAGCTTGTCGCCGCGCTGTTTGGCCTCAAGTATCGACAGTACGTTCATGACAGGAATAACCTGGCACAACATGATGAGCAGGCATCCTGTGCTGTCTTCATGTTCGGGATTTGCTGGTCGTCATGCCCAGCCGTTGGTGCAACGCCCGGGGTCGGGCGAGGTTTGATAGTAATCTGATTCATTTTTGGGTACCTGTCACTGTGGATCAAGTCCGTGTACCAACGACACCGCTGTCATTGTCATACACAGCTAATATGGCGAGAGTTGGCCCGGTTTTCAAGTCGGGAAGTGATCGACAGTCCGGGACAGCTGCCACCCATCCCCGGTATAATTGCCGCATGTCCTGTTCAATTTTCTGCGCAACATGATCCATCTGGACCAGGTGACCCTCAGACGGGGTCACAGCATCCTGTTCGAACAGGCCAGCTGTCAGATTCATCAGGGCCACCATCTTGGTCTGGTTGGCGTCAACGGCTGTGGCAAGTCTTCATTCCTTGGTCTGTTGCTGGGTCAGCTTGAGGCCGATCTGGGTGAAGTCTCCCTGCCTGACTGGCAAACCGCCCATGTGGCACAGGAAGTTGCCAGCGGCGAGATGGCTGCCATTGACTATGTGCTGGATGGTGACAGCGAACTTCGACGGCTCGAAACCGTGATCAGCCGTCATTCATCAGACCCGGACAACACCCACGATAATGCCCTGCACCAGGCCCTGGCCGGCATGGAGGCCATCGACGGCTACACGGCGCGATCGCGGGCAGCCCGCATCCTGCATGGCCTTGGTTTCAGGGAACAGGAGATGACCCATCCGGTCAATGCTTTCTCGGGTGGGTGGCGTATCCGGCTCAATCTGGCACGAGCGCTGATCTCGCGAAGCGACATGCTGCTGCTGGATGAACCCACCAACCACCTGGACCTGCCTGCCGTGATCTGGCTTGAAAACTGGCTCAGCCGGTATGCCGGCACGCTGATCGTCATATCGCACGATCGTGAGTTCCTGGACAAGATCTGTCAGGGCATTCTGGCCATCGAGGGTAAGCGCCTGAACAGCTACCGGGGTAACTATTCGGATTATGAACGACTGCGGGCCGAGAAGGCGCTGCAACAGGAGGCGGCACGGCGCAGACAGGAAAAACAGGTGGCTCACCTGCAATCCTATGTTGACCGATTTCGTGCCAAGGCCAGCAAGGCCAGACAGGCGCAGAGCCGTCTGAAGATGATCGCCCGTCTGGCAGAGATTGCGCCGGCTTACGCCGCATCGGGATTCACCTTCAGCTTCAGGGTGCCGGAACGCGTCCCTGATCACCTGTTGCAGCTCGATGCAGCTGACCTGGGTTACGAGTCACCGTTGTTGCGCGGAATCGATTTTTCAATCAAGGCTGGTGACCGCATCGGCCTGCTCGGTGCCAACGGGACTGGCAAATCCACCCTGATCAAGACGCTGGCGAACGGCAGCACGCTGCTGGCAGGCCATCGTACGATCAATCGCCACACCCGCATTGGTTACTTTGCCCAGCATCAGCTGGAACAGCTGGACACGGCACTCTCACCGGTGCAGCAGATGACCGGCCTGGACAGCCGCCTGACCGAGCAGCAGATTCGGGATTACCTGGGCACTTTCGGCTTCAGTGGCGACAGGATTTTTGATCCGGTGACCCAGTTCTCCGGTGGTGAAAAGGCGCGTCTGGTACTGGCGATGATCATCCATCAGGCACCCAATCTGCTGCTGCTGGATGAACCGACCAATCACCTTGATCTGGACATGCGTGTGGCTGTCACGCTGGCACTGCAGTCGTTTACCGGTGCACTGATTCTCATTTCACATGATCGCCACATGATGAACAGCATCTGTGACGAACTCTATCTGGTGCAGGGTGACCGAATCGAGCTCTGGAAAGAAGATCTGGATCGATACGCACGCCTGCTGAAGGAAGCCAGCAGGGAAGATCTGGATACTGACCCATCAGGTAACAGCGAACGTGAAGCACCGCGACAGAACAGAAGGCAGCTGCGTCAGCAGCAGGCTGAACGCCGACAGGCGCTGAAGCCACTGCGTGACCGGGTGAATGGACTGGAGAAACGGATCAGTGAGGTAGAGTGCGAACTGGAACGTGTTTCCGCTCAGCTGGCCGATCCGGATCTGTACGCTGGCAATTCCGGCAGCGATGATATCGCCAGTCTGATGAAGCAGCAGTCACAGTGCCGCGACGACCTTGCTGAGCTGGAACACGACTGGCTGCATGCATCCGAGGAACTCGAGTCACAGATGACAGGTGACCCGGAAACACCCAGCCTGTCGTGACGTGTTGCCCCCTGGCTGTCAGGGAATGATGATCCCGGTCAGGCCTGACTGGCAACATTCTCACGGTCGGAATCGATTGCTGCCGTCAGCGAGTTCAGGCAGTAATCAACGTTCTCCTCGCGACAGGAGTGGCCCATCAATCCGATTCGCCAGGCATGTCCGGCAAATTTACCAAGTCCGGCACCGATTTCCAGATCGTACTTCTGCAGCAGTGTCTGCCTGATACCGGCTTCGTCGACATCACCGGGCACCATGACGGCATTGAGCTGGGGCAACCTGTAATCGGGTTCGACAATGAAGTTGAGCCCCATGTCGTCAAGACCGCGAGTCAGGTAATCGTGACATCGCCTGTGCCGGGCCCATGCATTCTCCAGGCCCTCTTCGGACAGTATCAGCAGGCTCTCATGCAAGGCATAGATATTGTTTACCGGTGCCGTATGGTGATAGGCACGTTTCTTTCCGGTACCCCAGTAATCCATGACCAGATTCAGATCCAGAAACCAGCTCAGACACTTGCTGCGTCTGTTGCGAATCCTGGCAACCGCTGCATCACTGAAACTCACTGGCGAAATGCCCGGTACACAGGACAGACACTTCTGAGAACCCGAGTAGACGGCATCAATGCCCCAGTCATCCACACGCAATTCAATGCCACCAAGCGAGGTGACGGCATCGACCAGCGTCAGGCAATCAAATTCATGTGCAACGGCGCAGATCGATTCGGCATCCGATCGTGCCCCGGTTGAGGTTTCTGCATGAACAAAGGCCACCAGAGTGATCTCGGCGTGCTGCTCCAGCACCTGCCGGACATCGTCGGGCTCGACCGGCATGCCCCACTCACAGTCAAGCCGATGCACACGCGCACCAATACGTTCGGCAACATCAACCATGCGGGTGCCAAACACGCCATTGACGCATACCAGTATGTCATCACCGGACTCGACCAGATTCATGAAACAGGTCTCCATGCCGGCAGAACCGGGGGCTGAAACCGGTATGGTCAATTCGTTTTCCGTCATGAAGGCGTACTGCAGCAGGCGCTTGCAGTCGTCCATGATGGCAACGAATTCGGGATCGAGATGACCCAGTGTGGGACGTGACAGTGCCGTCAGCACTCGCTCGGAAACAGACGAGGGTCCAGGCCCCATCAACAGACGTCTGGTCGGGTTGGTTTTGATACTCATGTCGGTCTACAGTGATTGAACGGCGCGATTGTAACCGATCATGACGCCAATGCAGTGGTGTCAGGTCACATTTGTGACCGTTTTCCTGTTTTTGTTTGCTATGAACCCGACCGGCTGCTGCACAATCGTTGCGACAATTCAGCCCACGATCCGCTGGAAACTGCTGGCCAGTGGTGCTGACAGGTTCTTCAGCAATTCGACCTGATCATTGCGGTAGGCAGTGCTCTTGGAACCAAACAGCAGATAACCCTGCCATCCCTGCTCGGAGTTCATGGGCACCATCACCAGGGATTCGATCTGTGTGGTTCTGGCCAGGTCCTGGAAGAACGATTCCGGATTGTCCTTGAGTGCAAGATCCCGCAACCTGTCCACCAGGATCGGTGTGCGACTGATCAGTGCGTCCGACATCGTCTTGCCCATGTCACTGTCCACGGAAATGCTGCGACTGCTCCAGCCATCCAGTGAACTGGGCGGCAAGGTGCTGACCAGATCAATCACGGGTCTGGAAGAATCATCTCGCGATACACGCAGCAGCCCCGTCCAGGCCACAGGCAGGTATGAACCGGATGCCTGAATCACGGCCGCCAGCCCCTCTTCGATGGTGCCTGCCTGCTGCAGCTGGGTCAGCAGCTTGACGGTCAGCTGGGATCTGGATGAGACCAGATTGAAGGAGCGGGACAGGATCGCCAGTTCGTCCCTGCCACTTACCTTCAGTGTGTAACCAAAGTCACCGTTTGCCACCCGGACACAGGCATCGGCTGTTTCGCCGATTCGCCGAATCACCGACAGATAGAACCAGATCAGGCCGATCACACCGATGGCGATCAGAACCAGCAATCCGATTTTCATCATGCTGGCCGAATTCGCACTCTGCTGATCGAGGAAAGCCCTGAAGTGCTTGCCCATGAGCATGACCTGCTCACCGAATCCGGGGATGGACTCGGCCAGATATTCTGCCCCCCACTCAAGTCTCGGCTCGTCTTCATCCTCGCCGAGCTTTTCCCTGTAGGTGGCCTGGATTTCATCCCAGCTGGTGCTGACGTCGGCAAACGACTGGCTCAGCTGCTGATACGGCTCATCCGATGTCAGCCAGGAGAGGAGTCCTGGCACAACCGGTCTGACCTGACCTTCAAGCTGGGCCTGCAATTCGGAAACGTCCTTGCTGATGTTGGCAAAATCCGATTCGATTTCGAACAGGAAAATCACCACGTCACGGTTATAGCTTTCATAATCTCGCGGCGCATTGGCGTCATAATTTATGCTGCTCGATACGATTGACTGGGTGGTTTCCTCCAGTTTGCTCACACTGCCAACGGCGCGCACATTCTGCTCGGTGATGTTCAGTGTCCGGATCTGTTGCAGGCCGGATACGGTGACCAGCAGCAGAAACAGTGTCAGCACCAGAAAAACCGTGAACCTGAGTTTGTATGAATTGTGGATTACCATGTTTGTCTACCTGTAGCAGCAAGCCGGGAGCGGAAGCAGATTCAGTCAATGTCCCAGCTGGAGAGGAATTTTTTGCGTTGTCGTTTTGCGGTGATCAGCTCCGCCAGCGCATAGATGAATTCGGCAAAACTGATCGATTCCCTGCCCTTCTGTTCGATGATTGCATTGATGTCACCCTCGATCAGACTGGCCAGTTGCTCCTTGAGTTCGAGCAGGATTGACTCATCCAGACCACTGAGTGCATTCAGTTCCAGACCCAGTGACGTTTTCCCGCTACTGGATCTCGTGGTCTGCCCTGATGACTCAACCGCCTTGTCGGCAGCCTGTTCGGCCGGTTGTGCCACCTCGCGTATCTGTGTCGCTTCTTCCTGGGAGGTCAGAAAACGCAATGAATCGGGTGATCGGAGTTTTGCAATCGCACCCTTGATATCGAGGATCAGTTCACGTGCGCTCTCCTGCCGGAATTCCGGATTAACACTGATGGCCTTCTGGATGAGCGGTATGAACGAGGCCGCGATGGGCTTTCTGAAATCGATTTTCTGACTTGCCGGCAAGGCATCGATTCTTGGCAGTGGTGCCAGCGTGATTTCCTCAGGCAGCCGCACACGGGTCATCATCTCGAACAGTATCAGTGCCATGGAGTACAGGTCTGCCCTGGGGTCGGCACTGATGCCGCGGGCCTGTTCGGGTGACATGTAATCCGGCGTCCCCAGAACCAGTCCGATTCTCGTCATTTCGGTTGACGACATCAGTCGGGCGACACCGAAGTCGGTCAGTTTGGCGTGACCATTGTTGAGCACCATGATGTTGGCCGGCTTGATATCGCGATGAACGATGCTGTTGCGGTGGGCATGATGAAGCCCCTTGAGGATGTCGGAGACGACGCTGAGCACAAACTTGAATGACAGCATCGAGTTCTTGCGCAGCAGGTCGTCAAGCGCCTGACCCTGGACATACTCCATGACAATGTACGGTGTGGTTTCCCGTCCATACTCGAGTACGGCGACGATATTGGGATGCGTGCACTGTGCTGCCGCCTTCGCCTCACGTCTGAATCGTTCCAGATACTCATCGGCAGACTGTTCAGAAACCAGATGAGGGTGCAGGGTCTTGATAGCAACCTGGCGCTCTATGTCCTCATCGAACCCCTCATAGACCACGCCCATACCGCCGTGCCCGAGGACTCGACGGATGCGATACTTGCCTATGGATTGGGGGACCTTTACAGCCACGCACTAGCCCTGCCTTGTTGTTGCTCACAAGGTACAAGACCCGATTTACTTCAGGTTCTTTCAGCCAAGGCGCATGACAGGATCGGCCTGTTCATTATCAACGGGACGGTCAAGCGGGTCGAATGCATCCAGAGTCAACATGTCGGTTGTGCCGTTAACGGGTTTGAAATCACCGGTACAACGATCGAATTCATAATCTGCTATCCATTCAGCTGCGTGATCGATCACCTGGTTGATGGCATCAACGATGAACTGTGCTTCGTCATCCGTGGTGGTCGGATGCAGCGAGACCCGAACCCAACCCGGCTTGTCGGACAGATCGCCCGCATCAATCTTCTCGGTAATGTTGTGCGAGGTGATCTCATCAACACCGAGCAGTATGTGACCGTAGGTACCAGCACAGGAACAACCACCGCGAGACTGGATGCCAAAGCGGTCGTTCAGCAGACGGACGATGAGGTTGAAATGAATATCGATGACATAGAATGAGAAGATGCACAGCCGATCCGATTGCTGTGCCTCGAGAATATTGATTCGTGGATTGGCCGACAGATGAGTCATCATGAAACGGCTCAGTTCGTGCTCCCGCTCCTGGATACGCTTGACGGTCATGGTGTCTTTCAGTCGCATCGCCAGTGCAGCACGCATAGTCTGGAGAAACGCCGGTGTGCCACCATCCTCACGAATCTCGATATCATCGTAGTATCGCTGCTCACCCCAGGGGTTGGTCCAGGTCACCGTGCCGCCTCCGGGCTGGTCGGGGCACTTGATCTGATACAGTTTGCGGTTGAATATCAGCACGCCAGACGAACCTGGGCCGCCGAGAAACTTGTGTGGCGAGAAATAGATGGCATCGAGATATTCGTCGGTAGCGACACCATCCTGCTCTGGGTGCATGTCGATGTCGACATACGGTGCGGATGCAGCAAAATCAACAAAGCAGACACCGCCGTGCCGGTGCATCATCGCTGCCATCTTGCGATACGGCGTCATGATGCCGGTCACATTGGAACATGAGGTAAAGGCACCGATTTTCATCGGTCGATCCCGATACTGTTCCAGCAATTCATTCAGGTGGCCAAGGTCAGGCAAGCCCTTCTCGTCGGGCTGGACTACCTCGATGGTCACTTCACATTCATTCCAGGTGGTCTGGTTCGAGTGATGTTCCATGTGTGTGACGAACACCACGGGTTTTTCGCAATCAGTAATTTCGAACCGGTCTCGCCACTTCTCGGGCACCTTGAGGCCGAGGATGCGCTGGAACTTGTTGACCACCACGGTCATGCCACCGCCAGCACAGATAATCACGTCATCGGAACCGGCATTGACGTGTTGCTTGATCATCTGCTGGGCCTGATGGTAGGCGTGGGTCATGGTGGTGCCGGTCGTGGTGGCCTCGGTGTGCGTATTGGCCACGTACTGACCGATGCTCTCCGACATGAACGACTCGATCGGCTGATAAAGGCGGCCGCTGGCCGTCCAGTCGGCATAAACGACAGGCGTATCCGTGTTGTTGGTGCGTACAGTCAGATCGTGGCCGACGATTCGGTCACGAAACTGCTGGAAGTATTCGTTGTGTTGCATGGCAAGGGTTTGAGGCAAACGGCATGTGTCCGTTTACCCGCCTCTGGTATTCGCTGCTTATCCGACTGGATTATCCCGATTCGGCAACCACGGCGCAACACTTTTGGTGTTGTGTATTGAGGCCAGACTCAGTCTGCTGACAGGGCCTTGATCAGCAGGTCACGCTCAAGTGTCGCTGTGGCTCGGTCTGGAAATTTCAGTGCCAGCAGAACGCTGTCTTCCATGCGCACATTGAACTGGACACCTTCGGCGTGACTGGCCTCGAAAACCCGAGTGAGGTGAATGATCTTGCTGAGTACCAGAACGTACCCCTGAACTTCGTGTGTTCTTGCCATGTGATGAGAGTCCGCTTGAAACGTCAACCCTAATTGTTGGGTCAACGCCACAGACAATCAACTCCCCTGCCAGAAGGGGAGTTGAGTCATGATCAGTACGCCAGTGCGTCAGGAACTGGCAGCCGCAGCCTTTTGAGTTGAAGACGTGGATTTTTTCCGCGGTGCCCGTTTCTTGGCGGCCGCAGTCTTTGTCTGGGTCGTTTTCCTGGCCGTTGTCTTCTTCGCAGCCGTCTTCTTTGGCGGTGTTGGCGGAGACTGCTCAACCTGTTCGGATGCTGGCCAGTCATCGAGTGGAAACGGCATCTGTTCCCTGTTCAACGTGGCATAATCACCGAGCTGCTTGAGATAGGAGGCCAGTTGCCCGCCAAACTTCGACAGGTTTTCCTGCCGCTCTCCGGTCACCAGCAGTGCGATGGTACTGGCAATCACCACCACCAGGCCCAGAGCGCTGGCAATCATGAACAGGAACACACAGACCACGATCCAGATAAATCTGAACCAGCTGTGTTTGTTTTTCAGGTTTTCCTTGAGTTGCTCGGAACCGGTTTTCTCGCTCATCTCGACCTCCAGAATGAATACACGATTCAGTCTACGCCGTGGCGCGCCAGGCCGAAAGTGCCAAAAGATGGTTTTGTCCGCCGTTGACCCTTGTTCTGGCTGCATTTGTGCTGTTCAGGCAAAGTTCAGGTTCATTGTCTATACTCAAGATCAGCCAACCTGCACCTGGAGCGATCATGAAATCGATAATGTCACTGTTCTGCCTGATCATCCTGAGCGGTTGCGTGGGCTATCACGGCTACTACGACGATGAGGATTACTACTACGACGAGTACTCCGATTCCGGTTATGAAATCGACTACGTGATCAGTGGCGGTTACGGCAGTATCGGTCATGCCTACTACTACGATGGTTTTGATCCATACTGGTATTCCAGCGGTTACGGCTACTATTACTCTTCACTGCCAAGCTACTACACCTGGTCACCGTTCTACGACCCCTATTACTACAGTATCGGCTGGCATGTGCCCAATTACTTCTCCAGGGGGTATGGCTTCTATTACCCGTATTACTCGGTCAGCATTAACCGCTACAGATACCCGTTCTTCTCGCGCTACGGTAGTTACGGCTACCATGGTCACCATGGTTATCATGGCTATTTCGGCTATGGCAGCTCACATCACTATGATCACAATGACCACTATTATCAGGGACGTCACCACAATCGTGACCGTCATCGGATAGCACACGATGCTGCCTCTCGTGAAGCCAGCCGGCTGGTTCGTCAGGGCGGTATCTATTCCAGTCGTTCGGTCAGCAGCAATTACCTGACTCCACGAGCTGCGACCCGCAACATCAAGGCCGGCGAAGTTTCCAGAAGCAGCGCACGTCAGTCACGATCAGGTCAGGGCCGGCGTTCAGTGTTCACGACAGACACCAGTGGCCGGTCTGCTGCACGCAACAGTGCACGAACGGGCAACAGCAGCAGAAATCAGACTAATCGAACTTCGGTGAACCCTTCTGCTCGTAGTCAAGGTAGCGTGAATTCAAATCGTGACACGTCTCGCAGCGGCAATTCTGCACGCAACATCGCCAATGGCCAGAGCCGCCGATCGGCGAGTGAACCGACCTCCATCGACCTGCCACGTCAGAATCGCGGTCGCAGCGCCGGGGCCACGACGACGCGCAGCTCATCACAGGGCTTCAACCGGGGATCCAGTGGGCAGGACAGAAGCAGTCAAAACACGCGCTTTGGCGGCACAACCAGAACGTTCAACAGCAGACCCACAAGCACTCGTACTCAGCTGCGACAGCCAGCAGCGTCTCAATCCAATCGTGGAAGTCGATCACAGTCGAGTTCCACGCAGCCAAGGACCTACAACAGCAACCGCTCATCTCGCAGCCAGTCGACCTCCGTCAATCGATCGGCCGTGAAGCCAGCGACACGCACATACCAGCCAAGATCTTCGAGTCAATCGACACCCAGGCCAGGCGCATCCAGACAGTCGGCACGGACCTACAGCGCACCGCAACGACAATCATCGACGCCGCCCAGGTCATACAATCGCAGTGCGTCCTCCAGATCGTCCAGTAGTAATCGCAGCCAGCCTAAATCGAGCTCACGGTCGTACAACTCCAGTCGCAGCAACTCGGATCGCAGCAGTTCCGGAAACCGTAGTCAACCCAGGTCCTACAACGCGACCAGTCGGTCAGGCTCGTCTTCCCGATCCAGCTCGTCTTCCCGATCCAGCTCGTCTTCCCGATCCAGCTCCTCATCCCGATCAGACAAGTCCTCGCCCCGCAGCTCGTCAAGCAGCAACCGGTCGGGACGGCGCTCTCCTCGTAACGGTTGATAGCTGACACTGGCAGATCGCAGGCCGATTTTCTTCCAGCCATAAAAAAAATCCGGGCTGTGTGTTGCACAGACCCGGATTCAGGTAAGGAAGAAGCTATAGCCATTATGAGCTAATAATGACTACAGGCTATATAAGGCAAATATCGTGCCAACTTTTCAAGTTATTGAATTAAAAGGATTTATTAATTTGGCGATGAAAAAGTGACACTTTTTTACTGCCAATTCACGTCAACTAATGACATTTTGCGTCAATTTGCTAAACTATGATACGAATCACAGTATATGCGTGTGGATACCTATACGATTCAATCAAAACAGAATTCCTGAATATCGACACCTGGAATACCCCCGGTCCATATGAGTACCCCTATTGCTTCTGACCCTCCAGGTGTCGATTCTTTTTTCCAAGCCCCGATTTGTACAAAACCCGTTCGTATTTCGTCAATTGCATCTGTAGGATAGGCTTCTTTCCGCATGACAGATACAGGACCACTGAATGAGTATCGAAAACGACAAGGTCGTCAGCATTCACTACACATTGAAGGATACCGATGGCAATGTGATCGAATCTTCGATCGACAAGGATCCGATGAGCTACCTTCATGGACACGGCAATATCATTCCGGGACTCGAGAATGCGCTGACCGGCAAGACTGAGGGCGATGAGCTCAGCGTCACGGTCGAGCCCAGCGAGGGCTATGGTGAGTATGATGAATCACGGGTGCAGCGTATCCCGGTCAAGCGTCTGGGCGTCGAAAGCAGAAAACTGAAACCCGGCATGATGCTGCAACTGAAAACGCAGCGCGGTCCGCAAATGGCCCGAATCAAGAAGGTGGGTCGATTTGTCGTGGATCTGGATGTGAATCATCCGATGGCGGGCAGGACGCTGGTATTCGAAGTCACCGTGCAGAGCGTTCGGGATGCCACCAAGGAGGAATTGTCACACGGACATGCACACGGACCGGGAGGCCATCAGCACTGACTGAATGCCCGCAAAAAGCTTACCCGGGCTGGTATGCCCGGGCAGCGTGAAGAAATCAGAGTTTCGGTACGCGCAGAACCTGTCCCGGATAGATCTTGTTGGGATCGGACAGCATGGGTGTGTTGGCTTCGAACAGCACCGTGTACTTGCTGGCATCACCATACAGTGACTTGGCAATCGCGCCCAGGGTATCGCCTGATTTGACCGTATAGGTGTCCGACTGCCAGTCGGTCGGTGTGGCCTCCGCTCCTTCGGTAGCCGGTGCTGCATCATCTGTGGCGTCGATGGCTTCTGCAACCGAGATACGGTCGTCGATCGAACCGACGCCATTGACATTGCCGAGCACCAGAATCACCTTTTCCTTGACGACCTGTGACGGCGCCTCACCGGTGATCACCAGATGACCCTGCTTGAGATCGAAGGCATAGGTTGATGGATCAATACCGTTATCCTTCAGGTGGACTGCCATTGGCTTGACCGGCGCAACTTCCTGCTCCTTGTCATCATCGCCAAAGATTGAAGAGCCCGCTTCCTTGATAAAATTGAACAACCCCATTTCTTTTCCTCGCCTGAATGTTGAATCAGCATCATAAACAAGCAATCCGTACTCTGCAATCGAACACGTTTGTCTTGCCATTATCCTTAACAAAAACAGACCCTTCCTGTAGAATACCCGCCCCGTATCAGAGCCTGAACCATGCAGTACCCCAGCCATTACAATGTGATAGTCATCGGCGGCGGCCACGCCGGCGTTGAAGCGGCACTGGCCTCATCCCGGCTTGGCGTCAGCACGCTGTTGCTGACCCACAGTATCGAGACGATTGGTCAGATGAGCTGCAATCCTGCCATTGGCGGAATAGGCAAGGGTCATCTGGTACGCGAAATTGATGCCCTGGGTGGCATCATGGCAAGGGCTGCCGATCGTTCTGCCATCCAGCTGAGGACACTCAATGCCAGCAAGGGTCCGGCAGTCAGGGCAACCCGTGCGCAATGCGACCGCGTGCTGTACAAGTCAGCCATTCGGTCTGCCGTCGAACAGCAAGCCAATCTGACGGTGTTCCAGCAATCAGTCGATGACCTGATCATCGAAAACGATGAAATCCGTGGCGTGATCACCCAGATGGGCGTTCGCTTCATGGCCGACACGGTGGTCCTCACTGTCGGCACCTTCCTGGGCGGCCGCATTCATATTGGCCCCAGCCAGTCTGCTGGTGGCCGGGCCGGGGATCCGCCGTCAAATGCACTGGCTGAAAAACTGAGAGCAATGCCATTTCAGGTCAACCGGCTCAAAACCGGAACGCCGCCGCGTATCGACGGCAAGACTGTCGATTTCTCCGTGATGACCGAACAGCCCGGCGACACACCGCGACCGGTCATGTCATTTACCGGAAGTGACGCTGATCATCCCGACCAGGTGAGCTGCTACATTACCTACACCAACGAGAAGGCACACGAGATCATACGTTCGGGCCTTGACCGGTCACCGATGTACTCCGGCCAGATCGAGGGCACTGGCCCGCGATATTGTCCCTCGATCGAGGACAAGGTTGTCCGATTCGCAGACCGTGATGCGCATCAGATCTTTGTCGAGCCCGAAGGCCTGCAGACTCACGAACTCTACCCCAATGGCATTTCGACCAGTCTGCCGTTCGATATACAGCTCGAGTTTGTCCGTTGCATCCGGGGATTCGAACAGGCGCATATCACCCGACCTGGCTATGCCATCGAATACGATTTCTTTGATCCGCGTGAACTGAAACACACGCTTGAGACCCGACCTGTTTCCGGTCTCTATTTTGCCGGTCAGATCAATGGCACGACAGGCTACGAGGAAGCGGCCGCACAGGGACTGGTTGCCGGCCTCAATGCAGCCCGCCGGACTCAGGGGCTGGAAGGCTGGACACCAGCGAGAAATGAAGCCTATATCGGTGTACTGATCGATGACCTGGTTACACTCGGCACGCTCGAACCCTACCGCATGTTCACATCACGCGCCGAATACCGCCTGATGCTGCGCGAAGACAATGCCGACCTGAGACTGACGCAATCCGGTCGTGAACTCGGATTGGTCGCGGATGATCAGTGGCAACTGTTCACCACCAAGCAGAGTGCCATTGAAACAGAACTGGAAAGGCTCGGTTCGATCTGGCTCACACCGGGCAATGAACTTGGCAAGGCCGCACAGACCATTCTCGATGAACCAGTGCGCAAGGAAGTCCGGGCTGTGGATTTCCTGAAGCGGCCTGCCGTGAATTACCACACGCTTATGCAACTGGAGGCGCTTCGCCCTGATCAGCATCCGATCCCTGACCGCGTTGCCGAACAGGTGGAAATCCAGACCAAGTACGCCGGTTATGTTGACCGCCAGCAGATGGAAATCGATCGCCAGAAATCCCGTGCTGGCGTGCGTATTCCCGAGTCGTTCGACTATGAATCGGTCAATGGCCTGTCAAGTGAAGTGCTCGAGAAACTGACCCGGATCAGACCGGACACCATTGGACAGGCCTCACGCATTTCCGGGGTGACGCCTGCGGCCATCTCACTGCTGCTGGTGTATCTGAAAAAACACGCTGCCTGATGATAAAAGCCGCATCGAGCCACAAAAAAACCGGCCACAGGCCGGTTTTTTTCATCGAGCAGATACGCTCTCTCAGATCGCTGAATCGATAAAGTCCACCAGTACCGACTTGTTCATCATGCCCATCTTGGTCCCTTCGACCTGACCATTCTTGAACATCATCAGTGTGGGAATGCTGCGAACACCATACTTGACCGAAGTCTTCCTGGCAGAGTCGACATCAACCTTGACGATACGGATCTTGTCACCGTATTCATCAGCAACCTGGTCCAGTACCGGTGCAATCATCTTGCAGGGTCCACACCACTCGGCCCAGAAATCGACCAGAACGGGCACATCTGAATCGATGACTGCCGAATCAAATTCGTCGTCTTGTACGTGGATAATCTTGTCGCTCACTATGGTGTCCTCATTGGATTTGTTGACCAGACCGGTTTGCTGTCATGTTGACATGGGTTACACTGGCCGTCTAGCAATATGGTCAGCCTGAACAATAATTAAACCAAACCGATCGTTCATTGCCAACATATTGTGTCTTGATGCACGAAAAACAAGACCACCCAGAGAGGAAGCATCCATTAATCCACCCAACACAGAATTTGACGGCGCGCCGGTATTTTCCGACCAGACGTTTGCCGAGCTAGACCTGCACCCTGACCTGACCCGTGGCCTGCAAGAGTCCGGTTTCATCAACATGACACCGATCCAGGCACTGAGCCTGCCGACTGCGCTGGCAGGACATGATGTGGCAGGCCAGGGACAAACCGGAACCGGCAAGACCGGAGCCTTCCTGATAGCGGCCTACCAGCGGTTACTCAACAGCAGCAGTGACAATCTCGGCCAGCCCCGCTGCCTGATTCTTGCTCCTACCCGTGAACTCGCAGTTCAGATACACAAGGAAGCACTGGAACTGGGTAGGCATACCGGCATCAGTACCGGACTGGCCTATGGCGGCGTCGACTACAAGAAGCAGCGCGATATTCTGGCCGCCGGAGTCGACATGCTGATCGGCACGCCCGGTCGACTGATCGACTATTTCAAGCAACGCGTGTTCGACCTCAAATCGATCGAGGTGCTGGTGCTGGATGAAGCCGACCGGATGTTCGATCTCGGATTCATCAAGGATATCCGATTCCTGCTGAGACGAATGAGGGAAACCGAAAAGCGGCTCAACCTGCTGTTCTCGGCCACCCTCTCTGCCCGTGTACTCGAACTGGCCTATGAGCACATGAACGATCCGGAAAAGATCGAGGTTGAAACCGACAAGGTCACCGCCGACCGGATCGAACAGCGCATCTACTACCCGGCCAACAATGAAAAAATCCCCTTGCTGGTCAGTCTTCTCAATTCCATCGACAGCTCACGAACCATGGTGTTCTGCAATACCAAGGCGGCTGTTACACGTGTTGCAGACACCCTGGTTGCCAATGGACTGAATGCGGTTGTGCTGTCCGGCGATGTGCGACAGAAGAAACGCGAATCACTGCTGGCAAGCTTCAAGAAGGGCGAGATCGATATTCTGGTGGTGACCGATGTGGCTGCGCGCGGACTGCATCTGCCCGATGTGTCACACGTGTTCAATTTTGACCTGCCACAGGATGCGGAAGACTACGTACATCGAATCGGTCGAACTGCCCGTCTGGGCAATGAGGGTGATGCGATCAGCTTTGCCTGTGAAAACTATGCCCATCACCTGCCAGCCATCGAGGACTATATCGGGCATCCGATCGAGAGCGAATCGATCAGCGAGGACATGTTACCGGAACTGATTCGGCCCAAGCGCAGGCCGCGACGCGAAAAATCACGTCAGGGCAGGCCCGGCGGCAGCCGCTCAGGTTCACGCAGACACAAACCGTCAGGGGCGAAATCGGGTGGTGCGGGCGAGTCGCCCAAACAGAGCAGCGAGGGCGATGGCGATTCACCCCCGAAGAAGCGACGCAGGCGCAGACGAAAACGTCGTCCGGACTCAGCCAGATCGGGTGACAAACCGGCGGCCGACAAGAAACCGGATGCCTGAGCCACCGCATGGAATCATCTGGCCTGGCATCAGCGTCAGGAAAGTGAATACCGGGAAGGCCGTTTGGGTCACACCCGCCGTGGATATCGTTGTACAATGGCCAGGATGGTCATGACCGCTGCTGACAAAGACAGGCTCTCAGCTGATACGCGATGCAACAATCCCTGCTAGAACACGAAAAAACAGTGTATGTCACCGGTCTTGCCGTGCTGCTGCTGGCTGCCGGTTTTCTGCTGTGGATTGCCTCGAAGCTGTTCTGGCAACTGTTTCCCATCGATGAGAACAGCACACCACGATCAGCACAGATACAGACCACCCAGCCGCTGGCATCACCAACCAAGACCGATATCGGGGCCATGCACCTGTTTGGCGATACCGGTCAGGCCGTGTTCCTGCCAGTCGGCTTTGACGCACCTGAAACCACACTGGACCTGAAACTGTTCGGTACGTTCGCTGTGGAAGACAAACCGGAAGAGGGCTATGCCATCATCGGTGACAGCGAGGGGCGTGAAGGACACTTCAGGGCCGGCGATACCATCCCCGGCGATGCCACCCTGAGGGAAGTTCACCCGGACCGTGTCATTCTGATGCGTGCGGGTACACTGGAAACACTGCGCCTGCGCTCAGACGACGGCAATGAGCCCTCGGAGTTCAGGCGTCGCAACAACCGGCGCCAGGTGGCAAGCCAGGCCGCCCGGCAGAATCACAGTGCCATACGACAGTCGGGATCACCCGCGATCCCGGCAATCAATGCCATCGACATGCAGGCCATGCAACAGTTGCGACTCGATCCGGCTCAGCTGGCTCAGCAGATCCAGGCCCGGCCGCATATCGTGGACGGTAAACAGATCGGAATCCGACTGGACGCCGGTCGCAATTCGGATCTGCTGCAGCGCGCCGGCCTCAGACGGACCGATGTCATCATGTCGGTCAATGGCGTCTCACTGGACAATCCGGTAGCCGGCATGTCACTGATCCCGAAACTGCAATCCGAATCCAGCCTGACAGTCACGGTGTTGCGTGACGGTCGTGAAATCACACAAACCATAGAGTTGAATCGATGACACAAATCAAGCGTTTCCGAGCCCGCCTCCAGTGCACAGGACTGATCCTGTTACTGGCATCCAGTGTGGTAATGGCCCAGCCACATACCCTCAATCTGCAGGATGCCAGTATCCAGACTCTGGTGGCGACAGTAGCCGACATCACGGGTTACAACTTTGTACTCGATCCGCGTGTTGAAGGCACAGTCAACGTGATCTCCAACAAGGACATGACCGAGGCAGAAATATACGAACTGTTCCTGTCGGTGTTGCGGGTGAACGGCTTTGCGGCCGTCGAGAGTGGCGATTTCATCAAGATCGTCCCCGATGCCGTGGCCTCACAGGACGCCATACCCAGTCTGGGCAGCAACACCTACGCCAGCGATCAGCTGGTCACGCAGGTGATCGAGATCAAGCACGTCAGTGCCAGTGAACTGGTGCCAATGCTGCGCCTCCTGATCCCGCAGAATGCACATGTCATCGCCCACAACAGCAGTAACACCCTGGTCATTTCCGACCGGGTCGGCAACGTCAACCGCTTGCGACAGATCATCAAGCGTATCGATACGGCGGGTGGCGAAGATGTCGAGGTGATCGCACTGCAGAATGCCAATGCCGCCGAAGTGGTACGCATGATCAATGTGCTGTACCAGAGCAACACCACCAACGGTGATGGCCCCAGAGCCATAGCCGATGAGCGCACCAACTCGGTGCTGATCTCGGGTGACCCGGCCGGTCGACTGAAATTCAAGACCATGATCACCCACCTGGACACACCACTGGCCGGCAGCGACAGCACCCAGGTGATCAACCTCCAGTTTGCCAGTGCCGAATCGCTGGTGCCGATTCTGGAGAGTGTCAGCAAGAGCATGAATGGCAGCACGGAGGATTCGGCCGCCACGATCCATGCCCACCCCGAAACCAATTCACTGATCATCAATGCCTCCCCGGCTGTGTTCAGAACCCTGCAGGGCATCACCCGGCAGCTTGATGTGCGGCGCCGCCAGGTGATTGTTGAAGCCATCATTGCCGAGGTTTCGGATGACCTGACCAAGGAGCTGGGTGTGCAGTGGCAATCTACAGAGCTGAACAGCCTGAATGACAGTGGCCTGATCGGTGGCACCAATTTCCCACGCCAGGGCAGCGGTGGCATTGCCAACATCATCAGTGGCGCCGATGACGGTCTGGGCCTGGTTTCACTCGGTTCCGGGCTGAATCTGGGTTATCTGGCCGGCTCGATCCTGGTCGACACCGGCCAGCTCGATACCGACGGCAACCCGATCACTCGCTCTATCCCCCAACTCGGTGCCCTGGTCAGCGCGCTGGATTCGGATGCCGGCACCAATGTCCTGTCCACACCATCGATCGTGACACTGGATCATCATGAAGCGGTGATCAATGTCGGACAGGAAGTCCCCTTCGTGACCGGTCAGTTCACCAACACCGGTGCCAACAATTCGTCGGTTAATCCGTTCCAGACCATCCAGCGCGAGGATGTCGGCCTGACGCTGACCGTGACACCACACCTGAATGACAGCGACACCATCACACTGGAGCTGTCACAGGAAGTGTCCTCACTGGCGACAGCATCTGCCGCTGTCGACCTGATCACCAACAAGCGGGAAATCACCACCACCGTGATGGTCGAAGACGGCGCCATCCTGGTGCTTGGCGGGCTGATTGACGAGACCATTCAGGAAAATGTCCAGAAGGTGCCTGCACTGGGTGACATCCCTGTACTGGGCAACCTGTTCAAGTTTCGCAAGACCTCCAAGGTCAAACGCAATCTGATGGTGTTCATCAGGCCGCGTGTACTGCGTGACGATTTCACCGAAAACTCGATCACAGGGTCTCGCTACAACTACATGCGTGAGCAGCAGCTCAGGGCACGTGAAGAGTATGACGGCCTGCTTGAGGCAGATCAGTTGCCATTGCTGCCCACCCTGGATGACTACCAGCGGGCCAACGAGGACGGCGAGTAGCAGACGACTGCATGAGTACCGGCATGAGCAAGGCAGGTCGCCCCAATTACGGTTTCGCACGACGCAATGGTGCCACGCTGATCGAATGGCAGGGCGAGATTGCGCACGTGGGTTACCGCGAGGGTGTCAAGCCCAGCATCCTGGTTGAAATGAAGCGGCTGTTGCAAGCAGAAATGCAGTTGACTTCCTATTCGCCGGAACAGTACGACACACTGTTGCAGCAACTGTACGAACATGACGGCAGTGCCTCGCAGATGGCAGCAGACATCTCCGGAGAACTCGATCTGGACCAGATCGCCGAGGAACTGTCCGAGCCCGAGGATCTGCTGGAGAGCGAGGATGATGCCCCGATCATCCGACTGATCAACGCACTGATGACCCAGGCGGTCAAGGAAAACGCTTCCGACATCCACATCGAACCGCTGGAAAACCGCCTCATGGTTCGCTTCCGGGTTGATGGCCTGATGAAGGAGGTGCTCTCGCCCGACCGCAGTGTGACCTCACTGGTGGTCTCACGCATAAAAGTCATGGCGCGTCTGGACATTGCTGAAAAACGACTGCCGCAGGATGGTCGTATCTCGCTGCGTATCGCGGGTCGCCCGATCGATGTGCGGGTATCCACCATCCCGGCATCTCACGGTGAACGCGTGGTGCTGAGGCTGCTTGACAAGCAAGCCGGCCGGCTCGATCTGGTTGCCCTGGGCATGGCCGAACAGACTCATGCCCGGATGGATAGCCTGATCCACCGGCCGCACGGCATTCTGCTGGTCACCGGCCCCACAGGATCTGGCAAGACCACCACGCTGTATGCTGCACTGGAGCGACTGAACGACCGTTCACGCAATATCCTCACCGTGGAAGACCCGATCGAATATGATATCGACGGCATTGGCCAGACTCAGGTCAACCCCAAGGTCGAGATGGATTTTTCCAGAGGCCTGCGGGCGATTCTGAGACAGGACCCCGACGTTGTCATGGTGGGCGAGATTCGTGATCTTGAAACGGCACAGATTGCGGTTCAGGCCTCACTGACTGGACACATGGTGATGTCGACACTGCACACCAACAGCGCCATTGGCGCCATTGCAAGGCTGCGTGACATGGGTGTCGAGCCGTTTCTGCTGGCCTCCAGTCTGATTGGCGTGCTGGCACAGCGCCTGGTTCGACTGCTCGACCCTGAACACAGGCAGGCATACGTTGCCAGCCCCTCCGAGTGCCAGACCTTCAACCATTCACCGCACGATGCGCCGACAATCTACAGGCCCGGCAACAGCCCTGATGCCGGTTCGGGATACAGGGGCCGCTCGGGCATCTACGAATTGCTGATGATCGATGACACACTGAAGGGCATGATTCACGATTCTGCCAGTGAACAGGATCTGCTGCGTGTTGCCAGACAAGGCTGCCCCGGCATTCTGGAGGATGGATGGCGCAAGATCACACAGGGGCTGACCTCGGTCGAAGAAGTGCTTCGGGTGACACGTCAGGAATAGCATCGATGCATGTGACTGAAGGGCACATAACTGACACCATCAGACTGCACGGCGTGCAGCACTGGTCAACTCACGGACTGAATCGCTGATGGGAGCTTACGAGTACCAGGCGCTTGATTCGGCCGGCAAACTCAGGAAGGGCGTGCTTCAGGGCGATACATCCCGCCAGATCAGGCAACAACTGCGTGAAAAGGGTCTGAGCCCGCTGGATGTCAGTGCCATCAGCAACCAGCGTCAAACCATGGGACGTCAGAAGGACGTCATCAAGTCAAGAGAACTTGCCATTCTGACTCGTCAGCTGGCCAGCCTGGTCAATGCCGGGCTGCCACTGGAAGACTGTGTCGCAACGCTGGCCGAGCAGTCTGAAAAAGCGTCGACACAGCGCATACTGGCGGCTGTCAGATCCAGGGTGGTCGAAGGACACAGCCTGTCGTCCGGTCTGATGGACCATCCGGCATCATTTCCACCGCTTTATACCGCCAGCGTTTCCGCCGGTGAACAGTCTGGCCACCTGGGTCAGGTGCTGGGCCGACTGGCAGATTTCACCGAACGCCGCGAGGAAATCACCTCCAAACTGATCGGCGCACTCATCTACCCCGTGATCATGGCCCTGACCGCACTGGCCGTCATCACGGCACTGATGCTGTACGTGATTCCCAAGGTGGTGCAGGTGTTCGATTCACTCGATCAGCAATTGCCAACCCTGACCCGGATCATGATCGGCATCAGCGAATTCTTTCAGAACCACATCCTTGCGATTGCTGTAATCCTGTTGCTGTTATTCGTGCTGATGCCCGTTTTGCTGCAGATCGGCAGACTGAAACGGTCATGGCATGGGTTCCTGCTGAGGCTGCCGGTCATCGGGCGATTGTCGCGTGGCACCAACGCCGGACGATTCACGCGTACCATGAGCATCCTCACCGCCAGCGCGGTTCCTCTGGTCGATGCGCTTGGCATCGCACGCGGTGTCATGAGCAACCTCAGGATGCGTGATGCCATTGGCGGTGTTGCCGAACGAGTGCGCGAAGGCAGCAGTTTCAGCCAGGCGCTGAAACAGACGCGTCTGTTCGCCCCCATTACCACCCGGCTGATTGCCAGCGGTGAAAAGAGCGGGCAACTCGACGACATGCTTGAACGGGCGGCCGAGCACCAGGAACGGGAGGTCGACAACACGCTGACGGTACTGATGGGCATACTCGAGCCAGCCATGATCCTGATCGTCGGCGTGATCGTCCTGTTGATTGTACTGGCAATCCTGTTGCCCATCCTGCAGATCAACCAGCTGATCGCATGATTCGGTTTGACGCAGTCGGCAAGCAGTTCCCCGGCGGTCATGAGGCACTGCGTGGCCTTGATCTTGAAGTCGAGCCGGGAGAGATGGTGTTCATCACCGGTCATTCCGGTGCCGGCAAAACCACCTTGCTGCGTCTGATTGCACTGCTCGAACGCCCCTCGCGCGGTCAGCTTCTGTTCGATAACCGCAACCTCCAGGGAGTTCGCGGCAGGCAGATTGCCTATCATCGTCGCAAGGTCGGCATGATCTTCCAGGATCACAAGCTGCTGACTGACCGAAACGTGTTCGACAACGTGGCACTTCCCCTCAGGATCGCCGGCTGTCGCGAGGCAGAACTGGTCAAGCGGGTACAGGCTTCGCTGGACCTGGTCGGGCTGCTGCACAGGGACAAGGCCAATCCGGCGCACCTGTCCAGTGGTGAACAACAGCGAATCGGTATCGCCCGGGCATTCGTGCGCAGACCACCGGTCATTCTGGCCGACGAACCCACTGGAAATCTCGACCCGGGACTGTCGGCCGAGATCATGCAATTGTTCTGCAAGCTCAGCGACATCGGCATGACCCTGCTGATCGCCAGCCATGACCTGCATCTGGTCAAGGCCCTGCAGAAACGTGTCATCGTTCTGGAACAGGGTCGGCTGATTGACGACATCAAACCCGGTGCTGCCACCGAAGAAGACGACGGGGAGAGCTGGTAAACGTGTTTTCCTCTCGCCAGCAGAACAAGCGCACTCGCAGCCGGGACGAAGCAGCCGGACCCGCAGCACGCGCGCCATTGAAAGAAATTGGCCAGAACCGTCTGCTGCATGCACTTCAGCACCACCTGCAATGCCTGCCCGGGGCACTGGGCAGACTGGCCGCCAGACCACTCGGCAGTCTGTTCACGCTGGGCGTCATTGCCATTGCACTGTCTCTGCCACTGGGGCTGACCACACTGCTGAACAATGCCCGTGATGTGACCCGCTCACTCGAGGCCCTCGACCAGATCGCTGTGTTCCTGGAGACCGGCATCACTGATTCGAGCGCCACGGCACTGGCCGATGATCTGGGCACAAACCCCGGCATCACGGTCGCCGGGCTGCTGGACCCGGAAACGGCACTGGCCGAATTCAGGTCGTATTCCGGATTCGGCGATGCACTGGATGTTCTGGACACCAACCCATTGCCCTGGGTGATTGTGCTAGATCCAGACGATGATTCGCGTGATGTCGAGTCGATCAGCCGCCTGATCGAGGGGATCGAACAGCGTCCCGAGGTGGATTTCGCGCAGTACGATCTGATCTGGCTGCAACGACTCGGTGCGATCATGAGCCTGAGTGAACACATGATCTACGCCATCGGCATACTGTTGCTGCTGGCTGCCCTGCTGATCATCGGCAATACCATCCGCCTTGAAATCCAGAACCGACGCGCGGAGATCGAAATCAGCAAACTGATGGGGGCAACGGATGGTTATGTCAGACGACCCTTTCTCTATTCGGGCCTGTGCTACGGTCTTGGTGGTGGCATCATTGCATTGCTGCTGGTGACCGGGCTGCTGATGTTGCTGCAGTCACGCGCCAGTGAACTGGCCAGAAGTTACCAGACAGAGATCAGCATACAGCTGCCGGATGTGCTGTCATCGGGCGTCCTGCTGCTGATCAGTGTCTCAGTCGGACTGATCGGTGCCTGGCTGGCCGTCAGTCGACAGATTTCGGACATCCAGCCAGACTGAGTCACGCATCTTTAATTCTTGGCGTTTAGCGCTCATCCATGGGAAAATGGCTTATCCATGGCATTGTCTTGTATCTTGCGCCATCCAGTGATACAAGATTCCCTGTATGGAACATTCATTGATGAAGATCAGCAGCAGATCAACCAGCGGCATGGAGCACACTCGGGAACAGGCATGACACAGGAAATCCATCTATTCGAAACTGACGAACCCAACATTGTTGTGGTCGACAGTTCCAAGATGACCCGAATGCTCATCATCAAGACCATCCGTGAAGAGTTGCCAAACTCCAAGGTAACCGGGTTCAACACGGCTGCAGAAGCCATTGAGGCCTGTCAGGATACGGTCTTCGATCTGGTCACTACGGCACTGGTACTGCCTGACATGAATGGTTTCGAGCTGGCCGGAGAAATTCGCGAACAGAGCCCACAGCGCTATATTCCCATCATTCTGATTTCAGGCTCGGTCGATGAGCGCCTCGAGCAACGTGAAATCTCCGAAGACATCACGGACTATTTCGACAAGTCCAATGGTTTCAAGGCACTGGGCACCTTCGTCAAGGGCTATGTCCAGCCGGACGTCAGCGTCATCGGTCACATTCTCTACGTGGAAGATTCACGCGTCGTCGCCGTTGCCACCCGTCGCATCCTCGAATCGCAGGGCATGGGGGTTACTCACGTGGTGTCGGTGGAAGAGGCACTTGACCTGATCAACAACGTGGGCAATGACGGCGACCCGTTCAAGCCAGACCTGATCCTGTCCGACGTCTACCTCAAGGGCGGGCTGACTGGCAAGGAACTGGTCAAGGAGCTGCGTGCCAAGGTCGGTCATTCGAAGCGTGAGATGCCCATCATCGTGATGACCGGGGATGACAACAAGGAACACCAGAAAGAGCTGATCGGCTCCGGTGCCAATGACCTGGTCGAAAAACCGATCAATGAACATCTGCTGATCAAGAAGATCAGATTCCAGATGCAGCTTTCCCGAGGGCAATGACCCGTTCAGCGCTGCCTGCCGGCTGGTCACGAACGCTTCAGACGCAACTTGAAGAACCCTACATGCAGGAACTTCGAAGTTTCCTCAAGGCCGAGAAACAGGCCGGCAAGGTCATCTATCCGCATTCTTCGGATGTCTTCAACGCCTTCAACCTGACTGATCTTGATGATGTCAAGGTCGTGATACTCGGCCAGGATCCCTACCATGGTGCCGGCCAGGCCCACGGCCTGTGTTTTTCTGTACGTGAGGGCATCAGACCCCCGCCGTCGCTGCTGAACATCTTCAAGGAACTCGAACAGGATCTGGGTCTGGCGCTGCCGGATAGCGGCGACCTGACGGCCTGGGCTGAACAGGGTGTACTTCTACTCAATGCGGTACTGACCGTGGAACAGGCCAGTGCGGGTTCGCATGCCAACCGCGGCTGGGAAACATTTACCGATGCCGCCATCGATGCACTCAACCGCAACAGGGAGCATCTGGTGTTCATGCTGTGGGGATCCTACGCCCAGAAAAAGGGTCGGCTTATCGACAGGCAGCGCCATCTGGTGCTGGAGTCGCCGCATCCCTCACCGCTGTCGGCCCATCGCGGATTCTTCGGCTGTGGTCATTTTTCCAGAGCCAACGATTATCTTCTGTCGGTCGGCCAACTGCCGATTGACTGGCAGCTGTGATCAGGACCGGAACAGAAAACACAATCGATGAGTGCTGGTCAGAACGGTTGCGGGCCAGTTTCCCTGTCCCAGGTCCCTGCAGGCAACGCAGTGAACAGGCCATCTGCGACTGGGCCAGTACTGATCTGATTGCCGCTGCCAGATCCTGCTTGTCAATACTCAGGCCAAAGGCAAGACTGACCTGCCCTGAATTGCGTTTCGATTTACGTGGCCTTGCGGCCGGAAAGGTGCATGCTGAACGCGGCAAGCCTCAAACCGTGATTCGACTGAACCGGCAATTGTTCGATTTTCCTGAAGACAATTATCATGAGCTGTTTGACACCATTACTCACGAGATGGCACATGTCGTGATACTTGCCTCAGCGGTACGGGATCGTCCGCATGGCGCTGCCTGGCTCAAGGTCGCCCGGGCACTGGGTTGCAATGGCAGCCGCTGTCACAGACTCACCCTGAAGCGAGCGGTCCGTCATCAGGAGCACCTGTATCGATTTGCGGATTGTGATCAGGATTACTGGCTCGGACCCGGCGTCCACCGATCAATTCAGAACCGGCGACGACAATACAGGATTCGCCTGAACAATGGCAGTACCGTCATCATCTCACCTTCAGACTTCGCCGAGTCCTCACGACGACGCGATTGAACAGCCCGGCAGTCACTGCCGGGCTGCTGCACCCTATTCAGTATCAGGAATCTCGCTACTGTAGCCCAGTTTTTCGATGACGGGTCCGAGACGTTGTAGCTGTGGTTCAAGCTGTCCGGCGTAGCGCTGCCAGCGGTACATTGCATCGGTATAGATTGGCTGCGACGCCTGAGCATAACTGGCCGTTCGAATGACGCGGGAACTGGCTGTCGAAACATGATCGAGAATGGAGGGCTGCCAGCTCATGCCCAGCCATTCAAACATCGATTTCAGGTGATGTTCGGGTTCGGCAATCAGCTGTTCGTACTGCACTTCGTACAGCCAGGATGAGCAGGCATCCCGACTGGCAAGAAAGTCTTCCATGGCAGCGAGGTAGAATCCGACTGTCGAATCGATATCGAAGAAATGCCGGGTCAGCTCATTTACCTTGAAGTCCTGCATCAGGCAGCTGAGGCACACATCCATCGGATGACGGTGAATCACGATCATCGGTGCACCGGGCCATACCTGCTGCATCAGCCTGATGAAGATCATGTTGATGGGCATTCGATCGAGCAGGCGTGGCGAATGAACCGTTGCAGATGGCAGGCTGTCCACCCCTTCGGGGTAGAATTCTGCTGCACTGCGCCAGTAATGTTCGATGAAACGATCGCGCTTGAGCTGATCGGGCTCGACGCCTGCATCGATCTGATCATGAATGGCACGATCGATCAGTGATTTTTCCTCAAGCGAAAAAATGTCGTCATGACCGCCAATGAACTGATCGAGCAGGGTTGTGCCACTGCGCGGGAAACCGGCCAGGAAGATCGGCGTGTCGGGACGACGCGATTCCCTGTCAGCTGATTCGACAAGCTGATCCGCTGCCAGTGCTGGCTTCTTCTCGAGCAGCCTCAGATACCAGTTACTGTCACTGCTCGCCGACTTGCCGGCATCCACCTGACGGGTGAATGCACCACACTGCACGAAATCATTCCAGGCACTGGACTGATCACCAAGGCGATCATGAATCATGCCCCTGAGATTCAGGTACCGGCGTTTGCCGTCATCATTCAGTGCATCATGATCGATTGCAGTGATCTGATCCAGCGCCCTGTCATAGGCCTTTTCCCGGTAAGCAATCCTGACTGCCAGCAGGTCCAGGATAGGCAATGATATGTCAGAGGCTTCACCTTCGCGCAGCAAGGTCTGGGCCTGTTCCATCCGGTTCGATTCCTCGTGCATGGCCACCAGACCCAGCCAGGCATCGGGGCGTGATGCGTCCTGTTCTCTGGCGCGCTCGTACCAGGCAATGGCCTGTTCGGGCTCCGAGCCCTCACGGTAACAGTCACCCATTTTGATCTTTGCTTCGTAATTGTCAGGCTCGATCTCCAGCAGACGACGCAACTGTTCCATCGCCGCCGGATAATCCTCGAGCTCCAGATAAGCCATCGCCATCGGACTGATGTACTTCGACTTGCCTGGAAAGCGATTGTCCAGTTCATTCAGGTGCCTGATGGCCAGACGAAACTGCCTGGCCTGATGCGCCGCACGCACCAGGTCGTGCCGGGCCTGCAACTGCCCGGAATCGAGTTTCAGTGCCATTTTCAGGTGCTTGATGCCGGGCTCGGCGCGCCCGGACTGGCAGTACAATGCCCCGACAATGGCATGTGCCTGGGCATTACGCGGCTTCTTGCGAGCCCAGCTCATGGCCAGTTGCATGGCCTGCTGCATCCTGCCGGAATTTCTGAACGTGAGAATTTTTTTCAGGGTCTGGTCAGGTTTTGCCATTCAGGTCTGTTCCGGTTCGTTGACAGAATTGATTCCGGTCAGGCCAGCGGCCACAACCATCCAAAGATGCCGGCTGTCAGCAGGGCGTAAAACAGGGCATCGAACAGGTGCTTGACGATCACTGACCAGGGCCGGCCATACCAGATACCGTCAGGAATCAGACCGAAGCCATAGGTCAGAAAGGCGATGGCTGATGTGGCCCTGAACACGGACAGGTAATCGGACGAGGCTGTGATCGTCAGGGACACGACATAGGCGATCAATGCCGTACTGACGAGAAAGAAGATCACCTGCTTCAGCATCATCGGTCCCATCTTGGGCATGCCAGAGGGGATCACCGTGAGGAACCCCACAGGCCCACGGTTGATGCGTTCGACAAATTCTGGTTTCTTCATGTCCTCGAAGGTCTTGCAATGCGGCAGATTGTAGAGCCCCGGTGTCAGGTTCTGCTCACCCAGTGCAGCCAGCGCCGACGCCTCATCGGGCAATGGCTTGCAGTCACTGCGATGGTGCGGCAATACCATCCAGGCAATGAAACTGCCGATATAGGCGGCACCGGCACCAGCCAGAATCACCAGCCACAAACTCGCGATATCAAACATGATCTGTCCCTCCACTCAAGCTAATGAACTCACATTATCCTAGCTATTGGCAGATCTGACAATGCGAGACACCTGCAACTGCCCTCTGCGCATGGTCCTGATCGGGCATCAAATTCTGACAGGCCTGCGGCCGCCTGGCCTGCGAGCCGCAGGAGAAAAAATTGCTAGACCCCGGATTGTTCTCATGCTACTGTTCGCCTATCTGAGCTTGCCACTCTATTTATAGATTCCTGGCAGGCTATTCCCGAAACAGAGTTTATTTAAACAAGACAGTGACTGGCCTGTGTGACCGACACAACTACGGCCATAACATTTCTATTCAACCAATCACAACAGGCCCAATCGAGGCGATTAATGAATCTCAGTGACTTAAAAGTAAAATCTGCCACAGATCTGGCAGCGCTTGCCCAGGAAATGGGGATCGAGGGTGTAACGCGTCAACGCAAGAAGAATCTGATCTTTGCGATTCTGAAGGCGCACGCAAAAACGGGGGAATCCATTTACGGCGATGGCGTACTTGAGATTTTACAGGATGGCTTCGGCTTTCTGAGATCAGAGGACTGCTCATACCTGGCCGGCCCTGATGACATTTACGTTTCACCCAGCCAGATCCGACGATTCGGTCTGCGCACCGGTGATACGGTGAGTGGCAAGATCCGCCCCCCCAAGGAAAGCGAGCGATATTTCGCGCTACTGAAAGTTGAACAGATCAACTATGAATCACCTGATCAGGCCAAGAACAAGGTCCTGTTTGAGAACCTCACACCGCTGTTCCCACGCGAGCGATTCAATCTTGAGCGAGGCAACGGCAGCACGGAAGACCTGACGGCACGAATCATCGACATGATGTCACCGATCGGCAAGGGACAGCGTGGACTGATTGTTTCGCCACCAAAGGCCGGCAAGACCATGATGTTGCAGAATATCGCAACCAGTATTGTCTCCAATGATCCGGATTGTCACCTGATCATCCTGCTGATCGATGAACGCCCCGAAGAAGTCACCGAAATGGCCCGTTCAGTTCAGGCCGAAGTGCTTTCATCTACCTTCGACGAGCCGGCCTCCCGACATATACAGGTGGCAGAGATGGTGATCGAACGCGCCAAGCGTCTGGTCGAACACAAGAAAGACGTGGTTATCCTGCTCGATTCCATTACTCGACTGGCGCGCGCCTACAACACGGTTGTGCCCTCATCCGGCAAGGTACTGACCGGTGGTGTGGATGCCAATGCGCTGGAAAAGCCAAAGCGGTTTTTCGGTGCCGCCCGAAATGTCGAGGAAGGTGGCAGCCTGACCATCATCGCCACGGCGCTGGTGGATACCGGCTCCAAGATGGACGAAGTGATCTATGAGGAATTCAAGGGTACCGGTAACATGGAGGTGCACCTTGATCGTCGCATCACGGAAAAACGCATCTATCCCGGCATCAACATCAACCGTTCGGGAACTCGTCGGGAAGACCTGCTGATCGAACCGGACGAGCTGCAGAAAATCTGGGTTCTGAGAAAACTGGTGCATTCAATGGACGAACTTGCCGCCATCGAGTTCATGATCGACAAGCTCAAGGAAACCAAGACCAACGATCAGTTTTTTGACTCAATGAAACGCTGATCAATCACCAGCAACCATCAGAGATTGACAGGAGACCTCCCCGGCGGAGGTCTTTTTTATTCTCTTGTGGTGTCACCGGATACATCGTCAGTCGGCTCAACTTTACTTTCTATGAAAGCCTTCGTAGAATCAGATGCGACTCCTGAACCACACGGAACGCCACGTGCAACGACTGTTTGAAAAGACTCTGGCGCTGGTTTGCGCGCTGACAGCAGGACTGCAGATGCATGCGGCCGCCATGGCGAGCGATGTGGATCCAGACCTGTCAACGCACTGCCAGAGCAGTGCTGATCGATCTCTGAAGGAGTTGCATAAGGATTTTCTTGAACAACGGTATGCCAAGGTGGTATCCGAGACCCGATGCAACCGTTCATCCACGTCTGTGGCCAGTGCAATCGACAACCTGCTGCTGCTGGCGCTGTCTCAGCAATACCTCGGTGATTTCACTGCCGCGGGTGCCGCAATCGGCGAGATCAGAGCCTCTCTCATTTCAGGCACAAGCCCGTCTGACACAAACTCGATTCTCGGCTTTGATGCGGCAATTGCGATCTTGCGCGATCCACCAGATTCCCCGGCTGAAGCATTGCCGCTTGAACTGGTCAACTCCCTCTATCGTCACGACGACATCAAGGTGATCATGGCCTATCACGCCTATGGCACCTGGCTGGCTGTGGAAGGCAGGTTCGAAGAGGCCTACCGTGTATTTCGCCAGGGCCTGGCGAGCCTCGAATCGAACGATGGCCGTGATACGCCAGGCATGGTACCGATACTGGAAGGTCTGGCCGATGTGTATCTGTATGAACAGCGTGTTCCCGGTAAATCCCTCGCCGTGCTGGAACGATTGCTGAATGTGGTGATCGATAACCCTGATGATTTCAGCAAGCGCCAGCAGTTCTATGCACGCCTTAAACTGGCCAATCATCTGCTGCGCTTTTCACTCGAACGGCGGGCACAACAGCTTTATCAGGATGCGTGGAATTTTGCAGACGAGACCGAAAGGGAACAGATGACCCATCAGCTGGATCTGATCAGCAGTCAGTTACGCAAGCACAGCGAACATGATCTTCGGGAAACCGTCTGGTTTGAGTACCGCTTCGATCTGCTTGAGGACGGAAGGCCTATCGCTGTTGAACTGATGGATACCAATGCCCCACCCATTCAGGTGTCGCACGTCAGGGATCTGATGCTGAACACACGTTTCAGACCACTGTTCACTGAAGGTCGGGTCAACATCGCGCGTCAGCAGACACTCAAGGTGACATTCAAGGCCATACCAGTACCCTCACCCTGCCCTCAGGGATAATTAATTGTCGCCAGCCGGACTGCCCGGCAATCTCCTATAC
The DNA here is from genome assembly GCA_965212525.1 of Lysobacterales bacterium. Lineage (GTDB taxonomy): Bacteria > Pseudomonadota > Gammaproteobacteria > Xanthomonadales > SZUA-38 > SZUA-38. The sequence goes on from CBDBVC010000062.1 coordinate 96,152, forward strand.
TTCGGGTAAGCTTTCTCCTGATAACAGGTGTTCTCATGCGACCTGATTCGCTACCGATACTTGCTTCCCGGCTACTGTTACTCGTTATTCTGGCATCATCGTCATCGTTTGCATCCATGCCCACGATCATCTCTGCCCTCGCCCATACCCAGGTGACTCCGTCTCAATCCGTGTCTGGCCTGCGTGGCCGTGCTGCGCTGGACAGGAACCAGAACGTTCAGGCCTACATCGACAATATGGAGCGCCTGCTCAACACCACTTCAGTCACTGACAACCAGCATTCCACTGAGGTAAGCCAGCAACTCATGACGCGCGACTTTGCACAGGCTGCGCGCTCACTGGAACTCGAAATTCTGCGAATCGAGCGTCAGGAGGGCGTATTCAGTGATGCCCTGATTGAGCCACTGATCATGCTCGGACTGGCCTGGCATGCCCTGGAGGATGACCGCCGATCATCAGACAGTTTCACTCGTGCACAGCACATCACGCACCGTCATGAGGGGGTACTCAACCTCAGACAGATTCCACTGGTGCTGTTTCGAACCATCAACCTCATGGAGGGAGGTGACTGGTGGCAGGCCGAACAGCTGCAGCGAACCGGTTACCGGATCATGCGTCACCACTTTGGTGTCAGTCACCGTCGAACCATCCTGTCGGCAACACGCCTGGGAACCTGGCTCACACTGATGGGGCGCTACAAACCGGCACTGACGATGTACAGACGTCATCTGATTGAACTTCAACAAATCCATGGTGGCAGTCATCCGTCGATGGCACCCCTGATCAGGAACATGGCGATCACTTTCCTGCATGAAGGGCTCACGGTGGATCGCGGCATTACCATGCAGGAACAACTCGTCTACCTGCATGAGGAATATCCACACGAGTTTGCGGACAATGAGAAATATGCCTCACGCATGCTGCTGGCCGACCTGATGATGAAAAATGCCCGCGAGTCCGAAGCCATTGAACACTACCTCGAGGCCTGGCGATTTGCCAGTGACGCACAGAAGCAACAGCAGTCATCGCAGTTGCGCATCGTTCGCGGACCGTTCAGATGGGCTCCCGAAGCCGGGGAAGACCAGTTGTATTTCGACTTTCGATTCCGGGTCAGAGACGATGGGCGTCCGCAGTACATCAAGCTGATGGACACCAACGCGACCTCAGGACAGTCGGTGGCTGCCATCAAGCTGTTTCGCCAGTCCCGATTCCTGCCGAAGATCAGTGACGGCAGCACGGAATCTGTACCACGCGCCGTGCACCGTTTCACCATTGATGTCGATGACAGTATCAGTGACCAGCTGCTGATTCCACTGATCGATCACCTTGATGTGGCAATGCACGACTCACTCAATGACTGACCACTCAGCCATGCTGACAGGAAAGCATGATACTGAGTGCAACGGATTTTCATTCCTCAGGGTCTATAATTCAGGAGTAGATGACTGTGCACTGATATGACCGGTGGTCAGTGCCCGCGTTTGAAACCGGTCACTTTTCGGGAGGATTGCGCATGAACCCAAGGCTGAGGTCTCTGCTGCTAAGTACGATTCTCTTTGCTGCCATGCCGTCAAACGCCGCACAGACGACTCTCACAACAGAGGGCACCAACGCTGAATCCGAAGTACAGGCATTTTCCCAGGATCGCCTGGAAGCAAGTCTCGACACGCTGTACAGGATACGTAATGAACATGGTGCGGATTCGATTGCCTACGGCAGACAGATGGTTGAAGTGGGCAAGCACTATATCGCCGACAAGTCCTGGCAACAGGCCATCGAGGCCTTCGAAGTTGCTGTCCGGCTGATCTCCGAATCCGAAGGCATCTTTTCTGAAGAGCTGATCGAACCACTGAGTTATATCGGATTCGCCGAATACAACCGAGCCCGTTTTGCCAAATCCACCGATGCCATGTCCAGGGCACAGCACATCACCCATCGACTCGAGGGCATGCTCAACACCACACAGTTGCCATTCATCTACTACAAGGCTCTGAATCTGTTGCGTTCACGAGATATCTGGGAATCGATCCAGGTACAGCGGTCTGCCTACAAGATCAATCGATCCGAGTATGGCATCACCAATCACGAGACCATCAAATCGGCACGACAGCTCGGCAGCTGGCTGACACTGGTCGGAGAATATCGTCCGGCCCTGAGCATCTACAGAAATCACCTCAGGGCCATCGAGGACGTGGACGGGCCCGAAAGTCCATTGCTGATTCCATTACTGGAAGGTCAGGCAGTGACCTATTTCTATTCCTTTGTCTCGTTCGGCGGCATGGTGATCTCCGAAAAGGACCGAGGCTTCACCTCGCTGGCCAGGATTATCGAGATACAGGACAAGCATCCGCAGCAATTCTCGAGGGCAGATCGCTACACCAGGCGAATTGAACTGGCTGATATCCTGATGGGCCAGCACTACGAAAAACGCGCATTGCGCTATTACGAAGCTGCCTGGGAAATGGCCAGCCCGGAGCAGATGGCAAGTCTGTCGCGTGATTTTCATGTGCTGGGCGGCCCCTTCGTTCACGTCGATCCAGACGTCGTACCCGAGGGCGATGATATCTACTACGATTTTGAATTCAGCATCAAGCGTGATGGCAGGCCACAATACATCAAACTGATCAACACCAATGCCACCGGCTCTTTCAAGTACAACGCGACGGGTGCCTTTCGCGGATCACGTTTCCGGCCAAGAATCGACGAAGGGAATTTTGTCTCAGTTGCCAGCAACAGACAGCGCTTTCTGCTGCAGTTTTCAGACCCGGCGCGTAAGGGCTTGCTGCTGCCCGTGGCTGAGCAGGCCAAATCCATGCTGATCGAAGAACCGGGAGAAACACAGGATTCGCTGATCCAGTGAGGCTCAATCAGGATGATCCCTGTCTGGTCATCATTCTGCTGTTCTGACGTAAACAATAAAAAGGGAGCTGAACATGACACGAAAACTTTCCATGACTTTGCTTGCCGTGCTGATCACGACGCCGGCGATGGCCAACATGATCATGCTCGATGAGGGCATGCATGATTCCATCATATCGCCTCACGACACCGCACTGATCAGTATCGGCAGTGATGCCCAAACGGCCAGCATCGACAGTCTGCAGCGGCAACTGCCTGCCGTGCTGAGAGAACACGGCGACAAATCCACTGCCTATGCCCACCTGATGACAGATCTGGCCACAGCCTACCTTGAACAGGAGCAATACCAGCGTGCAGTTGAGTCGATAGAAAAGGCGATACCGATCCTTGAACATCAGCATGGTCTGTACCATGAGGACCTGATCCGACCATATGAGCTATTGGGTATGGCTGAATTGAAACGTGAACGTTATCAGGAATCGTTTCGGGCCATGACACGAGCACAGCATATTACCCACCGCATCGATGGCATGATGACCATGCGACAGACCCCCTACATGTTCTACAAGGCCCTGAGTCTGTGGAACGAGGATGAAATCTGGAAATCGGCACGTGTTCAGGAGGCCAACTATCGGATTCACCACCACAACTTTGGTCTGACTGACGCCAGGTCTATCCAGTCAGCGCGACAATACGGCAGCCTGCTCACCATGATCGGTTACTTCAAGCCCGCACTCAGCATGTACCGCCGACACCTTCTCGCCATCGAATCCGAACAGGGGCCAGATCATCCGTCGATGGTGCCGCTACTGAAAGGACAGGCCATGACATTTCTCTACAAGGGATACGACGGTGGTCGCAGTATCAGCTCGCTCAAACGCATCATCGAGATACAGGACAAACACCCTGACTCATTCAGCCATGCAGAACGCTACGAGAGCCTGATGGACCTGGCAGGCCTCTACATGCGCTGGCGATCAGAGCGCCGTGCGGTAATTCACTACAGGCGTGCCTGGGAATTTGCAGATCCCGAGCAGCGTCGACAGCTTTCCGGTCAGCTCACAGTTGTTGGTGGGCCGTTTCGATACATTCCCGAGCAGGAATCAATCGATCCAGGAAAAGCAACATATTTCGACCTCAGACTGGATATCAAGGCCGATGGCCGTGCCCGCTACATCAAGATGGTTGACACCAATGCAACAGTCGATCAGGCCTACTCCGTCAAGAGCCTTTTCAGGTCTGTCCGTTTCCAGCCCTGGATGGTTGATGGAGTGCCGACCGACAGGGAGCGACAGGTGTATCGCTTCGTGATCGATTTCACGGATCGGACACAGCATGAACTGATCGATCCGTTCATGTCCCAGGGTGCTACGCTGTCGGCCAACCCACCCTGATCGAAACTGATACAAAACCGTAACGTTTTGCGTTCTGTTCAGTCATAAGGATGACTGGCCCGTGAACGGGACAACGAGGGATTTGCAAGCCGGCAATTGAAATGATTTCCAGCTAAACCAAATCTGTCACTGTTCCGTCAAACCGGGTAGGCAACTAATGGCACTCTTGGCCGGCCCCGGGTTCTGCTAGGGTCGGTCCACATGAAAAGGTGGTGACAGACGTGAATCGGTACGCGAGCAGACTCCTCTTCCTGACAGTTCTGTCATGGCAGGCAGCACCAGCCAACACTATCGAAGCCAAGTCCATTCCATATCTCGACTCGGAAGTGACCATCGACGGCATCATGGACGAGTCTGTTTGGGACAGGGCACTGATCGTCCCTCTCACCATCGAAACCGATCCACATGACAATATCCCGGCCAGAGTGCAGACCGATGCGCACCTGATTGATCGTGGCGATGCCCTGCTGGTGGCGTTTCGGGCACAGGACCCGGAGCCGGACAAGATCCGTGCCTACCTTCGCGACAGGGATTCGGCCTATCGCGATGACTTTGTTGGTATCATCATTGACACCTTCAATGACGAGCGCCGCGCCCTGGAATTCTTCAGCAACCCGTTTGGCGCACAAATGGATCTGATCCAGGACGATGTGAATGGCAATGAGGATGATTCCTGGAATGCCATCTGGGATTCTGCCGGCAGCATCACCGATTTCGGTTTTGTGGTCGAGATGGAAATTCCCTACTCGCAGATGCAGCTGCCCGACGTTGAGGGTGAGCAAACCTGGGGTATTGGACTGATCCGCAAATACCCTCGGGATTCACGCTACAATTTTTCCAACAAGGCCATCGATCGGGATATCGACTGCTTTCTGTGCCAGCTCGACAAGTTCACGGGTTTTGCCAATGCCGAACAGGGCCGCGACCTTGAAATCACGCCGACACTGGTCGCCATCGGTTCCCAGAGTCGTGACGAGCTGACCGACCCGGACCTTGGCGACACCGAATTCGACTTTGAACCCGGCATTGACATCAACTGGGGAATCACGCCCAACATCACACTCAATGGCACCATCAATCCGGACTTTTCACAGATCGAAGCCGATGTGGCCCAGCTGGATGTCAATACCACATTCGCCCTGTTCTTTCCCGAACGTCGACCGTTTTTCCTAGAGAATGCCGACCTGTTTTCCACCCCGATCCGCGCCGTGTTCACGCGCAATGTGGCCGATCCTGACTACGGCGTGCGACTTGTCGGCAAGACCGGTGCAAACAATTACGGCTTTTTCTTCGCAGAGGACACCGTCACCAACTTCGTGGTGCCCGGTGTATTTGGATCCAGCATCGCGTCGCTGGATGAGACCAGCACCGATGCCGTACTGCGCTATCGCCGCGATGTTCTTGACAATTCCACCGTGGGTTTGCTGTATACCGAACGTGACAGTGACAGCTACAACAACCGGGTTGCCGGTATCGATGGTCAGATCCGGTTCAGTGATACCAATTCACTGCGATTCCAGTACCTGGATACCGATACCGAGTATCCGGACAATTTTGTCGAGGAATTTGAACAGGTCAGCACCTCCCTTTCCGGTTCGGGACTGTTCACACGACTGGTGCATGACAGCCGCAACTGGTTCGGCCAGATCCGCTACGAGGATTATGACGATGGTTTCCGCACCGACCTGGGTTTCGTCAACCGCATCGGCTTCAACCGCTGGGTAGTCGGGGGCTCCAGACGCTGGATTGGCCGGGAAGAAGACTGGTTCAGACGGATTTCCATCTATTCGGACTGGGACATCACTCATGATCAGGACGGCCGTGTGCTGGAACGCGAGTTCGAAGGCAACATCAACATGAATCTGCCGATGCAGTCGTATGTCGAAATCTTTGGTGGCACGCGGGACAGGCTGTTTGATGACATTCTGTTTGGTGAGTCCTATTACGGCTTTTACGGTGAAATCCAGCCGCGATCGGCCTCAGACTGCAGTTGGGTGGCAATTTCGGCGACCAGATCGATTTCGCCAACTCGGCTCTGGGTGAACAGACCCGCTATCGCCCTTCGATTGATCTTAGCGTGGGCAAGCACTGGAATTTCAACCTGCGCCACACCTATTCCAATCTGGAGCGCGAGTCGCGGGATGTCTTCACGGCCAACCAGAGTGACTTCAGAATTGGCTACCAGTTCGACCTGAAACAACGCCTGCGGCTGACACTGCAGTACACCAATGTTGAGCGTGACCCCAGCCTCTATGTGGACGAGGTGGATGAGGAATTTACCCGACTCAGCACCCAGCTGATCTATTCATACAAGGTCAATCCCAGAACCGTCCTGTTTGTCGGCTACTCTGACAGTGGCCAGGAAACCGATGAAGTCACCGACCTGACCACCACCAACAAGACCCTGTTCGTGAAGTGGTCGTATGCGTGGACGCCCTCGTAACGAGGAATTTTTTCTTTTTGGTTGTTGCACGTGGCTCAACCCCTGACTTGTAATCAAGTCTCGATTTTTTGTTCTCTATCAGTTTTCGCCTGAATTCGAATAAAAAAAAGGAAAACCTACTCGCACACTCAACCATCAAACAAACAAAAAAACATAAACCCAAATCTGCGATAATCTTCAGGGTGAACACCCTGAACAAAACCAGAAACGAACAGTTGATGAAAGCCGCCAGCACGGCGGCAGTCTGTGTCGCCCTGTTTCTGGTGGTGATCAAGGTGATCGCCTGGGAGATCACGGGGTCTGTGTCTTTGCTGGCCTCATTGCTGGATTCGGTACTTGATATCGTGGCTTCCCTGCTCAATCTGCTGGCGATACGCTACGCACTCATCCCACCCGACGATGATCACCGTTTCGGTCACGGCAAGGCAGAAGCCGTTTCCGGACTGGCACAGTCGGCATTCATTGGCGGCTCTTCCATATTCCTGTTCCTGCAGGCCTTCGATCATCTGATCAATCGCACACCTGTTGAACGCTCGGACATCGGACTCTGGGTCATGCTGATCTCGATTGTTGCCACATTGCTGCTGGTGCTGTTTCAGCGCTATGTGCTGCGCAGAACAGAGTCGACTGCGATCGCTGCCGATTCGCTGCATTATGTCACCGACCTGCTGACCAACCTGGCTGTACTGGCCGCTATCTGGCTGGCGTCACGCGGCTGGCACCTGGCCGATCCGATCCTGGCCGCACTGATCGGTGGTTACATCCTGATAACGGCCCTGAAAATAGGCAGGCAGTCGTTCCAGCACCTGATGGATCAGGAACTACCCGACGCTGAACGTGACAACATCGCTGCCATCGTCAGACAGGATGAACGTATCCTGGGCCTGCACGGCCTCAAGACTCGCCGATCGGGGCCGCGATATGTCATTCAGATGCATCTGGAGCTGGACGGGACACTGTCCCTGACCGATGCACATCAGATTGCCGATGCTGTGGAAGAACGTATTCGCAGCGAATATCCCGGTGCCGATGTGATCACTCATCAGGATCCTGTGTCCGAATCGGGGTAAATTTTCACGAAATTTTCATAACTTCCGAACAGATCAGGCCATTTCATCACATTTTTATGCAAACACGATGATTTCTCGTGCCCGGGTTGATATGATTCGTCGGCTATTTTTTATACAGCCAGTTTTCAGGAACGATGATCGTCGTTCAGACGAGGGAGATTTCAATATGACCATCTTGAAGCGAGGCCTGCTCACCTGTGCCTTGTTACTGTCTTTTGCCGCCACCACGGCGCAAGAACCTGCCACAGTCGGAGGGCAATCCGATATTTTCATCATCAAGTTCAGTGAACCCTCACTGGCCATGTACGATGGTGGCATAAACAACCTGCGCGGCACATCGCGCGCTTCGACCGGTGCCAGGAAACTGGATGTCAAAACCGCTACCAGTAAAGCCTATCTGGATCATCTGTCACAATTGCATCAGGACAGGCTGCAGGCCTTCTCGCAATTGCTGAACAGGGATGTCACACCGATCTTCACCTATACCATGGCTGCCAATGGCATGGCACTGCGCCTGACTCGGGAAGAAGCCATCAAGCTGACGCAACTGGATGTAATCAAGAGTATCGCCAGGGATGTCAATTATGAAATGACCACCGATCGTGGTCCGACATTTCTCGGTGCAGACACCGTCTGGGACGGTACAAACATGCCTGCCAACGTAGCCAATCAGGGCGAAGGCATCATCATCGGTGTCATTGATTCCGGTTTGAACTTCGATCACCCCTCTTTCTCTGATATGCCGGAAGACGCCTACGATTATGCCGCAGCCAACCCCTATGGCGCCGGCAACTTTGTCGGCTGGTGTGACCCGGGCAACCCGGATTTCAATCCTGCCTTAGTGTGCAACAACAAGCATGTTGGCGGCTGGGATTTTTCAGATGCCCTGAGTGGTGGAACCGAGACCGACGGACCGGAAGATTCAAACGGCCACGGCACGCATACGGCAAGTACCGCCGGTGGTAATTTCATGACTGCACCACCCGGTGGATTCATCAACACGGCCAACGGTGCTGTTTTCGACGCCCCGAGCATGTCAGGCGTTGCACCACATGCCCACATCATCAATTACGATGTCTGCATCGATTCGTGCCCGGGTTCTGCCATCATCGCAGCAATCAATCAGGGTGTCGCTGACGGTGCCGACGTGCTGAGTTTCTCTATCTCAGGCGGACTGCAGCCCTGGGCAGATAACGATCGCACGTTTCTGGATGCCTTCGCTGCCGGCCTGGTTGTGGTTGCATCTGCCGGAAATACCCGCCCGGACAACACCGACCCCGTTGGTGATGTCAATCACAGGGGCCCCTGGCTGCTTTCGGTGGCCAATTCGACTCACGATCGTGTCAACTCCAATGACGTCAGTGTGACTGGCCCCGGCACACCACCTGCAAGCCTCATGAACTTGTATGGCCTGCTGGGCACCGGGCCTGCCTTTGGCGGCGATGTCAATGCCGATGTCACTTATGCCGGTGACGTGGATCCGGTAAATTTTGAAGGCTGTACTGCCTGGCCTGGCGGAAATGAATTCACCGGTGCAGTTGCCCTGATTTCTCGCGGTAGCTGTTCCTTCGCCGACAAGATCAACAACGCCACGGCAGCGGGTGCCATCGCCACGGTAGTGTTCAACAATGCGGCCAACATTCCGATCGTGATGGGTGGCATCGAGGCAACCACAATCCCCTCAGTGATGCTGGGGATGGCAGATGGCAACGCCGTGGTGGCAGAAATCCAGTCGAATGATCCGGTTGCGACAACGCTCGAAATTCTGGGCACACCGATTTACAAGTTTGTCACCGCCGCAGGCAACAACCTCAGCGGTGGTAGCCTGATTGGTCCGAACACGTTCTTTGATGTGACCAAGCCGGATATCAATGGTCCGGGCACCAATATTTTTGCCGCCTATGCGGATAATCTGGGCGCGCCGCCACAGCTGACATTCCTGTCAGGTACATCGATGTCGGCACCCCATGTCGCCGGTGCAGCCGCGCTGGTCATCGCAGCCCATCCGACATGGTCACCTGCAGAAGTCATGTCGGCCATGATGATGACGGCAGACTCCAACACCTTCAAGGCCGATGCTGCCACACCGGCTGATCCGGATGATGTGGGCAGCGGCACCGTCGATCTGCGTGTTGCCGCACTGGCCGGCCTGACGCTTGATGAATCCTTTGCCAATTTCCTGGCTGCTGATCCGAACATGGGTGGCGATCCCTCGACACTGAATCTGGCCAGCATGCGAAGCAATGATTGCCAGGGGCGCTGTACCTGGACACGGACATTCACCAATCGTCTGTCCACACCGGCCACCTGGAACTTTGCACTCAACGCACCAGCCACACTGGATTTTCAATCGTTCCCGACCAGCATTACACTGGGGCCGAATGAATCCGCATCGGTCCAGTTCTGCGTGAATGTGGTCAGTACCGATGCTGCCATCCAGTTCGGCGAAGTCATCGCAACAGAACAGGGAGCACAGGCACCGGATTCACGCCTGACCCTGGCCGTGGTGACCGGCTCGGTCAGCAGCTCGAACGAGCCCTGCGAACCGGCACTGTTCGAGGACGGTTTCGAAAGCTGATCATTTCGTCCCGAATCTGAAACCGCCATGGCTGAGAGGCCATGGCGGTTTTTTCATGCCCGCAAGACACCGGTTCACTTTGCTGCTGTAGTACACTGCCATTGCAGCCCCCGCCCACCAGCCACCGGAAACCTGTCATGAAAGCACCATTGATCACCCTGATGAGCCTTTGTCTTGCAGCCAGTTCCACTCTGGCACAGCCGGAGATTGAACAGCGAGTCCATGGCATTGTCGATGCTGTCTCTGCTAACAGGCTGCAATCCGATGTCCAGACACTGGTCGATTTCGGAACACGACATACGCTGTCGGAAACAGTGAGTCAGACTCGAGGCATCGGTGCGGCACGTCGCTGGATCGAGGCCGAGTTCCGTAACATTTCAGAGGCCTGTGGCGGTTGCCTGGAAGTGATGACCGTCTCCGACTTCGTCGAGGGTGAGCGACGCATTCCCGAGCGCACTGAGGTGGTCAATGTCATCGCCATCCAGCGCGGCACGCTTGATCCGGATCGTGTAGTCATGATGAGCGGTGATATCGACAGCCGCATCACCGACGCGCTCAACGGTACTGATGATTCTCCGGGTGCCAATGACAATGCCACCGGTGTGGCCGGTACCCTGGAGGCGGCTCGTGTGCTGAGCCAGCATCGATTTGCCGGCACAATCATCTATGCCGCCCTCTCGGGTGAGGAACAGGGCCTGTTCGGGGGCGCCATTCTGGCCGATCATGCCCTGGTGCAAGGCTGGCGCATCAAGGCCGTACTCAACAACGACATGATCGGCAATATCGAGGGTATTGATGGCGTGATCGATAACAGCACGGCGCGGGTGTTTTCGGAAGGCACGCGCGCCACGGAAACCCCCGAGGAGGCACGGCTGCGCCGATTTACCGGAGGTGAAGTCGACAGCCCGTCACGCAATCTGGCTCGATTCGTGGATCGCACCGCCGATCGCTTCATACCCAATCTCGACATCATGATGGTCTATCGACTTGACCGCTTCCGCCGTGGTGGACATCACCGCCCGTTCAACGAACGCGGCATACCCGGTGTGCGCATCATGGAGACCCACGAACATTACGACCGCCAGCATCAGGATCTGCGCACAGAGAACGGGATTCGTTATGGCGATGTCATCGACAAGGTCAACTTCCCCTATGTTGCAAAACTGACTGCCCTCAATGTTGCCGTACTGGCGCAGCTTGCCTCTGCCCCGCCCATACCCGCCAATGTCAGTATCGAAGGCGCAGTTCAGCCCAGCACCACACTGAAATGGACACAGGCTGAAGGCAAGGCAGCAGAGAACCTGGCTGGCTACCGCGTGCACTGGCGACTGACCGATGCGCCACAATGGACCCACAGCCGCTGGGTCGGCATGGTCGGTGAGTACACACTTAAAAATCTGGTGATCGACAATTACTACTTCGGCGTCAGTGCCGTCTCAACAAATGGTGCCGAAACGCCTGTTGTATTTCCTGGTGCAGCGGGCAGCTTCGGGGAGTAGTCAACACCCGTTTTCAGTGATCAGCTGTAATGCTATGGTGGGTATGTAGCGAAATCGGAATTGAGCCATGTCCAGCAAGCAGAACAACGATTCATCGGATTACCAGTATCAGGCACGCGAAACCGAACCCATGCCGCACAAGGAATTCCGCCTCGGTGACGGCCGCATCAGCGGATACACCTCCATGTTTCTCGGCATCATCAGCTTTCTGGCGGTGCTCTGCTACCGCTATCCCAGCCTGCTGACCACAAAGGAGCTGCGGGCTGCCTATGATGCCGTGATGCTGCAACAGGTGCTGATGTGGGTGATGTTTGCCTCGCTGGTGTTCGCCATTCTCACATTCTGCCTGGGAAACAAGCGACGCATGGGTGCCATTGGCGTGCTGTTTACCGTCGCTGCCTATGCCATGGGCGGTTATACCATTACCGTCGGTCCTGTCCCTGTCAGTGACATGTCCTTTGGCCTGGACTGGCTGCTGCTGGCCTTTGTCGCCTCGGCCTTCCTGTTCATCTTCCTCGAAAAGGTGTTCCCCAAGTACGAGGAACAGGTCATCCTCAGACCCGAATGGCAGCTCGACCTGTTCTACTTCTGCTTCAATCACCTGCTGATCACCGTGCTGCTGCTGGTGGGCAATTACTTTGTCGTCACCGTGTTCGGCTGGGCCATCCACGGCGGCTTCCAGGACTGGATGCAGTCGCTTCCCGTGGTGGTGCAGTTCCTCATCCTGCTGGTCTGCGCCGATTTCGTGCTGTACTGGTCTCACCGCGCCTTCCATGAATCGAAATGGCTGTGGAAATTCCACGCCGTGCATCACTCGGTGGAACACATGGACTGGATGGCCGGCTCACGCAACCACGTGGTGCAGATGTTCGTCGACCGCTGCCTGGTGATGGTGCCGCTATACCTGCTCTCCGCCGACAAGGCCGCCTTCGACCTCTACGTCGCCTTCGCCGCCTTCCAGGCCGTCTACGTGCACGCCAACGTCGGCATCCCGCTCGGTCCGCTAAAATACATCGTCTGCACACCGCAATACCACCACTGGCACCACAGCAGCGAAAAACCGGCCATCGACACCAACTACGCCGTCCACCTGCCCCTGTTCGATCGCCTGTTCGGCACCTACCACATGCCGGACGAACACTGGCCCGCCCACTACGGCACCACCAGACGACTGCCGAGAACCTTCTGGGGCCAGATGCTGTATCCGTTCAGGAAGGATTGAAGATTGAGTGATGCTTCAGAGCCAGGCGTCCTCATCTACAGGATCATAAATGGCATAACAGCCACAGCAGCAATTCTATCCATCGTCTTCCTTCTGTTTTCGTTTGTTGCAGTGCCTGGAAACCCATCAGATGAAGAGATATTGAAATTTTACAGACTCCTGTCCACGCTGTTTCTCTTTCCAATATTCTGGATGTCCTGCGGCAAGATCTTGAACAAGTGCCTGACTGGATTTACAGTTTCACCCCTGCTCACATTCAAGATCATCGTGATCTTCAGAACTCTGCTGCTTGTGGTCGCACTTATCGTCATCAAATCTTCGATCTGGTTTTTAGATTAATCTCTAAGAAAAAACCGAGTATCGCAGTTTGAATGGTGAAACGTGACCGGATTGAATCTGTCGTTCCCGCGAAGGCGGGAACCCATCTTAATTTTTTTAAAATGGATCCCCGCCTGCGCGGGGATGACGAGGCGTATAGGTATAAACCGGAGACATCCTTTACACATTAAACCGGACACATGGTTTACAGGGTGTAATGTGTCGGCAAGGAGGACAAGCCGATGCCCTGGAAAGAGACCTGTGCCATGACTGAAAGACATGCCTTTATCAAAGCCTGGCTAAGCCGGGAGTTCACCAAGACCGAATTATGTCGCCGATTCGGAATCAGTCGACCAACCGGTGACAAATGGATTTACCGCTTTTACGAGCAGGGATCAAAAGGGTTGATCGACCGGTCACGAGCACCGCAGCATTGTGCCAACAGAACCGAAGAGGCGTTGGTCAAACAGATCCTGGCCCTGAAGCATCGATATCCAACCTGGGGGCCAAAGCCCCTTCGGGACAAGTTGATCAGAGATAAACCTGACATCACCTGGCCTGCGACCAGTACAGTTGGCGAGATACTCAAACGGCACGGCCTGGTGAAGCGAAGAAGAAAACGTCATCGCATCCCCCCGCACAGCCAGCCGTTACAACATGCCATCGCACCCAATGCGGTGTGGAGTGCCGATTTCAAGGGCCATTTTGCGATGGGTAATGGCAAACGCTGCTACCCACTGACCATCACGGATAACTACAGCCGATTCCTGTTCACCTGTCAGGGTCAGTACGGCTTGAAGCTTAAGCCTGTACAGGTTTGCTATGAACAAGCCTTTCGTCGTTATGGATTGCCTGATGCGATCCGCACCGACAACGGTTATCCCTTTGCGCAGGTCTGTCTGGGTGGCTTGTCTCCACTGAGCATCTGGTTGCTCAAACTCGGTGTGAAGCCGGAACGCATTGCGCCCGGTCATCCGGAACAGAACCCCAGACATGAACGCATGCATCGAACCCTGAAAGCCGCAACGGCCAGTCCGCCCAAGGCGAATCTTTCAGCACAGCAACGGGCGTTCAATCGATTCCTGGAGGAATACAATTACCAGCGTTCACATCAGGGCCTGGGCATGGGACGCAGGCCGGCTGACGTCTATACATCATCAACACGACCTTTTCCGGAACAGCTGCCCGAGGTGGGTTATCCGGATCAATTTGAAGTCCGCAAGGTGAAATGTGGTGGTCAGATGAAATGGCATGGGCGAGCGGTCTATGTGTCACGCCAGTTGATTGGCGAGTACGTTGGCTTGAAACCGCAAGCCCACGATCGATGGCAGATCTATTTTGCCCAGATGCCCTTGGGGATATTCGACCCAAGAATCGGTAGAATCATCAGACCAAATCGAAAATAGGTGTAAACCATGTGCCCGGTTTGGAATGTAAACCATGTCTTCGGTTGTACATATAATTGGGTGTGCCATCTGGATAGCTCATCACGTGCGTTACTACAGGCCCCTCGACTAGGCTCGGGACGACAAGGGGTGTGGTTTTGACTTACCTGTCCCCGTTGGCGCAGCCGAGACGCGCAGGCTGGACAGGGAAACAAGCGAGCACTGTCTGAGCCCGAAGGGCGAGTTGTCCCTATGGGACTAGCTTCGCGTCATGCAGCGCCGGTTGTTGATCTGACTACCGGTGCAGTATTGTCATCTAATTGTCCCATCGGCGCTGCCGAGTATCGCAGTTCGAGCGGGAGAACAGCGAGCACTGTCTGAGTGTCAGCCTGCATGCAGGCTGATGCGAGTTGCCCCTCTGGGATTAGCTTCGCGTCACCCCTCTGGGACTAGCTACGGCGTCGCGCAGCGCCTGCTCGAACGAGAAACGCAGGGAACCTGACCACTCAATGCTCTGCATTGGGTGGGCAGGCAAGACGCAGGGCGCCCTTTCTTTTGGTTATTTATGCCCCGCGGGTACTTTTCTTTGGGTCGAGCAAAGAAAAGTGACTCGCCATCAGGCGAAACCTGATCCAGAACAAACAAGAAAAACCAAACAAACTACAAACTCAAAGTTTTGCCAACTTTTCCCAAAAGTAGTCGTCCCGTCAGGCCGAAACCTGATTACCGCCTCCCATTTAACATCCACCCTATCGGCGTCCAGCGAACGATCGCCAGATAGCTCACGATACCGATGATCAGTGTGCCGAATGAGGACAGCAGAAATTCGGTCCACAGGCCCCACTCCACATCAAGCAGAAGGAACTGGATGAAGAACAACAGCGGTAAATGAATGATGTACACCCCCAGTAGGAAGAATCGGCGATGAGCCGGAACGCGCGATTGGCATTGTTGAGCAGCGCCTTGCCGGCCACCAGGCATACCACCGTCATGAACACGGAAATATAGGCTTCCAGCACACACTGGCCGAAGTGGGCCCAGGACTGTGTCACGCCCTGCTCCATGGCCATGATGTCGGCGAATCCGAGTTCTTTAGGCATGGTGTCGAACAGTACCCAGTAAAGCCCGATCGAGATCACCAGCAACCAGGGTACATAGGGCTTGAGTTCATCGATCAGCTGCGGGCAGGTGAAACAGCCGGCTGCCGACGATGAAGAAGACGCCGAAGAAGGCGAACGACCACCACTGGGGTACGAACTGCTCGGGGGCCGGGTGCGGTATGAACTGACTCATCAGGGCCGGCACCAGCAGCAGCGGCATGACCAGCAATACAAAATATCGCGAGTTCAGCACATTCATCCAGCGCTGCTTCAGCACACCGAATCGCTGCAGAACTGCGTACACCAGATAGAAGAAACACAGGTTGTACAGGAACCACAGATGCGCTGTGGTCACCGGCGGCCCCTCGGCATTGGGTGCATTCATCATGAAGGCGACGAACTGGATCACCGGTGACGGATTGTCGATGTTGAACACCGCCCATTCGATGCTCTTGCCAATACTGATCAGTACCAGCGGCAGAAAGATCACCAGCGGTAGCAGGATGCGCAGTGCGCGGTTTTTCAGCAGGCCGGGGATACCGCGTTTTTCCACCAGATAGCAGGTAAAGAATCCCGCGATCAGGAAGAACAGTGGCATGCGGAACAGGTGGCTGAACCAGGCCACGGCATCGAAGGCCGTGGCACTCTGGCTGTCGGCCGAGGGCCA